>NZ_JBBELR010000001.1:5760000-6590000 GCF_037574945.1 Pseudomonas sp. KBN10P06128 | reverse complement strand
TTGTGGTTAAGTGGTAAACGATGTGGGAAGGCTTAGACAGCTAGGAGGTTGGCTTAGAAGCAGCCACCCTTTAAAGAAAGCGTAATAGCTCACTAGTCGAGTCGGCCTGCGCGGAAGATGTAACGGGGCTCAAACCACACACCGAAGCTGCGGGTGTCACGTAAGTGACGCGGTAGAGGAGCGTTCTGTAAGCCTGTGAAGGTGAGTTGAGAAGCTTGCTGGAGGTATCAGAAGTGCGAATGCTGACATGAGTAACGACAATGGGTGTGAAAAACACCCACGCCGAAAGACCAAGGGTTCCTGCGCAACGTTAATCGACGCAGGGTTAGTCGGTTCCTAAGGCGAGGCTGAAAAGCGTAGTCGATGGGAAACAGGTTAATATTCCTGTACTTCTGGTTACTGCGATGGAGGGACGGAGAAGGCTAGGCCAGCTTGGCGTTGGTTGTCCAAGTTTAAGGTGGTAGGCTGAAATCTTAGGTAAATCCGGGGTTTCAAGGCCGAGAGCTGATGACGAGTCGTCTTTTAGATGACGAAGTGGTTGATGCCATGCTTCCAAGAAAAGCTTCTAAGCTTCAGGTAACCAGGAACCGTACCCCAAACCGACACAGGTGGTCGGGTAGAGAATACCAAGGCGCTTGAGAGAACTCGGGTGAAGGAACTAGGCAAAATGGCACCGTAACTTCGGGAGAAGGTGCGCCGGCTAGGGTGAAGGATTTACTCCGTAAGCTCTGGCTGGTCGAAGATACCAGGCCGCTGCGACTGTTTATTAAAAACACAGCACTCTGCAAACACGAAAGTGGACGTATAGGGTGTGACGCCTGCCCGGTGCCGGAAGGTTAATTGATGGGGTTAGCGCAAGCGAAGCTCTTGATCGAAGCCCCGGTAAACGGCGGCCGTAACTATAACGGTCCTAAGGTAGCGAAATTCCTTGTCGGGTAAGTTCCGACCTGCACGAATGGCGTAACGATGGCGGCGCTGTCTCCACCCGAGACTCAGTGAAATTGAAATCGCTGTGAAGATGCAGTGTATCCGCGGCTAGACGGAAAGACCCCGTGAACCTTTACTGTAGCTTTGCACTGGACTTTGAGCCTGCTTGTGTAGGATAGGTGGGAGGCTTTGAAGCGTGGACGCCAGTTCGCGTGGAGCCATCCTTGAAATACCACCCTGGCATGCTTGAGGTTCTAACTCTGGTCCGTAATCCGGATCGAGGACAGTGTATGGTGGGCAGTTTGACTGGGGCGGTCTCCTCCTAAAGAGTAACGGAGGAGTACGAAGGTGCGCTCAGACCGGTCGGAAATCGGTCGTAGAGTATAAAGGCAAAAGCGCGCTTGACTGCGAGACAGACACGTCGAGCAGGTACGAAAGTAGGTCTTAGTGATCCGGTGGTTCTGTATGGAAGGGCCATCGCTCAACGGATAAAAGGTACTCCGGGGATAACAGGCTGATACCGCCCAAGAGTTCATATCGACGGCGGTGTTTGGCACCTCGATGTCGGCTCATCACATCCTGGGGCTGAAGCCGGTCCCAAGGGTATGGCTGTTCGCCATTTAAAGTGGTACGCGAGCTGGGTTTAGAACGTCGTGAGACAGTTCGGTCCCTATCTGCCGTGGACGTTTGAGATTTGAGAGGGGCTGCTCCTAGTACGAGAGGACCGGAGTGGACGAACCTCTGGTGTTCCGGTTGTCACGCCAGTGGCATTGCCGGGTAGCTATGTTCGGAAAAGATAACCGCTGAAAGCATCTAAGCGGGAAACTTGCCTCAAGATGAGATCTCACTGGGAACTTGATTCCCCTGAAGGGCCGTCGAAGACTACGACGTTGATAGGCTGGGTGTGTAAGCGTTGTGAGGCGTTGAGCTAACCAGTACTAATTGCCCGTGAGGCTTGACCATATAACACCCAAACAATCTGATGATTGTGTGTTGTAAGGTGAAGTCGACGAACCGAAAGTTCGCATGAACCGCAAACACCTTGAAATCACATACCTGAATTCGGATAAACGTAAGCCCAAGCGAACGGATATCCAACCGAATTGCTTGACGATCATAGAGCGTTGGAACCACCTGATCCCTTCCCGAACTCAGAAGTGAAACGACGCATCGCCGATGGTAGTGTGGGGTCTCCCCATGTGAGAGTAGGTCATCGTCAAGCTCCTATCCCAAAACTCCTGGTTAGCGATGACCAGGGGTTTTGCTTTTGCGCGCGGAAAAAGGCGTGCTTCCTCGCTTCTTTTCTCGACTGCGAATGCCGGCGGCGACTGTCACAATTGCCCTGGAAACTACCCATCCTGCATGAGACGGATGGACGGCTACCTCCCCCAGGCGGATCGAAAACGCGCTCCAGAGGGCCTCCCGGGCCCCTCCGTGAAAGGCTGGAGCCCTTGTGTTTCCAGGCTTTTAGGGGTGTGGCAGGGCTTCTCCCAAGGCTTGCGGAAAAATGTCGGAAGGCTGATGGCATTTCATCCAACTGTCACATTCCTTTCATAGAGTCTTCATGCGGCCTGACGATACTGGCCCCCGTTCCATCCAACCCCATCCTGTCCAAGGAGCAAGGCATGAAACTCAAGCGTTTGATGGCGGCCCTGACGTTCGTCGCCGCAGGCGTAGGCGCCGCTTCCGCGGTAGCCGCGATCGACCCGGCGCTGCCGGAATATCAGAAAGCCAGCGGTGTGTCGGGCAACCTGTCGAGCGTCGGCTCCGACACTCTGGCCAACCTGATGACCATGTGGGCCGAGGAGTACAAGCGCCTCTATCCGAACGTGAACATCCAGATCCAGGCTGCCGGCTCTTCTACCGCGCCGCCGGCCCTGACCGAAGGCACCGCCAACCTGGGCCCGATGAGCCGCAAGATGAAGGACGTCGAGCTGCAGGCTTTCGAGCAGAAGTACGGCTATAAGCCGACCGCCGTCCCGGTCGCTGTCGACGCCCTGGCGATCTTCGTGCACAAGGACAACCCGATCAAAGGCCTGACCATGCAGCAGGTCGATGCGATCTTCTCCGCTACCCGCCTGTGCGGCAGCAAGCAGGACGTGAAGACCTGGGGCGACCTGGGCCTGACCGGTGACTGGGCGAAGAAGCCGGTGCAACTGTTCGGCCGCAACTCGGTTTCCGGCACCTACGGCTACTTCAAGGAAGAAGCCCTGTGCAAAGGCGACTTCCGTCCGAACGTCAACGAGCAGCCGGGTTCGGCTTCCGTGGTGCAGTCGGTCAGCCAGTCGCTGAACGGCATCGGCTACTCCGGTATCGGCTACAAGACCGCCAGCGTGAAGACCGTGGCCCTGGCCAAGAAGGAAGGCGCTGCCTTCGTCGAGGACAACGAGCAGAACGCCCTGAACGGCACCTACCCGCTGTCGCGCTTCCTCTACGTCTACGTGAACAAGGCGCCGAACAAGCCGCTGGATCCGCTGGAGGCTCAGTTCCTCAAGCTGGTTCTGTCCAAGACCGGCCAGCAGGTCGTGGTCAAGGACGGCTACATCCCGCTGCCGGCCAAGGTGGCCGAGAAGGCGATCAAGGAACTGGGCCTGTAATCCAGTGACTTGAGCGGATGGCCCAGCGATGGGCCGTCCAGGCATGAAGGCTCTGCCGGCGGGCGCTAGGACCCGCCGGCCTTTCCCGCCAGCGAGGCTCTGCTGGCGGGCTTTGTTGCGTCATGTTGCTGTCATCTGTCTGTCATACAGAGCCTTTAGGGTGTCACCCCATGAACGACATGGCCAACTCCCCGATGAACTCCTCCCTTGCTCCCGAGCGGATTGACTTCAATACGCCAGCCCTGCAACGCAAGCGCCGCATCCGTGCCCTCAAGGACCGCCTGACCCGCTGGTACGTGCTGGTCGGCGGCCTGGCCGTGCTGGCGGCGATCACCCTGATCTTCTTCTACCTGGCCTACGTCGTGCTCCCGCTGTTCCGCGGCGCCGACCTGGAGACCCGCGAAGCGCTGACTCCGGCCTGGATGCAGCAGGCGCAGGTGCCCCTGCTGCTCAGCATCGAGGAGCAGAACCAGGTGGCCATGCGCGTTGGCGGCCAGGGCGAGATCCTCTTCTTCAACGCCAAGACCGGCGTCGAACTGAAGCGTGTCGCTCTGCCGCTTCCGGCGGGCAGCGAGATCCGCTCGATCGCCCAGGACCAGCCGGGCAGCCCGACGGTCGCCCTGGGCCTGTCCAACGGACAGGTGCTGGTGTTCCAGCACACCTACAAGGTCACCTACCCGGACAACAAGAAGACCATCACCCCGGAGATCGCCTTCCCCTACGGCGAGACCCCGATCGGTCTCGATCCGCAGGGCCGCCCGCTGGAGCATGTGAGCATCAATGCCGGCGACGACAGCCTGCTGCTGGCTGGCTCCGTCGACAAGCAACTGCTGCTGTTGAGCATGACTCGCGAAGAGAACATGCTGACCGGCGAAAGCACGCTGGACGAGGAGCGCATCGAACTCCCGCAGATCGCCGAACCGGTGAAAGCCATCTACCTCGACCCGCGCAAGCAGTGGCTGTACGTGATCAACGGACGTGCCACCGCCGATGTGTTCGACCTGCACAGCCGCCAGTTGAACGGTCGCTACAAGCTGCTGGAAGACCCCAACGCCGAGGTCACCGCGAGCACCCAGCTGTTGGGCGGCATCTCGCTGCTGGTGGGCGATTCCAAGGGTGGCATCGCCCAGTGGTTCATGGCTCGCGATACCGACGGCGAACCGCGCCTGTCGCACGTTCGCGACTTCAACCTGGATGGCGCGCCGATCAGCGCCATCGCTCCGGAACAACGGCGCAAGGGCTTCATCGCCCTGGACGAGAAGGGCAACCTCGGCGTCTTCCACAGCACGGCGCACCGTACCCTGCTGGTCCAGCCGGTCGCCGACTCTTCCGGGGTCATCACCCTGTCGCCGCGGGCCAACCGCCTGCTGCTGGAGCAGGGTGGCAAGATCCACCGCTTCGCCCTGAGCAACCCGCACCCGGAAATCTCCTGGAGCGCGCTCTGGGGCAAGGTCTGGTACGAGAGCTACGACAAGCCGGCCTACGTCTGGCAGTCCACCGCCGCGACCACCGACTTCGAACCGAAGCTGAGCCTCTCGCCGCTGACCTTCGGCACGCTCAAGGCCGCCTTCTACGCGATGATCCTGGCAGCTCCGCTGGCCATCGCGGCCGCCGTCTACACCGCCTATTTCATGGCTCCGGCGATGCGCCGCAAGGTCAAGCCGGTGATCGAGCTGATGGAGGCGCTGCCGACGGTGATCCTCGGCTTCTTCGCCGGCCTGTTCCTGGCACCCTACGTCGAAGGCCACCTGCCGGGAGTATTCAGCCTGCTGTTGCTGACGCCGCTGGGCATCCTTCTCGCCGGCCTGCTCTGGAGCCGCCTGCCCGAGCGTATCCGCCTGAGCCTGCCGGCCGGCTGGGAAGCCGCGCTGCTGATCCCGGTGGTGCTCGCCGTCGGCGCCTTCGCCCTGTGGCTGAGCCCGCACCTGGAGACCACCTTCTTCGGCGGCGACATGCGCCTCTGGTTGAGCCACGACCTGGGCATCACCTACGACCAGCGAAATGCCCTGATCGTCGGGCTGGCAATGGGCTTCGCGGTGATCCCGAATATCTTCTCGATCGCCGAAGACGCCATCTTCAGCGTGCCGCGCAGCCTTACCTACGGCTCCCTGGCCCTGGGCGCCACGCCCTGGCAGACGCTGACCCGCGTGGTGATCCTGACCGCCAGCCCAGGCATCTTCTCGGCGCTGATGATCGGCATGGGCCGCGCCGTCGGCGAGACCATGATCGTGCTGATGGCGACCGGCAATACCCCGGTGATGGAACTGAACATCTTCGAAGGCATGCGCACCCTGGCAGCCAACGTCGCGGTGGAGATGCCCGAGTCGGAGGTCGGCGGCAGCCACTACCGCGTGCTGTTCCTCTCGGCGCTGGTACTGCTGACGTTCACCTTCGTGATGAACACCCTGGCAGAGCTGATCCGTCAGCGTCTGCGCAAGAAATACGCGTCGTTGTAAGCGGCGGAGGTATAGCTCTGTGAAACAGAAACAGGAAACCGTCAAAGCCTGGTTCGGCAGCGGCTCGCCCTGGGTGTGGATGAACGCCGGCGCGGTGTCGATCGCGGTGATCATGACCATCGGCCTGCTGGCGGTGATCGCGGTACGCGGCCTCGGCCACTTCTGGCCGGCGAACGTCATCGAGGCGACTTACCAGATCCCTGGCGAAGCCGCCAAGACCGTGATCGGCGAGGTGGTCCAGGCCGAGGAAGTGCCGCGCGCGCGCCTGCGCAGCGCCGGCATGCCGGTCCCGGAGGCCGGCCCCGAATTCATGACCCGCGAGCTGCTCAAGCTGGGCAACCGCGAGCTTTACGGCAGCGATTTCTCCTGGGTCGTCGGCGAGTGGCTGCAGGACATCAAGCGTCCCGAAGCGCTGATGGTTCTCGAACGCCGCGAGTGGGGCAACTTCTACGGCTACCTGCTGAGCGTCAAGGAGAACGGCCAGGTGGTCGCCGAAGGCGACGCCGCGGTAGGCGAACTGCAAAAGCGCATGCAGCGGGTGGATGACCTCTACGCCAAGCTCTACAAGCTGGAGAAGGGCGACATCGGCGGGATCAACCACGGTCTTGAGCGCCTGCGCCTGAAAGAGCGCAAGTTGCAGTTGGACGGCAAGCTGGACGCCGCCGCCCAGGCCGACCTGGCCGCCGAGCGCAGCGAGTTGCAGGCGCGCTACAAGGTCCTGGAAGAGCAGCTCAACGGCCTGCACCAGGAGTTCAACCGCGACAGCGTGGTAATGCGCGACGCCAGCGGCCGCGAGAGCGAAATCACCCTTGGCAAGCTGGTGCATGCCTACCAGCCCAACGCCATGGGCCTGGGCACCAAGATGACGGTGTACTTCAAGAAGCTCTGGGAGTTCCTCAGCGACGATCCGCGCGAGGCCAATACCGAGGGCGGTATCTTCCCGGCGATCTTCGGCACCGTGATGATGACCCTGGTGATGGCGCTGATCGTCACCCCGTTCGGCGTGATCGCTGCGGTCTACCTGCGCGAGTACGCCAAGCAGGGGCCGCTGACCCGCGTGATCCGCATCGCCGTGAACAACCTCGCCGGCGTACCGGCGATCGTCTACGGCGTGTTCGGCCTGGGCTTCTTCGTCTACGTGCTGGGCGGTTCCATCGACCGGCTGTTCTTCCCCGAGGCCCTGCCGGCGCCGACCTTCGGTACCCCCGGACTGTTCTGGGCCTCGCTGACCCTGGCGATCCTCGCCGTGCCGGTGGTGATCGTCGCCACCGAGGAAGGCCTGGCGCGGATTCCGCGCGCGGTCCGCGAAGGCTCCCTGGCGCTCGGCGCGACCAAGGCGGAAACGCTGTGGAAGATCGTCCTGCCGATGGCCAGCCCGGCGATGATGACCGGCCTGATCCTCGCCGTGGCTCGTGCCGCCGGCGAAGTGGCGCCGCTGATGCTGGTCGGCGTGGTGAAACTGGCACCGTCGCTGCCGGTCGACGGTAACTATCCGTACGTGCATCTCGACCAGAAGATCATGCACCTCGGTTTCCATATCTACGACGTCGGTTTCCAGAGCCCCAACGTCGAGGCCGCACGGCCGCTGGTATACGCTACGGCGTTGCTGCTGGTCGTGGTGATCGCCCTGCTGAACTTCTCCGCCATCGCGATCCGCAATCGCCTGCGCGAGAAGTACAAGGCCCTGGAAAACTGATTGAGGGAGCTTCCCATGCAAAACGAGACCGCCAGCCACGGCATCAACTTCGATGCGCTCGGCCGCGACCGCCAGAGCCTCGACCTGGCTTCCGAAAGTGTCGAACTGGAAGTGCCCGGGCTGAACCTGTTCTACGGCGCCAAGCAGGCCCTGTTCGACGTCCGGATGAACATTCCGAAGCAGCGCGTGACCGCCTTCATCGGCCCGTCCGGCTGCGGCAAGTCGACCCTGCTGCGCTGCTTCAACCGGATGAACGACCTGGTGGACGGCTGCCGCGTCGAAGGCGAGATCCGCCTCGATGGCCACAACATCTTCGCCAAGGGCGTCGACGTCGCCGAGCTGCGCCGTCGCGTCGGCATGGTGTTCCAGAAGCCCAACCCGTTCCCCAAGAGCATCTACGAGAACGTGGTCTACGGCCTGCGTATCCAGGGCATCAACAAGAAGCGCGTACTTGACGAGGCCGTCGAGTGGGCGCTGAAGGGGGCTGCGCTGTGGGAGGAGGTGAAGGATCGCCTGCACGAGTCCGCCCTCGGCCTGTCCGGTGGCCAGCAGCAGCGCCTGGTGATCGCCCGGACCATCGCGGTGGAACCGGAAGTGCTGCTGCTCGACGAGCCGTGCTCGGCGCTGGACCCGATCTCCACGCTGAAGATCGAAGAGCTGATCTACGAGTTGAAGTCGAAGTTCACCATCGTCATCGTTACCCACAACATGCAGCAGGCCGCGCGGGTTTCCGACTATACGGCGTTCATGTACATGGGCAAGCTGATCGAGTTCGGCGACACCGATACGCTGTTCACCAACCCGGCGAAGAAGCAGACCGAAGACTACATCACCGGCCGCTACGGCTAGCGGCGCGTCCGGAGGCGCGGCGATACCGCTGCCTCCGGCGCTCTCCGTAGCTCGTTGATGTCACCGGTCGCAGCGGCTCCAGAAGGATTCCCCACATGATCAACAAAGACAGTCTCACCCATCACATCTCCCAGCAGTTCAACGCCGAGCTGGAGGATGTGCGCAGCCACCTCCTGGCCATGGGCGGGCTGGTGGAAAAGCAGGTCAACGACGCGGTCAACGCGCTGATCGACGCCGACTCCGGCCTCGCCCAGCAGGTCCGCGAGATCGACGACCAGATCAACCAGATGGAGCGCAACATCGACGAGGAGTGCGTGCGTATCCTCGCCCGGCGTCAGCCGGCGGCCTCCGACCTGCGCCTGATCATCAGCATCTCGAAGTCGGTGATCGACCTCGAGCGGATCGGCGACGAGGCCTCCAAGGTCGCCCGCCGCGCCATCCAGCTGTGCGAGGAAGGCGAGTCGCCGCGCGGCTACGTCGAGGTTCGGCACATCGGCAGCCAGGTACAGAAGATGGTGCAGGAGGCACTGGACGCCTTCGCCCGCTTCGATGCCGACCTGGCGCTGTCCGTGGCGCAGTACGACAAGACCGTCGATCGCGAATACAAGACCGCCCTGCGCGAGCTGGTCACCTACATGATGGAAGACCCGCGGGCGATATCCCGCGTGCTCAACATCATCTGGGCCCTGCGCTCGCTGGAGCGCATCGGCGACCATGCGCGCAACATCGCCGAGCTGGTGATCTACCTGGTTCGCGGCACCGACGTTCGTCACATCGGCCTGACCCGCATGAAGGAAGAGGTCGAGAACAACCGCGGCGAGTGATCTTCCGCAGGCAAGGCTCCCTTGACCTGGAGCCTTGTTTCTTCGCGCGACTGCAGCAAGGCTTGGCATCCTGCCAGCAGGGGAGGCTATCCTAGGCGAACCTGTCCAGGAGAAGTCGATGAGCAAAGTCAGCGCGCTAGTGGTGGATGACGCCCCCTTCATCCGAGATCTGATGAAGAAAGGGTTGCGCGACAACTTCCCCGGCCTTCATATCGAGGAGGCCGTGAACGGCCGCAAGGCCCAGCAATTGCTCAGTCGGCAGAACGTCGACCTGATCCTCTGCGACTGGGAGATGCCGGAGATGTCCGGCCTCGAACTGCTGACCTGGTGCCGTGCCCAGGAAAACCTCAAGACTACCCCGTTCATCATGGTCACCAGTCGCGGCGACAAGGAGAACGTGGTCCAGGCGATCCAGGCCGGGGTGTCGGACTACATCGGCAAGCCATTCTCCAATGACCAGTTGGTGGCCAAGATCAAGAAGGCCCTGAGCCGCAGCGGCAAGCTGGAAGCCCTGGCGGCCCACGCGCCGCGCCGGGAGATCGCCAGCGGCATGGCCAACGATTCGCTGGCCGCCCTGACCGGCGGTCGCGCCGAGGTGATCAAGCCCGCCGCCAGTCCGGCAAAACCGGCTCCCGCGCCGAAGCCGGCTTCGGCTCCCCAGGCCAGCGCGCGTCCCGCCGGCAGCGGCAACCCGCTGGGCCAGGCGCAATTGCGCCTGCCGCAGAGCAGCATGCCCTGCGTGATCAAGGCGGTCAGCCTGAAGGAAGCGCAACTGGTGGTGAAGCGCGCCGACCCGCTGCCGCAGGTGCTGGAAAGCGCGGTGCTGGACCTCGAGGAAAACAGCGACGTGGCGCGCCTGAACGGCTACCTGCACGCCATCGCCGCGCTGGAGCCGAAGCCGGATAGCGATTGGCTGCTGCTGACCCTGCGTTTCGTCGACCGCGACCCGCAGAAGCTCGACTACCTGTCGCGCCTGATCGCCCGCGGAAGTACCCAGAAGCACTACGTTCCCGGCGCCTGAGCGGGTTTTTTCCCGACGATCCGTTCACAGCCCGCTCGCTGTCGTCTCGCCCTGGCAATAAAGCGCTGCTAGTCTTGCCGATTCGGGATAACCAGAACGACACGATCCGTGCAGTCATGCTAGGGCGCCTTCTCCTTCTCTGTGGCCTGTTCGCCGCGGCAGCTCCGGCTGCGGCCCTGACCATCTACAAGTACACCGACGCCAATGGCGTGGTGACCTACTCCGACCGCGCCGTGGCCGGGGCGCAGGTGTTCGTCTTCCGCGACCGGATGGTCGAGCACCTGGAACGGGAAGTGAAGCTGGAGACGAAGAAGCACGCGGGTGGCGAGACCCTGCAGGTGCGCAACGACCTCTACGCGCCGGTCGAGGTCGAGTTGCGGATCCGCAACCCGCGCAATGCCGTTGGGGTGCCCGACGGGCCGATTCGCTGGGTGGTCCCGGCGCGCAGCCAGGTGCGCCTGGCGACCCTGGCGCCGCGCAAGGCCGGCAAGCCGATGAGCTACACGCCGAAGCTGCGCTATGCGCTCGGCGACCCGCGCCAGCAGCCGCTGCTCTATCGCTATCCGCTGCCCTGGCGCGGCGGGCCGTTCCGCCTGTCCCAGGGCGCCAATGGCAAGTACAGCCACTTCACCCCCAAGGGCCGCTACGCGATGGACATCGCCATGCCCGAGGGCACGCCGATCATCGCCGCCCGCGGCGGCACCGTGGTGAAGATCGAGAACAACCAGAGCGGGCGCGGCAACAATCCCTCGGGCAACTTCGTCCGCATCCTGCACGACGACGGCACCATGGGCGTCTACCTGCACCTGATGCGCCATTCGGTGCTGGTCGCCGAGGGCCAGCGGGTCCAGGTCGGCACGCCGCTGGCGCGCTCCGGCAACACCGGCAACAGCAGCGGGCCGCACCTGCACTTCGTGATCCAGCGCAACGTCGGCCTGGCGCTGGAGTCGATTCCCTACGACTTCGCCCAGCCGGTCGACAGCCTGCCGAACTTCGCTATCGTCCGCGAGCCTTGAAAAGTCACCGGCGCCGTGGCGGCGCCGGCTCGTCTCAGTCGAGCTTGACCACCTTGGCCAGGACGATCTTCGGACCGCGCATCTTCTTCACGATGATCCGCAGGCCCTCGGTGTCGAGGACTTCCTCTTCCTCCGGCACCCGCTTCAGGGTGTCGTAGACCAGCCCGGCGAGAGTGTCCGCCTCGACATGATCGAGGTCGATGCCGAGCAGGCGCTCGAGCTTGAACAGCGGTGTGTCGCCGCGCACCAGCAGCTTGCCCGGCTGGTAGGCGAGGATGCCGCGCTCGGTCTTGCGGTGTTCGTCCTGGATGTCGCCGACCAGCACTTCCAGCACGTCCTCCATGGTCAGGAAGCCGACCACCTTGTGATCGGCCTCTTCCACCACGGCGAAGTGCGCGCCGCCCTTGCGGAACTGCTCCAGCAGGCGCGACAGCGGGGTGTGCTTGGTGACGATCTCCAGCGGGCGCACCAGTTCGTCGAGGTCGAAGGTCTCCGGCAGGCTGTCCAGGGCGGACAGCGCCAGCAGCAGGTCCTTGATGTGCAGCAGGCCGATGAACTCGCCCTTGTGGCTGTCCCAGACCGGGTAGCGGCTGTACTTATGGCGGCGGATCACCGCGAGGATGTCCGCCAGCGGCGCGTCGTGCTCGAGGTAGACCAGGTCTTCGCGGGAGTTGGCCCAGTCGACCACCTCCAGCTCGCCCAGCTCCACCGCCGAGGCCAGCACGCGCATGCCCTGGTCGCTGGGGTCCTGGGCGCGGCTGGAGTGGAGGATCAGCTTCAGTTCGTCGCGGCTGTAGTGATGCTCGTGGTGCGGGCCGGGCTCGCCCTGGCCGGCGATCTTGAGGATGGCGTTGGCGCTGGCGTTGAGCAGCCAGATCGCCGGGTACATCAGCCAGTAGAAGAGGTACAGCGGCACCGCCGTCCACAGCGACAGCAGTTCCGGTTTGCGGATCGCCCAGGACTTGGGCGCCAGCTCGCCGACCACGATGTGCAGGTAGGAAATGATGAAGAACGCGGTGAAGAAGGAGATCCCGCGGATCAGTTCGTCGGAATGCACGCCGATCATCGCCAGCAGCGGTTCCAGGAGTTCGGCGAAGGCCGGCTCGCCGACCCAGCCCAGGCCCAGGGAGGCCAGGGTGATGCCCAGCTGGCAGGCGGACAGGTAGGCGTCCAGCTGGTTGTGAACCTTGCGCAGGATGGCGCCGCGCCAGCCGTGCTGCTTGGCGATGGTTTCCACGCGGGTGGCGCGGAGCTTGACCATGGCGAACTCGGCGGCGACGAAGAAGCCATTGAGCAGGACGAGGAAAAGCGCGAAGAGGATCAGGCCGGCATCGGCGAAATAGGTGGCGATGCTGGTACTAGGAGAAGGGTCCATGGGGGTGTGCGGTAGCCAAAAGGCCCTTAAGAATGAGGGGCTGTGTCGTCGCTTGCAAGCCTTGGCCGTGCCGACGCCGGCGGCGCGGCACTGCGACGATGTTCACTTCGGCGCCTTGCGCTCGGCCTCGGCGACCTGCGCCGGGGCGAAATGGCAGGTGAAGGTGCTGCCCTTGCCGGGCACGCTGCTGATTTCCAGGCGCGCGCGGTGGCGGATCAGCACGTGCTTGACGATGGCCAGGCCGAGGCCGGTGCCGCCGGTGTTGGAGGCGCGGCTGGAGTCCACCCGGTAGAAGCGCTCGGTCAGGCGCGGCAGGTGCTTGGGGTCGACGCCGATACCTGTGTCCTGCACCGACAGGTGCGCGCCCTGTTCGTCGGCCCACCAGCGGATGCGGATCTCGCCTTCGTCGGGGGTGTACTTCACCGCGTTGAATACCAGGTTGGAGAAGGCGCTGCGCAGTTCCGCCTCGCTGCCCTTGAGCTGCACAGCGGGGGCGGCGTCCAGGCTGATGCGGTGGTTGCGCCCGGCGGACAGGGCCTGGGCGTCGTTACGGATGCTGGCGAGGAGAGCGTCCACCGCCACCGGCTTGTTGTCGCCGGGGTAGTCGGTGGCCTCCAGCTTGGCCAGCAGGAGCAGGTCGTTGAGCAGGTTCTGCATGCGTCCGGCCTGCTGCTGCATCTGCTGCAGGGCGCGCAGCCAGCGCGGGTTCACATCCTCGACGTTGTCGAGGAGGGTCTCCAGGTAGCCGGCGATCACCGTCAGCGGCGTGCGCAGCTCGTGGGAGACGTTGGCCACGAAATCCTTGCGCATCTGCTCCAGCTGGTGGACGCGGGTGACGTCGCGGACCAGCATCAGGTGCTCGCGGTTGCCGTAGAGGGTGATGTGGAATTGCAGGCGCAGGCGCTCGTTGATCGGCGAGGGGATTTCCAGCGGCTCGCGGTAATCCTCCTGGTCGAAGTATTCCTTGAAGCGCGGATGGCGGATCAGGTTGCTCACCGGCTGGCCACCGTCCTGCGGGGTCTTCAGGCCGAGCAGGTTTTCCGCGGCGAGGTTCCACCATTCCAGGTTGCCGTCGCTGTCGAGCATGATCACCGCGTCACGCAGGGCCGCGGTGGACTCCTGGATCCGGTCGATCACCGCCTGCAGGCGGCCACGGGCGCGCTGGTTGCGGCGTTGCAGGTGGTAGATATTGTCGAAGACTTCGCCCCAGAGGCCGTAGCTGTCCGGCGGTGGCTCGTCTGGCTGGTGGTTGCGCAGCCACTGGTGCAGGCGCAGTAGCTGCCAGAGGGTCCAGCCGAGGTAGAGAGCCAGGCCGAGGGCCAGGGCCCAGCCGTAATGGCCGCTGACCACGCCGAGCACGAGGCTGGCGGCCAGCACGAGAAGCAGGTGGCGGATCAGCGCTCCACGCCAGTCTTGGTTCACGACGGATTGCATCCTGTCCAGTGGCGGTCCGTCACGGACCGTCCAGGGGAAACGACTCCGGCCGCCGGGCGGCCGGGCGCGGGGTCAGCTCTTGGTGGAGAAACGATAGCCGGTCCCGCGGACAGTCTGAACCAGATTTTCGTAGACCTCGCCGAGCGCCTTGCGCAGGCGGCGGATATGCACGTCGACGGTGCGCTCCTCGACATAGACGTTGCCGCCCCAGACCTGGTCCAGCAGTTGGCCGCGGGTATAGGCGCGTTCCTGGTGAGTCATGAAGAACTGCAGCAGGCGGTACTCGGTGGGGCCCATCTCGGCCGGCTTGCCGTCGATGGTCACGCGGTGGCTGATCGGGTCCAGCAGCAGGCCGCCAACCTCGATCGGCGCCTCGCTGTCGCCAGGCCCGGTGCGGCGCAGCACGGCCTTCAGGCGGGCGACCAGCTCGCGGGGCGAGAACGGCTTGGTGATGTAGTCGTCGGCGCCGACCTCCAGGCCCTGGATCTTGTTGTCCTCCTCGCCCTTGGCGGTGAGCATGATGATCGGGATGTCGACGGTCAGTTCGTCACGCTTCAGGCGTCGCGCCAGTTCGATGCCGGAAGTGCCGGGGAGCATCCAGTCGAGCAGGATCAGGTCCGGCTTGCGGTCGACGATCACCGCGTGCGCCTGCTGGGTATTTTCCGCCTCCAGGCACTCGTAGCCGGCCATCTCCAGGGCCACGGCGATCATCTCGCGAATCGGTGCTTCGTCATCAACGATGAGGATTGTCTTGCCAACCATGGTCTTGCCTCGGGTCGATCTGTCTTGCGCCGCATTAGATAACGAAATTGTGTCAGGTATGTGACACAACGGCGTAGTTTCCGCCGACTGCCCGCGGCGGGGCTATGCTCAACAGGTTCCGGTGCCGTCCCTGCGGGCGGCGAACGCTCCACCTGAAGACACAGGAGAGAGACGCGATGAACAGAATCCACCTGGCGCTGGGTCTGGCGCTGGCCCTGCCGGCGTTCGCCGCGCTGGCCCAGGAAACGGTGGCGCCGGCCACCGAGAAGGACGGCGTGCTGGTCGATGGCAAGGGCATGACGCTCTATACCTACGACAAGGACAGCGAAGGGCAATCCGCCTGTTCCGGGCAGTGCGCGAAGAACTGGCCGCCGCTGGCAGCGGCCCAGGGAGCGCAGGCCAGCGGCGACTGGAGCCTGGTCGCTCGCGAGGACGGCACCCAGCAGTGGGCCTACTACGGCAAGCCCCTTTATACCTTCATCCAGGACAAGAAGCCTGGCGACAAGAACGGTGACGGCAAGATGGGCGCCTGGCACGTCGCCCAGCCGGACATGGACTAGACGGTCGCCGGCCTGCGCGCCGCTCAACGCAGCGCGTAGTCGGCGACCGTGCCGAGGAAGATCGCCAGGCCAGCCCAGTGGTTGTGCAGGAAGGCGCGGAAGCAGGCCTGCGGGTCGCGGTCGCGGGTCGACCAGGCTTCCCAGACGAAGCAGGCCGCCGCCACCGCCAGGCCGAGGTAGAAGCACAGGCCCAGTTCGAAGCGGTTGCCGGCCAGCGCCAGCAGGAGCAAGGTCAGGCCCTGCAGGCTGCCGATGATCAGGCGGTCGGCATCGCCGAAGAGGATTGCGGTGGACTTGATGCCGATCTTCAGGTCGTCCTCGCGGTCGGTCATCGCGTAGTAGGAGTCATAGGCGACCGTCCACAGCACGTTGGCCAGGAACAGCAGCCAGGCGCTGGCCGGCAGTTCGCCGCGCTCGGCGGTGAAGGCCATCAGGATGCCCCAGGAATAGGCGGCGCCCAGCACCACCTGCGGATAGTAGGTGTAGCGCTTCATGAAGGGGTAGAGCGAGGCCACGGCTACCGCGCCGAACGACAGCCAGACGGTCGTTGCGTTGGTCAGCAGGACCAGGCCGAAGCTCAGCGCGACCAGGACGGCGAAGGTGATCCAGGCCTCGCGCACGCTGATCTTGCCGGTGGCCAGCGGGCGCGCCTTGGTGCGTGCGACGTGGCCGTCGAAATTGCGGTCGGCGAAATCGTTGATCACGCAGCCGGCGGCGCGCATCAGGATGACGCCGAGGACGAAGATCAGCAGGTTCTTCAGCTCCGGCACGCCGTCCGCGGCGATCCACAGCGACCAGAGGGTCGGCCAGAGCAGCAGGTAGATGCCGATCGGCCGGTCCAGCCGCACCAGTTGGACGAAGTCCCAGGCGCGGGGGTGCAGGCGGGCCAGCGGCTTGATCAGGGTGACGAACATGGGGACCTCCGGAGTCGACCGGGGGATTATACGTCGGCGATTCCCGCCTGGTCCCACAGGCTCGGTAGGAACACCTCCGCCACCAGCACCCCGAGCGCGCCGCGGGAAAACCGTGAGCGACGGCCCCAGAGACCCTCGGCGCGGACCTCGGCGGGCAGACCGGCCGCCGGATAGCGGCAGACTTCGATGGGCCCGCGCTCGAAGGCGCTGTCGCTGAACAGCAACTCGCCCAGCGAGCGGGTGCCGAGCAGCGCCAGGTCGAAGCCCGAGCCTTCCAGGGCGCTGCGCGCCGCCACGCTGCGGGCGAACACCCAGGGACGGTCGTGGCCATGCAGGTAGACCTCGCGGACCCAGCCGCTACTGCCGGGAGGGACGTCGAGCCCCTGGCATTCGTCGTCGCGCAGGGTCTGCCAGCCTTCCAGCAGGGGTTCGACGCGGAACGCGCCGTCGGCGAGGGCGGTCAGGCGCCGGGTCAGCGACCCTTCGTCGAACAGCCAGTCGAGGACGGTGGGGGAGACGCTGGACAGTTGGTCGGCGCGAAGCCAGAGCGCATTGCTGGGCATGACGGGACTACGAGACGGCGGCAGAAGGCGGCGAGGGTAGCACGTTCGGTCGGCGGCCGGTCTGCGACGCGGTGGCGCGTCACCCCCAGCCGTTCAGGCGCAGGGTGGCGCGGACCAGGCGCTGTTCTTCCTGCTCGATCTCCCGCAGGTTGTCGCGGATGCTGTGGATATGTTCACGCGCCGCCCGTTGCGCCTGGTCCGGCTGGCGCTCGCGGAGGGCCGCGTAGAGGCGCGCGTGCTGGCGGTCGATCTGGCGTTTCTGCGGCGGCCGGTGATAGAGGTTGTTCACTGAGGCGAACACCGTGCTCAGCAGCAGTTCGTTGAGCGATTGCAGGGTATGCACCAGCACCGGATTGTGCGATGCCTCGCTGATCGCCCGGTGGAACGCGTGGTCGCGGCGGGCGTGCTCGCGGGGATCGATCGGCTGGGTTTCCTCGTGGCTGGCGAGCATCTCTTCGTAGCGCCGGGCGAGCAGGACGAAGTCTGCCTCGGTGCCGCGTAGCGCTGCCAGGCGGGCCGCCTCGCCCTCCAGCAGGGCGCGGACTTCGAGCAGGTCGTAGAGGGTGCGCGGCTGGGAGCCGAACAGGTGCATCAGCGGGCTGGCGTCGGCGTTGCGGTCGAGATCGGCGACGAACGACCCACGGCCATGCTCGGTATCGATGATGCCGCGCCCGCGCAGCGCCCGCAGGCCCTCGCGCAGGGCCGAGCGCGAGCAGCCGAGCTTGGCCACCAGGCGCCGCTCGGACGGCAGTGCCTGGCCGACCTTGAGCACGCCGTCGACGATCAGCCGCTCGATACGCTCTGCGACCTGGTCGGCCACCCGCTGTTTCTGCATGGAAGCTCCCGTTGCACTGGTAGGACCAGTTGGCTGTCGTTACTCACTATAGAAGCTCAGGGACTTTCTAGCATGCGCCTCATGCCCATGGCTCCTGGTGATACTGGTAGGACCAGTTAGACGCCTGCTGGACCCCGGCGTCCGCGCGGTACAGGCTGTGGACGCTTGCTGATCCCGCCGACAACCACAACAAGGACAGCCGCCATGAACATCCTCTACGACGAGCGTCTGGACGGTCCGCTGCCGCAGGTGGACAAGGATGGCCTGCTGGCCGAGTTGCGCCTCCGCCTGCCCGACCTCGAACTGCTGCACGCCGCGGAAGACCTGCGTCCCTACGAGTGCGACGGACTCTCGGCGTATCGCTGCACGCCGTTGCTGGTGGCATTGCCGGAACGCATCGAACAGGTTCAGGGCCTGCTCGCCCTCTGCCATCGGCTGAAGGTGCCGGTCGTGGCGCGCGGTGCCGGCACCGGCCTGTCCGGCGGCGCGCTGCCGCTGGAGAACGGCGTGCTGCTGGTGATGGCGCGTTTCCGGCGGATCCTCGAGATCGATCCGCTGGGTCGTTTCGCCCGGGTCCAGCCTGGCGTGCGCAACCTGGCGATCTCCCAGGCCGCTGCCCCTCATGGTCTGTACTACGCACCGGACCCGTCCTCGCAGATCGCCTGCTCCATCGGCGGCAATGTCGCGGAGAACGCCGGCGGCGTGCATTGCCTGAAGTACGGCCTGACCGTGCACAACCTGTTGCAGGTGGACATCGTGACCCTGGAAGGCGAGCGCCTGAGCCTGGGGTCCAGCGCCCTGGACAGCGCCGGCTTCGACCTGCTGGCGCTGTTCACCGGCTCCGAAGGGCTGCTCGGCGTGGTGGTGGAGGTCACCGTCAGGCTGTTGCCGCGCCCGCCGGTGGCGAAGGTCCTGCTGGCCAGCTTCGACGATGTGGAAAGCGCCGGGCGGGCGGTGGCCGACCTGATCGGTGCCGGCATCGTCCCGGCCGGGCTGGAAATGATGGACAACCTGTCGATCCGCGCCGCCGAGGACTTCATCCATGCCGGCTATCCGGTCGACGCGGCGGCGATCCTGCTCTGCGAACTGGATGGCGTGGAAGCCGACGTGCACGAGGATTGCGAGCGGGTCCGCGAGCTGTTCGAGGCGGCTGGCTCCATCTCGGTGCGACAGGCCCAAGACGAGGCCGAGCGCCAGCGCTTCTGGGCCGGGCGCAAGAATGCGTTTCCGGCGGTCGGGCGGATTTCCCCCGATTACTACTGCATGGACGGCAGCATCCCGCGCCGCGAGCTGCCGCGGGTGCTGCATGGCATCGCCGAGCTTTCGCGCGAATACGGCCTGCGGGTGGCCAACGTATTCCACGCCGGCGACGGCAACATGCACCCGCTGATCCTCTTCGACGCCAACCTGCCGGGCGAGCTGGAGCGCGCCGAAGCGCTGGGCGGCAGGATCCTCGAGTTGTGCGTGGCGGTAGGCGGCAGCATCACCGGCGAACATGGCGTCGGCCGCGAGAAGATCAACCAGATGTGCGCTCAGTTCAATGCCGACGAGCTGACCCTGTTCCACGCCGTGAAGGCGGCGTTCGACCCGGCCGGGCTGCTCAATCCCGGCAAGAACGTGCCCACCCTGCATCGCTGCGCCGAGTTCGGCGCCATGCACGTCCACCACGGTCGACTGCCGTTCCCCGAACTGGAGCGTTTCTGATGAGCCAGCCGTATTTCGATCCGGACGCTGGCGCCGACCATGCCGGCGCGCTGCTCGAGCGGGTCCGCGACGCCCTGGCGCGGCGCGCGCCGCTGCGCATCGTCGGCGGCGATAGCAAGGCGTTCCTCGGCAGGCCGGTCGCGGGCGAACCGCTGGCGCTCGCCGAACACCGCGGGATCGTCGCCTACGATCCCTGCGAACTGGTGATCACCGCCCGTGCCGGTACGCCGCTGGACGAGCTACAGGCCGTGCTGGCGCGCGGCGGGCAGATGCTTGCCTGCGAGGCGCCGGGTTTCGGCGGCCGGGCGACGGTCGGCGGGGTGCTCGCCAGCGGCCTGTCCGGACCGCGCCGGCCCTGGGCGGGAGCGGTACGCGATTTCGTCCTCGGCACGCGGCTGATCAGTGGCCTGGGCACCCACCTGCGCTTCGGCGGCGAGGTGATGAAGAACGTCGCCGGCTACGACCTGTCGCGGTTGCTGGCGGGCAGCTTCGGTTGCCTCGGGGTGGTCACCGAAGTGTCCTTCAAGGTGCTGCCCATGCCGCGCTGCCAGGCCGGCCTGAGCCTGGACCTGCCGGTGGCGACGGCGTTGCGCAAGCTGGCCGAGTGGGGAGGCCAGCCATTGCCGATCAGTGCGGCCTGCCACGACGGCGAAGCCCTGCGCCTGCGCCTGGAGGGCGGCGAGGGCTCGGTACGCTCGGCGCGCGACCGCCTCGGTGGCGAAGCGCTCGAGGACGGCTTCTGGGCCGACCTGCGCGAGCAGCGCCTGCCGTTCTTCGACGACCCGCGACCGCTCTGGCGCCTGTCGCTGCCGGCGCTGGCGCCGGAGACGCCGTTGCCCGGTCGTCAGTTGCTGGACTGGGGCGGGGCGCTGCGCTGGCTGAAGAGCGACGCGCCGGCCGCGGACATCCGCGCGTGGGCCGCCGCCCATGGCGGTCACGCCACCTGCTACCGCGCCGGCCATCTCGATGCGCCGTTCCAGCCGCTACCGCCTGGACTGCTCGGTCTGCACCGGGCACTCAAACGCCAGCTCGACCCGCAGGGCATCTTCAATCCCGGGCGGATGTACGCCGAACTCTGAGGAGGCGCGATGCAAACCAACCTCTGCGATTCCGCCCGGCAACGCGCCGAGGCCGCCGAAGCCGAGCGCATCCTGCGCAGCTGCGTGCACTGCGGTTTCTGCAACGCCACCTGCCCGACCTACCAGGAGCTGGGCGACGAACTCGACGGCCCGCGCGGACGGATCTACCTGATCAAGCAGTTCCTCGAGCGCGACGAGGCCAGCGAGCGCACCCGCCTGCACCTCGATCGCTGCCTGAGCTGCCGCAACTGCGAAACCACCTGCCCGTCCGGAGTCGAGTACCACAAGCTGCTGGATATCGGCCGCGACCTCCTCGCCGAACGCCTGCCGCGCGGCTTCCGGCAACGCCTGCTGCGCGACGGGCTGCGCCTGCTGGCCCCGCGCCCGGGGTTGTTCGGCGTGCTGGCCGGCGCTGCCGGGCGGCTGAGGCCTCTGCTGCCTGAGGCGATGCAGGGCAAGCTGCCACGTCGGGTCGCGGCGCCGGGCAGGCGGCCGCAGCCCCGGCATGCGCGGCGCGTGCTGCTGCTCGAAGGTTGCGTGCAGCCGGCGCTGTCGCCGAATACCAACGCCGCCGCCGCGCGGGTTCTGGACCGCCTGGGAATCAGCGTGACGCCGGCGGCCGCGGCCGGCTGCTGCGGCGCGCTGGATTTCCACCTGGATGCGCAGGAGCGCGGCCGCCAGCGCGCGCGGCGCAATATCGACGCCTGGTGGCCGTTGCTGCGCGAGGGTGCCGAGGCCATCGTGCAGACCGCCAGCGGCTGCGGCGCCTTCGTCAAGGACTACGCCTACCTGCTGCGCGACGACCCACGGTACGCGGACAAGGCGCGCGAGGTCGCCGCCGCTGCCCGCGACCTGGTGGAAGTGCTTCGCGACGAGCCGCTGGAGTCCCTCGGCCTGCGCTGCGACCAGCGCCTGGCATTCCACTGCCCATGCACACTGCAGCACGCGCAACGACTGGGCGGGGCCGTGGAGGCGGTGCTGCGGCGACTGGGCTTCCATCTCACCGAGGTGGCCGACGGTCATCTCTGCTGCGGGTCCGCCGGCACCTACTCGCTGACCCAGCCGGCGCTGTCCCGGCGTCTGCGCGACAACCGCCTGGACGCCCTGGAAAGCGGCGCGCCGGATGTCATCGCCACGGCCAACGTCGGTTGCCAGGCCCATCTCGACGGGGCCGGACGGACCCCGGTACGCCACTGGATCGAGCTGCTCGACCAGGCCTTGCCCGGAGGAGAGTGAAACCATGCACAGCAAGCCGGTACTCGGCCGCGAGGAGGTCGCCCGCGTCCTTGGCGCGGCCCGCGAGGAGGCACAGCGCCAAGGCTGGGCGGTGAGCATCGCGGTGGTCGACGACGGCGGCCACCCGCTGGCGCTGGAGCGCCTCGACGGCTGCGCGCCGATCGGTGCCTACATCGCGACGGAAAAGGCCCGCAGCGCCGCCCTCGGGCGCCGGGAAACGAAGCGCTACGAGGACATGATCAACGGCGGACGCAGTGCCTTCCTCTCGGTGCCGCTGCTGCAGGCCACCCTGGAGGGCGGCGTGCCGATCCTGGTGGACGGACAGGTGGTCGGCGCGGTCGGGGTTTCCGGTGTACGCGCCGAAGAGGACGCCCAGGTGGCGCGGATCGGAGCCGAGGGGCTGTGAGGCGACCGGTGGGCACCACCCATCTTTGGTTGGCCCGTTCGGCACCACCTTGCCTTTCGGGCAGGTTGGCGGACAGGGTGGATTTGTTATAGGTTGCCGGCGCTGAACCGTGGTAACCCGCCCGAGGTAAACAATGAAGAAGTGGCAATGCGTGGTGTGTGGACTGATCTATGACGAGGCCAAAGGCTGGCCGGAAGAAGGCATCGAGGCGGGAACGCGCTGGGAAGACGTGCCTGAAGACTGGCTGTGCCCCGACTGCGGCGTCGGCAAGCTGGACTTCGAGATGATCGAAATCGGCTGAGCCCCGCTCGCCGGCGAAGAAGGCGGCCCTGGCCGCCTTTTTTCATGCCTGGCCAGCGGCCGTCCAGGGGTTATCCTTGGGGCTTGGGTCCGGTCATTGACTGTCCTGCCGGGAACGCCCGGCAGCCTTGCCGTTGGCCGGCCACCGACGCTGAGCTAGGTTCGACGAACGAGGAGGGTGGCTATGCGCAAGTGGCAATGCGTGGTCTGCGGCTTCATCTACGACGAAGCCCTGGGCCTGCCCGAAGAAGGCATTCCGGCGGGAACCCGTTGGGAGGACATCCCGGCGGACTGGGTCTGCCCGGACTGCGGTGTCGGCAAGATCGATTTCGAGATGATCGAGATCGCCTGAGCGAAATCCACAGAAGCGGCGCCCGGCGCCGGCAATCACAGAGGAACGGAAATGAGCGAGCGTGCGCCCCTGGTAATCATCGGAACCGGCCTGGCGGGCTACAACCTGGCCCGCGAGTGGCGGAAGCTGGACGGCGAGACGCCGCTGCTGATGATCACCGCCGACGACGGCCGTTCCTATTCCAAGCCGATGCTCTCCACCGGCTTCTCGAAGAACAAGGACGCCGACGGCCTGGCCATGGCCGAACCGGGCGCCATGGCCGAGCAACTGAACGCGCGCATCCTGACCCATACCCGGGTCACCGGTATCGATCCGGGCCATCAGCGGATCTGGATCGGCGAGGAAGAGGTGCGTTATCGCGACCTGGTCCTGGCCTGGGGCGCGGAGCCGATCCGGGTGCCGGTCGAGGGCGATGCCCAGGACGCGCTCTACCCGATCAACGACCTGGAAGACTACGCGCGCCTCCGCCAGGCGGCTGCCGGCAAGCGCCGGGTACTGCTGCTCGGTGCGGGGCTGATCGGTTGCGAATTCGCCAACGACCTCTCCAGCGGCGGCTACCAGCTCGACGTGGTGGCGCCTTGCGAGCAGGTCATGCCGGGCCTGCTCCACCCGGCCGCGGCAAAGGCCGTGCAGGCCGGCCTGGAAGGCCTCGGCGTGCGCTTCCACCTGGGGCCGGTGCTGGCCAGCCTGAAGAAGGCCGGCGAGGGGCTGGAAGCGCATCTTTCGGATGGCGAGGTGATTCCCTGCGACCTGGTGGTCTCCGCCGTCGGCCTGCGTCCGCGCACCGAACTGGCCTTCGCCGCCGGGCTGGCGGTCAACCGCGGGATCGTCGTCGACCGCTCGCTGCGCACCTCCCACGCCAACATCTACGCGCTGGGCGACTGCGCCGAAGTGGACGGCCTCAACCTGCTCTATGTGATGCCGCTGATGGCTTGCGCACGCGCGCTGGCGCAGACCCTCGCCGGCAACCCCAGCCAGGTGGCCTACGGTCCCATGCCGGTGACGGTGAAGACCCCGGCCTGCCCGCTGGTGGTGTCGCCGCCGCCGCGCGGAATGGATGGCCAATGGCTAGTGGAAGGCTCTGGAACGGACCTCAAGGTCCTGTGCCGGGATACCGCTGGTCGAGTGATCGGTTATGCCCTGACCGGAGCGGCGGTGAACGAAAAATTGGCCCTGAACAAAGAGTTACCCGGCCTCATGGCTTGAATGCCATTGGTTCCGGCCGTTATGCCGTCGAGACTTGCGGCAAAATTGTCGGACGATACTGGCGCAGTCCTCGGGAGCATGCCATCCTCCATCGCGTCTACCGCAGTCTAGAGCCTATGGTTCCGGTGGACTGCGGTGCCTTTGAGCGCTGCTGGGAAGACAGCACGGACACAAAAACAACAAACCGTCAAAGAGGCAACTATGCGTAAACCAGAACTAGCCGCCGCTATCGCCGAAAAGGCCGATCTCACCAAGGAACAGGCCAATCGCGTTCTCAACGCCCTGTTGGATGAAATCACCGGCGCGCTGAACCGCAAGGACAGCGTGACCCTGGTCGGTTTCGGCACCTTCCTGCAACGCCATCGCGGAGCCCGCACGGGGAAGAACCCGCAGACCGGCCAGCCGGTGAAGATCAAGGCCAGCAACACCGTCGCCTTCAAGCCGGGCAAGGCCCTGCGCGACGCGGTCAACTGACCGCCGAGAGCCCGGAGTCAGAGCGGCTCCGGGCTTCGTCGAAGACGCTTCCGCGCTCATCGAAAGGACAGCTGTAGTCCTCCTCGCGAACAGCTACAATGCGCCGCTCATCTCCCCGGATATCGAGGCGCGTGCATGAAATTTCGTCTTCTCCTGTGGATGCTTGGTCGCCTGATGGCCAAGGCCAGCCGCGACAATCCCGCTTTCCAGAAGCAGCTCGAGGGCAAGGACCTGGTGTTCCAGTTGCATACCCTCGACGGCAAGGTGGCGCGCCACTACCTGGTCAGGGACCTGCGCGTCAGCAGCAAGCGCGGTACCCATCCGCAACCGGCATTTTCCCTGGGGTTCAAGGACGGAGCCTACGGTTTCGCCGCGATGACTTCGAAGAACCCGCAGTTGGCCTTCATGCAGGGCATCCAGAACAAGGACATCCAGATACAGGGCAATCCGGCGCTGGTGATCTGGTTCCAGGGTCTGGTGAAGTACCTCAAGCCGAAGAAGAAGGCTCCGGAGAAGAAAGCCGCCTGAGGGCGGCTTTCGATCTCCTCCGGGCTGCGGCCGCAGCCTTTCGGTAGTGCGTTTCGCAGCGGACTACCCGGTCACCCCGGCAAGCGATTGAACTGGGCCGCCAGTTCGCGCAGGGCCGCTTCCGCTTCCAGCACCTTTTTCACGGCGTCCCCGGCCTTCTCCGGGGTGATCCCCAGGCGCTCGTACAATGCCGCCGGAATCGCTTGCTGGGGGCCATCGCCGATGCCGCTGTTGCGCAGCAACCGGTTGGTCAGGCAGATCAGGTTGGCGTAGACCGCGTTCGGCCCGGTGTAGCTGGGGTCCTGCTGGAAGCGCAGGGCGCAATAGAGGTCGTCAGGCATGTCCCAGACGCGCATCAGCCAGGCGCCGATCTGCTCGCGGGTGATCCCCAGCAGGTGCTGTTCGATATAGGCATGGCCGAGGTGCGGGTTGACCTCCAGGTGCCGGCAGATCAGCGAGAAATGCGGGGGGAAGACATGCGCCAGGACCAGGTAGCCGAAATTGTGCAGCAGGCCGCCCAGGTAGCTCAGGCCGGACTCCGGGCGCAGTTCGCGCGGCATGGCGCGGGTCAGGCCCTCGATCACCGCGGCGGTGTAGATCGCTTGCTGCCAGTAGGGCGTGGCCTGCTGCGGCTGGTCCTTGGGCAGGCTCAGGCTCTTGCCCAGGGCGAGGCCGAGAGCCAGGTTGATCACCAGGTCGAAACCGAGGACGCGGACGATCGCGTCTTCCACCGAGCGGATCTTGCCCGGCGCGGCGTAGTAGGGCGAGGCCGCCCAACTGACCACCTGGGCGGCGAGCGCCGGATCGGTTTCCACCAGGCCGGTGATGTCGTCGACGCTGGCGTTGGGGTCGACCCGCAGCTTGATGATCTTCTGCGCCGTCTGCGGCAGCGGTGGAATCTCGATGGTCTGCTCCAGGCGCTGCTGGATGCGCCGGGCGGTGAAGGCCTGCACGGCCTGGCTGATTTCCGCGCGGTCGTCGTCCGGGCGGTCAAGGTTCAGGTTGATGTTTTCCAGCGGTTCGCCGAAGCGCGCGGCGCTGGCCTTGCCCAGCAGGCCGCGGAAGTCGTTGCTGGCGATCTCCAGGAGGATGCCGGGCTGGCCGGACTCGATCAGCAGGCGCGGTTCCTGCAACAGGCGCTCGTCGTATAGGCAGGGCGAACTGGTCAGGGGCGGCAACGCCGGCAGGCGGTGCAACTCGTGCTTGCCGAGCATTCGTTCCAGGCGCTCGGGCTCGATCGCCAGCAGCTTGCGGCCGGTCAGTTCGGTGAGCCGGGCGAGGTCCAGCAACTGGCTCTGCGGGAACAGCACCAGCAGGGTGCCGACGGCGTCGTCCAGCAGCACCGCCTGGACCCGGCGGGCGGCAGGCAGCTCCGCGCTGTCGCTGACCTCGCGGCAGGCGATGCCTAGCTTGGCGAGCAGCTGGAGGATGACCTGGGGGGCGTGAGGAGCATCGGCGGAGGCCTGGGCGGCTTCTGTCATGACGAGACCATGCGAGCTGGATTTTCCCTCAGTATAACCAGAGCTGCTTCAAGACTGAGACCTACGCCGGTCAGCGAGAGCGAAATAGATCACACTTGACCGTATTGCTGGCCGTGGCGCAACCACCGTTCGAGCAGCGGGCTGACATGCTGCGGCCAGTGCGCCAGGAGGGATTGGGCGGCATCGCGGACCGCCGGCAGCAGGTCTGCGTCGCGCATCAGGTCGGCGACCTTGAATTGCAGCAGGCCGGTCTGGCGGGTGCCGAGCATTTCGCCGGGGCCGCGCAATTCCAGGTCCTTCTCGGCGATGACGAAGCCGTCGCTGGTTTCGCGCATGATGCCCAGCCGCTCGCGGCCGATCTGCGACAGCGGTGGGTGGTAGAGCAGCACGCAGTGGCTGGCGGCGCTGCCCCGGCCAACCCGGCCGCGCAACTGGTGCAGTTGGGCCAGGCCAAGGCGCTCAGGGTTCTCGATGATCATCAGGCTGGCGTTGGGCACGTCGACGCCGACCTCGATCACCGTGGTCGCCACCAGCAGTTGCAACATGCCTTCCTTGAAGGCCTCCATCACCACAGCCTTGTCCGCCGGCTTCATGCGCCCGTGGATCAGGCCGACGCGCAGTTCGCCCAGCGCCGAGGAAAGCTCTTCGTAGGTGGTCTCGGCGGCCTGGCAGGTAAGTTCCTCGGACTCTTCGATCAGGGTGCACACCCAGTAGGCCTGGCGCCCTTCGCGGCAAGCCGCGCGGACTCGCTCGATCACCTCGATACGGCGGCTGTCGGCCACCAGCACGGTATTCACCGGGGTACGCCCGGGCGGCAGCTCGTCGAGGATCGAGGTGTCGAGGTCGGCATAGGCGCTCATCGCCAGGGTCCGCGGGATCGGCGTGGCGGTCATGATCAACTGGTGCGGGCAGAGCCTGCCGTCCACGCCCTTCTGGCGCAGGGCCAGGCGCTGCTGCACGCCGAAGCGGTGCTGTTCGTCGATGATCGCCAGTGCAAGGCGCTTGAATTTCACTTCATCCTGGAACAGCGCGTGGGTGCCGACCACCATCGGCGCGCCGTCGCCGATGCGTTCCAGTGCCGCCGCGCGGGCCTTGCCCTTGAGCTTGCCGGCCAGCCAGGCGACTTCGATGTCCAGCGGCTGGAGCCACTTGCTGAAGTTGAGGAAATGCTGCTCGGCGAGGATCTCGGTCGGCGCCATCAGCGCCACCTGGTAGCCGGCCTCTATGGCTTGCAGGGCGGCGAGGGCGGCGACCACGGTCTTGCCGGCGCCGACGTCGCCTTGCACCAGGCGCAGCATCGGTTCGTCCTGGGCCAGGTCGTAGGCGATCTCCGCGCCGACCCGGCGTTGCGCGCCGGTCGGCTGGAAGCCGAGGTTGGCAAGGAAGCGTTTCGGCAAGCGGCTGGCCGCCGGCAAGCGCGGCGCTGCCTGCGAACGCACGGCTTCGCGCAGGCGCTGCAGGGATAACTGGTGGGTCAGCAGTTCTTCGAAGGCCAGGCGCAACTGCGCCCAGTGCCGGCCTTCGGCCAGTTCCTCGATGTCGGCATCCGGCGGCGGCCGGTGCAGGTAGCGGATCGCCTGGTCGAGCGGGCCAAGTTGGTAATCGCGGGCCAGTTCCGCCGGCAGCCAGTCGGGCAGGCTGCTGGGACCGAGCATGGCCAGGGCCTGTTGGCTCAACTGGCGCAGGCGCTGCTGGGTGAGGCCCTCGGTAGTCGGGTAGATCGGCGTCAGGGTCTGCTCCACCGGAATCGGCTCGTCGCCGTTCAGCGCGCGGTATTCCGGATGGTAGATCTCCAGGCCCGAGGCGCCCGGCCGGACTTCGCCGTAGCAGCGCAGGTGGGTGCCGCGCTTGAGACCGTCCTTCTGCGCCTGGCTGAAATGGTAGAAGCGCAGGCTCAGGGTGCCGCTGCCGTCCTGCAGGCGCACCAGCAGGCTGCGGCGGCGCCCCATCACCACGTCGGCGCCGGCCACCACGCCCTCGACCACCGCGTCGGCCCCTGGCCGCAGGGCGCCGATGGCGGTGACGCGGGTACGGTCCTGGTAGCGCAGGGGCAGGTGGAACAGGATGTCCTGCAGGGTTTCCAGGCCTACCCGAGCGAGCTTCTCCGCCAGCGCGGCGCCTACGCCCTTTAGCGCGGTGACCGGGACCCTGGACAGCTCGGTCATGCGATTTGCGGTTGTTCCTGGGTTTGCGGGCGGGCCACCGAGCACAGGCGGATCGAGTCGGCCAGCACTTCGATGGCGCGTGGACGCGGGAAGCTGGCGCGCCAGGCGATGGCAACGGTACGGAACGGCACCGGCGCGCTGAACGGGCGCACTTCGATGACGCCCGGGGCGTAGTGGTGGCTGTCCACCGCGGAGAACGGCAGCACCGAGACGCCCAGTCCGGAGGCGACCATGTGGCGGATGGTCTCCAGCGACGAGGACTCCACCGTGGTGTGCTTGTTCTCGTCGCCCTTGCGCACGGTCGGGCAGGCTTCCAGCACCTGGTCGCGGAAGCAGTGGCCTTCGCCGAGCAGGAGCAGGCTCTTGTCGTTGAGCAGCTCGGAATCGATGCTGGCCTTGGCGGTCCAGGGGTGGTCGGCCGGCATCAGCACATAGAAAGGCTCGTCGAACAGCGGCTTGGTCAGGACGTCGGCTTCCTGGAACGGCAGGGCGATGATGATCGCGTCGAGTTCGCCGGTGCGCAGCTTGTCGCGGAGGATATGGGTGAAGTTCTCCTCGATGTACAGCGGCATCTGCGGCGCGACCCGGTGCAGCTGGGGAATCAGGTGCGGGAACAGGTACGGTCCGATGGTGTAGATGGCGCCGACCTTCAGCGGCGCGGCCAGCTGGTTCTTGCCGGCCTGGGCCAGCTCGCGGATGCCCTGGGCCTGTTCGAGGACCTTCTGCGCCTGGGCGACGATGCCTTCGCCCACTGGCGTCAGGCGCACGGCGCTCTTGCTGCGCTCGAAGATCAGCACCCCCAGCTCGTCCTCGAGCTTCTTCACGCCGACCGAGAGGGTCGGTTGGCTGACGTGGCAACGCTCGGCGGCGCGGCCGAAGTGTTGTTCCTGGGCGAGGGTGACGATGTAGCGCAGTTCGGTGAGGGTCATGGCTGCTCATCCGTTAAGATCGGCCAAGCATAGCGGCTGCACCGCCGCGAACCAACCTCCGGGGGCATGATCGGGCGTGCATTGCAGACGATTCGACGCCTACACTGCCCGCCTTGTTGTAGGAAGGAGACGGCTTCATGTCGCAAACAGTGATGATCGCCGGCTGCGGCGATGTCGGCGGGCGCCTCGGCGAGGCACTGCTGGCCGATGGCTGGCGGGTCCATGGCCTGCGTCGCTCGGTGGACGCCTTGCCGCAGGGGATCCTGCCGGTGGCTGGCGATCTGCAGGCTCCGGAGTGTCCCGCGCAGTGGCCGAGCGAGCCGCTCGACTACCTGGTGTACAGCGCCGCCGCCAGTCAGCACGACGAGGCTGGCTACCGTGCCGCCTACGTCGACGGCCTGCGCCATGTGCTGGGCTGGTTGCAGGCCCACGGCCAGCGGCCCAGGCGCCTGCTGTTCGTCTCCAGCACCGGGGTCTACGCGCAGACCGATGGCGGCTGGATCGACGAGGAGTCGCCGGCGCTTTCCCAGGCCTATTCCGGACGGATCATGCTCGACGCCGAGCAGGTCGCGCTGGACAGCGGGATACCGGCTACCCGCGTGCGCCTGGCCGGCATCTACGGTCCGGGGCGGGAATGGCTGCTCAACCAGGTGCGCCAGGGTTACCGGGTGGTCAGCGAGCCGCCGCTGTATGCCAACCGGATCCGCGCCGACGATGCGGCCGGGCTGCTGGCCTTCCTGTTGCGCGCCGATGCCGGCGGCCAGGCGCTGGAGGACTGCTACATCGGTGTCGACGACGCGCCCGTGGCGATGCACGAGGTGGTCGACTACCTGCGCCAGCGCCTGGGCGTCAGCCAATGGGCCGACGAACATTCGGTACGCCGCGCCGGCAGCAAGCGTTGCAGCAACCGCCGCGCCCGGGCGCTCGGCTGGGTGCCGCGCTATCCCAGCTACCGCGAGGGCTATGCGGCGGTGCTCGGGGACGCCTGATGGCTGCCAACCGGTTGTTGGCGCGTCCCTGGCTGCCTGGCGTGGAGCTGTTCCATGCGGACTTCTCCGGCCAGGCGTTCGGCCGCCACAGCCATTCGGCCTTCGCCATCGGCTCGATCCTCCACGGCGTCGGCGGCTACCAGTGCCGCGGGCGGCGCCATGCGCTGCCGGCCGGCACCCTGTCGCTGATGAACCCGGAAGAGCCGCATACCGGGCACGCCGAATCCGAGCGGCTGGTCTACCGGATGCTCTATGTCGAGGAAACGCGCCTGCTCGGCCTGCTCGGCCGCAAACAGTTGCCGCGCGGCTTCGGCGAACTGAACCCGGCCGACGACGGCAGCGTGGCGGTTGGCCTGGCGCGACTGGCCGAGGACTTCCAGCGCAGCGACGCATTGGGGTTGGAAAGCCGCCTGCTGGCCTTGCTCGAACAGGTCTTCGTGCGCCACGGCGGCTTGCGCCCGGCGGCCGCGGCGCCCCGCGACGGCGGAACCACCGCACGCCTGCGCGATTACCTGGAAGCGCATGCCACCGAGGCACTCGGTCTGGACCAACTGGCGCAGTTGCTGCAGCGCCATCCGCGCCACCTGATCGAGGCTTTCCGGCGTGCCTACGGCGTGCCGCCGCATACCTACCAACTGCAATGCCGGGTGCGCCAGGCCAAGCGCCTGTTGCTGGAAGAACGGCCGCTGGCGGAACTCGCCCAGCACCTCGGCTTCTACGACCAGGCGCACTTCTCCACGACCTTCCGGCGTTTCACCGGGGTCACTCCGGGGCAGTTCCGGCGCAGCGCCAAGACCTGAGTTTTTTCCAATACGGCGCCCGCCGCGCTGCACAGACTGGAGGCCTTCGCGTTTCGAGGGGCCTTCATGTTCGCCGCGTTCGTCCTTGTCGCCAGTACCCATTTCGCTGCCCTGCTGTCGCCGGGGCCGGACTTCTTCCTGTTGGTGCGCGCCGCCCTGCTGCGCGGCCGGCGCCAGGCCGACGGGGTGGCCGCCGGCATCGCCCTGGCCAACCTCCTGAGCATGCTGCTGGTGCTCGGCCTGCTGGCCAGCGTGCCGGACTCGGCGCACAGCGCCTTGCGCTGGCTGCAGGCGCTCGGCGGACTGTACTTCCTCTGGCTGGCGGGCCAGGCGCTGCTTGCGCAGAGGCGACTGGAAATGCCGGCGCAGCGCGACGTCCCGTCCCGCGGCGGCTATCTGCGCGGGCTGCGCGACGGCCTGCTGGCGAGCAGCCTGAATCCCAAGCTGCCGATCTTCTATGCGGGGCTGTTCGGCGTGCTGGCGCGCTTCAGCCTGCCGGGCTGGGCGCTGGCCCTGTGCCTGGCGTGGATGAGCCTGGCGGTGCTGTGCTGGGACATGGCGCTGGTGCGCCTGCTGGACAGGCCGCGCTGGCGCGGCTGGTTGCAACGGCGGGTAGGTGCGCTGGACCGGCTGTGCGGCGTCCTGCTGCTGGCGCTGGGCGGCTGGCTGGTGCTGGCCGCCCTCTGAGAGGCGTCAGCGCTCCAGCAGCCAGACGCGCTTGCCGGGCACGTAGCTGGGCATCTCGTTGGCGCCGGCGGTATTGACCGCTTCGAACAGTTGCAGCTCGTCGTCGTCGAGGCTGAACAGCAATTCGCGGCCGCGGTTGCCTTGTTGCAGCCAGATGCTGTCGTTGTCGCCGCTCATCGCTGCGCAATCGCCGGCCAGGCACAGCGCGTAGCGTTCGGCGCCGGGCAGACCGCTGACCAGGCCATTGGCCTGGAACTCGACCTTGCCGCCCTGGCCCTGGCCTTCGCGGATCTTCCAGCTGCCCTTCAGATAGCTGCCGTACAAGGCCCGCTCGAAACCGCTGCCGGCAGGGCTGTTGGCCGCGGGTTGCGGGTCGAGACGGCGGAAACGCTGTTCCGGGCCGTTGGCGCTGGCCTGCTGGATCAGCTCCTTGCCGTCCAGTTCGAGGCTCTCCTGGTTGTCGTCGCCATAGAAGGCAACCTTCCAGTGCTCGTCATCGCTCTTGCTCAGGGTCCCTTCGCCCAGTTCGAAGCCGTTGCTGAAGGTGGCTTCGCCTGCCTTGCTGTCGAGCTTCCATTCCAGGTTCGGGCCATAGGCGAGCAGGGCCTCGCGCAGCTTGCCGTCCTTGCTCGCGGCGTCGATCGCGGCCTGGTTGATCCAGGTGCCGGACGGATCGGCCGTGCCGGCGCAGCCGGCCAGCAGGGTGGCGGCTGCGGCGAGGAAAATCACGCGGCGCATCGTGCTACTCCATGCAGAGCGACGGGGCCTTGGGCCCCGTCGCGAACATCCGGCTTACTCGAGGACGACGATGGCGTCCATTTCCACCTGTGCGCCCTTCGGCAGGGCGGCCACGCCGATGGCGGCGCGCGCCGGGTAGGGCTGGGTGAAGTAGCGGCCCATGATCTCGTTGACCTTGGCGAAGTGCGACAGGTCGGTGAGGAAGATGTTCAGCTTGGCAACGTCGTGCAGGTAGCCGCCGGAAGCCTCGATCACCGCCTTGAGGTTCTCGAACACCTGGACGGTCTGCTCCTCGAAGCCTTCCACCAGTTCCATGGTCTTCGGGTCCAGCGGGATCTGCCCGGACACGTAGACGGTATTGCCGGCCTTGATGGCCTGGGAGTAGGTGCCGATGGCGGCCGGGGCGTTGTCGGTGTGGATAACGGTCTTGGTCATGGGAACTCCTTGCTGAAATCGAGTGGGCGCGGGGGCGCCGGATGACACAGGAAAAAGCGGGTCAGCTGCGCAGGCGGGTGATCCGGATCACTCCCTTGAGGGCGCGCAGCTTCTTGATGACGCGGGCCAGGTGGACGCGATCGTGCACGCTGACGACCAGCTGGACCACGCTGATGCGACCGTCGCGCTCGTCCATGCTGATCTTCTCGATGTTGCCGTCGGCCGCGTTGACGCTGGTGGCGAGCAGGGCGATCAGGCCACGCTGGTGCTCCAGCTCGACGCGCAGTTCGACATTGAATTCGCCGGTGACATCCTTGGCCCAGCTGAGCTGGATGCATTTTTCCGGGTTGTGGCGTACTTCGCTGATGTTCTTGCAGCTTTCCAGGTGCACCACCATGCCCTTGCCGGCGGACAGGTGGCCGACGATCGGGTCGCCGGGAATCGGCGTGCAGCACTTGGCGTAGCTCAGGACCAGGCCTTCGGTGCCACGGATCGCCAGCGGACCCTCGGCGCTCGGCGCTTCCTCGCCCTCGCTGGACAGCAGGCGGCGGGCAACCACGTAGGCCATGCGGTTGCCCAGGCCGATCTCTTCCAGCAGGTCCTCGAAGACTTCCATGCGGTACTCGGCGAGCACGGCCTGGATGCGTTCCTGGGGAATCTTCTCGAGGTGGCTGTCGAAGCCGGTGAGGGTCTTGTTCAGCAGGCGCTCGCCGAGGTTGATCGACTCGGAGCGGCGTTGCAGCTTGAGCGCATGGCGGATATGGGTGCGCGCCTTGCCGGTGACCACGAAGCTCAGCCAGGCCGGGTTCGGCCGGGCGCCCGGGGCGGTGACGATTTCCACCGTCTGGCCGCTCTGCAACGGCTCGGAGAGCGGCGCCAGGCGGCGGTTGATGCGGCAGGCGATGCAACTGTTGCCGACGTCGGTGTGCACCGCGTAGGCGAAGTCGACCGCGGTGGAACCCTTGGGCAGTTCCATGATGCGGCCCTTGGGCGTGAACACGTAGACCTCGTCCGGGAACAGGTCGATCTTCACGTTCTCGATGAATTCCAGCGAGTTGCCGGCGCGCTGCTGCAGTTCCAGCACGCCCTTCACCCATTGCCGGGCGCGGGCATGGGTGCCCTTGGGCGTCTCGTCGTTGGACTTGTACAGCCAGTGCGCGGCGATCCCGTGGTTGGCCATCTCCTCCATCTCGCGGGTACGGATCTGGATCTCGATGGGCACCCCGTGCATGCCGAACAGGGTGGTATGCAGCGACTGGTAGCCGTTGGCCTTGGGAATCGCGATGTAGTCCTTGAAGCGTCCGGGGAACGGCTTGTACAGGCTGTGCACGGCGCCCAGTACGCGATAGCAGGTATCGACCTTGTCGACGATGATGCGGAAGGCGTAGACGTCCATGATCTCGTTGAACGCCTTACGCTTGCCGCGCATCTTCTGGTAGATGCTGTAGAGGTGCTTCTCGCGGCCGATCACCTGGCCTTCCATGCCTTCGCGGGCGAGGCAGTTGACCAGCGACTCCTGGATCTTGCCGACGATCTCGCGGCGGTTGCCGCGGGCCTTCTTCACCGCCTGGCGGATGCGCTCGGCGCGCATCGGGTGCATGGCCTTGAAACCGAGGTCCTCGAACTCCACGCGCATGGTGTGCATGCCCAGGCGGTTGGCGATGGGCGCGTAGATTTCCAGGGTTTCCTTGGCGATGCGCCGGCGCTTCTCGCCGGACAGCACCTCGAGGGTGCGCATGTTGTGCAGGCGGTCGGCCAGCTTGACCAGGATCACGCGGATATCGCGGGCCATGGCCATGGCCATCTTCTGGAAGTTCTCGGCCTGGGCCTCGGCCTTGGTCTCGAAGTTCATCTGGGTCAGCTTGCTGACCCCGTCGACCAGTTCCGAAACCGTCTCGCCGAACTGCGCGGTGAGCGCTTCCTTGGCGATGCCGGTGTCCTCGATCACGTCGTGCAGCATCGCGGCCATCAGGCTCTGATGGTCCATGTGCATGTCGGCGAGGATGTTGGAGACCGCCAGCGGGTGGGTCACGTACGGTTCGCCGCTGCGGCGGCGTTGCCCGTCGTGGGCCTGCTCGGCGTAGTAGTAGGCGCTGCGGACCAGGTTGACCTGGTCCGGCCCGAGGTAGCTCGACAGTCTGTCGGCGAAGGCGTCTATGCCCGGCAAGGGTTCACCCCCTGCCCGTAGGCGGGTTGCGGCGCTCGCAGGCGACGTCGAGCCGAGGCCATGGCTTACAGGGCCTCGGTGTTGGCCTCGTCGTCGAACGCTGCGAACAGCGGTTCGTCCTCGACGATGTCTTCCTGCTGGACGACGTTCTCATCGACCAGGCCGGAAGCGATCTCGCGCAGGGCGACGACGGTCGGCTTGTCGTTTTCCCAGGCCACTTTCGGCTCCTTGCCGCCGGTAGCCAGCTGACGGGCGCGCTTGGTGGCGAGCATGACCAGCTCGAAACGGTTATCGACGTTGTCCAGGCAGTCTTCAACGGTGACGCGGGCCATGGTGTTCCTCGTAACGAAAAGTGAGCCCGACGTTTGCCGGGCGGACTGAATAGTCTAAAAAATCGCCAATCTTTATGGAAGAGCCGATTTAGGCAAGCAGACGACCGAGCAGTTCGGCGTGGCGTTGCTGCTGGGCGTCCTGGCGCAACTGGCGGGCGCGGAAGATCGCCTTGAGGTCGTCCAGGGCGTGGGCGAAATCGTCGTTGATCACCAGGTGATCGTACTCCACGTAGTGGCTCATTTCGCTGACGGCTTCGCGCATGCGCCGCTCGATCACCTCGTCGCTGTCCTGGCCGCGGTTGGTCAGGCGCTGGCGCAGGGCTTCCTGGCTCGGCGGGAGGATGAAGATCGATTGGGCCTCGGGCATCAGCCGGCGCACCTGCTGGGCGCCCTGCCAGTCGATCTCGAGGATCAGGTCGAGGCCTTCGGCGAGGGCTTTCTCGACCCAGCGCTGCGAGGTGCCGTAGAGGTTGCCGAAGACTTCGGCGTGCTCGAGGAACTCGTTGCGTTCGAGCATGGCGAGGAATTCCTCGCGGCTGGTGAAGTGGTAGTTGACCCCGTCCACCTCGCCCGGACGCATGCCGCGGGTGGTATGGGAGACGGACACGCGGACCTCGGGGGCGGCGTCGAGCAGGGCCTTCACCAGGCTGGTCTTGCCGGCGCCGGAGGGAGCGGAAACGATGTACAGGGTGCCGGACATGAGGTGTTCCTGGTGCTTCGTACGGGTTGGAAAGAGATCGGGCGGAGGCGCCCGCCGGTCATTCGATGTTCTGGACCTGCTCGCGCATCTGCTCGATCAGGACCTTGAGGTTGACCGCCGCCTGGGTCGAGCGCGGGTCGAACGCCTTGGAGCCTAGAGTGTTGGCTTCCCGGTTGAGTTCCTGCATCAGGAAGTCCAGGCGCCGACCGGCGGCGCCGCCGGCCTTGAGGACCCGGCGGACCTCGCCGACGTGGGTGGCGAGGCGGTCCAGTTCCTCGGCGACATCGCTCTTCTGCGCCAGCAGGACCAGTTCCTGCTCCAGGCGCTGCGGATCGAGTTCGGCCTTGAGTTCGGCGAAGCGGTCGAGGATCTTCTGCCGCTGGTTGGCCAGCATGGTTGGCACCAGTTCGCGCAGGTTGCCGACTTCCACCAGCATCGCGTCGAGCCGATCGTTGAGCAGCTTCGCCAGCTCCTGGCCTTCGCGCGAGCGGCCGGCCTTGAGTTGCTCCAGGGCCTGGCCGAAGGCTTCCAGGGCGGCGGCGTTGAGCGCCTGCGGATCGGCCGAGTCGGCCACCAGTACGCCGGGCCAGGCCAGCACGGCGAGCGGATCGAGAGGCGCCGGCTGGCGGATCAGGGCGGCTACGCCTTCGGCGGCGGCGACCAGTTGGCGGGCGCGCTCCTGGTCGACCTGCAGGCTCTTGCCGGCGGTTTCCTCGGCGAAGCGCAGGGTGCATTCCACCTTGCCACGCGACAGGCCCTGGCGCAGCGCCTCGCGCACCGCGCCTTCGAGGTCGCGGAAGGCGTCGGGCAGGCGCAGGTGGGGCTCCAGGTAACGGTGGTTGACCGAGCGCAGCTCCCAGCTCAGGGTGCCGTGGGTACCGGCCTGCTCGACGCGGGCGAAGGCGGTCATGCTGTGCACCATGGGTCTACCTCGATAGTCGTGTGGGGAGTGCGTTCGGCGCCGGACGCGCGCGGCTGCCGTGATTCGAGCCGGGCATTGTAACCCACGTCCGGCGGGGCCCGCACGCCGACGGTGGTTGAGAGCCCGGGCTGGCCTCTATAATGGCGGCCAATTCCGCTTTCTCAGTACAGGATATCCACGATGAATCGTCCCAGTGGCCGTGCCGCCGACCAGCTGCGCCCGATCCGCATCACCCGCCATTACACCAAGCACGCAGAAGGTTCGGTGCTGGTCGAGTTCGGCGATACCAAGGTGATCTGCACCGTCAGCGCCGAGTCCGGGGTGCCGCGCTTCCTCAAGGGCCAGGGCCAGGGTTGGCTGACCGCCGAGTACGGCATGCTGCCGCGCTCCACCGGCGAGCGTAACCAGCGCGAGGCCAGCCGCGGCAAGCAGGGCGGTCGTACCCTGGAGATCCAGCGCCTGATCGGCCGTTCCCTGCGAGCGGCGCTGGACCTCAGCAAGCTCGGCGAGAACACCCTGTACATCGACTGCGACGTGATCCAGGCCGACGGCGGCACCCGCACCGCCTCGATCACCGGCGCCACCGTGGCGCTGATCGACGCCCTGGCGGTGCTGAAGAAGCGTGGCGCGCTCAAGGGCAATCCGCTGAAGCAGATGGTCGCCGCCGTTTCCGTGGGCATCTACCAGGGCGTGCCGGTCCTCGACCTGGACTACCTGGAGGATTCCGCCGCGGAAACCGACCTGAACGTAGTGATGACCGATGCCGGCGGCTTCATCGAGGTGCAGGGAACCGCCGAAGGCGCGCCGTTCCGTCCCGCCGAGCTGAACGCCATGCTCGAACTGGCCCAGCAGGGCATGCAGGAGCTGTTCGAACTTCAGCGCGCCGCGCTGGCCGAATGAGCAGACGCCCGGCACTGCCTGCCGGGCCCCGGAGAAGGAGCGCTACATGAACGATGTATCCGAAGAGGTCGCCGCGACCCCCGGCCAGGAAGCCCGGCAATGGGCGATGTTCTGCCATTTCGCGGCGTTCATCGGCCTGGTGTTTCCCTTCGGCAGCCTGCTCGGGCCGCTGATCGTCTGGCAACTCAAGCGCGAGAGCGATCCGTTCGTCGACGCCCAGGGCAAGGAAGCGCTGAACTTCCAGATCACCGTGGCGCTGGCGATGTTCGTCAGCTTCCTGCTGATGCTGGTGGTGATCGGCTTCTTCCTGCTCGGCCTGGTCTGCCTGGCGGCGCTGGTGTTGACCATCATCGCCGGCATCAAGGCCAACGAAGGCAAGGCCTATCGCTATCCGTTCTGCCTGCGGCTGATCAAGTAGGTCGCACGTGGAATAGAAAAGCCGGCGCATGCGCCGGCTTTTTCGTATCTGACAGGGCTCAGATGCTCAATTGCCAGTCGTAGTCGACGATCAGCGGCGCATGCTGGGAGAAGCGCGGCTGGCGCGGCAGCTTGGCGTTGCGCACGAAGCGGCGCAGGCCGGGGGTCAGCACCTGGTAGTCGAAGCGCCAGCCGAGGTTGAGCATCTCGGCCTGTTCGCTGTCCGGCCACCAGCTGAACTGGTCGCCTTCGCGGCTGACTTCGCGCAGGGCGTCGGCATAGCCGAGGTTGCCGAACACTTCGTCCAGCCAGGCCCGTTCGGGCGCGAGGAAGCCCGGCATCTGCTGGCATTCGCGCCAGTTCTTCACGTCCATCTTCTGATGGGCGACGTACAGCGAGCCGCAATAGATGTATTCGCGGCGCTTGCGACGCTGCTTGCTCAAGTAATGGGTGAAGTCGTCCATGAACTTGAATTTCTGGTTCAAGCTCTCGTCTCCGCTCTGCCCGGAAGGCAGCAGCAGGGTGGCGATACTCACCTTGTCGAAGTCGGCTTGCAGGTAGCGCCCGTAACGATCGGCCGTTTCGAAACCTAAGCCGCTGATCACAGCTTTGGGCTGCAAACGGCTGTAGAGTGCGACACCGCCCTGTTCGGGTAGCTCGGCATCGCAGGCATAAAGGAAGTAGCCGTCCAGTTGGAAGGACGGGTCATCCAGATCGAAGGCGGAGGCTCGGGTGTCCTGCAAGCAGATCACGTCGGCATTCTGTGCTTGCAGCCAACTGAGCAAACCGCGCTCGGCCGCAGCCTGAATACCATTCACGTTCACACTGATGATCCGCATAAATGGCCCCCAAAATCACGTGCGTGTATGATACCCGAGCTCAAACGGTTTAGCTAAATTCATGCGGCTTGGTGTCATTCATGCAGGCGTATCAGCGCGATTTCATTCGTTTCGCCATCGAGCGCGGGGTTCTGCGCTTCGGTGAGTTCACCCTCAAGTCCGGGCGCACCAGCCCCTATTTCTTCAATGCCGGCCTGTTCGACAGCGGCCTGGCTCTGGCCCGCCTGGGACGCTTCTACGCCGAGGCGGTGATCGACAGCGGAATCGACTTCGACGTCCTGTTCGGCCCGGCCTACAAGGGCATTCCCCTGGCCGCCACCACCGCGGTGGCCCTCGCCGAGCAGCACCAGCGCGACCTGCCCTGGTGCTTCAACCGCAAGGAAGCCAAGGACCACGGCGAAGGCGGCACGCTGGTCGGCGCGCCGCTGAGCGGCCGGGTGCTGATCATCGACGACGTGATCACCGCCGGCACCGCGATCCGCGAAGTGATGCAGATCATCGACGCCCAGGGCGCCAGGGCCGCGGGCGTGCTGATCGCGCTGAACCGCCAGGAGCGCGGCAAGGGCGAGCTGTCGGCGATCCAGGAGGTCGAGCGCGACTTCGGCATGCCGGTGGTGAGCATCGTTTCCCTGGAGCAGGTGCTGGAATATCTTGCCGAAGATGCTGAACTGAAGAAGCATCTGCCGGCGGTAGAGGCCTATCGCGCCCAATACGGTATCTGAACCTTTCACAAGGGACTGGCATGGTCGGACAGGATGTAATGCGTTGCCTGATGGCCCTGGGGCTGGTGCTCCAGGGGCTTTCCTTCGGCGCCCAGGCGGCGCCGGGCGGAGCGGTGGAGCTTTACCGCTACGTCAACGACAAGGGCGTGGTGGTGCTCGACCGCCAGGGTGTGCCGCCGCAGTACATCGGCAAGGGCTACCAGGTCCTCAACGACCAGGGCCGGGTGATCCGCACCGTACCGCCGGCGCCGACCGCCGAGGAGCTGCGGCAGCGCAAGGCGGCCCAGGCCCAGGCCAGTTCCGATGCGCAGTTGCTGCGCCTGTATTCCAGCCTCGAGGACGTCGACCGCGCTCGCGAACGGCGCCTGGCGGAACTGGACGGGCTGAGCAGCGTGGCGCGCGGCAACCTGCAGTCGCTCAAGCTGCAACAGGCCAACCTGCAAGGCCAGGCGGCCAACCAGGAGCGTGCCGGACGTCCGGTGGCGCAGGCGCTGGTGGACCAGCTGGACGATCTCAAGCAGGAGGAAAAGCGCCTGCAGGGTGAGATCGGGCGCTTCCAGAAGGCCCGCGAAGAGGCGGAAAGAACCTATGCCGCCGACCGCGCGCGGCTCTCCCAGCTACTCGGCGTGAGTCCCTGACTCCACTGGCGACTGTCGCTCGAACGCCCTGATCTTCTCGCGCAGCCAGTCCGGTACGGGCTGGCTCTGTCGCTCGTTCGCATCCGCATAGACGTAGACCAGCTCGCCGACGGTGAGCAGCTGCTCGTCGCGCCAGATGCCCAGCTCGAAAACCAGGCTGCTGCGCCCCAGCCGCGCCACGCGGGTGCCGATGTCCAGCCAGTCGTCGAAATGCGCCGGGGCGCGGTATTCCAGGGTGCTCTTCACCGCGAACAGGTCGCCTCCGCCGCGCAGCAGGTCGGCCGGGTAGGACATGCCGAGCTGGCGGTAGTACTCGGTGGTGGCGACGTCTAGATAGGTCAGGTAGTTGCCGTTGAAGACGATGCCCTGCGGATCGACCTCCGCCCAGCGAACCCGCAGGGAATGGAAGAAGGTGTAGTTCTGGCGCTGTGCTGCGCTGCTCATGCCGGCTCCTCGACGCTGCTGCAGACATCGACTCTAGACCGCCATCGCGCGGTGCGAAAGGGCTGGCCGCAGAACCCCCCGTCGCTGGCCCGCATTGCCCTCATCCTCGGGGCGTCGCGGCCTTAGTGTTGTTCGACGAGAACGCACGCCGTGCGCAACGAGAGAGGAACACCATGTCGTCCACGCTCCGCCCCGGACCGGACAACTCGCGCCTTTGCCGCCCGGGGTTGCTGCTTGCCCTGGGCCTGATGCTGGTGGCCTGCGGAGAATCCACGGAGCCACCGGCGCGGGCCGCCGATTCCCAGCGTGTCCCTGCGGACCCTGCGTTGGCGCAGGTGTATTCCGCCAGTTGCAAGCTCTGTCACGCCAATCCCGCCTCCGGCGCGCCGCTGACCGGCGATGCCGCTGCCTGGGCGCCACGCCTGGCGCAGGGCATCGACACCCTGCTGGACCACAGCATCAACGGCTACAAGGGCATGCCGCCCATGGGCATGTGCATGCAGTGCTCGGAAGAGCAGTTCCGGGCTTTGATCGATTTCATGTCCGCAGCGCAGGACCGATAGGGGATACCGGCATGCCAAGTCATCTGTCGCGACGCCAGCTCCTGCAACGGGCGGGAGCGCTCGGTGCGTTCGCCGCCATGGTGGGAAACCCCGCGCTGGCGGAGTTGCTCCGCGCACCGCGCCTGATTCCCTGGCGCAACTGGTCCGGCGCGCAAAGCTGCCTGCCCCTGGCGCGGGAGGCACCGAAAGACCTCGACGAACTGGTCCGGGTCATCCGCCAGGCGTCCGGCAGGATCCGCCCGGTGGGCTCCGGCCATTCGTTCAGCGCGTTGGTCCCGACCGACGGCACCCTGCTCTCACTCGCCTACTTCAGCGGCTTGCTCAGCCACGACAGCGCGACCCTCCAGGCCGAGTTCGGCGGCGGTACGCCGATGTCGCAGATGGGCGCTCCGCTCAAGGAGATCGGCCAGGCGCTGGTGAACATGGCCGATATCGATTACCAGACCCTGGCCGGCGCCATCGCTACTTCCACCCATGGCACCGGGGTCGGCTTCGGTTCCTATTCCGCCCAGGTTCGCGGTCTGCAACTGGTCACCGCGAGCGGCGAGGTGCTCGAGTGCGACGCCAAGCGCAACGTGGAGGTGTTCGATGCCGCGCGGGTCTCGCTGGGGGCGCTGGGCGTCGTGACCCGGGTGCGCCTGCAGAACCGCGCGGCCTACCGCCTGCGTGAACGGCAGTGGATCGCCCGGACCGAGGAATTGCTGGAGGACGTGGAGAAGAACACGCGCGAGAACCAGCACTGGGAGATGCTGGTGGTGACCCACTCCGACTACGCCCTGTCGATCGCCCTCAACGAGACCGACGAGCCGAAGACCCCGCCCCTGGACCCGGCGAAGGAAGGCGGCAACGAGTTCGTCGGACTGATCGAAGGTCTCGACAAGTACCTCAGCGACTTCCCGGAGACCCGCCGTACCCTGCTCAACAGCCTGCGCCACTTCGCCCGCTTCGACGAGCGGGTCGACGATTCCTATGCGGTCTACGCCAACGTGCGCAACGTGCGCTTCAACGAGATGGAGTATTCGGTCCCCGCCGAGCATGGTCCCGCCTGCCTGCGGGAGATCCTCGCGCTGATCCGCGACAAGGACCTGCGCACCTGGTTTCCCATCGAGTACCGCTACGTGAAGGCCGACGACATTCCCCTGAGCATGTTCGAGGGCCGCGACAGTTGTTCCATTTCCGTGCATCAGCACTACAGCATGGACCACCACAACTTCTTCGCCGCGGTGGAACCGATCTTCTGGAAATACGCCGGGCGTCCGCACTGGGGCAAGCTGCATGGCCTCAACGCGCACCAGTTGCAGGGGCTCTATCCGCGCTGGAAGGCGTTCGCCGAGGTGCGCCAGGCGCTGGATCCCCGCGGGCGGTTCCTCAATGCGCACCTCTCTTCCATCCTGGGCGTGACCTGAAAGGAGCGACGCCGTGAATCGACGCAAGTTCATGTTCGCCGGCCTCGGGGCCGGCGCGCTGCTGGCGGGAGCTGCCGCCTGGATGCGTCCCGCCGACCGTGGCGGGCCGTACGACGACTATTTCCGCGCGCTGAACCGCGAACTCAAGGCCAATGGCCCGATGTGCCCGGTGCTGCTCATCGACCTCGATCGCCTGGACCACAACATCGATGTGGTGATGCGTTCGGTCCGCCGCGGCGGCAAGCATCTGCGGCTGGTGGAGAAGTCGCTGCCCTCGCCCGGCCTGCTGGCGTACATCGCCAGGCGCGCCGGCACCCGGCGGCTGATGTCCTTCCACCAACCGTTCCTCAACCACGACGCGGTCGCTTTTGCGGATGCCGACATCCTCCTTGGCAAGCCGTTGCCGGTGCGTTCGGCGGAACTGTTCTACCGCGAGCACAAGGGTGCGTTCGACCCGGCGCGGCAGCTGCAATGGCTGATCGATACGCCGCAGCGCTTGCGTCAGTACCTGGCGCTGGCCCAGGGGCTGGGTACCCGGATGCGCGTCAACATCGAACTGGACGTCGGCCTGCATCGCGGCGGGGTGGCCGACCAGGCCGCGCTGGGTGAATTGCTGGCGCTGATCGCGGCGCATCCGCAGCACCTGGAGTTCGCCGGCTTCATGGGCTACGACCCCTTCGTCGGAATGGGTGTGCCGGGCATCCTCGGTTCGCCCGAAGAGCTGTTCGCCAAGGTCATGGCGCTCTACCAGGGACATGTCGACTTCGCCCGCCAGCGCTTCGCCGCGCTGTGGACGCCACAGCTGACCTTGAATACCGCCGGCAGCCCCAGCTATCGCATGCACGAGAAGGAAACGCTGAGCAGCGAGGTCTCGGTGGGCACCGCCATGCTCAAGCCGAGCCACTACGACCTGGCGTCCCTGGCCGAGCATGTGCCGGCCGTCTACATCGCCACGCCGGTACTCAAGAGCACCGGCGCGGTGCAGATCCCGGCGCTGGACGGCAAGTCGCGGCTGTTTTCCTGGTGGGACCCCAACCAGCGCGGCACCTTCTTCATCTACGGCGGCAACTGGATGGCCGACTTCGCCTCGCCCGAGGGACTGCGCAGCAACGGCATCTACGGGCGCAGCTCGAACCAGGAAATGGTCAACGGCTCGCCTTCGGTGGGCCTGGAGGTGGACGACCAGGTCTTCCTGCGGCCGACCCAGAGCGAGTCGGTGCTGCTGCAATTCGGCGACCTGCTGGCGCTGCGCGGCGGGCGGATCGTCGAGCGCTGGCCGGTTTACGCCTAGGACGCCTGGCGCTTTTCCTAGTCGATGGCGGCAGCCCGCGGATACCGGGCTGCCGCTTCGTTCCGATGCCTCAGAGTTCGAACGGAATGGTCAGCTTGGCCCAGAGCATGTCGCCTTCGGGGCGGTTCTCCACGTCGAATTCCTTGGCCCAGCGGATCTCCGCGCTGGCGTACTTGAGGAAGGTCAGGTGCACGGCCGGGCCGATGGCGAAGACCTGGCCGCGTACGCCGTCGTCGACTTCCTCGCCGAAACCGAACACCCGTACGGTCTCGCCGTTCTGTTTGTCGTCGGTGGTCTGCTTGAGGTAGTAGCCGTTCAGGCCGAGGCGCAGGTTGTCGGTCACCCGATAGCTGGCGGAATAGTCGAAATGGAAGATCTGCCCCGAGCGATAGTCGGTGTCGTGGTTTTCCATGTTGAAGCTGTAGGTGGCCTTCAGCGACAGCTCGGTGCGTTCGGTGGGCAGCCAGGTGAAGGAGAACAGCGGCTTGTAGGTGTAGAAGTTGTTGCTGGTGTTGGCCAGCCGCTCGGCATCGTACTTGCCGGTGGGCACGGTGACCTCCACGGCGGCGGCCAGGGTCAGGTCCTTGCCCATGTCCCAGAGGATGATCGGCGCGAAGGTGGTGTCACCCATGCTTTCCCGTTCGTCGCTCAGGCCGAACGCGGCCACCCGTTGGCGGATATAGGGCTGGGCGATGTAGCCGCCCAGGCGCCCGCCGAAGATCCGCAGCGGGCTCAGGTAGTCCAGGCGAGGGATGATCGCATCCGAGCTGATCTTCACGTCGGACACCTTGCCGCCGAAGGAGCTGATGTTCAGCTTCCTGGCTTCGTAGTGGTTGTAGTAGACGTTGAAGGCGAACATGTGGTCGGGGAGGTTGTCGACGTCCAGTGGCAGGGTGAAGAAACCGTCGGTTCCTGGACCTATGTTGTCCACGCCGCCTTCGCTGGCATGGGTGCAGCAGCTGAAGGCGAGGGTGACGCAGGCGGCCAGGCGCAGGGGCCTGCGGGGGTGGGTCGGATTCATGGGCGGGCTCTTATTATTGTTTGGCGTGGCTCGGGGTACGGCATAGGAATAAGCCCTATCGACAGGCCGAGGCAGGGCATTGACGGTCAGCGAGGGGGGGATTTGCGGACACCGTGCAATGCTTTGTTACATCTGTGCGGAACGCTATATGATGGGACGCTCATCCCATGTCGCGATCCACCGCCAGAACAAGAACGAAGCCGAGACCGGCTCAGGATTTCGCCCATGCACAACAATGCCGCCGATGCGCGCTACGAACTCGCCCAGGTATCCACCTTCCTGCTGCAGACGCTGGCCGAGGTGGTCGAAGGCCATGGTGTCGATCCCGCGCGGCTGTGCCGGGGCCTGGGCTTCACCGTCGAAGACCTGCAGGACCCTACCCAGCGCATCTCCTACCGCCAGGCCGTGAGCATGATCCAGCGTGCCCTCCAGGCCCTGCCGGAGCGGGGACTGGGGCTGTGGGTCGGACACCAGAACGTGCTCGGCACCCTTGGCCTGCTGGGCCATGTGCTGTCGCTGTGCCGGACCCTGCGCGACGCGTTCGACATCGGCGTGCGCTACCAGCACAGCTCGGGCGGGATCGTCACCTCCAGCGTCTACCAGCAGGGCGAAACCTTCTTCGTCGAGGTCGAATGCCACCTGCCCAGCAGTGAGGTGCAGGTGTTTGCCATCGAGGAGTTCTTCGCCAGCCTGCTGGTGTATGGGCGTGCCCTGGTCAGCCCGGCGTTCGAACCGCTGGGCATCGAACTCATCCATGCCGCTCCGCCCTACGCGGGCGAGTACCTGCGCCTGCTGGGCCCCCAGGTACGCTTCGGCTGCCTGCACAACCGCATGGCGATCGCCAGCCACTGGCTGGACATGCGCCTGCCCAACCACAACCTGCCGGCGTTGCGCCAGGCGCTGGCCCTGCTGGAGCAGGAAAGCACCCAGGTGCACCGGAAACTCGACCTGGTCCAGGCGGTGGAACGGGCCATCGCCCGCGACCTCAGCCTGGGCAGCCAGATCGAAAGGATTTCCGCCGAACTGAACATGAGCAGCCGCACCCTGCGGCGCCGGCTGGCCGAACACGGGCTGACCTTCGAGGCGTTGCTGGAGCAGGTGCGACGAGGGCGGGCGATGAGCCTGCTGGGCAACCCCGGGATGTCCATCGAACGTATCACCGAGGAAGTGGGATACCGTGACATCCGCAGTTTCAGGCGCGCTTTCAAGCGTTGGACGGGAGTGAGCCCGGCGACCTTCCGCAGCGAGGGCGCGAGCCCGCTGGAGCAGGCCTTCGCGCTGGCCGCGCGACGCTAAGGGAGAACCGCCATGGCGCGCCGGAGCGCGCCATGGCCGGACGATCAGTGACGCTTGCGGTTGCTGATCAGGGTGCCGACGCCGCTGTCGGTGAAGATTTCCAGCAGCACGGCATTCGGCACCCGGCCATCGATGATGTGCGCGCTGGTCACGCCGCCCTGTACCGCTTCCAGGGCGCAGCGGATCTTCGGCAGCATGCCGCCGTAGATGGTGCCGTCGGCGATCAGCTCGTTGACCTGTTCGGTGGACAGCCCAGTCAGCACCTGGCCCTGCTTGTCCATCAGGCCGGCGATGTTGGTCAGCAGCATCAGTTTCTCGGCCTTCAGCGCTTCCGCCACCTTGCCGGCCACCAGGTCGGCGTTGATGTTGTAGGACTCGCCGTTGCTGCCCACGCCGATCGGCGCGATCACCGGAATGAAGTCGCCCTTGACCAGCATGTTCAGCAGCCCGACGTTGACCCCGGTGACTTCGCCCACATGGCCGATGTCGATGATCTCCGGCTTGGTCATCTCCGGGGTCTGGCGGGTCACGGTGAGCTTCTTCGCACGGATCAGCTCGGCGTCCTTGCCGGTCAGGCCGATGGCGCTGCCGCCGTGGCGGTTGATCAGGTTGACGATGTCCTTGTTCACCTGGCCGCCGAGGACCATCTCCACCACGTCCATGGTCGCCGCATCGGTGACGCGCATGCCGTCGATGAAGTGGCTCTCGATCGACAGGCGCTTGAGCAGGTCGCCGATCTGCGGGCCGCCGCCATGCACCACCACCGGGTTGATGCCGACCGCTTTCATCAGCACCACGTCGCGGGCGAAGCCGGCCTTCAGCTCCTCGCTCTCCATGGCGTTGCCGCCGTACTTGATCACCAGCGTCTTGCCGACGAAGCGGCGGATGTAGGGCAGGGCCTCGGAAAGGACCTTGGCAACCTGGGCGGCGTCATCGCGACTCAGGGTCATGGGGAGCTCCGACATGTCAGAAGGGCACGGGCAGCGAGGAATCCACTGCCTTCAGTTGGTTACGGAAGACGGTCTTGATGCGCTCCAGCTCTTCCTCGGTGTCCGCTTCGAAGCGCAGGACCAGCACGGGAGTGGTGTTGGAGGCGCGTACCAGGCCCCAGCCTTTGGGGTAGTCGACCCGCACGCCGTCGAGGGTGGTGATGTTGCCTTCGCCCCATTGGGCGTCGCGTTGCAGCGCCTCGATGATGGCGAACTTGCTGTCCTCGGTGACGGTGATGTTGATTTCCGGGGTGGAAATGTCGCTCGGGAAGGCCGAGAACACGTGCTCGCTGTCACGCTGATCCTGGCTGAGGATTTCCAGCAGGCGGGCGGCGCTGTAGATGCCATCGTCGAAGCCGAACCAGCGCTCCTTGAAGAACACGTGGCCGCTCATCTCGCCAGCCAGCAGGGCGCCGGTTTCCTTCATCTTCTTCTTGATCAGCGAGTGGCCGGTCTTCCACATCACCGGACGGCCGCCGTAGCCGCTGATCAGGGCGATCAGACGGCGGGTGCACTTGACGTCGAAGATGATGTCGGCCCCCGGGTTGCGCGAGACCACGTCCTTGGCGAACAGCATCAGCAGACGGTCCGGATAGATGATGGTACCGGTATTGGTGACCACGCCGACGCGATCGCCGTCGCCGTCGAAGGCCAGGCCCAGGTCGGCGTTCTCGGCCTTGACCTTGGCGATCAGGTCCTTCAGGTTCTCCGGCTTGCCCGGGTCCGGATGGTGGTTCGGGAAGTTGCCGTCGACCTCGCAGTACAGCGGGATCACGCTGCAGCCCAGGGCCTCGATCAACTGCGGGGCGATCACCCCGGCCACGCCGTTGCCGCAGTCGACCACCACCTTCATCGGCTTGGCCATGGCGATGTCGTCGCGGATCTGCTTGAAGTAGCGCGGCAGGATGTCGACCTGCTCTACGCTGCCGACGCCGGATGCCAGGTCGTTTTTCTCGATGCGCTCGCGCAGGGCCTGGATCTGCTCGTTGGCCAGGGTCTCGCCGGCGACCACGATCTTGAAGCCGTTGTAGTCCGGCGGGTTGTGGCTGCCGGTCAGCATCACCCCGGACTTGCCCTCGAGCACGTTGGCCGCGTAGTACAGCACCGGGGTAGGCACCATGCCCACGTCGCTGACCTGGCAACCGCAGTCCACCAGGCCCTGGATCAGCTGCTTGACCAGCTCGGGACCGGACAGGCGGCCATCGCGGCCGACAGCGACGCACGGTTCGCCGCGGGCGAGGCTTTCCGAGCCGATGGCGCGACCGATCCAGTAGGCGGTCTCGGCGGTGAGGGTATCGCCTACCACGCCACGGATGTCGTAGGCGCGGAAGATGCTGGCGGGCAGCGTCGGTGCTTTTGCAGTGCTCATGATGGGGGTTTGCTCCAATCCCAGGAGGTCCTGGTCTTCATCGAGAATGTCGATATCCAGAATGTCGGTGTTCTGGAACAACGGATCTGCCAATGCCGGCTCCTCGCGAGGAGGCGCTTTCGCCACCGCCACCGGCGCCACCGGCGCTGCCTTGGCAGGGCTGGGCACGCTGGTCGGCTCCGGCTTGCGCCGCGGCTGGCGGGCCAATGCCTGGATCAGCGGGGCGAAGCCCGGCAGGCTAGGCACAGGGGGTTTGGCAGTGCGTTGCCCGCCGAGTTCCTGAAGATACTGACCGAGGGTCAGGACATCCTGATGCAGGCGGCGCAACAGCGACGAACGGGTGAGGTAGGTGCCGAGGATGCCGCCGAGCAGCGCCAGCAGCGCCGCGAGTGCCAGCAGCAGCGGCGAGGCCTGGGTCGAAGCGACGCTGCCGGGCGTGTAGTTCAGTTTCCAGTTCGGATTGCCGCTGTCCAGCGCTTGCGCACCCTTGCCCGGCGCCGGCGTACCGCGTTGCAGCAGCACCTGGGCCGGTGCGCCGGAGAACTGCTGGACCAGTTGTACCTGGCCGGCATCGCCCGGCAAGGGCGGCAGGGCGCGCAGCAGCCGTTGCAGGTCGACCGCCAGCAGCAGCGTGCCTTGCAGGCTCTGGTCGGCGCCGCGCACCGGCGCGGCGCTGTACAGCAACCAGCGCTGGCCGACCTTGTAGGCTTCGGCGGCGACGTTCTGGCCACTTTCCACCCGGTGCAGGATATCCAGGGCGGCGAAGCTGACCGGGCCGGGGCTGTCGTTGTCCTGGGCGGCCTGGCCGGGCGCGTTCAGGTGGGCATCGACCACGCCGTCCCAGGCCAGCAGGCTGCGCTGGGCGGCCTCGATGCGGGTGGCGTCGCCGCTTTGCAGGGCTTCGAGGGCGAGGGGGCTGGCCGCGGCGGCGCGGGTGTCGGCGGCGAGTTGCTGCAAGGCCTGGCGCAAGGCGCCGGCCTGGCCTTCGGCCCAGGCCGCGTCCAACTGGCGCTGCTGCGCCTCACCGGCGCCGCCGAAGACGCCGAACCAGAGCAGGGCGCCGGCGGCCGCCACGCCCAGCAGGCTGGCGCCTATGCCGGGCAGCAGGTCCTTGCCGTCAGCGCGTTCGGACGCTGCCTTGCGCGGCTTCTTTTCCGGTTCGAGCAGGTCGCCCAACTCGTTCCCATCCTTGGCGGTGCGCTGGAAAAGCTTCATGCCGCGTCTCCTCGGCGTCTCGTCCTGTGTTCGGGGTCAGTGGCTGCCGGAATGGCCGAAGCCGCCGGCGCCGCGCTGGCTTTCGTCGAACTGCTCGACCAGCTCGAAATGCGCCTGCACCACCGGCACCAGTACCAACTGCGCGATGCGCTCGCCGACGGCGATGGTGAACGGCGACTCGCCGCGGTTCCAGCAGGACACCATCAGCTCGCCCTGGTAGTCCGAGTCGATCAGGCCGACCAGGTTGCCCAGCACGATGCCGTGCTTGTGGCCCAGACCGGAGCGCGGCAGGACCAGGGCGGCGAGGCCGGGATCGGCGATGTAGATGGACAGGCCGGTGGGAATCAGCAGGGTCTGGCCCGGGCCGAGGACGGTGTCTTCCTTGAGCATGGCGCGCAGGTCGAGGCCGGCCGAGCCCGGCGTGGCGTACTGCGGGAGCGGGAAGTCGGAGCCCAGGCGGGGGTCGAGGATCTTGGCTTGGAGAGAGTGCATCAGTAACTCATTGCTGGTTGAGGCGGTCGGCGATGAAGGCGATCAGCTGGCGAGCGATCTTGCCCTTGCTGGTCTGGGCGAAGGTGCTCGGATGCAGGTCGCGGTCGATCACCGTGATCGCGTTCTCGTCGCTGTTGAAGCCGATCGAGGGGTTGGCCACGTCGTTGGCGACGATCAGGTCGAGGTTCTTGTCCTTCAGCTTGCGTGCAGCATAGTCCAGCAGGTTTTCGGTTTCTGCGGCGAAGCCCACGCTGAAGGGACGATCCTCGCGCTGTGCGAGGGTGGCGAGAATGTCGGGATTGCGCACCAGCTGCAAGAGCAAGCCCTCGCCGCTGGTAGGGTCTTTCTTCAGTTTGTGCGCGGCGACCACTTCCGGGCGGTAGTCGGCGACCGCCGCGGAGGCGATCAGCAGGTCGCAGGGCATTGCCGCCTCGCAGGCGGCCAGCATGTCGCGGGCGCTGACCACGTCGACGCGCTGCACCCGGTCGGGCGTCGGCAGGTGCACCGGGCCGGTGACCAGGGTCACCCGTGCGCCGGCTTCCACCGCCGCCTCGGCGAGGGCGAAGCCCATCTTTCCGGAACTGTGGTTGGTGATGTAGCGCACCGGATCGATGTTTTCCTGGGTCGGGCCGGCGGTGATCAGCACATGCACGCCGGTCAGCGCCTGGCGCTGGAAGCAGTCGGCGGTGCGCTGCGCCAGTTCCTCGGCTTCGAGCATGCGCCCGAGGCCGACGTCGCCGCAGGCCTGGCTGCCCGCTGCCGGACCGAACAGGTGGAAGCCGCGCTGGCGCAGCAGCTCGGCGTTGGCCTGGGTGGCGGTGTCGCGCCACATGGCCTGGTTCATCGCCGGTGCCAGGGCGATTTGCGCGTCGGTGGCCAGCACCAGGGTGGTCAGCAGGTCGTTGGCCACGCCCTGGACCAGGCGCGCCATGAGGTCGGCGGTGGCCGGTGCGATCAGCACCAGATCGGCCCAGCGGGCTAGTTCGATGTGGCCCATCGCGGCTTCCGCCGCCGGGTCCAGCAGATCGGTGTGCACCGGATGGCCGGACAACGCCTGGAGGGTCAGGGGCGTGATGAACTCGCGGCCGCCCTGGGTCATCACCACTCGGACTTCAGCGCCCTGGTCGCGCAGGCGGCGGACCAGTTCGGCGCTCTTGTAGGCGGCAATGCCGCCGCCCACGCCGAGGACGATGCGTTTCCGATAGAGCCGCTGCATAGGCTTGCCTTAATAAGGAAATGGATGACATGCGCTTCGGCAAACGCGCCTCCCCAGGTCGTCTGCCGCGCAAAAAGGATGGGCTAAGATAGCACAGCGTCCGCACGGGAACAGCGGGCGGGCTCGATGGGGAAAGCGAATGAGCATCCGCGATTGGCCCGAAGCCGAACGGCCTCGGGAGAAGCTTCTGGAGCAGGGCGCGGCGGCCCTTTCCGATGCCGAGCTGTTGGCGATCTTCCTGCGCACGGGAGTGACCGGTTGCAGTGCGGTCGAGCTGTCGCGGCGGCTGTTGAGCGAGTTCGGCGGGCTGCGTGCCCTGCTCGAGGCGGACCTCGCCTCGTTCTGCGGCCATCTCGGGCTCGGCGTGGCCAAGTATGCGCAATTGCAGGCCGTGCTGGAGATGGGCCGGCGCCACCTGGCCGAGCGCCTGCGTCGCGATTCGATACTGGAGAGCCCGCAGGCGGTGCGCGACTATCTCAAGGCGCGCCTGCGCCACGAGCAGCACGAGGTGTTCGCCTGCCTGTTCCTCGACACGAGGCACCGGGTCCTGGCGTTCGAGGTGCTGTTCCAGGGCAGCATCGATGGCGCCAGCGTCTACCCGCGCCAGGTGGTCAAGCGCACCCTGGCGCACAACGCGGCGGCGCTGATCCTGACCCATAACCACCCTTCCGGCGACGCCCGTCCGAGTCTCGCCGACCGCCAGCTCACTGCGCGCCTCAAGGAAGCCCTGGCGCTCATCGACGTGCGGGTGCTCGACCACTTCATCATCGGCGACGGCGAGCCGCTGTCGCTGGCCGAATACGGTTGGCTGTGAGCGTTCGACGAAGGGCTCAGCCCAGGCGCCGCTCGATGCCCGCCAGCAGGCGCCGGCGGATCAGTCCGCTGACCGGGCGGATCGCCAACCAGTAGGGGGTGAAGCGCAGGCGGCTGGCGCGATCGGGGCAGAACACCCGGGTTTCCGTGTGCAGCAGGGTAGCGCCGGCGCGTCGATCAGCCGCTGATGGCGCTCGCTGAACTGCCAATGCGGCAGGTAGAGACGGTCGAGATCCATCGCTGGGTTCTCCCGGGCGTGGCCTTCAGCGTTTCACGGCGACCCGCGAGAAATCCTGGCGACCGAACGGATTGACCTGGTAGCCCTGCACCTCCTGGCGGGTCAGGGCGAAGGCGGTCGGGTGGGCCAGGGGCAGCCAGAGCGCCTGTTCGTGGATCAGTTTCTGCGCCTGGTGGTACAGGCCGGTGCGTTGTTCCTGGCTGCTGGCGGCCTTGCCGTCGGCAATCAGCTTGTCCAGGCCGGGGTCGCAATAGCGCGCGAAGTTGAGCCCCGACTTGACGCTGGCGCAGCTGAATTGCGGAGTGAGGAAGTTGTCCGGATCGCCGTTGTCGCCGGCCCAACCCATGAACAGCAGGTCGTGTTCGCCGTTCTTGGCGCGACGGATCAACTCGCCCCATTCGATGACGCGGATGTTGGCCTTGATCCCGGCCTCCGCCAGGTCGGCCTGGAGCAGTTGGGCGCCGAGGCTCGGGTTGGGGTTGAGCAGGCTGCCGGACGGGCGGGTCCAGATGTTCAGCTCGGGAAGCTGCTTGCCAGCCAGCAGCTTGCGCGCCTGTTCGGGGTCGTGCGGGTAGGCGGGAATATCCCTGGCATAGCTCCAGGTGTTTGGCGGATAGATGCCGGTGGCGGCACTGGCGCTGCCTTCGAATACCGCCTGCAGGTAGCTGGTGCGGTCGAAGGCCAGGTTGATCGCCTGGCGCACCTTGGGATCGTCCAGCGGCGGATGCTGGGTATTGAGGGCGACGAAGGCGGTCATGAAGGCCGGCGTCTGCTCGACCTTCAGGCTGGCGTCCTTGCGCGCGCTCTCCACGTCCAGCGGCTTCGGCGACAGGGCGATCTGGCATTCGCCGCGGCGCAACTTCTGCAGGCGCACGTTGGCGTCCGGGGTAATGGCGAAGATCAGCGCGTCGACCGCCGGCTTGCCGGCGAAGTACTCGGGGTTGGCGGCGTAGCGCACCACCGCGTCCTTCTGGAAGCGCTTGAACACGAACGGCCCGCTGCCGATCGGCGCGGTGTTGAGCTTTTCCGGGGTTCCGGCCTTCATCAACTGGTCGGCGTACTCCGCCGAATAGATGGAGGCGAAGCCCATGCTCAGCATCGGCAGGAAGGTCGCGTCGGGGTGGTCGAGAACGATCAGCACCTGGTGGTCGCCGCTTTTCTCCACCCGCTTGATCAGCTCCGGCAGTTGCATCGACTGGGCGTGCGGGAAGCCGTTCTGCGCCACCTTGTGCCAGGGATTGGCCGGATCGAGCATGCGCTGGAAGCTGAACACCACGTCGTCGGCGTCGAGCGTACGGCTCGGCTTGAAGTAGGCGGTGCTGTGGAAGTGCACGCCCTGGCGCAGGTCGAAGCGATAGCTCAGGCCGTCGTCGGACACCGACCAGCGCTCGGCCAGCGAGGGCACCACCGTCCCCTTGCCGGCGTCGAACTCGACCAGGCGATTCATCAGCACATCGGCCGAGGCGTTGGTGGTGGTCAGCGAGTTGTACTGGACCACGTCGAAGCCCTCGGGGCTGGCCTCGGTACACACACTCAAGGTGGCAGCGGCGGCGGGCTGGGCGAGCAGCAGAGGGGCGAGGAACAGGGAGAAAGCGGCGAGGCGCATGACGGGCTCCATTCGAACGGTTAACATGCCCATCCGCAGCGGTTGGGCGCAGTCATGCAAGGCCGTTGGCGACCTTGAATCGCTACCCTAGACCATGCGGCGGGCAGCGACAACGAGGCAAGGCGACGAACGGCCACGGTGCGAAGCCCGCAGCGAGGCGGGCCGCGGCTGCGCCATGGGCCTTCGCCCTTGCGGCGCGGGGCGCCTTTCTGATATAAAGCTGCGCTCTTTTCTGGGGCCACGCTCTCCTTCGTCGGGATGCAGCGGGTAAGACCCCGGTGAAACTGAGTATCGAACTTGAGTTAAAGCAGCCAACCCATGCCGGGTTGGGCATGAGGTTATAGAGGGCTGAGGCATGTCTAGAGTCTGTCAAGTAACCGGTAAGGGTCCGGTTACCGGGAATAACATTTCCCACGCACACAACAAAACCCGCCGCCGTTTCCTGCCGAACCTGCAGCACCACCGTTTCTGGGTCGAGTCCGAGAAGCGCTTCGTACGTCTGCGCGTTTCCGCCAAGGGCATGCGTATCATCGACAAGCGTGGCATCGAGGCCGTCCTGGCTGACCTGCGTGCCCGCGGCGAAAAATTCTAAGGAGCTGAATCATGCGTGAATTGATTCGTCTGGTGTCCAGCGCCGGTACCGGCCACTTCTACACCACCGACAAGAACAAGCGTACCAAGCCTGAGAAGATCGAGATCAAGAAGTACGATCCGGTCGTTCGTCAGCACGTGATCTACAAGGAAGCCAAGATCAAGTAATTGATCCGGCACCTTGCGAAAAGCCCGCCATCCGGCGGGCTTTTTCATTTCCGGCGTACGAACTCCCGGGCTGGCGCACAAAAAAGCCCGCCAGGTGGCGGGCAAGGGTAACAAGCATTCGGGATGAAGCCGGGGCTCAGGCCTTGGCTTCGAAGATCACATAGACCTTGCGACAGGCTTCGAGCACTTCCCAGGTGCCCTGGAAGCCGGCGGGGATCACGAAGCGGTCGCCGGCGCGCACGGTCTTGGCGTTGCCGTGCCGGTCGCGCAGCACCGAGACGCCCTGGATGATCTCGCAGTACTCGTGTTCGGTGTAGTTCACCGTCCACTGGCCCACGGCGCCTTCCCAGATACCGGCGTTGAACTGCCCGCAGGGGCTGCCGTAGTGGTTGCGCACGCTCTGTTTCGGGTCGCCCTTGAGGATTTTCTCCGGCGCCGGGCTGTAGTGTTCCGGAGCGCTGTTGGCCTGGGCGAAGTCGACGATCTGTTCGATGTTCATGCTGACTCTCGGTTCTTGTGGTTCTGGCCAGTTGGAGGCAGGGCGGCGCCAGCCGCCCGCCTGGATCAGACGCTGGCGCGGATGGCCTGGGCCAGGCGCTCGACGATCTGGTCGATGTGGGGCTTGTCGATGATCAGCGGCGGCGACATGGCGATGATGTCGCCGGTCACCCGGACCATCAGGTCGTGCTCCCAGAAGCAGCGCTCGAAGACGTCGTAGCCGCGCTTGCCGGGGCCGTCCGCGTGCGGCGCCAGTTGCACGCCGCCGACCAGGCCGACGGCGCGGATGTCGACCACGTTGGGCAGGTCGCGCAGGCTGAACAGCGCGTCCTGCCAGTAGCCTTCCAGTTCGACGGCCCGCTGGAACAGGTCGTCGCGACGGTAGATGTCCAGGGTCGCCAGGGCGGCGGCGCAGGCTACCGGATGGCCGGAATAGGTATAGCCGTGGAAGAACTCGATGGCGCCCTGCGGGCCTTGCATGAAGGCGGCGTGGATCTTCTCGTCGACGAATACGGCGCCCATCGGGATGCTGCCGTTGGTCAGCCCCTTGGCGCAGGTCAGCAGGTCCGGGACGACGCCCCAGCGCTGCGCGGCGAAGGCTTCGCCGACGCGGCCGAAACCGGTGATCACTTCGTCGAAGATCAGCAGGATGCCATGCTTGCGGGTGATCTCGCGCAGCCGCTGAAGGTAGCCCTTGGGCGGCAGCACCACGCCGGCCGAGCCGGACATCGGCTCGACGATCACCGCGGCGATATTCTCGGCGCCGTGCAGGGTCACCAGGCGTTCCAGCTCCTCGGCCTTTTCCGCGCCATGCTCGGGCAGGCCGACAGTGAAGGCGTTGCGGGCGACGTCCAGGGTGTGCGGCAGGTGGTCGACCCCCGGCAGCAGGTTGGCGGAGAAGGCCTTGCGGTTGTTGACCATGCCGCCTACCGACAGGCCGCCGAAGCCGACCCCGTGGTAGCCCAGTTCGCGGCCGATCAGGCGGGTGCGGGTGCCCTGGCCGATGGCGCGCTGGTAGGCAAGGGCGATCTTCAGCGCGGTGTCCGCCGATTCCGAGCCGGAGTTGGTGAAGAACACTTTGTTCAGGCCCGGCGGGGCGATTTCCGCCAGCCGCGCGGCGAGTTCGAACGGCAGCGGGTGACCCATCTGGAACGGCGGGGCGTAGTCGAGGGTGGCGATCTGCCGGGCCACCGCTTCGCTGATCTCGCGCCGGCCGTGGCCGGCATTGCAGCACCAGAGGCCGGCGGTGCCGTCGAGGATGCGGCGCCCGCCCTGGGCGATATAGTGGATACCTTCGGCGCTTTCCAGCAGGCGCGGCCGCGCCTTGAACTGGCGGTTGGCGGTGAAGGGCATCCAGAAGTTGTCGAGGCTGCTCGACTGCGGCTCGTTATTCATTGTCATAGGGCCACCCAGGTTGCACGCGAGGGATGAAGACGCTAGTCCGGGCGAGTCTATGTTTAAAATAATGAACGTGACAAGGGAGTTAGAGGGGTTCCTGTCAAATATATTGAAAACAGGCGCTGCTCTGGTTTAGGGTGGCGGACACCACGGGCCGCGCGCCCGCCTTGCAGAATCTGACAGCGCGCCTGTCTCCCAGGCGCCCAGAACACCAATAAGAGGACACGTTGTCATGACCACCCTGACCCGCGCCGACTGGGAAGCCCGCGCCAAAGACCTGAAGATCGAAGGCCGCGCCTTCGTCAACGGCGAATACAGCAACGCCGCCTCCGGCGAGACCTTCGATTGCCTGAGCCCGGTGGATGGCCGCTTCCTGGCCAAGGTCGCCAGTTGCGACCTGGCCGATGCCGAGCAGGCGGTCAAGGTCGCTCGCAATGCCTTCGATTCCGGCGCCTGGTCGCGCCTGTCGCCGGCCAAGCGCAAGCAGACGATGATCCGCTTCGCCGATCTGCTGCTGGAGAACGCCGAGGAGCTGGCCCTGCTGGAAACCCTGGACATGGGCAAGCCGATCAGCGACTCGCTGCACATCGATGTCGCCAGCGCCGCCAACAGCCTGCGCTGGAGCGCCGAGGCGATCGACAAGATCTATGACGAAGTCGCCGCCACTCCCCATGCCGAGCTGGGCCTGGTGACCCGCGAGCCGGTCGGCGTGGTCGCCGCCATCGTGCCGTGGAACTTCCCGCTGCTGATGTCCTGCTGGAAACTCGGTCCGGCCCTGGCCACCGGCAACTCGGTGATCCTCAAGCCCTCCGAGAAGTCGCCGCTGACCGCCATCCGCATCGCCCAGCTGGCCGTCGAGGCCGGCATTCCGAAAGGCGTGTTCAACGTGCTGCCGGGCTACGGCCATACGGTAGGCAAGGCGCTGGCACTGCACATGGATGTCGACACCCTGGTGTTCACCGGTTCGACCAAGATCGCCAAGCAACTGATGGTCTATGCCGGCGAGTCGAACATGAAACGCGTCTGGCTGGAGGCCGGCGGCAAGAGCCCGAACATCGTCTTCGCCGACGCCCCGGACCTGAAGGCCGCCGCCGAAGCCGCTGCCGGCGCCATCGCCTTCAACCAGGGCGAAGTCTGCACCGCCGGTTCGCGCCTGCTGGTGGAGCGCTCCATCAAGGACAAGTTCCTGCCCCTGGTGATCGAGGCCCTCAAGGGCTGGAAGCCGGGCAACCCGCTGGATCCGGAAACCAACGTCGGCGCGCTGGTGGACACCCAGCAGATGAACACCGTGCTGTCCTACATCGAGGCCGGTCACAACGACGGTGCCAAGCTGGTTGCCGGCGGCAAGCGGACCCTGGAAGAAACCGGCGGCACCTACGTCGAGCCGACCATCTTCGACGGCGTGACCAATGCGATGAAGATCGCCCGTGAGGAAATCTTCGGCCCGGTGCTCTCGGTGATCGAGTTCGAGGATGCCGAGGAGGCCGTGCGCATCGCCAACGACACGCCCTATGGGCTGGCGGCGGCGGTCTGGACCAGCAACCTGTCCAAGGCGCACCTGACTGCCAAGGCCCTGCGCGCCGGCAGCGTCTGGGTCAACCAGTACGACGGCGGCGACATGACCGCTCCGTTCGGCGGCTTCAAGCAGTCGGGCAACGGTCGCGACAAGTCGCTGCACGCCTTCGACAAGTACACCGAGCTGAAGGCGACCTGGATCAAGCTCTGATCGCCTAGGTCGGCCCTTCCGGGCCGGCTCTCTCGAGCCACACCCGCGGCCGGGTTTCCTTCTGGAAGCCCGGCCGCTGTGCTTCGTGCGCCGGATATATCCGCTCGCCCCGGCAAGGCTTCCGGGGTGCCAACGGGAGAATCGCAATGCGTTGGGGAAGCTATTTCGCCGTCTGTTCCGCAGTCATCAGCATCGGCCTCGCCCTTGGCCTGACCATGCCGCTGGTCTCGTTGCGCCTGGAGAGCTGGGGCTACGGCAGTTTCGCCATCGGCGTGATGGCCAGCACGCCGGCAGTGGGCGTGCTGCTCGGCGCGATGATCGCCGGGCGCCTCGCCGCGCGCGTCGGTACGCCGCGGCTGATGCAGTTGTGCCTGCTCACCGGGGCAGCCTCCATCGGCCTGCTGGCACTGCTGCAGAGCTACCCGGTATGGCTGTTGCTGCGCCTTCTGATCGGCGTGCAGCTCACCGTGGTGTTCATCCTCGGGGAAAGCTGGATCAACCAGTTGGCGGTGGAGAAGTGGCGTGGCCGGCTGGTCGCGCTGTACGGCACCGGCTACGCCCTCAGCCAACTGTCCGGGCCGGTACTGCTGACCTTCATCGGTACCGCCGACGACCGTGGCTTCTGGTTCGGCGTCTGCCTGCTGATTGCTGGCTCGTTGCTGCTGCTGGGCCGCGGCGGTGCGCCCAGGGTCGATCCGCACAGCGCCTCCGGGCGCGGTTTGTGGGCCTTCTGCCGGGGCCTGCCGGCGATCGCCTGGGCGGTGGTGTTGTTCGCTGCCTTCGAGGCGATGATCCTCACCCTGCTGCCGGTCTACGGGTTGCGCCAGGGCTTTCCGCAAGCGGTGGCGCTGGCCATGGTCAGTACCGTGGTGGTGGGCGATGCATTGTTGCAGCTGCCGATCGGCTGGCTCGCCGACCGGGTCTCGCGCAGCGGCCTGTTCGGCGGCTGCGGCCTGGTGCTGCTGCTGAGCAGCCTGGCGATTCCCCTGCTGCTGCAGACGCCGTTGATCTGGCCGCTGCTGGTGCTGTTCGGGGCCAGCGCCGGCGGGTTGTTCACCCTGGCGCTGATCCTGATCGGCGAGCGCTACCGAGACGATGCCCTGGTCCGGGCCAATGCCCATGTCGCGCAGCTATGGGGGATCGGCTGCCTGCTCGGCCCGCTGGCCACCGGCGCCGCCAGCCAGTGGATCAGCGGTCACGCCCTGCCGTTGATGATGGCGCTCGGCGCGGCGGGCTTCGTGGTGCTGGTGCGGCTGCGCGGGGCGATTCCGGCGGACGAGGAGGCGACCGGCCTGGAAGCCTCCGAGTGACCCTCAGAGCATCTTTTCCAGTCCGATCATTCCCGCGACCCAGGCGTTCAGGCGTCGCCACAGGCTACCCGGCTCGTGGCGCAGGACCTGGGCCCGGCCGTCGCGTTCGTCGATCCAGACCAGCTTCGGCCGGCTGCCGCTGCGGTCGATGCGAACCTGGTAGCTGACGCTCGGCGCCATGCCCTCCAGCGCCAGTTGGCGGACCTGCTCGGCCAGCAGCGGACTGTCGACGATGACCCCGACTTCGGTGTTCCACAGGATCGAGCGCGGATCGAAGTTGAACGAACCGATGAATACCTTGCGCCGGTCGAAGACCATCGCCTTGCTGTGCAGGCTGGCGCTGCTCGATCCGTGCAGGCGCCAGGGCGCGCCGCTCAGCGGCTGGTCGGGATTGGCGCGCAGCTCGTAGAGCTTCACGCCATGTTCCAGCAGCGCCATCCGATAGGGTGCGTAGCCGGCATGCACGGCGGGCACGTCGGTGGCTTCCAGGGAGTTGGTCAGCAGGCGCACGTGGACGCCGCTGTCGGCCTTGCCGGTGAGATAGTTGAGACCGTCCTTGGCCGGAACGAAATACGCCGAGACCAGGATCAGTTCCTTCTGCACGCCCTTGAACAGGCCCGCCAGGTGCGGACTGAGCAATAGGTGCGGGTCGGGCTCGCCGCGGCTCAATACCTTCAGCGGCGCATCCCAGATCGCCTCGGCGCGTGCCCAGGTGAGATTCTCCAGCCAGTTGCCCAGGCGTGGCTGGTCGCCGCGGTCGAACAGGTGGCGGATGTAGCCGGACTCCTTCACCGACTCCTTGCGCAGGTAGCGCTGCAACTTACGTCGGGCCGACTCCAGTTCGCCGGGATAGGGCGCGCGCCAGAGGAAATCCTCGATCGGCCGGCTGATGGCGCTGTTCCAGTACTGGTCGAAGCTGTGCGAGAGCTGGTTGGCGATGGGGCCGACGCCGAGCAGGTCGAGGTCGGTGAAGTTCATCTCCGGCTTGGCGTTGAAATACTCGTCGCCGAGGTTGCGTCCGCCGACGATGGCCGCCGTGCCGTCGGCCAGCCACAGCTTGTTGTGCATGCGCCGGTGCTGCTGGGACAGGTTGAACAGGCGGCCGACGCCTCGCGTGATGCCGGTGGCGCGGCCCAGGTGCAACGGGTTGAACAGGCGCACCTGGATGTTCGGATGGGCGGAGAGCACACCGATCTCGTAGTCCCAGCCATCGCTGGCGGTGTCGTCGATGAGGATGCGTACCCGCACGCCACGGTCGGCTGCCTTGAGCAACTCGTAGGCGAGGGCGCGCGTGGTCAGTCCGTCGTGGACGATGTAGTACTGGATGTCGAGGCTGCGCTGGGCTGCGCGAATCAGCGCCGCGCGGGCGACGAAGGCATCCTCGCTGGCGCCCAGGAGGTGGAAGCCGGACTGGCCGGGGTGGTCGCGTCCCTGGATTTCGGCCTGCCTGGCCAGCCAGGTACCCTCGGCGGGCAGTGCCGACGACGGTTGCGGCGGAGGAGTGCTGGCGCAGCCGGAGAGGGCCAGGAGGGCCAGCAGGAGGAATCGGCGAAGCAAGGACATCTCCCGTGGAAACTCGAACGACCGGCTCATCCCGGTCGTGCGAATTCTAGGAGTTTTCCTCGGAAGAGCGATGCCCCGCCTGATTTTTTCAGAATCCGCCGAGCCTCGGATGGGCTCAGCTACCGAGTTTTTCCTTCAGCCGGTACCAGGCCATGCCCAGCGCCAGCAGTGGCGAGCGCAGCAGCTTGCCGCCGGGGAAGGTGATGTGCGGCACCTTGGCGAACAGGTCGAAGCCGTCGCTCTGCTGGCCGCCGATGGCTTCGGCGAGCAACTGCCCGGCGAGGTGCGTGGCGTTCACCCCGTGTCCGGAATAGGCCTGGGCGAAGTACACGTTGGGCTGCCCCGGCAGGCGGCCGATCTGTGGCAGGCGATTGGCGCCGATGCCGATCATGCCGCCCCATTGGTAGTCGATGCGGACGTTCGCCAGTTGCGGGAATACCTCCAGCATCTTCGGCCGCATGTAGGCGGCGATGTCGCTGGGGTCGCGGCCGGAATAATGGCAGGCGCCACCGAACAGCAGGCGGTTGTCGGCGGAGAGCCGGTAGTAGTCGAGGGCCACGCGCTGGTCGCACACCGCCATGTTCTGCGGCAGCAGTTGGCGGGCCAGTTGCTCGTCCAGCGGTTCGGTGGCGATCACGTAGCTGCCGGCCGGCAGTACCTTGCCGCCGAGCAGCGGGTTGAGGTCGTTCATGTAGGCGTTGCAGCCCAGCACCAGGGTCTTCGCCCGCACCTTGCCGGTGGCGGTATGCACCTGGACTTCCGCGCCGTAGTCGATGCGCGTCACCGGCGAGCGCTCGAACAGGCGGACGCCCAGCGACTGGGCAGCGGCGGCTTCGCCGAGGACCAGGTTGAGCGGATGCAGGTGGCCGGAGCCCATGTCCACCAGGCCGCCGACGTAGCGATCGGAGCCGACCACGCTGCGCATCTCCGCGGCCGGCACCAGGCGCATCTCGTGGCGATAGCCGAGGGCCTGGAGTTCCTCCATGTCCTCGCGGAAGCCCTGGTAGTCGCCGGGCTTGTTCGCCAGGTCGCAGTAGCCCCAGCGCAGATCGCAGTCGATGGCGTACTGCTCGACCCGGCGACGGACGATCTCCACCGCCTCCAGGCCCATCAGCTTGAGTGCCTTCACGCCGTCGGCGCCGATCACCGGGAGGAACTGCTCGACGTCATGGCCGACGCCGCGGATCAACTGGCCGCCATTGCGTCCACTGGCGCCCCAGCCGATCCGGTGCGCTTCCAGCAGGACCACGGAGAAGCCGCGCTGCGCCAGTTCCAACGCCGTGTTCACTCCCGAGAAGCCGCCGCCGACGACGCACACGTCGGCCTGTTCTTCGCCGGCCAGGGGAGGGCACTCGATGCGTCGGTTGAGCGTGGCGGCGTAGTAGGAGGGGGCGTGTTGGGCGGTATGCACCGGCTGGTGAACGCGGGCGTTCATGTGTGAAATCCTGATTATTATGTGTGGAAAATTTGACGGAGCATAAACGTCAGTCGAGGCGCTCGCCAAGGGCGAAAAAGGAAAAAACTGCGAGGTGTTGCGGGGATCGTGTACAGAAAAGACGGTGTTTCCCGTCTATGCCGGGAGTCCTGGCGGACTCCCGGAGCGCGTCATGGGTCAATCCGGAACCGGTAGGTCGAGCGACTCCTTGACCTCTTCCATGACGATATAGCTCTTCGACTCGCGTACGTGCGGCAGTTTCAGCAGGATGTCGCCGAGCAGCTTGCGGTAGGACGCCATTTCCGAGATGCGAGCCTTCACCAGGTAGTCGAAGTGGCCGGACACCAGGTGGCATTCCAGCACATGGGGCAGCTTGAGCACCGCCCGGCGAAACTCTTCGAAGGTATCGCCGGACTTGTAGTCCAGGCTGATCTCGACGAACACCAGCAGGCTGGCCTTCAGATGCTGCGGATTGAGCCGGGCGTGATAGCCCATGATCAGGCCTTCGCGCTCCAGGCGGCGCACGCGTTCGGTGCAGGGTGTGGTCGAGAGGCCGACGCGTTCGCCCAGCTCGGTGAAGGAAATGCGACCTTCCTCCTGCAGGATGCGGAGGATGTTGCGGTCGATCTTGTCCAGCTCGCGCTTGCTCTGATGCTGGGTACGCATGGATGGAGGCTCCCCGTCTGGCTCGGAAAATCCGGAAATTTTCCGCCAATATAACGTCGAAAGCAGGGAAAAACACTGGCCAGGGAAAACGCCTTGATCTTGCACGAGGGCCCCGCCACCCTTGGCCGGGTCGGCAACGGACAGAGGTAGGACATGCGTTTGCGCAGAAGGACGACGTTGCTGCTGGTATTTGCAGTGCTGTTGCTGCTGGCGTTCGGCTACGGCTGGCATGCCTGGCGCAGCCTGTTGCGCGAGCAGGGTGTCGAGCGCCTGGAGTGGCAAGGCCTGGGCCTGTCCGCCGAAGGCATCGGGCTGCGACGGCTGGCGCTGGAGCGGCGCGGCGCGGATGGCGCCAGCCTGCGACTGGACGTGGAACACGCGCTGCTGCGCTGGCCCGGGCTGTCGGGCTGGCGTCCGCGTCTACCCGGCCTGCGCGTGGAGCAAGTGGCGCTCGCCTGGCAACCGGCTGCCGCGAGTTCCGACGACGACTCCGCTGCGCTGGACTGGACGTCCCTGCGCGAGACCCTCGCCTGGCTGCCGGAACAGATCCACCTCGAACGCTTCCATCTCGACCTGCCTTGTCCCGCCGGCCGCTGCGAGCAGGAAGGCGGACTGGACATCGGCCGCCCGTCGGGAGCGCTGTTTCCGCTGGCTGCGCAACTGCGCCTGCAACAGGAGGCGCAGCAGGCCCAGCTCGACGCCCAGCTCTTCGAGGAGCCTACCGGCTGGCGCCTGCGTGCGCGCGCGCAACTCGACCGGCAGGCGCTGCTGACGCTGGACAGCCAGCTCGCGCCGTCCGATGGCGACGGCCTCTGGCAGGGGCGCCTGGAGGCGCCCGGCCTGCCGGACACCCGTGGCCTGGTGGTCTGGCTCAATCGCTGGCTGCCGGAAGCGCAGCGCCTGCCCGACGCACCGCAAGCCCTGCGTCTGCAAGCGGACTGGACGATCCGCCTGGCGCCTGGCCGCGACTGGCTGGAGCCGCGCCGGGTGCTCGACGGCGGTGGCTCGGCGGCGCTGCTGGTGCAGGCTCCGCAAGCCTGGCCGCTGCCCGGTCTGGGTAATGTACAGGGCGAACTGCAAGTCCAACTGGATGGAGACGAGGGCGCCTGGTTGCCACGCCAGCTGCGCAGCGACTTGCGCCTGAGCCAGTTGCACGGCGAGTGGTTGCAGGCGCTGCCGGCCGAGTTGCGGCCGAGCGCGCTGGGCTTGCGCAGCGAGCCGCTGGAGCGCGATGCCGATAGCGTCACCGCGTTGCGCCTGGCGTTCACCAGTGAGGGCGCGAGTACGCTGAAGCTGGAGACGCGGCTCGACCTGCTGGGCATCTCGCCGTGGGCCGCGAGGCTGGTGGAGGGTCGCTTGCAGGTGGACGCGCCGCGCCTGCAATACCTGGGCTGGAAAGCCGAGCGACTGGTCGCGGAGATTCCCCTGGAGGGCCGGCTGGACGGGCAGCGCGCCAACCTCTCCTTCGGCAGGGGCGCGCGGTTGCAGGCGGCGTCCCTGGCCGAGCCGTCGACGCTGCACCTTGGCCAGCCCCGCCTCAATCTCGCCGGGACCGCTCTCGAACTGGCCTACCAGCCGCTGGCGCTGCATTTCGCCGGGCCGCTGCAGGCGCAGGTCGGACAACTCCGCCAGGCCAACCTCAAGCCGTTGGCCTGGACCTTCGAGGGGCCGCTCGACACCACCCTCGAGCGCACCAGCCTGAAGGGACGGCTGAGCAACGGTGCGGGGCTGGCGGCGGACATCCAGCTGCAGCGCGATGCGAAGACGCCCCTGGCACTCTCCGCCAAGCTGGCCGAGGTGTTCTTCCGTACCGGCAATCCGCTGGCCGCGACCCTCGCCGACTGGCCGGGGCTGCTCGAACTGGGCAATGGGCGCGCGACCGCCGCGGCCGGCTGGAAGCTCGACGCGGCGGGTGGCTCGTCCCTCGACCTGGACCTGACCCTGAAAGGCCTCGACGGTATCTACGACCGCAGCGAGCTGAAGGGGCTGGGCGGCAGCCTGGCCTTGCGCCTGCGCGGCGGTCAGTTGAGCCTGGACAGCCCCGGCCTGAGCCTGGCCGAGGCCAATCCCGGCCTGCCGCTGGGGCCGGTGAGTTTCCGCGGGCGCTACGAGGCCCCGCTTTCCGCGCCGGGCAGCGGCCGCCTGAGCTGGCAGACGTTGCAGAGCGGCCTGTTCGGCGGGCAGGCCTCGGTCCCCGCGGGGAGCATCCGCCTGGGTCAGGCCGAGCAGAAGTTCGCCTTGCGTATCCAGGGCATACAACTTGGCGAGATTTTCCGGGTCTATCCGGCGGAGGGCCTGGCCGGCGAAGGCACCCTGGACGGCGAGCTGCCGCTGATGCTGAACCGCTGGAAGCCCAGCGTCTCCGGCGGCCAGGTCAAGGCCCGCGAGCCCGGCTACCTGCGCTTCCGCTCGGCGAAAATCGAGGCGCTGGGGCGCAGTAACCCGGGGATGAAGCTGGTCGCCGATGCCCTCGACGATTTCCACTACGACGTCCTGCAAAGCAGCGTCGATTATCATGAGAACGGCAAGCTGTTGCTCGGCCTGCGCTTGCAGGGCAGCAACCCGGACCTGGAGAAGGGGCGCCCGGTCAACCTCAACGTCAACCTGGAGGAGGATATCCCGGCACTGCTGACCAGCCTGCAACTGAGCGACCGGGTCAGCGAAACCATTCGCCAACGTGTGCAGGAGCGCATGCAGAAACGCAAGGCTTCGGCGCCATGAGCCATACAGGAGAACCCCCGATGCGCCTCTGCGCTCTATTCGCTGTCCTGCTGCTGGGCAGCCTGACGATGGCCTGCACGCCCACCGTGCAACTGGCGGCTCCCAGCGAGCCGATCAACATCAATCTCAACGTGAAAATCGAGCACGAGATCTACATCAAGGTCGACAAGGCTCTGGACGGCATCATCAACGAGAACAGCGGCCTGTTCTAAAGGAGCGGATCCATGACAACCCGTAGCAAACTCGGTATCGCCCTGCTGGCCCTCGGCATCAGCCTTTCCGCCATGGCGATGGACCTCGGCCAGGCCATGTCGGCCCTTGGCGGCGCCAAGGCCCAGGGCCTGGTCGGCGAGCAGGCGGACGGTTACCTTGGCGTGGTCAGCAACAGCGGCCAGGCGGCGGACATCGCCGCGCAGATCAATGCCGCGCGGCGCGCCGAATACCAGAAGGTGGCCAACAGCAGCGGCGCTTCGCTGGCCGACGTGGAGGCCATGGCCGGCAAGAAGGCGATGGAGAAAACCCCTGCCGGGCAGTACGTCCAGGTCGGCGGCAAGTGGGTGAAGAAATAGCGCGAAGGCTCCGCGAGCGCTCTGGGACGCTGCTCCGGTCGCAAGGGCCGGGCAGTGTCCGCGGAATTTTTCCTGTCGTGAGCGGTTCCTTCAGGGACTCCTGCCGTTTTCCATGGGTTCTGCGACAGGCTTTCCCGAAAAAGCGGCTCCCGGCCTGAGTTCGATCATTTAAATATGCGGTATTTTTCCAGTTTTATGGTGGATGCGCCTCGGTAAAACCCCTACTTGTCCGGTTTTTTACCTGAGTAACCGCCTAAAATTGGTGATTATTTCTGCCTGCCTCTTCCTATACTGCGCGCATCTACACGCTCAAAATAACAAACGTCCGCGGTTCCTCCGCGACGTGGGAGGCGACAATGCGAGTTCTGGTCCTTGGCAGCGGTGTCATCGGTACCGCCAGTGCGTATTACCTGGCCCGTGCCGGGTTCGAGGTGGTGGTGGTCGACCGTCAGGACGGTCCCGCGCTGGAAACCAGCTTCGCCAACGCCGGCCAGGTGTCTCCCGGCTACGCTTCGCCCTGGGCAGCCCCGGGCATTCCTCTGAAGGCCATGAAGTGGCTGCTGGAAAAGCACGCGCCGCTGGCCATCAAGCTCACCTCCGATCCCAGCCAGTACGCCTGGATGCTGCAGATGCTGCGCAACTGCACCGCCGAGCGCTACGCGGTGAACAAGGAGCGCATGGTCCGCCTGTCCGAGTACAGCCGCGATTGCCTCGACGAACTGCGCGCCGAGACCGGCATCGCCTACGAGGGCCGCACCCTCGGCACCACCCAACTGTTCCGCACCCAGGCGCAGCTGGACGCCGCCGGCAAGGACATCGCCGTGCTCGAGCGCTCCGGCGTGCCCTACGAGGTTCTCGACCGCGACGGCATCGCCCGCGTCGAGCCGGCCCTGGCCAAGGTCGCCGACAAGCTGGTCGGTGCCCTGCGCCTGCCCAACGACCAGACTGGCGACTGCCAGCTGTTCACCACCCGCCTGGCGGAAATGGCCAAGGGCCTGGGCGTGGAGTTCCGCTTCGGCCAGAACATCGAACGCCTGGACTTCGCCGGCGACCGCATCAACGGCGTGCTGATCAACGGCGAATTGCTCACCGCCGACCACTACGTGCTGGCCCTGGGCAGCTACTCGCCGCAACTGCTCAAGCCGCTGGGTATCAAGGCTCCGGTCTATCCGCTGAAGGGCTACTCGCTGACCGTGCCGATCACCAACCCGGAGATGGCGCCGACCTCGACCATCCTCGACGAGACCTACAAGGTGGCGATCACCCGCTTCGACCAGCGCATCCGCGTCGGCGGCATGGCGGAAATCGCCGGCTTCGACCTGTCGCTGAACCCGCGTCGCCGCGAAACCCTGGAAATGATCACCACCGACCTCTATCCCGAGGGCGGCGACATCAGCCAGGCGACCTTCTGGACCGGCCTGCGCCCGGCGACCCCGGATGGCACCCCGATCGTCGGCGCCACCCGCTACCGCAACCTGTTCCTCAATACCGGCCACGGCACCCTGGGTTGGACCATGGCCTGCGGGTCGGGTCGCTACCTGGCCGACCTGATGGCGAAGAAGCGCCCGCAGATCAGCACCGAAGGCCTGGATATTTCCCGCTACAGCAATTCCCCGGAGAACGCCAAGAATGCCCATCCAGCGCCAGCACACTAACGAGCGTATGAGCCAGATCGTCGTCCACAACGGCACCGTCTACCTGGCGGGCCAGGTGGGCGAGGACATGTCCGCGGGCGTCGAGCAGCAGACCCGCGAGACCCTGGCGGCCATCGAGCATCTGCTGGAAGAGGCCGGCACCGACAAGACCCGGATCCTCTCGGTGACCATCTACCTGAAGGACATCGACGCCGACTTCGAAGGCATGAACCGCGTCTGGGACCAGTGGCTGCCGCGCGGCGTCGCGCCGGCGCGCGCCACCGTCGAAGCCAAGCTCTGCGAGCCGGAGATCCTGGTAGAGATGTCGGTGGTCGCTGCGCTGCCCTGAGTTTTGTCTGGCCCGGCCGGAGAGCCGGGCTTTTTTTCGCCTGATGAAAGGTGCGCGATGCCGCACCTCGCTGAAGAGAGACCCGTCGCCATGCGCCCCGCCCGTGCCCTGATCGACCTGCAAGCCCTTCGTCACAACTATCGGCTGGCCCGCGAGGCCACCGGCGCCCGTGCGCTCGCGGTGATCAAGGCGGACGCATACGGCCACGGCGCGGTGCGCTGTGCCGAAGCGCTGGCGGCCGAGGCCGATGGCTTCGCCGTGGCCTGCATCGAGGAGGGCCTGGAGCTGCGCGAGGCCGGTATCCGCCAGCCGATCCTGCTGCTGGAGGGCTTCTTCGAGGCGTCCGAGCTGGAGCTGATCGTTGCCCACGACTTCTGGTGCGTGGTGCATTGCGCCTGGCAATTGGAGGCGATCGAACGCGCCAGCCTGGCCCGCCCGCTGAACGTCTGGCTGAAGATGGATTCGGGCATGCACCGCGTCGGCTTCTTCCCCGAGGACTTCCGCGCCGCCCACGAGCGCCTGCGGGCCAGCGGCAAGGTGGCGAAGATCGTGATGATGAGTCACTTCTCCCGCGCCGACGAACTGGATTGCCCGCGCACCGAGGAACAGCTCGCCGCCTTCGCGGCCGCGAGCCAGGGCCTGGAAGGCGAGATCAGCCTGCGCAATTCGCCAGCCGTGCTCGGCTGGCCGAAGGTGCCCAGCGATTGGGTACGTCCGGGCATCCTGCTCTACGGAGCCACGCCGTTCGAGCGCGCACATCCGCTGGCCGACCGCTTGCGCCCGGTGATGACCCTGGAATCGAAGGTGATCAGCGTCCGCGACCTGCCGGCCGGCGAACCGGTCGGCTACGGCGCGCGCTACAGCACCGAGCGTAGCCAGCGCATCGGCGTGGTCGCCATGGGCTACGCCGATGGCTATCCGCGGCACGCCGCCGACGGCACCCTGGTGTTCATCGACGGCAAGCCGGGGCGCCTGGTTGGCCGGGTATCGATGGACATGCTCACCGTCGACCTTACCGACCATCCCCAGGCCGGGCTGGGCAGCCGGGTCGAACTATGGGGCCCGAACGTGCCGGTCGGCGCCCTGGCGGCGCAGTTCGGCAGCATTCCCTACCAACTGCTGTGCAACCTGAAAAGGGTGCCGCGCGTCTATTCCGGGGCTTGAGAAAAACTTTCCGAATTCTTTGCGCAGGCATGTCGACCGATCTGTTGTAAATACTGAACAGTGTTGCCATGATACGGCCGACTTGAGGTCGCCAGCCGTGTGCGGCCTCGTTTTGCCTTGCCTGCCAGAAGAATAAGGAGGACTCCACCCTTGGACGTCGGTGCTCGTCTGCAAACCATCCGAAAGCTCAAAGGTCTTTCCCAGCGCGAACTCGCCAAACGGGCGGGTGTCACCAACAGCACTATCTCGATGATCGAGAAAAACAGCGTGAGCCCTTCCATCAGTTCGCTGAAGAAGGTGCTGGGCGGTATCCCCATGTCCCTGGTGGAGTTCTTCTCCCTGGACCTGGAGCAGGACAGCCATACCCAGGTTGTCTACAAGGCAGACGAACTGATCGACATTTCCAGCGGCGCGGTGTCCATGCGCCTGGTGGGCAAGGCGCACCCGAGCCGGGCGATCGCCTTCCTCGACGAAACCTACCCGCCGGGCTCCGACACCGGCGAGGAAATGCTCAACCACGAAGGCGAGGAGGCCGGCGTGCTGGTCGACGGGCGCCTGGAACTGACCGTCGGCAGCGAGACCTATGTGCTCGAGCGCGGCGACAGCTACTATTTCGAGAGCAACAAGCCGCACCGTTTTCGCAATCCCTACGATGTGCCGGCACGCTTGATCAGCGCCACCACGCCCGCAAATTTCTGACCTGAAGCACAAGACCCCGCCGGGCCCGAAGGGCGCCGGCCGACAAGGGGCATGCGGGGCTGCGACCTAATGCCGCAAGGCTTTGCGAGGGTGTGCAATTGTTTCTGCCGGGCTTTCTTTGCCGTTATACTTGCGCCCGCCCGCGCGGCCCGCAGTGATCGGTATCGTGCCCGGGTGTGATAAGCCACGATGAGGGTGTAAGGGTGAACCTGATTAAAAAAATGCTGGCGGCCCAAGCTGCCGTGTTGGCCCTGTGGGCTGTAAGCGCTCAGGCTACGACCACTGACGATGCGATCGCCAAGCGCCTCGAGCCGGTAGGCAAGGTCTGCGTACAAGGCAAGGAATGCGAAGGCGTCGGCGCCGTCGCGGCAGCCGCCGGTGGCGGCGGTGCGCGTTCCGGCGAAGACATCGTCGGCAAGACCTGCAACACCTGCCACGGCACTGGCCTGCTGGGCGCGCCGAAGGTTGGCGACAAGGCCGAGTGGGGCAAGCGCGCCAAGGAGCAGGGCGGCCTCGATGGCCTGCTGGCCAAGGCGATTTCCGGTATCAACGCCATGCCGCCGAAAGGCACCTGCGCCGATTGCTCGGACGACGAGCTGAAAGCCGCGATCAAGCATATGTCCGGTCTGTAACAACGCCGGGACAGTGTCGCGAAAAGCCGCCTCCTGGCGGCTTTTTCGTATCCGCGGTGCGGGTTTTTCCCGCTGGCGGATCGTCCCGCCGGCAAACAGGGTCCAAACTTCCGGCTACCCATTCGCCGGAGGGCATCGTCTTGAGCCGAACCTGTTCCATCGACGCCGCAGTCGATCACTTGCTGCAGACCATTGAGGGCCCGATCCGCATGGGCCTGCCCCTCGGGCTGGGTAAGCCCAACCGACTGGTCAATGCGTTGTACCAGCGCCTGCGGACCCTGCCGGAGCGCCAGCTGACGCTGTATACCGCGCTTTCCCTGGGGCGTCCCGCCGCTGGCGGCGACCTGCAACGGCGTTTCCTCGAGCCTTTCGCCGAACGGGTCTTCGCCGACTACCCGGAGCTGGATTACCTGCACGCCCTGCGCCGCGACGAACTGCCGGCGAACATCCGCGTCGAGGAGTTCTACCTGCAGCCCGGCAGCCTGCTGGACAGTGCGCCGGCGCAGCAGCACTACATCAGTTGCAACTACAGCCACGTCGCCCGCGACATCAACGCCAAGGGCGTCAACGCGGTGGCCCAACTGGTGGCGCGGCATCCCGAGCGGCCGGGCAAGCTGAGCCTGGCCTGCAACCCGGATATCACCCTGGACCTCCTGCCGATGCTGGAGAAGCGTCGCGCCGCCGGCGAGACCATCGTCGCCATCGGCATGGTCCACGATGACCTGCCCTACCTGCCGGGCGACGCCGAGGTCGAGGAGTCGGTATTTGACCTGCTGATCGACGCGCCGGCGGAAAGCAGCCGGCTGTTCTCCACGCCGAACATGCCGGTCAACCTGCAGGATCACTGCATCGGTCTCCACGCCAGCGCGCTGGTGCGCGACGGCGGCACCCTGCAGATCGGCATCGGCTCGATGGGCGACGCGCTGACCGCCGCCCTGCTGCTGCGCCAGCGCGACAACGCCACCTACCGGGCGTTGATCGACGAGCTGGGGGTGCGTGCGCGCTGGGCCGAGACGGTCGAGCGCGACGGCGGCCTGGAGCCGTTCCGCCGGGGGCTCTACGGTTGCAGCGAGATGTTCGTGCCGGGTCTGCTGGCGCTGGCCGAGGCCGGCGTGCTGAGCCGCCGGGTCTACCCCGACGAAGCGCGACAGCGTGCCGCCGAGCGCGGTGAGGCGCCGGTGGAGGGCGGGGTGTGGTTGCACGGCGGCTTCTTCCTCGGTCCGTTGGCGTTCTACCGGCGCCTGCGCGAGATGTCGCTGGAAGAGCGCGCCGGGATCGGCATGACCGGCATCGGCTTCGTCAACAACCTGTACCGCCAGGAAGAGCTGAAGCGCCTGCAGCGGCGCGACGCGCGCTTCATCAACAGCGCCTTCACCGTGACCTTGCTCGGCGCCGGGGTCGCCGACCAGCTGGAGGACGGCCGGGTGCTCAGTGGCGTCGGCGGGCAGTACAACTTCGTCGCCCAGGCCCACGAGCTGGAGGGCGCACGTTCGATCCTGATGCTGCGTAGCTGGCGCGAATCCGGCGGGGAAGTCAGTTCGAACATCGTCTGGCAGTACGCCCACACCACCATTCCCCGGCACTTGCGTGACATGGTGGTGACCGAGTATGGGATCGCCGACCTGCGCGGCAAGAACGACGCGGAAGTGATCGCCGCGCTGCTGGCCATCGCCGACTCGCGTTTCCAGCAGGCGCTGGCCGAGCAGGCCCGGGCGGCCGGCAAGCTGCCGAAGGATTTCGTCCTGCCCGAACGCTATCGCAACAATACCCCGGAGCGCCTGCAGGCCTTGCACCAGGCCCACGCAGCGGCGCTGCCGGAGTTTCCCCTGGGCAGCGATTTCGACGAGGTCGAGCAGGACCTGCTGCGGGCGTTGGGTTGGCTCAAGCGCAAGCTGAAGCTGAGCGAGATCCTCGAACTGGGCAAGGCGACCCTGGACGCGCCGGAGCCAGAAGCCTACCCGGCGCATCTGCGGCGCATGGACCTGGACGATCCGCAGGGGCTTCGCGAGGAACTCTACCAGCGCTTGTTGCTGGCCGGCCTGCGGGCCAGCCAGGAAGAGCGGGGCTGAGTGGCGCTCAGTCGAGGAACTCGACCTGGCCGCCGGCCAGCGATTTCACCCGGGCCAGGGACTCGACCCGGTAGCCTTCGCTTTCCAGCAGGGCGCGGCCATCCTGGAAGGATTTCTCGATGACGATGCCGAGCCCGGCGATGCTCGCGCCGGCCTGGCCGATCAGGTCGATCAGCGCCTTGGCGGCATGGCCGTTGGCGAGGAAGTCGTCGATCACCAGCACGTGGTCGTGGGCGTTCAGGTGCTTGGCCGAGATGGCGATGGTGCTCTCGGTCTGCTTGGTGAAGGAGAACACCTTGGAGATGTACAGGTTGTCCTTCAGGGTCAGCGACTGGTACTTGCGGGCGAAGATCACCGGGACGCCCAGCTCCAGGCCGGCCATGACCGCCGGGGCGATGCCGGAAGCCTCGATGGTGACGATCTTGGTGATGCCCTGGTCGCGGAAGCGCATGGCGAACGCGTGACCGACCTGCTGCATCAGCTGCGGGTCGATCTGGTGGTTGAGAAAGGCGTCGACCTTGAGTACATGCTCGGAAAGGACGATGCCTTCCGAGCGGATTTTGTCTTTGAGAATGTCCACGGGTGGCTTCCTGCGAAGCGGCTGTCGCTGATGAAGCGCGGCATTGTACCGCCAGCCGGCACCGCGCGCGACGTTCTCTCGGACGAGCGAACATGATCGAGCGGTCAGGAATCCGCGCCTGCCCGGCGCGGCCCCGTGGCAGGCGGGCCGCGCCGCTGCCGGCTCATTTCAGCAGGTTGTTCACCAGTAGCGTCTCGACGTCCTTGAAGCGCCCGCTGAGCACGGCCTTGGCGGCGTAGAGCGCGGTGTCGGCGACCTGGCCGAACTCGATCTTCGGCGGCATCACCAGCTCCGCAGGGTTGGTATGCACGTCCAGCAGCGCCGGACCGGGCTGGGCGAGGAACTCCTGCACCGCCGCCTCGAGATCCTCGGAGCGCGTCACCTTGCGTCCGTGGAAGCCGATCACCTCGGCGAGCCGGGCGAAGTCCGGGTTGAGCAGGTCGGTGTAGTTGTCCAGCAGGCCCTCGACCTTCTGTTCCAGCTCGACGAAGTTCAGCGAGGCATTGTTCAGCACCACTACCTTGATCGGCAGTTTTTCCTGGATGGCCGTCAGCAGGTCGCCGAGCAGCATGGCCAGACCGCCGTCGCCGGAGATCGAGATCACCTGGCGCTCGGGGTAGGCCTTCTTCAGTCCCAGCGCCTGGGGCATGGCGTTGGCCATGGTGCCGTGGACCAGGCTGGTGAGGGTGCGGCGCTTGCCGTTGCTGTGGATGTGACGCAACAGCCAGACCATCGCCGAGCCGCCGTCGGCGGTGAACAGGGCGTCCTCGCTGGCGTGCTGGTCGAGCAGGCTGACCAGGTGCTGGGGGTGGATCAGCTCGCCCTTGCCGGCTTGCTCCTCTTTTTCCAGCGTCCGCAGCGAGCGCTCGCGGTGCTCCAGGCATTCGTCGAGGAAGCTGCGTTCCTCGCGGACTTCGAGCAGCGGCAGGAGCGCCTCGAGGGTGGGGATCACGTCGCCGACCACGCCGAGATCGACGGGGTGGCGGCGACCCAGGTGGCTGCCGTCGCGGTCGACCTGGATCAGGGTGGCCTTCTGCGGATAGAACTGCGCCCAGGCGAAGTCGGCGCCGAGCAGCAGGAGGGTGTCGCACTCGGTCATCATGTGGAAGCCGGACTCGATCCCGAGCATACCGGTCATGCCCATGTTGAAGGGGTTGTCGTACTCGACGAAGTCCTTGGCCCGCGACGTGTGCGCGATGGGCGCCTTGAGGCGGTCGGCGAGGGCCACCAGCAGGTCGTGGGCGCCCTGGCAGCCGGAGCCGGCGTAGATGCCGATCTTCTTGCCGTGGGCCAGCAGGCGGGCGATGTCCTGCAGTTCGGCGTCGCTGGGGCGCAGCACCGGTTGCGGGAAATGCACCGAGAACGGCAGGTCGTCCTTCACCGTGGCCTGGCTGATGTCGGCCGGCAGGATCACCACCGCCACGCCGCGCCGGTTGAGCGCCGCCTGGCAGGCCAGGGCCACCACCCGGCGCGCCTGTTCCGGGCTGTGCACCTGCTCGCAGAACACCGAGCAACTGGCGTAGACCGCCTTGAAGTCGACCTCTTGGGGAAACTCCATGCCCAGTTGCGGGGTGACGATCTGGCTGGCGATCAGCACCATCGGCGCGCGGTTGCGCTGGGCCTCGTAGACGCCGTTGATGAAGTGCAGGCTGCCCGGTCCGCAGGAGCCGGCGCAGGCGGTCAGGCGTCCGCTGATGTAGGACTCGGCGCCCGCGGCGAAGGCCGCCGCCTCTTCGTGGCGCACGTGGACCCACTGGATCTGGCTGCGATGGATGGCGTCGGTGACATGGTTGAGGGTGTCGCCGACGATGCCATAGCAATGGCGGACGCCGGCGGCTTCCAGGGTTTCCACGACGATCTCGGCGACTTTCTTGCTCGACATGAAGCTGTCCTCGAATGGAATTCGTTAGCTAGCTAATTTTGGTCGCGCGTGGAGCGGCAAAAGTTCCTCGCCCGAGGCTAGGCATCGGGCAAGACACTTTTGTGAAAATCGAGACAGTCGAGGCGCGGCGGGCTCAGCGCTTGAGCATGGCGCGGATGTCGGCGAGGGCGGCGTTGCCCTTGGCCGCCTTGACCTCTTGCGGGGCGTCTTCCATGCCTTCCCATTCGAGGTCTTCGGGGGGCAGTTCGTCGAGGAAGCGGCTCGGCGAGCAGTCGATGATCTCGCCGTATTGCTTACGCTTGGCGGCGAAGGTCATCGCCAGGTTCTGCCGCGCGCGGGTGATGCCGACGTAGGCCAGGCGGCGCTCCTCTTCCACCGTGTCGGCCTCGATGCTGGAACGGTGGGGCAGGATCTCTTCCTCCATGCCCATGATGAACACGTAGGGGAACTCCAGCCCCTTCGACGCGTGCAGGGTCATCATCTGCACGCCTTCGGCGCCTTCCTCTTCTTCCTGCTGGCGCTCCAGCATGTCGCGCAGGACCAGCTTGGCGATGGCCTGCTCGATGGTCATGTCGCCTTCCTCGTCGCGCTCGAGGGTGTTCTTCAGTGCCTCGATGAGGAACCAGACGTTGCTCATGCGGAATTCGGCGACCTTGTCGCTGGAGGCGTTCTGCCGCAGCCAGTTCTCGTAGTCGATGTCCATCACCATGCTGCGCAGCACGGCGATCGGCTCGTTCTCCGCGCACTGTCGGCGGATACCGTCCATCCAGCGCTTGAAGCGTTGCAGGCGTTCGTGGAAACGGCTGTCGAGGTGCTCGGCCAGGCCCATCTCGTCGCAGGCGGCGTACATCGAGATCTTGCGCTGGGTGGCGTAGTTGCCGAGCTTCTCCAGGGTCGCCGAACCGATTTCCCGGCGCGGCACGTTGATCACCCTGAGGAAGGCGTTGTCGTCGTCGGGGTTCACCAGCAGGCGGAAGTAGGACATCAGGTCCTTCACTTCCTGGCGCCCGAAGAAGCTGGTGCCGCCAGAGAGCCGATAGGGAATCTGGTGGTGCTGGAGCTTCAGCTCCATCAGCTTGGCCTGGTGGTTGCCACGGTAGAGGATGGCGAACTCGCTGTACGGCCGCTCGGTGCGCAGGTGCAGGGTGAGGATCTCCATGGCGATGCGCTCGGCTTCGGCGTCCTCGTTGCGGCAGCGGATCACCCGGATCGGATCGCCGTGGCCCATCTCGCTCCACAACTGCTTCTCGAATACGTGCGGGTTGTTGGCGATGAGGACGTTCGCGCACTTGAGGATGCGGCTGGTGGAGCGGTAGTTCTGCTCCAGCATCACCACCTTCAGCGAAGGGAAGTCTTCCTTCAGCTGCATCAGGTTTTCCGGGCGCGCGCCGCGCCAGGCGTAGATCGACTGGTCGTCGTCGCCGACCACGGTGAACTGGGCGCGGTCCTTCACCAGCAGCTTGACCAGCAGGTACTGGCTGGCGTTGGTGTCCTGGTACTCGTCCACCAGCATGTAGCGCACCTTGTTCTGCCACTTCTGGAGGACGTCCGGATGTTCCTGGAACAGCTTCACCGGTTGCAGGATCAGGTCGTCGAAGTCCACCGCGTTGTAGGCACGCAGGGTGCGCTGGTAATGCAGGTAGACGATCGCGGCGGTCTGCTCCTTGGGGTTGCGGGCCTTTTCCAGCGCCTCCTCCGGAAGGATCAGGTCGTTCTTCCAGGCGCCGATGTAGTTCTTGATCTCGTCGACGCCGTCGTCCCCGGAATACTCCTTCTGCATGATGTCGGTCAGCAGCGCCTTGATGTCCGACTCGTCGAAGATCGAGAAACCGGGCTTGTAGCCGAGCCGCTCGTGTTCCTTGCGGATGATGTTCAGGCCGAGGTTGTGGAAGGTCGAGACGGTCAGGCCCTTGCCCTCGCCGCCGCGCAGCAGGGTGCCGACGCGCTCCTTCATCTCCCGCGCGGCCTTGTTGGTGAAGGTCACGGCGACGATGTACTGGGCGCGGATACCGCACTGCTGGACGAGATAGGCGATCTTGCGGGTGATCACGCTGGTCTTGCCGGAGCCGGCGCCAGCCAGGACCAGCAGGGGACCGCCGACGTAGTTCACGGCTTCTTGCTGCCGGGGATTGAGTCGGGACATAGGAACAGGCCGGAAGAGAGGGTTGAAGCGGGGGCGTATTCTAACAGGCTGGCTGGCATCCGCGAGAATTAGCGTGCAAGCTGTGACCGATCCCGAGATCGTTCACGCCATTTTGCTGTAGATTCCCTACCGCATTAGGATGATGCCGTTCGTTCTTTACGAAGATTCTTAAAACTTTGGAGGTTGCTTGTCAGCGCCCGCAGAACCCTTGCGCCTGCTCCTTCTGGCGGATACGCCGGACTGGGCGCCACTGCTAGGTGAACGCCTGAGAGCGCTGGGGCCTGCCTTTTCGCTGAGCATCGTCACCACCTGGGAGGGCGCGGCCACCCTGTTCGCCGCCGAGCCCCGCGGGCTGCTCCTGGCCACGCCGGCCTGCCTGCCGCTGGGGACTCCCTGCCCCTGGCCGGTGATCCTGCTGTTGCAGCAGGAGCCGGCGCAGGCGCCGGTCGGGGTGGTCGACTGGCTGGCCGCCGAACAGCTCTCCGAGGACAGCCTGCGCCGCTGCCTGCGCTACGCGCGCGAGCGCCTGGGTTTGCAGGCGACCCTGCAACTGCTCGCCGAGCAGGATCCGCTGACCGGCATCGCCAACCGCCAGGGCTTCCAGACCCTGCTCGCGGCGCGCCTCAGCGAATTCGACGGGCGTGGCCTGGTACTCGGCCATCTCGACCTGGACAACTTCCGTCACGTCAACGATTCCCTCGGCCACCAGGGCGGCGACCGCCTGATCCTGCAGGTGGTCAACCGCCTGCGCGGCTTCATGGAGAACGGTGACAGCCTGGCGCGCCTGGGCAGCGACGAGTTCGCCCTGCTGCTGGACACCCGTCGCGATCCGCAACGCGCCGAGCGGGTCGCCGAACGCATCGTCGAATGCCTCGGCGAGCCCTACTGGATCGATGGCGAGAGCCTGTTGCTGGGTTGCAGCCTGGGCCTCGCCCACGCCCGTGCCGACGAAGGCGCCGACCCGCTGATGTGGCATGCGCACATCGCCATGCAGCAGGCCAAGAGCCGCCAGGGTTGCACCTTCCATGTCTTCGACGAACGCATCAACCGTGGCGTGCGCAGCCTCGCCGACCTCGAAGCCGAACTGCGCCGGGCGCTGCGTCGCGACGAGCTGGAGCTGCACTACCAGCCGCGACTGTGCCTGGACAGCGGGCGTATCGTCGGCCTGGAGGCGCTGGTGCGCTGGCGCCACGGCGAGCGGGGCCTGCTCACGCCCAGCGAGTTCGTCCCGCTGGCCGAGGAAAGCGGGCTGATCGTGCCGCTCGGCTACTGGGTCATCGCCCGCGCCCTGCGCGACATGCAGTGGCTCAACGGGCGCGGCCTGGAGCCGTTGCACATGGCGGTGAACCTGTCGTTCCGCCAGTTCCAGGACAGCCAGTTGCTGCCGACCCTGCAACGGTTGATCGAAGAGCACGGCGTCGACGCGCGCTGGCTCGAGTTCGAACTGACCGAGACCGCCGTGATGCGGCGTAGCGACCAGGTGCTGCAGACCATGCAGGCGCTCGGCCAACTGGGCGTGCGCTTTTCGCTGGACGACTTCGGCACCGGTTTCTCGTCCTTCGTCCACCTCAATAGCCTGCCGATCACCCTGTTGAAGATCGACCGCAGCTTCGTCGGCGGCATGGACCAGCGGGCGGAAAACTTCCAACTGGTGCGGGCGATGATCAACCTGGCGCACAACCTCAACCTGGAAGTGGTTGCCGAAGGCGTGGAGACCCTGCGCCAGCAGGAGCAGTTGCGCGATTTCGGTTGCGACCAGGTGCAGGGCTACTGGATCAGTCCGCCGCTGCCGCTGGCGGAACTGGCGCGTTTCCTGGGCATAGGCGAGCGCTCGGCGCACCGCGGCCAGCCGCTCGGCAATTGAGCGCCGACGTCTCGCTGGCCGTGGCTTTCGGCAGCAACCGCGCGGTCTTCCACTCGAAGGCCAGGGTCAGGCCGATGGCTGCGCAGGCCAGGCCGCCGGCCAGCCCCCACCAGACGCCCGCGGCGCCCCAGCCGGCCGCGAACGCCAGCAGGCAGGCCAGCGGCACGCCGACCAGCCAGTAGCAGGCCAGGCCGACCAGGAAGGTGGTGCGGGCGTCCTTGAGACCGCGGATCGCGCCCATGGCGACGTTCTGGGTGCCGTCGAACAGCTCGAACCAGGCGGCGATCGCCAGCAGCGAGACGGCCATCGCGGCCACCTCCCGGTTGGCCGGGGCGTCGCGGTCGAGGAACAGGCCGATGATGGCCTCCGGCATCCACCAGAAGAGCCCGGCGAAGAGCAGCATGCACAGCGCGCCGAAGCCGATGCCGACACGCCCGGCGCGGCGTGCTTCGAGCAGGCGGCCGGCGCCGAAATGCTGGCCGATGCGGTAGGTGGTGGCGTACGACAACCCCACCGGCACCATGAACGCCACGTATACCGCCTGGATGGCGATCTGGTGCGCGGCCAGGGCGTGATCGCCGATGATGCCCATGCACAGGGTGGCGACCGTGAACATCCCCGACTCCACCGCGTAGGTGCCGCCGATGGGCAGCCCCAGGCGCAGGATCTCCTCGACCATCGCCCGCTGCGGCCGTCCCAGTCCGCGCAGCAGCGAGTACTCGGCATAGGCCGGCTGCAGGCGGATATACAGGGCCAGCAGCAGCGGCATGCAGTTCATGACGAGGGCGGTGACCAGGCCGATACCGGCCAGGCCCAGGCGCGGCAGGCCGAACAGGCCTTCTATGAAGGAATAGTTGAGAGCCAGGTTGGCCAGCGCGCCGAGCACGCTGATCGCCATCACCGGGCCGGCGCGGTCGATGGCGCTGGTGAAGCCGCGCAGGACCATGAAGGCCATGTAGCCGGGCAGGGCGAATGTCAGGCTGTGGAGGAACTGCATGGCGCCGTCCACCGTCTGCGGCGCCTGGCCGAAGAGCAGCAGCAGCGGCCGCAGGTTCCATAGCAGCAGGCCGGCGGCCAGGGCCAGCGCGGCGCCGACCCAGAGTCCGGAGCGAGCGGCCGCGGCGGCGCCAGCGGCGTCGTCGCAGCCGTGACGGATCGCCACCAGGTTGCCGACCGCTGCCACCACGCCGACACAGAACGTCGAGACGAAGGCGTAGCTGACCGCGCCCAGGCCGCCGGCGGCCAGCGCGTCGGGGCCGAGCTTGCCCATCATCACGGTGTCGGTGAAGACCATGGCGACATAGGCCAGCTGGGCGGCGATCAACGGGCCCGCCAGGCGCAGGATGGCTTTGAGTTCGACGAGGGATGGTGAGGACATGGATGAGTAAGGCTCAGGAGGAGATGGTTGCCGCGATGGCCTGTCGGCGTTGAGAATGCGGCTATTCTCGGTGCGGCTGGCATGGCTCCACAAAAGGAAAAACAAGATGCCAGGCATGAGTAAAAGTCATGAAAGAGGTAATTCCCCAATGACCCGTCGCCTGCCCCCGCTGTATGCCCTGCGCGCCTTCGAGGCTGCCGCCCGGCACGCCTCTTTCACCCGCGCCGGCGAGGAACTGGCGATAACCCAGAGCGCGGTGAGCCGGCACATCCGTACCCTGGAAGAGCTCTTCGGTTGTCGTCTGTTCGAGCGCCATGGCCGCCAGTTGCGGCTGACCGAGCCGGCACGCCTGCTGCTGCCCGGGCTGCGCGACGGCTTCGATGCGCTGGAACGGGCCTGCACCGCCCTGCGCGTGGACGACGCCACCCTGCGCCTGAAGGCGCCTTCCACCCTTACCCTGCGCTGGCTGCTACCGCGCCTGAGCCGCTTCCGCCACCTGAACCCGGATATCGAGGTGCAGCTCACCAGTGCCTGGATGGATGTGGACTCGGTGGATTTCCAGCGCGAGCCTTTCGACTGCGCGGTGTTGCTGGGCAGCGGCCAGTTCAGCCCGGAATGGGAAACGGCAGCGCTGTTCGCCGAATGGCTGGTACCGGTCTGCGAACCCGACGAGGCCGTGGAGCCCTGGACCCTCCAACGCCTGCGTGACAGCGAGTTGCTGCACCCCACGCCGGATCGTCGCGACTGGCGACGCTGGCTGCAGCGGACCGGGCTGGGGGACGAGGTGTCGCTCAAGGGCGGCCAGGTGTTCGACACGCTGGAGCTGGGCATCGTCGCCGCCGCGCGAGGCTATGGCGTGTCCATCGGCGACCTGGTGATGGTCGCCGAGGATGTCGCCCAGGGCCGCATCGGCCTGCCCTGGCCGGTGGCGGTGGCCAGCGGTGAAAGCTATCACCTGGTCTGGCCTCGCGCCCGCAGGGGACAGGAACGCTTCCAGCGATTGCGCGACTTCCTCCTCGCGGAGGTGGCGGCGATGCGTCTGCCCGTCGTCGAGCGGCTGGCGTGACGCCGCCGGACAACTCCTGGCGCTGACGCGACGTTACAGGTCGCTGCCGTCGCTGGGCCGGGCGCAGGGTTTGCGCTAGGGTCGTTGGTCGTTGCCTGTCGGGAGCGGCAGGGGACGGAGCTTCCTTCCAACCGCCCAAAGGAACCCGCCATGACCTTCGCCAAAGGAATACTCGCCGCGCTGGCGCTCGCCGCCGCAGTCGGCCAGGCCAGCGCCACCGAACTCGAGCACTGGCCGGCCCCCGCCGCCAGGCAACTGAATGCACTGATCGAGGCCAACGCGAACAAGGGCGCCTACGCCGTGTTCGACATGGACAACACCAGCTATCGCTACGACCTGGAAGAATCGCTGCTGCCCTATCTGGAAATGAAGGGCGTGCTGACCCGCGACAGGCTCGACCCTTCGCTGAAACTGATCCCGTTCAAGGACCAGGCCGGGCACAAGGAGAGCCTGTTCAGCTACTACTACCGGCTTTGCGAGATCGACGACATGGTCTGCTATCCCTGGGTCGCCCAGGTGTTCTCAGGCTTCACCCTCAGGGAACTGAAGGGCTATGTCGACGAACTGATGGCCTACGGCAAGCCGATCCCCGCCACCTATTACGACGGCGACAAGCTCGCCACGCTCGACGTCGAGCCGCCGCGCGTGTTCAGCGGCCAGCGCGAGCTGTACAACAAGCTGATGGAAAACGGCATCGAGGTCTACGTGATCAGCGCGGCCCACGAGGAACTGGTGCGGATGGTCGCGGCGGACCCCAGGTATGGCTACAACGCCAAGCCGGAGAACGTCATCGGCGTCACCACCCTGCTGAAGAACCGCAAGACCGGCGAGCTGAGCACCGCGCGCAAGCAGATCGCCGAGGGCAAGTACGATCCCAAGGCCAACCTCGACCTGGAGGTGACCCCCTACCTGTGGACCCCGGCGACCTGGATGGCCGGCAAGCAGGCTGCGATCCTCACCTACATCGACCGTTGGAAGCGGCCGATCCTGGTCGCCGGCGATACCCCGGACAGCGACGGTTACATGCTGTTCAACGGCACCGCGGAAAACGGCGTGCACCTGTGGGTCAACCGCAAGGCCAAGTACATGGAGCAGATCAACGGCATGATCAAGCAGCATTCCGCCGCCCAGGCCAAGGCCGGCCTGCCGGTGACGGCGGACAGGAACTGGGTGATCGTCACCCCGGAGCAGATCCAGTAGGCGAAACGGCGAGGGGCCGGCATTGGCCGGCCCCCGCATCCCTCAGCGCACCACGTGCAGGAAGTGCATGTGCCGCTCGTACTGATCGAGGATGTCGCCGATCACGCCGTCGCGGCTCCAGCCCATGATGTCGTAGTCCTGGCCGCCTTCCTGGAGATGGACCTCGGCGCGGAAATACTTGCGCGACTCGCTGCTGTCCTCGGTGTCGCGCATCACGAAGCTCGGCGTGGTGAAGGCGCGCGGACGCACCTCGTAGATGAAATCGACCTCGCCGCCGTGGCTGACTTCCAGCCGAACCCGGCCGTCCTCGCCGTCCTGCACTTGGACTTCGTAGCCCTGCTTGCGCAGTTCGGCGGCGACGTCCTCGCAGGCCGGTCGCGCCACATCGGTGATGAAGCGGTTGACGTGGCTGCGCCTCGGGAACATGGCGATGTTGCGCAGGCGGCGCTGCCAACCGTCGCCCTCGCTTGCGCCGCTGCGCGTGGTGGGGCGGGAGAAGGTCAGCGCCTGGTAGCGGATGCCGCGCTTGGTGGCATCCAGGTGCAGCGCCTTGAACAGGCCCCAGATCGACGCCAGGAGCACGATGGAGAATGGCAGCGCGCTGGCGATGGTCGCGGTTTGCAGCGCCTTGAGGCCATCGGCGAGGAGCAGGGCGATGGCCACCACGCCCATCAGCACCGACCAAAATATCCGCTGCCAGAGCGGCGAGTGGTCCTTGCCGCTGGAGGCCAGCATGTCCACCACCAGCGCGCCGGAGTCGGCCGAGGTGACGAAGAACACCACCACCATCAGCACCGCCACCAGCGAAATCACGCTGCCCAGCGGGAAGTGCTCGAGGAAGGCGAACAGCGCCACCGAACTGTCCTGGTTGACCACTTCGGCCAACTGGGTGAAGCCCTCCTGCAGGACCATGTGGATGGCGGTATCGCCGAACACCGTCATCCACAGCAGGGTGAAGCCGGCCGGGACGAACAGCACGCCGCAGACGAACTCGCGGATGGTGCGGCCGCGCGAGATACGGGCGATGAACAGGCCGACGAAGGGCGACCAGGACAGCCACCAGCCCCAGTACAGCAGGGTCCAGCCGCCGATCCAGTCGGTGGGCTCGTAGGCGTACAGGTTGAAGGTCTTGTTGACGATGTCGGACAGGTAGGCCCCGGTGTTCTGCACGTAGGTTTGCAGGAGGAACACGGTCGGCCCGAGGACCAGCACGAAGAGCAGCAGGATCACCGCCAGGCTCAGGTTCAGCTCGGACAGGATGCGGATGCCGCGGTCCAGTCCGCTGGCCACCGAGAGCGTGGCGAGGCCGCAGGTGGCGGCGATCAGGGCGATCTGCACGGTCTGGTTCACCGGCCAGCCGAACAGGTGGTGCAGGCCGCTGTTGATCTGCAGCACGCCGTAGCCGAGCGAAGTCGCCACGCCGAACACGGTGCCGATGATCGCGAAGATATCCACCGCGTGGCCGATGGGGCCGTAGATACGTTCGCCGATCAGCGGATACAGCGCCGAGCGCAGGGTCAGCGGCAGGCCGTGGCGATAGCTGAAGAAGGCCAGGATCAGCGCGACGATGGCGTAGATCGCCCAGGCATGCAGGCCCCAGTGGAAGAAGGTCAGCTTCATCGCTTCCTTCGCCGCCTGCACGGTGTTCGGCTCGCCTACCGGTGGGGTGGTGAAGTGCATCACCGGTTCGGCAACGCCGAAGAACATCAGACCGATGCCCATGCCGGCGGAGAACAGCATGGCGAACCAGGTGGTGTTGCGGTAGTCGGGACGACTGTGGTCGGGGCCGAGCTTGATGTCGCCGTAGCGGCTGACGGCGAGGAACACCACGCTGATCAGGATCAGCGCCACGGCCAGTACGTAGAACCAGCTGGCGTTGGTGATGATCCATTGCTGGACGTGGTTGAACAGCGATTGCGCTTCTTCCTGGAGGAGCACGGTGAACAGCACCAGGGCCAGGATCAGGGCGGCGGAGGTATAGAAGACCGGAGGATTCAGGGTGCTCCGGGGGGTAGTGGGTGTCTCCATGTAAGCTAGCTCTCCTTGTGATCGGATTGCCCGCCGAAGGCGGAAGACGAAACAGCCTAACACATCGTGATAGCTAATTTGATTCGAAAAGCCTTAATCGATAGCTTTGCTGAATTATTACGCTTCACGTGGAGGTCGTTGCCCGATACTGCAGGGCTTCCGCCAGGTGCCGGCGTTCGATGGCATCGATGCGCTCCAGGTCGGCCAGCGTCCGGGCCACCTTGAGTATGCGATGCAAGGCGCGCAAGGAAAGTTCCAGGCGCTCTCCGGCAGCCTCCAGCCAGCGGCGGTCCGCTTCGGCGAGTGCACAATTGCGGTGCATCGCCTGGAGGTCGAGATGGGCATTGGCGCAGCCCTGGCGGGCCAGTTGCCGTTGCCGTGCGGCGCCAACCCGTTCGCTGATCTCGGCGGTAGCGGTTTCGCCGTGTCCTGGCTGCAGGCTGGTGCTTTCGCGGAGCACGCTGACGTGCAGGTCGATGCGATCGAGCAGCGGTCCGGACAGCTTGCCCCGGTAGCGCTGGACCTGTTCCGGGGTGCAGCGGCAGCGGCCGCTGGGATCGCCGAGGTAGCCACAGGGACAGGGATTCATCGCCGCCACCAGTTGGAAGCGCGCCGGGAAACGTACCCGGCCGTTGGCCCGGGCAATGACGATCTCGCCGCTTTCCAGCGGCTCGCGCAGGACCTCCAGGACCTTGCGCTCGAACTCCGGCAGTTCGTCGAGGAACAGCACGCCCTGGTGCGCCAGGGTGATCTCGCCCGGCTGCGGGCGGCTGCCGCCGCCGACCAGGGCCGGCGCGGAGGCGGAGTGGTGCGGCTGGCGGAACGGTCGCTGCGGCCAGTGCCTGAGGGGGACGTGGCTGGCCACCGAATGGATCGCTGCGACCTCCAGGGCCTCGTCCTCGTCGAGCGCCGGCAGCAGGCCGGGCAGGCGGCTGGCCAGGAGGGTCTTGCCGGTGCCCGGCGGGCCGCTGAGCAACAGGTTGTGCGCGCCGGCGGCGGCCACCAGCAGGGCGCGCTTGGCGGCGGCCTGGCCCTGGACCTCGGCCAGGTCTGGATAAGGGAAGGGCGCGCGGAGCAGGCCGCGGGCCTGGTAGGGCAGCAGCGGGGCCTGGCCGGAGAGGTGTCCGGCGATCTCCAGCAGGTGGTCCACGGCGAACACCGTCAGCCCGCTGGCCAGGCTGGCCTCTTCGGCATTTTCCTTCGGTACCACCAGAACGCGCCTTGCGTCGCGCGCCGCCAGCGCGGCCGGCAATACGCCTCGCACTGGCCGGATCGCCCCGGACAGGGCCAGTTCGCCAAGGCACTCCAGGCCGTCGAGGGTGGTGCCGGGCAACTGGCCGCTGGCGGCGAGGATGCCGAGTGCGATGGCCAGGTCGAAGCGACCGCCGTCCTTGGGCAGGTCGGCGGGGGCGAGGTTGAGGGTGATGCGCCGCGCGGGGAAGTCGAAACCGGCATTGAGCAGGGCGCTGCGCACGCGGTCCTTGCTCTCGCGCACCGCGGTTTCCGGCAGGCCGACCAGGGTCAGCGAAGGCAGGCCGTTGGCCAGGTGCGCCTCGACGCTGACGCAGGGGGCTTCGACGCCGACCTGGGCTCGGCTGTGGACAATCGCCAGGGACATGGATCGCTCCTTGATCTCACGCCGCTCGCAGGGGGAAGGATCAGTCGGCGGGCGGCGTCAGCTTGCTTTCGAGTTCCGCCACCTTGGCCTCCAGGGCTTCCAGCCGTGCGCGGGTGCGGGCGAGGACCAGCATCTGGCTGTCGAATTCCTCGCGGCTGACCAGGTCGAGCTTGCTGAAAGCGCTCTGCATCAGGGCGCGGAACTGCGACTCCAGTTCGGCCTTGGGCAACGGCGATTCGCCGGCGAACAGGCGGCTGGCTTGTTGGCTGAGGGCTTCGAAGACGGCTTTGGGCGGCAGCATGGCGAGGGTTCCGGTAACGAGTGGGCGGCAGTCTAGCACGATGTCGGCGGCGCTCGCGGGAGGGCCATTGCACACTTTTTGCGCAACTGTCGGAGCGCGTCTGCGCCTATTTGGTGCGCCGCCCGGAGGCCGGCGTTCCGCACTATCCCCGGGTTGGCGGCTAAGGGCTTGAAATCCGGCGGATTTGCCGGAGCTGGCAAGCTTTCTGCTTTGGCCGGGGTGAGGCGTGCACTGAAGCAGTACCGGTGCGGCAGATGAGGCGGTTGCGGGAGGCCGGCAGGTTGCGGCATCGAACGGCCGCAGCAGGGCCAGGTCGGGGCGGAGGGTCCCGATCATGCTTCCCAGAGGGACCGGCGCGTTACAAAGCCAGACACTGCGCTTAGACTGTCCTCGGGTTCGTTTTCCTGGGGCGAGTCCACCAAACACGGGAGAGAGTTTCATGAAGCTAGTCACTGCCATCATCAAGCCGTTCAAGTTGGACGACGTCCGCGAGTCGTTGTCCGAGATCGGTGTGCAGGGCATCACGGTGACCGAGGTCAAGGGTTTCGGCCGGCAAAAGGGCCACACCGAGCTGTATCGCGGCGCCGAGTACGTCGTCGACTTCCTGCCCAAGGTGAAGATCGACGTGGCGATCGCCGACGACCAGCTGGACCGCGTCATCGAGGCGATCACCAAGGCGGCCAATACCGGCAAGATCGGTGACGGCAAGATCTTCGTGGTGAACCTGGAACAGGCCATCCGCATCCGTACCGGCGAAACCGATACCGACGCGATCTAAGCCCAACCGAACCCCCAAAAGCCCCAGGAGAATACCAACATGACTCTGCGTAAGATCGCAGGGCTAGGAGCCCTATTGTCCCTCGCTTTGCCGGGCGTCGCCCTGGCCGCTGAGGAACCCGTCCTGAACAGCGGCGACACCGCCTGGATGCTGATCTCCACTGCGCTCGTCCTGCTCATGACCATCCCCGGTCTGGCGCTGTTCTACGGCGGCATGGTGCGAGCGAAGAACGTGCTGTCGATCATGATGCAGTGCTTCGCCATCACCGGCCTGATCACCATTCTCTGGGTGGTCTATGGCTACAGCCTGGCGTTCGATACCGCCGGGATGGAGAAGGGCGTCCTCAACTTCAATTCCTTCGTCGGCGGGCTGGACAAGGCCTTCCTCAGCGGTCTCACCGCCGACGGCCTGACTTCCGCCACCGCGCTGTTCCCGGAAAGCGTGTTCATCACCTTCCAGATGACCTTCGCGATCATCACTCCGGCGCTGATCGTCGGCGCCTTCGCCGAGCGCATGAAGTTCTCGGCGATGCTGATCTTCATGGCGGTCTGGTTCACCGTGGTCTACGCGCCGATCGCGCACATGGTCTGGAGCGGTGACGGCGCCCTGATGTGGGACTGGGGCGTGCTGGACTTCGCCGGCGGCACCGTGGTGCACATCAACGCCGGTATCGCCGGCCTGGTCGCCTGCCTGGTGCTGGGCAAGCGCAAGGGCTACCCGACCACGCCGATGGCGCCGCACAACCTCGGCTACACCCTGGTCGGGGCGGCCATGCTGTGGATCGGCTGGTTCGGTTTCAACGCCGGTTCCGCCGCCGCCGCCAACGGCACCGCCGGGATGGCCATGCTGGTGACCCAGATCGCTACCGCCGCCGCGGCCCTGGCCTGGATGTTCGCCGAGTGGATCACCCACGGCAAGCCGAGCGCCCTGGGCATCGCGTCCGGCGTGGTCGCCGGTCTGGTGGCGATCACCCCGGCCGCCGGCACCGCCGGTCCGATGGGCGCGCTGGTGATCGGCCTGGCCTCCGGGGTGATCTGCTTCTTCGCCGCCACCAGTCTCAAGCGCGCGCTGAAATACGACGATTCCCTCGACGCCTTCGGCGTACATGCGGTCGGCGGTATCGTCGGTGCGCTGCTCACCGGGATCTTCGCGGCGCCGTCGCTGGGCGGCTTCGGCAGCGTGGAGGACATCGGCGCGCAGTTCTTCGTGCAGTTCAAGGGCGTGGCCTTCACCGTGGTCTACACCGCCGTGGTGACCTTCGTGATCCTCAAGGTGCTGGACCTGGTCATGGGCCTGCGGGTCACCGAGGAAGAGGAAGCGGTCGGCCTCGACCTGGCGCTGCACAACGAGCGCGGCTACAACCTGTAATACGTGCCGGCGCCCGGCTTTCCGCCGGGCGTCGGCTTGCCTCCCGCGCTCGCCTTCGCCGAACGCCATGCCCTTGTGCGTCGAAAGTCCTGGGCACTTCCCGCGACCGCCACGACCTCTCCGCAACCGGTCTTTCAGCGACTGCCGGCGGACTGCGCAACCCTCAGCTTTCACAGGTCTGTCTCTTACGCTCTTTGCTTTTTCAAATGCCGCGCTAGAATGCGCGGCGCGACGGATCGGAGCCGATTTGGAACAGCAGCATGTGGCAGCAGACCCTGATCACCTTGCGCCCGCGTCCGCGGGGCTTTCACCTCGTCACCGAGGAGATACTCGACGCCTTGCCGGAGCTTCGGCGGTGCCGGGTCGGCCTGCTGCACCTGCTTTTGCAACATACGTCGGCTTCACTGACCCTGAATGAAAATGCCGATCCTGCCGTACGCCGGGATTTCGAGCGTTTTTTCGAGCGGCTGGCGCCACGCGGCGAAGTCGGCTATGAACACAACGACGAAGGTCCGGACGACCTTCCGGCGCATTTCAAGGCCAGCCTGCTGGGCTGCCAACTGACCCTGCCGATACAGTCGGGAGGGTTGGCACTGGGCACCTGGCAGGGGATCTATCTCGGTGAACACCGGGACAGGGGCGGGGCACGGCGCGTGCTCGCCACCTGGCAGGGCGAGTCAGTATGAATTTTTTCCGGCGGCGCTCATCAAAACGCGCGGCTGGGCTATAACTAACCTGCTTTTGCAGCACCGAGAGGTTGACCATGAGCGAAGAAGAACTGGAACAGGACGAGCTGGACGGCGCTGACGAGGACGACGGCGAAGAGCTGGCCGCGGCCGACGACGGCGAAGCGGACAGCAGTGACGGCGACGAGGCCCCCGCCCCCGGCAAGAAGGCGAAAGCCGCCGTGGTGGAAGAGGAACTGCCCTCGGTCGAAGCCAAGCAGAAAGAGCGTGACGCCCTCGCCAAGGCGATGGAGGAATTCCTTTCCCGCGGTGGAAAGGTGCAGGAGATCGAACCCAACGTGGTGGCCGATCCGCCGAAGAAGCCGGACAGCAAGTACGGCAGCCGCCCCATCTGATTTCGCGTCATCCCAAGGCCCGCCACCCGTGAGGGAGTGGCGGGCCTTGTGCTATGGCGCCTGCTATCTTGGCGGGCATCTCGCCCCGCCGCATCCCGGTTGGCGAGCCGATCTTTCGCCTGTTCAGGCACGGCTGGCGACGGGCCAAGGCCTTTTCCTTTCCGGTGGCAGCGCTACCGTTCCACATCGTCAACCGAAGCTGCTTGCCATCCAGGCGCTCCAAGCGGCGTCCGGGGCCGATCCTGCACTTGCCGGAGAGCGAGCTGTAGAGCTTGCTTAAGAATTTTCCTAGCGATTCTTAGGTGGATTCGCGGAGCCGTGTAGGTCCTGTCTTATGGCTCTTTTCCAGGCGTTCTGAAAAGATTCGCCACCCATCAAGTTCGCGCCGGTTCCGCCGGATTTTCCCGGACATGCCGGACACATCGGTTGTCATCCCATGGAGTTCAAGACGTTCCGTCGAACCCTGCTGATCGCGGCAGTCCTGTTCGTTCCCGCCGGCACCAGCATGGCTGCCAATCTGTACGCTTTCGGCGGCCGCGATATCGCCGTCCCCTCGATCCTTCCCGAGGGAAACGTCACGTCGCGCTACACGTTCACTCCCATGCAACTGTGCGGCAAGCCCAGCTGCGATCTCATCGGCGTCTCTCTGTACAACAAGGGAAGTGTCTGGGACCCGGTCGATGGTCCGGACCTGAATACCAACGTGCCGGGCCTTTCGGTGCGCCTGCTGCTGGATGGCATACCGGCGAGCAGCCGTTTCAAGGGCACTTTCTCGCAAATCGCGGAGGTCCAGTTGTTCCGCAACTCGACGCCGCTCTCCGACGGCCAGTTCGCGAGCGGAGCGTTCAACTCGTACTTCCTCATTACCTACAAGGACGGGCTTGTCGCGTCTGGCACCTCTTCCGTCAGGTTGACCGGGAGCGTCACCACGATCAATGCGACCTGCCAGGTCGCCGACCAGACCGTGAAGCTGCAGTCGATCGCTGCCGCCCGGCTGAACGGCGTCGGCACCTACGCGGCCGTTACCCCGTTCAATCTCGTAGTGGCCGGCTGTCCTCGCGGGTACAACCGCGTCGGCTACAGCCTTCAAGCGGTGGGGGGGGCGGTGGCCGAAGGCTCGGGTGTGCTGCCGCGCCTGGCGGGCAGCACCGCGACCGGCGTATCGATCCGGGTCACCGACGAGGCCGGCGTGCCGCTACGGATGGGACTCTCGTTGCCGGTGACCGCGTACGACAAGAACACCGGCGGGGCGTACTGGATCCCGATGAAAGCGTCCTATGTGCAGACCGCCGAGAAAATCACGCCCGGCTCGGTCCTGGCCGCGATGGTGATCCTGCTCGACTACCAGTGAGGCAGGGGAGGGCAAGAGCGCGCCTCACCCGAACGCCTCGAAGAACGCCAGGGCCCGCGGGTCGCTGGCATAGGCGATGTTGATACGCAGCCAGTCGCTCTCCTCGCCTTCCGGGCTGAAGCCGCTGCCCGGCGACAGCAGCACGTCCAGGCGTGTCGCCACGGCCTGCAATTCGGCGAACGGGTAATCGCCGATACGGGCCCAGACGAACATCCCGCCGACCGGTTCGGCGAACACCTCCCAGCCGTTGTCCCCAAGCACCCGCAGGGTCGTCGCCATCTGCCGGGTCAGGCGCTGGCGCAGGCGTTGCACCAGCTTGCGGTAACTGCCGTTGGCGAGCATGGTCGAGACCACGCATTCGGCGAAGCGCTGGCTGCCGATGCTGGTGTACATCTTCACATCCGCCAGGCGCCGGATCAGCTCGGGGCCGGCGATCAGGTAGCCGACCCGTAGCGAGCAACTGAGGGTCTTCGAAAAGCTCGCCAGGTAGATCACCCGGCGCAGCGAATCGAGGGTTGCCAGGCGGGTGCTGGGGCCGTTCTGGAAGTCGGCGTAGATGTCATCCTCGACGATGTGGAAGTCATGCTGCTCGGCCAGTTGCAGCACGCGGTGGGCCACCGAGGGGCTGAGGCTGGTACCGGTGGGGTTGTGGTACATGCTGTTGGTGAAAAGGAACTTCGGCTTGTGTGCGAGGAGGATCGCCTCCAGCGCGGCGGTGTCCGGGCCGTGGCGGGTGCGCGGCACGCCGAGCATCTTCACCCCGTGGAATTTCAGCAGGTTGAACAGGTTGTAGTAGCCGGGGTTCTCCACCACTACCACGTCGCCCGGCTTGAGCAGCGTGCGTACCAACAGGTCGAGGGCATGGCTGGCGCCGGTGGTGGTGAGGATCTGCTCCGGGTCGACATGGATATCGATCAGCCGCAGACGTTTCTGGATGTGCTGGCGCAGCGCCGGCAGGCCCAGTGGAGTGCTGTAGTCGAACAGCCCGGCGAGTTCGCTGCGGGCGACCTGGCGGATCGCGTAGCTGAGTTCCTCGACTTCCCGCCAGCTGTCCGGAATCCAGCCGCAGCCGAGCTTGAGTTTCGTCGAGCTGCCGCTGAACTGGCCCCATGCGCTTTCCGCGCCTTCGTGCCATTCGCTGTCGAGGTCGGTAGTGGCGGCGGGCGCCTCGGCGACGAAGAACCCCGAGCCGTGCCGCGATTCCAGCATCCCCAGGGCGACCAGGCGGTCGTAGGCCTCGATCACGCTGGACTGGCTGAGCTGGTTTTCCCTGGCCAACTGGCGTATCGACGGAATCCGCGTGCCGGCGCGGACGCGATTGCCGCGGATCCAGCCGCTGACCCCTGCGACGATCTGCTGCACCAGCGGCTCGCTGGCATTGCGGTCGATCCGGAGATGCATGCCTGACTCACTGTTCGGTCTTTTCAGGCGAACAGTTAAGCACAAATCCGAACAGCTGTTACTTGTTCCGTAGCGCCGTCGCGCCGGATAGTCGACGCCTCTTCTCGCGGGCTAGCCAATGCCCATCGCTCTGCCGCGACAGGCCCTTGAACGGAGAACCGCATGAGCAATACCCGTCGCCACGCCGCATGCCTGGCTTTCGGCCTGTGCCTGATCACCTTGGCGGTGAACCTCCAGGCGCCGCTGTACACCGCCTACGCGGAGCTTTCCGGCTACGGCGCGGCAGCCACCGCCAGCGCTTTCTCCGGCTATGTGCTCGGCGTACTGCCGGTGCTGCTGGTACTCGGCGGATTGTCCGATCGGATCGGGCGCAAGCAGCCGATCGTCGTCGCGCTGCTGCTGTCGATGGTGGCCACCCTGGTGATGGCGCTCTGGCCGCGCCTGGAGGCGCTCGGCGTGGCGCGCCTGTTGCTCGGCGTCGGCACGGCCCTGGCATCGGCCACCGGGACGGCCTACATGAGCGAACTGATGGCAGGCGGGGATTCCCGCACCTCGGCCAACTGGGTGACCGCCAGCACCTCGCTCGGCTTCGGCCTCGGCGCGGCACTGACCAGTCTGTTCCTGCTGTTCCGGGAGAGCCTGGTGCCCGGCAGCTTCTGGGTCCAGCTGGGACTGGCCTGCATGGCCCTGGCGGCGGTGGCGGGCCTGCCGGACGAGGCGCCGCGCGGGCGCGATACGCCGATGCTGCGGCTGCCGTTCTTTCCCGCCGGCAGCCTGCCGTACGGCTTCTCGATCCTGCTGGCATGGGCCACTGTGGGCCTGGTCATCGCGGTCCTGCCTTCGCTGCTGGCGGCCCACGGGCTGGCGCGCTGGTCGGGCTTCTCGACCTTCACCGTGATCAGCTGCGGCCTGCTGTTCCAGCCGCTGGCGCGGCGGATGGCGCCGGCCTCGGCGACCTGCCTGGGGCTGGTGATCCTGCCGCCGAGCTATGCCCTGCTGGCCTGGGGCGCGATCCACGGCTCACTGGCTGCGGTGCTGTTCGGTGCGCTGGGCGCGAGCAGTTCCTGCTACGGCTTCACCTACCTGGGCGGGCTGTCGGCGGTGAATGTCCTGGCCGGTGCGGAAAAGCCGCGGGCCAGCGCGGGCTACTTCCTGTTGGCCTACCTCGGCTTCAGCCTGCCGGTGATCTTCACCGGGTTGATCGCGGATCGCTTCGGTGCGTCGACGGCGTTGCTGCTTTTCGGCGTGTCGCTGACGTTGGCTGCCGTTGCGGTGGCGTTTTCCATCTTGCGCGGGGTCGGGCGCTTCAAGGCCAGCGCTTCGCGTGCCTAGGGCGCTACCCGCGACCGGGGGCCCGGTTCGTCATTGCAGGCGGGCGAGCAGGGCCGGCAGCTCGGCGAGGCTGCGGATCTCCGCGCTCGGCTCTTCCTCCCCGGCCCAGGGCTTGCCGTTTGGGTTGAACCAGATGGCACGCATGCCGGCGCGGCGCGCTCCGGCGATGTCGTCGTTGGGGTGGTCGCCGATGTGTACCGCTGCCGAGGCCTCGACGCCGGCGCGCTTCAGGGCTTCGCGGAATGGCGTCGGGTCGGGCTTGCCGACGCCCAGTTCCTCGGCGCAGAGGGCGAACCGGAAGTAGTCGGCCAGGCCCAGGCGGCGCACGTCGGCGTTACCGTTGGTGAGCACGCCGAGGGTGAAGCGGTCGGCGAGGATCTCCAGGGTCGGGTGAACTTCGGGAAACAGGGTGACCCGGTGGCGCGCTTCGAGGAATACCTGGAAACCGGCCTCGGCCAGGCTTTCCGCCTCCGCCTGTGGATAACCGGCGTCGAGCAGGGCATGGAACAGGATGCGCCGGCGCAGCTCGCTGAGACGGTGGCGCAGCATCGGTTCGCGATCCAGCAGGCGGGTGCGGATCGCCCACAGGTGCTCGATGGGCACCGGACCCAGGCGCGCCGCGTTGCTCGCCAGCCATTCGCGGAGCAGGGCCTCGGCGTTGTTCATCACCGGGGCGACGTCCCACAGGGTGTCGTCGAGGTCGAAGGTGATCAGTCGCAGGCTGCTCATGGGTCGTTGCCTCCATCGGCGTTGCCCTTGCGCTTGGCGCGGGGATGGGCGCGGTCGTAGACCGAGGCCAGGTGCTGGAAGTCCAGGTGGGTATAGATCTGGGTCGTGGCGATGTCGGCGTGGCCGAGCAGTTCCTGCACGGCGCGCAGGTCGCCGGACGACTCCAGCAGATGGCTGGCGAAGGAGTGCCGCAGCATGTGCGGGTGCAGGTGCTGGCCCAGCTCGCGGACGCCGGCCTGGCGCACTCGCAGTTGGATCGCCCGTGGCGTCAGGCGCTTGCCGCCGCGGCCGATGAACACCGCTCCGTCTTCCGGAGCGGCCTGGGCGCGCAGCGGCAGCCAGGCTTCGAGCGCCTGGCGCGCGGCCTTGCCGACCGGCAGCTCGCGGACCTTGTTGCCCTTGCCGCGCACTCGCACCAGGCCTTCCTTGAGGTCCAGCCATTCGAGATCGAGGCCGACCAGTTCCGAGAGGCGCAGCCCGGAGGAATAGAACAGCTCCAGCAGGGCCTGGTCGCGGCGGGCGATGAAGTCATCCTCCACGGCACCGTCGAGCAATTGCAGGGCGCGGTCGGCGTCGAGGGTCCTGGGCAGCTTGCGCGGACTCTTCGGCGCGCTCAGGCCGTTGGCAGGGTCGTGCCGGCAGCGCCCTTCGCGTAGCAGGTACTGGTAGAGGCCGCGCGTCGCCGAGAGCAGCCGTGCCAGGCTGCGGCTGGATTGGCCCTGCTGGTGCAGGCGGGCGACGAAGGTGCGCAGGCTGCGGGTGTCGAGGGCGTTCCAGTCGGAGAGCCCGGCCTTTTCGGCGAGGGCGAGGATCTTCAGCAGGTCGCGGCGGTAGCCGTCGAGGGTGTGCGCGGAGACCTGGCGCTCGCTGCGCAGATGTTCGAGGAAGGCATCCAGGTCGGCGCGCATCTCGGACCGCCCGCCGCGCTCAGCGGACCGAGCGCAGCGGCGAGGAGAAGCGCGGCAGCACGCGGGCCAGGACCTCGGCGACGTAGCCGAGGAACAGGGTGCCGAGGGAACTCTTGTAATGCTGCGGATCGGGACTGCCGATGGCGAGCACGCCGTGCAGGCCCTGGAAACTCAGGGAGACCACCGCTGCGGAGCCGATCTCGTCGCGGTCGCTCTCGCCGAAGAGGAACGCCAGTTCGTGTGGACGCAGCACGCCGCAGACGGTCTTGCCGCCGGAGAGCAGGCCGCCGATGGCCTGGTGCGCCTCCGCGCTGCTCACCGAGCGGCCCACCGAGACGCTACTGTCGCTGAACAGGATCAGGCTCACGTAGGGCACCTGGAACTCGTGGCGCAGGCTGTCCTCGACGGTACTGACCACGTCTTCCAGGCTGGTGGCGTCGAGCAGGTCGAGGACCAGGCGGCGGGTCTTGTCGAACAGGCGGTCGTTCTCGCGGGCCACGTCCATCAGTTGCGAGAGCCGGTGGCGCATCTCGATGTTGCGCTCGCGCAGCAGGCGTACCTGGCGCTCTACCAGCGACACGGCGTCGCCGGGCTGGTGCGGGATGCGCAACTCGGGGATCAGCTCGTCATGCTCGACGAAGAACTCCGGGTGCTGGCTCAGATAGGCGGCCACCTGCTCGGCGTCCAGCGCTGCTGTCGGTTCCTGGCTTTTCTCGGTCATAAGCGTCTCGGTTCTCGCGGGCGACGGCCCTTACAGGCGGACCTGGCCTTCATACACGCGGACGGCAGGCCCGGTCATCATAACGGGCTGGCCGGGACCTGCCCACTCGATGTGCAGGCGGCCGCCGGGGAGGTCGATCTGCACCGGCGATTGCAGCCAGCCCTGGCGAATCCCGGCAACCGCCGCGGCGCAGGCGCCGGTGCCGCAGGCCTGGGTCTCGCCGACGCCGCGCTCCCAGACGCGCAGGCGCGCATGGTGCGGATCGAGCACCTGGAGGAAGCCGATGTTGGCCTTCTTCGGGAAGCGCGGATGGACTTCCAGTTGCGGACCGAGGCTGTGTACCGGTGCGCTGTCGACGTTCTCGACGCGCAGCACGCCATGGGGATTGCCCATGGATACCGCGGCCAGTTCGACGAGCTGGCCATTCACCTCTATCTCATAGGACAAGGCTTCGCGCTCGGCCTGGAACGGTATCTCAGCCGGGGCCAGGCGCGGCGGACCCATGTCCACCGTGACCTGGCCGTCCGGGCGGATATTCAGCTCGATGATGCCGCCCTTGGTTTCTACGCGGATGCTCTTCTTCACCGTCAGGCGCTTGTCCTGAACGAAGCGGGCGAAGCAGCGGGCGCCGTTGCCGCACTGCTCGACCTCGGAGCCGTCGGCGTTGAAGATCCGGTAGCGGAAGTCGACGTCGGGGCTGCTCGGGGCTTCGACGATCAGCAACTGGTCGAAGCCGACCCCGGTGTTGCGGTCGCCCCAGAGCTTGACGTGCTTGGGCTGCACATGGGCGTGCTGGCTGACCAGGTCGAGGACCATGAAGTCGTTGCCCAGGCCATGCATCTTGGTGAAGCGCAAAAGCATGGTCTGGGCCTCACTGCGGCAGCAGGCTTTCGCCGGCGTAGAGCTCTTGGACGGTCTCGCGGCGACGGACCTCGTGGGTCTGCTCGCCATCCACCAGCACCTCGGCGGCGCGACCGCGGGTGTTGTAGTTCGAGCTCATGACGAAGCCGTAGGCGCCGGCCGAGCGCACCGCCAGGAGGTCGCCTTCGGCGAGCGCCAGGTCGCGATCCTTGGCGAGGAAGTCGCCGGTCTCGCAGATCGGCCCGACCAGGTCGTAGCGGCGCGGCACGGCATCGCGCGGGCGTACCGCCTGCACGTCCATCCAGGCCTGGTAGAGAGCCGGGCGGATCAGGTCGTTCATCGCCGCGTCGACGATGGCGAAATCCTTGTGCTCGGTGTGCTTGAGGTACTCGACGCGGGTCAGCAGCACGCCGGCGTTAGCGACGATGGACCGGCCCGGCTCGAACACCAGGGTCAGGTCGCGGCCATGCAGGCGCTCGCGGATGGCGCGGATGTAGTCGCCGGCCAGCGGCGGCTGTTCGTCGCGGTAGCGCACCCCGAGGCCGCCGCCGAGGTCCAGGTGGCGAATGCCGATGCCTTTGCCGGCCAGGCGGTCGACCAGCCCGAGCAGGCGCTCGAGGGCGTCGAGGAAGGGCTCCAGCTGGGTCAATTGCGAGCCGATGTGGCAGTCGACGCCGATCACCTCCAGGTGGTCAAGCTCGGCGGCGCGGGCGTAGACCGCCTCGGCCTCGTCGATGGCGATGCCGAACTTGTTCTCTTTCAGGCCGGTGGAGATATAGGGGTGGGTCTGGGCATCCACGTCCGGGTTGACCCGCAGCGACACCGGCGCTTTCACGCCGAGTTCCGCGGCCACCCGTTGCAGGCGCTCCAGCTCTTCGCCGGACTCGACGTTGAAGCAGTGCACACCGACTTCCAGGGCGCGGCGCATGTCGTCGCGGGTCTTGCCGACGCCGGAGAACACCACCTTGGCCGGATCGCCGCCGGCGGCCAGGACACGCTCCAGCTCACCGCGGGAAACGATGTCGAAACCGGCGCCGAGGCGCGCCAGCACATTCAGCACCCCGAGGTTGGAGTTGGCCTTGACCGCGAAGCAGACCAGGTGCGGCATGCCGGCGAGGGCGTCGGCATAGGCGCGGTACTGGGCCTCGATGTGCGCGCGGGAGTAGACGTAGGTGGGCGTGCCGAAACGCTCGGCGATGCGGGAAAGCGCCACCCCTTCCGCGAACAGCTCACCGTCGCGGTAACTGAATGTGTCCATGGGCGCTCTCTCAGAAACCGTAGCGGTCTTTGCTGTGTTCTTTCTTGGCTTTTTCGTCGTCCGGCAGGTACAGCGGGCCTTTCTGGCCGCAGGCGGCGATGGAGCCGGCGAGGAGGGCGAGCGCGACGAAGGACAGGAACAGCCGCTTCATGACGGAATCCTTGTAGAAAACGTGAATTGTTCCGGAGTATACCGACCCCCCGGCGCCTTGCCTATGCGAGCCGGATCAGGTGTGCCGGGGCTTGCAGGGGAATGGCCTGAGGCAGAGGGGGCGCCGGCGTTTTCCGCGAGCGTCGCGGCAAAACAGCGCGGACTACGGCAATACCAGCGTAGAATTGTCGGAATAGGGCAAGACGAAGGTAGTCGCCCGCCTTTTTTCCCGTTAGCGAATGCCGAGGCAATGCATGAGTACGATGAATGAAGCGCGTTTCCACGACCTGGTCGATGCGCTCCAGCAGCAGGTGGAAGACGCCTTCGATGACAGCGACCTGGATCTCGACCTGGAGAACGCCGGCGGCGTGCTCACCGTACGCTTCGAGAACGGCTCGCAGCTGATCCTCAGCCGCCAGGCGCCGTTGCGCCAGCTGTGGGTGGCGGCGAAGTCGGGCGGCTTCCACTTCGATTACGACGAGGCCAGCGGTCTCTGGCGCCACGATGGCAGCCAGGAACCGCTGGGCGCGCTGCTCAACCGGGCGACCCTGGAGCAGGGGGGCGAGGATGTCGAGTTCCCCGGTCTCTGAGGCTTCGCCGCCGGTGGTGGCTTCGCCTTGCCGGCGCCTGTGCTGCCTCGACGATGCGGACGTTTGCGTCGGCTGCGGACGTTCCCTGGCGGAAATCCGCGAGTGGGGCAAGGCCGACGATTCCCGCCGCTTGCAGATCAGGTCACAGGCCGCTCGACGCCAGTCGCTGGCGGGCCGTCTCTCCTGATAGGGGGGATGTTGCTAATTCCTGCGACTGTGTTAGTGTCCGGGAAAACCCCGCCTTCGGGCGGGGTTTTTGCTTTTTTGCGATTCCTGCTTTTCATCGATCAACCGAACCGGACCAAGGAGCACGCCTGCGATCATGAGCACGCCGCCGATCACCATCACTCGTCTGGACCTGCAGCGCCTGGAGCGCCTGCTGGATGGCCTGGACGAATTCGGACCCGCCGCCGAGGCGCTGGAGGCCGAACTGTCGCGCGCCCAGGTGGTGGGGCATGACGAGATTCCGCCGGGCGTCGTGACCATGAACTCCACCGTGCGTTGCCGCGAGGAAAGCAGCGGCAAGGAGTACACCCTGACCCTGGTCTATCCCGAAGACGTGGCCGGCGAAGGCAAGGTCTCGATCCTCGCGCCGGTGGGCACCGCGCTGCTGGGTCTGACCATCGGCCAGACCATCGACTGGCCGGCGCCGAGCGGCAAGACGCTGAAGCTGACCCTGCTGGAAATCGAATACCAGCCGGAAGCCGCCGGCGACTACGCGCGCTGATCGGTTTTCGCCCGTCGCCTCCCGGCGACGGGCTTCGCGACCCTCAGTCGCCCCCACCGCCCCCGCAACCGCTGCCGCCGTCCCCACCGCTATCGCCGCCGCAGCCGTGGCGCGAATCCTGTCCGTCCGAACCGAAGGTACTGCCGCTATCGCTGGCGCAGCCGCTGCTGCAACCGATATGGCTGGCGCAATACACCGCTGCGCCGCCGTCTTGCCGCTGCGCGCAGTTCAGGGTGTAGCGGAAGCCGTCGGCGATCGCCAGTTCCGTGTCGAGAGCGAACAGCAGCGGTAGGCGCGTGGGGTTCTGGGGGTCGATGCCTTCGCGGCGACAAGCCAGCTTCCAGGCGCGCCGAATGCCTTCCTGGGCCTGTCGGGGGCTGCGCATCGCCTGCGCCGGCGTATGGTGGAGGAAGCGCCCGAGTCCCTTGCGGCAGACGTGCTGGTAGAGCCGGGTATGCAGGATCAACTCGTGCCAGGCGACATCCACCACCTGTGATGGCATCGCGACCATCCGCTTGCCGGCGGCGCGGCATAGCAGCAGGTATTCGCGCAGGCCGCCGAGCACCCGTTGGACCTGTTCCTCGCTGAGCTGCGGATAGCGCTCGCGGACCGCCTGGGCGACCCGCGGCGGCAGGCGGAATTGCTGGATGAAGCGGTAGCGCCGGCGATCCAGGCCGCGGCGGTAGAGATAGCCGCCCACGAATGCGGCGCCAGCGAGCAGGGTAATACCGAGGAGTGCCATCCGTACGTCCTTGTCGAGCCCCGCGCGGTGCGGCGCTGGGTCATTGTTCCAGCAGCGCCTGGTTCAGCGCCGTTTCCAGGACGCTTTTATAACGCAGATAGTGCAGCGTTTGCGGCTGTTCGTCGGCGAACAGCCGCGACAGGTCGAGGTCGGTCAGGTAGCAGGGGTAGGGTTCGCTTTCCGCGCGATGCGCCAGGATATGCCGGGCGACCGCCTTGAACAGGCCGGCGCCGTACTCCAGTTCGGAAAACTCCTGGTGGTCGCAGTACAGGGTGACCTGCACGCGCTTGCGTTCGCCGCGTTCGAGTAGCGCCTGTAGCTCGTACAACGCGGGTCCGGCCAGGGCCTCCGGCGCTTCGCGAGGCTCGACGTGCAATCTGCCGTCGTTGGAGAGCAACTCGTAGTAGCGGATATCCAGCGAGGCCGGCACCTGTTCCGCCAGCGACAGGGCGTTGCGCCGGTACAGCAGCGATTGCAGGAAGCGCTGCAGCGGTGCGAGCAGGCTGCGTTCGTCACGCAACGCCTGGCGCTGGCGCCAGAGCGCGTTGCGTTCGTCGAGCAGGCTGATCTCGGCGCTGTCGAAGTCGCGCCGGTAGAACACCTGGATGCAGTCCGGCCGCCCCATGGACAGGATCAGCCCGAGGTCCTCGCCTTCCAGGGCGTGGCGATCCAGCTTCAGGGCGCTGTAACCATCGCGCTCGCGGCCCAGGTGCTGGAGCAGGCTCGGCAGGTCGGGCAGGCTCTCGTGGCTGACCGCTTCCGGCGACATTTCCAGCAGGTGGTACTGCTGGCGGATCTGCAGCAGGTAGCGGCTCGGCTGGCCGCCAAGCAGTTGCCCGTAGGTTTCGCGGAACAGCTCTTCGACCCGCACGGCGATGGCGGCGGCCCGGTTGCGACAGAAGCAGCGCACCATCAGTTCGGGCGGCTGCGGCAGGCTTCCGGGCTTTTCGCGGACGGCGTCGAGGAACTCGGCAAGGCACTCGGGCAGCGCCTGAGGGCCTGCGTAATGGCGCACCGTCAGTTCGTTCCAGCTGTTGAGGCTGAGCTGGTCGAGGGTCAGCACCAGGTTGTCGCGCACCCCGGCATAACCGAGCACGTCGGTACGCCCGGTAGCCATGTGCAGGTTCATCTGGCTGTGGTGGCGCAGCGGGTCGACACCGACGTTGACCAGCAGCAGGACGCTCTTGAGCCGACGCGGTTGCAGCAGGTCGGCGTCGTCCACGGTCGCCAGGGGGACCGGCAGGAACTGCCGCAGGCTGCCCAGGAGATTGTCCAGTTCGGCATCGCCGAGGTCGCTCTGGCCGGGATGCAGGGACAGCCGGGTGGCGCTGTCGATGACGCCGTTGCGATGGCACCAGGCGAGCAGCTCGACCAGCCTGAGGCTGCGTTTCAGCGGCGCGTAGTCAGGCCACTGGTGAGCGCCCAGGGCACCGGGGAAGATCGCCCACTGCGCCTGCTCGCGGTCGTCGTCGGCGGGCAGCTGAACCAGGGTCAGGACGTCTTCGCCGAGATCCGGGGCGATCCCCGGGTTGATGTTCTCCACCTTGCCTGCCTTGCGCTCGAAGGCGGCATACAGGCGGCGGCCGAGCAGGCCCAGGTCGCGGCTGTCGATGCCGCTGTCAGCGCCTTGCAGGCGGGCGATCTGGAACAGCAGGCGGTAGCTGTAGGTCAGTTCGTTGACCACCGTGCGACGCTCTTCCATCACCTGGCGCATCTTCCACTGGCTGCGGCTGTCGAGCAGGGCCAAGCGGCGAGGCTCCCATTGCCATTCCGCGACGAGCCGCTCCATCGACAGGTGCTGCCAGCCCTTCTGCGCCTGGCGCTGGCGACCGCCGAGCTTGCGCCCGACCTTGAGGTACAGGCAGCGCCGCACGAGTTCCAGGCGTTCCGGCGCCTGCTGTTCCCGCAGGTAGCGTTCGAGATGGCGATAGACCAGGACGTAGGGGTCCAGTTCGTCGAGATCGAGCTGGCCGGCGAATACCTGCTCCTTGAAGCGCAGGGCGACGCAGCGGACCCGCGGGTGCTCGCTGGCGTAGGCCTCGGTGAGCAGCAGCTTGAGCAGCGACTTGTAGGGCGAATCGATGGCCTTGGACAACTGCCAGAGGCCGGCGCCGATGAACTCCCGGGCGGGGATGTGCGCCAGGTGGCCGAGGTCGAGCACCTCTTCGGCGCGGATGAAGCGTTTGCCGAGCAGGGTCCGGCAGTATTCGTCGTAGCGCCGTTCATGGGCCGGCGGCACCAGCCACCACAGAGGGGTGCGTCCGCCGAGCCAGATCGCGCTGCGGTAGAACTCGTCGAGCAGCAGGAAGTGCTGGGTATTGCCGTCGCCGCCGGGCTCCTTCCGGTCTTCGCGTTCGTCCTGGCCGAAGCGGGCGACGTCGATCAGGAAACAGTGCACCTCGCTGCCCTGGCTGCGCGCCCAGTCCTCGATCAACGCGCACTTGCGGCGCAGCTCCTGGCGCGCGCCGGGCTCCAGTTCTGGGGCATGGCAGACCCAGAGGTCGAGATCGCTCTGTTCCTCCTGGGCCAGGCTCCCCAGGCTGCCCATCAGGAACAGGCCGTGGATCGGCTGCTGTGCGGGTTCTTGCCTGCGTGGCTTGTAGACAAACGAGCGGGCCAGGCGCTGGGCTTCGGCGAGTACTTCGTCGTCCGCTTCGAAACCGCTCAGGCCCGCTGGCGTGCTGGCCGACAGGTAGCCCGGCAGCAGCGGATGGTTGATGTGGAACAGCAGCGGTAGCAGGCGCAGGACCCGCTCCTGGCGGCTGGACAACGCCTGCCGGGCGCGTTGCAGGCGACCGGCGTTGACCGCCAGGAAGCGTTGGCGCAACTGGCCGAGGACCTTGCGGTCGATGCCATCGTCGAGATCGAGGCTGAGTGCGGGGTGTCGGTTCATGGGCGTCCGGGCACAGGCAAGGCCAGGCGCCGTGCCTGGCTCCGGTCATGCCATTGTATCGCCCGGAAGCGCGGCGGCTTGAGCGCCGCACCGCGAACCGGGGCAACCGTCGCGGCCTGTCGGGAGCAGGTCGCGATGGCCGCTTCCGTCAACCCTTGAGGATGGTCAGCAGGCCCTGTGCCTGCTCCGCGGCGTCCAGCCCGAGACTAGTCAGGTAGCCGCCGTCGGGCTGGTCGATCAGCCCCTTGTCGTGCAGGCGTCGGGCGGCGGCGACGGCCTTGCCGTCGGCGGTGTGATGGACCTTGAGTCCTTCCTGGGTGTTGTTCAGGTTGAAGAGCGCCAGCAGTTCCAGTTCGTCGATCAGCTCGGGAGTGAAGGCCATGTCGGCTCCTTGCGGTGTTGAGCACCGGTGAGTGTAGTTGGACTAGGGCGTAGCGTCGGCGGCCTGGCTCCAGCCGTCGAGGATCTTCTGGTACTCGCCGCTGGCGAGGATGCGCTGCATGCCGAGGTCGAAGCGTTCGAGCAGATGCTCGGCCTGCGGGTGGCGGCGCGAGAACGACAGGTACAGCTCCGGGCGGTGGACCGTGGCCACCGGCTGGAACTGGCCTTCCAGTTCGGGATGTTCGCTGAACAACTGGCGAGCCGTATTGCGGTAGGCCAGGGCGTAGTCGACGCGGCCTCGCTGGAGCATGAGGAAACCGTAGTAGTCCTTGCGCACCGGGATGCGCACCAGGTCGTGGCGGCGATCGAAGCCGTCGCCGTATTCATAGCCGAGGGTCACCGCGACTTTCCGTCCGCTCAGCGCCTGCTCCGCATTCACCGGCCGCGCTTCGTCGCGTCGCGCCCAGAGCTGGATCTCCGCGCGGAACAACGGATGCCGGGGCAGACGGTAGTCGGCGAGGATGTGCGGGTTCGGCGAGGTGTTGAAGCAGCCGGCGATCAAGCCTTTCAGGGCCAGCTTCATGCAGCGGGAGTAGGGGTAGGGATTGAGCTGGACCGGCGTGTCCGCAGCCCTGAAGGCGGCCCGCACGATGTCCGCGCTCATGCCCTGGATGCGGCCGTCCTTGTAGGCGGTATAGGGATACCAGTCGTCTTCGGCGCCGAGCACCAGGGGTTCTGTCGGGACGGCCGCTGCCGGGCCGGAAAGGGCCAGCAGCAGGCAGATGGGCAGGAAGTGGAACCAGGATCGCATCCGGTATCGCTCCGCGAAAGCAGGTGGCACGGAGAGTGGGCGCCACCTTTCTACCAGAGCGGCAGGCGTTTGGCGAAACAAAACCGTATGGATACGAGGGGCATTCGCCGACACCAGTCGGCCCGGCTCCGCTCATTCGTCGTCCGGCAACGTCGGCAGGGCACGCAGCGCATGCTCGTAGCCGGCGCTGTCGAAAGCGCGGTCGGCGGCGAGCATGGCGTTGATCTCGTGGGCCAGCACGTAGGCCATCATGCTCAGTGCCTCGTCGCGCTCGTAGCCGACCAGGGTCAGCTTGTTGAACACGGCGCGCGCCGCCGGCGGATTCTCGCTTTCGATCTGGTTCTCGATGGCCTGGATCAGTTTTTCCTCGGCGAAGCCGTCTTCCTGGTTGTCGTCCTGTTCGCTCATCGGGCGTTCCTCGTTCTGGCGCAAAGTACCGCTTGTGCGGCGGCGGGAAGTTGTCCACCCTGCTTGGCCAACGGATGGCCGCGAAGGTAGCGATACCCGACATGATCACCTATTACATCCTTTCCGGCGACCGCCTGGAGCGACGCCAGCACGACGATGCCCAGCGGGGGTTGCCGCCGGGCACCCTGTGGATCGACCTGCATCACCCGACCCCCGAAGAGGAGCGCCTGCTCGAATCCCACCTGCAGGTGAACATCCCGACCCGCGAGGAGATGGCCGAGATCGAGGATTCGTCGCGCTTCTACGAGGACGGCAACGTCCTCTACATGACCACTTCGGTGGTCGGCGGGATCACCGAGCACCGGCCGAGCACAGAGGAAGTGACCTTCGTCCTCAGCGAGAAATGGCTGATTACCGTGCGCTACGCCGACCTGCGTTCGTTCCGCGAGTTCGAGAACCGCTGCATCCGCCAGCTCGACGCCAACCGCAGCAGCACCCAGTTATTCGCCCTGATGATGGACAGCCTGGTGGACCGCATCGCCGACGTGTTGGAGGCCGTACAGGGGCAACTGAGCAGCATGTCGCGGGAGATCTTCGCCGAGTCCACCGCCCAGACCCGCAAGCCGAAGACCGACCTGCAGCAGATCATCAAGCACCTCGGGCGCAGCAGCTCGCTGCTGTCCAAGCTCAACGACAGCCTGCTCAGCATCAATCGGATGAACAGCTATTTCCGCCAGGGTTGCAACGGCTGGCTTTCCGAGCCGGCGAAGGTGCTGGCGAAGACCGTGGAGCGCGACGTGCGCTCGCTGGACGAGTACCTGGCGAAGATGTCCACCGAGATCAACTTCCTCCTCGACGCGACCCTTGGCCTGATCAACATCGAGCAGAACAGCATCATCAAGGTGTTCTCCATCGCCGCCGTACTGTTCCTGCCGCCGACCCTGGTGGGCACCGTCTACGGCATGAACTTCAAGGACATGCCCGAGCTGGACTGGTCCATCGGCTATCCGATGGCGCTGGGGATGATGGTGGTATCGGCGATCCTTCCGTACCTCTGGTTCAAGTTCAAGAACTGGCTCTGAGGCAGTCGGCAGGTGTGCAACTTTTTGCTGGATAACTTCGGGAAAAGCTGTGGATACCACGCTGGGGCCAAGGCCTGACGGGGTCTTCGATGAAGTGAGCAAGTTCTTGCATAGCACTGTGCAACAACTTGCTCACTTTTTCGGGGTAAACCCAGGGGAAAGCGTTCGTGCGGGCCGGGAGATTCTTCAAGAGTTTGATTTAAAAGGTAAATATTTTATTGGCACGAAGCTTGTTGGGTAGCTGCCGCACCAGGACATGTCGTCCCGGCTACCACTGACAAGGAATGCATCCATGGCAACACCCGCCTATATGTCCATCACCGGCACCAAGCAGGGCCTGATCACCGCCGGCGCCTTCACCGAGGATTCGGTCGGCAACACCTACCAGGAAGGCCACGAGGACCAGGTGATGGTCCAGGGCTTCAACCACGAAGTGATCATCCCGCGCGATCCGCAGTCCGGCCAGCCGACCGGCCAGCGCGTGCACAAGCCGGTGGTCATCACCAAGGTCTTCGACAAGGCCTCGCCGCTGCTGCTGGCCGCCCTGACCTCCGGTGAGCGCCTGACCAAGGTCGAGATCCAGTGGTACCGCACCTCCGCCGCCGGCACCCAGGAGCACTACTACACCACCGTCCTGGAAGACGCGATCATCGTCGACATCAAGGACTACATGCACAACTGCCAGGACCCGGGCAACGCCCACTTCACCCACCTGGAAGACGTGCACTTCACCTACCGCAAGATCACCTGGACCCACGAAGTCTCCGGCACCTCCGGCTCCGACGACTGGCGCTCCCCGGTCGCCGGCTGAGCCGCGACCGCCGCACGCGGCCAGCCTCGCTGGCCGTCGTGCCCTCGATGACCCATAGCGCCGTGGCCAGGAAAGCCCGCGCCGGGTCGATGCCGCTTTGTTGTAGGCAGCTTCCGATCGAGCCTGCGCGCCCTTGTCTCGCCCGCGCCAGGCAGGACAATCGAATCGGTCGCTTGCGCCAGTGAGGGACAACGGATGTTCGCAGCAGCCAACCAGACCCATTTCAGCCTCGCCATCGACGGCCTCGCCCTCGACCTGCAGGTGCTCTCCTTCAGCGGCCGCGAAGCCATCAGCCAGCCGTTCGCCTTCGACCTGGAGCTGGTCGGCGAACGCCCCGTGCCGGACCTCGAAAGCCTGCTGCACAAACCCGCCTTCCTTACCCTCGGGCCCGCCGGCAACGGTATCCACGGCCTGGTGCGCAGCGCCGGACAGGGCGACTCGGGCAAGCGCCTGACCCGCTACCGCATCACCCTCGTCCCGCAACTGGCCTACCTCGCCCAACGCACCAACCAGCGCATCTTCCAGCATCTCACGGTGCCGCAGATCGTCGGCCGGGTGCTGGAGGAACACGGCATCCTCGCCGACGCCTACCGCTTCCAGCTCGGCACCCGCTACCCCGAGCGCGAATACTGCGTGCAGTACGACGAGAGCGACCTGCAGTTCGTCCAGCGCCTGTGCTGCGAGGAGGGCATCCACTTTCATTTCCAGCACAGCGCCACGGCGCACCTGCTGGTGTTCGGCGACGACCAGACGGTGTTCCCGCGGCTCGCGCCGGTGGCCTACCAGCAGGACTCCGGCCTGGTCGCCGACCGGCCGGCGGTCAAGCGCTTCGGCGTACGCCTGGAAACCCGCACCAGCCGCGTCACCCGCCGCGACTACGACTTCGAGAAACCGCGCCTGACGCTGGAAAGCGCCGCCCGCGGCGAAGCCCGGCCGGACCTCGAGGACTACGACTATCCCGGTCGCTTCGTCGACCGCGAGCGCGGCAAGCACCTGGCCAGGCGTGCCCTCGAACGGCAGCGCAGCGACTACCGCCTGGCCGAGGGCCGCAGCGACCAACCGTTGCTGCTCAGCGGCCACTTCCTGCCGCTGGCCGCCCATCCCCAGGCGGGCTGGAACGACCTCTGGCTGCTCACCGAGGTGATTCACGAGGGGCGGCAGCCGCAGGTGCTGGAAGAAAGCATCGTCTCCGACACCTCGGCGAGCCCGGACGACTTCCGGCAGGGTTACCGCAACCGCTTCCAGGCCACGCCCTGGGAGGCGTTCTTCCGTCCTCCGCTGACACCGCCGAAGCCGCGCATCCTCGGCACGCAGAGCGCGGTGGTGACCGGTCCGAAGGGCGAGGAAATCCACTGCGACCGCTACGGTCGGGTGAAGGTGCAATTCCACTGGGATCGCGAGGGCCAGGCCGACGACAGCAGCAGTTGCTGGTTACGCGTTGCCTCCGGCTGGGCGGGAAGGAACTACGGCGCCATCGCCATCCCGCGGGTCGGCATGGAGGTGCTGGTGACCTTCCTCGAAGGCGACCCCGACCAGCCGCTGGTCACCGGCTGCCTGTTCCACAGGGAACATCCGGTGCCCTACGAACTGCCGGGGCACAAGACCCGCAGCGTCTTCAAGAGCCTCAGCAGCCCTGGCGGCGGTGGCTACAACGAGCTGCGCATCGAGGACCGCAAGGGCCAGGAGCAGATCTTCGTCCATGCCCAGCGCGACTGGGACGAAAACATCGAGCACGACCAGAAGATCCGCGTCGGTCACCAACGCCACGACACCGTGAAGGCGAACAGCTACAGCGAGTTCAAGGCCGAGGAACACCGCACCACCCACGCCGAGCGCAAGGTGGAGGTCCGCGCCAGCGACCACCTCACCGTAGCCAACGACCAGCACCTGAAGATCGCCAGCGGCCAGTTTGTCGAGGCCGGCCAGGAGATCCACCTGAGCAGCGGCCTGAAGGTGGTGCTGGAGGCCGGCGCCGAACTGACCCTCAAGGGCGGTGGCAGCTTCCTCAAGCTCGACGCCAGCGGCGTGACCCTCTCCGGGGCCAACGTCCGGGTCAACTCCGGCGGCAGCCCGGGCAGCGGCAGCGGCGCGGCGCCGCTGTTGCCGGGGCCGCCGCTCGACGCGGATGCGGCGACAGTGGGCCAGGTACTGGACAACCCGGCGCGTAGCCGTTCCGAGCGGAAGGGGCCGGAACAACTGATCGTCGATGTCTGGGGAGACCCGGCGCAAGGAAGCCAGGTCGTACTGTTGCCACCGGAGAGCGAGGCATGAGCGGATTCCAGGACCAGAGTATCGACGAAGGCGTGCGCAAGCGCACCGCCTACCAGAACGATCGGCGTGCACGACTGGCATTGAACGTCGAGCGACAGGACGGCGGTATCCTGCAGATTCCGGTGGCCAGCGATATGCTCGGCCATGAGGAGCACGAGCGTATCCAGCAGAACACCTTCCTGGCCGTGATGCCGCTGGTGCGCCTGCCAACGCTGGGCAAGGCCGGTTATGGCGACCAGCTGCCCGCCGGCGCGCTACCGCGGGCGGGACGGATCTACCTGTTCCAGGACGGCAAGCTGTGGCGCGAACTGGAGTGTGATGGCAAGGGCAACCTGTTTGAAGTCGACCTCCTGCAGGGGCGCAGCCAGCGTGCGGACAAGCGTCCGGCCGTAGGCAAGACACAAGCGCTGATCCTGGTGCCGGTGCTGGTCAAGGGGCAGTTCGTGATCCCACGCTACACCATGGCCTATAGCGAAACTCCCTGGCCTTGGTCGTACATCGACTGGCTGGAGGAGGACCCGCAGCGGGTCAACCGGCGCTGCCAGCAGATGGCGTCCGCTTGGAACGCCTCGGTGGCCAACCAGCACTGGAAAGCCTCCATCCATCATCCCGCGCTGGTCATTGATCATCACGCCCAGGGTTTGCGACCTCGCGACTTCAACGTCGAGAGCGCGCTGGAAGACCCGGCGGAATTCACACCTGCGTTCGCCGCCTTTCGCGAAGAGTCGCTGGTGTGCCAGTTGCAGCGACGCCAGCAGGAATTGGCGCCCCTGCTGAAGCAGGCTCCGCCCTCTGCGCTACCTACTCTGGAGGCCGGAGAGGACGTACTGGAAACCCTCAAGCTGCGTGGCCATCCCAACCTCATCGGGCTGATGCTCGACGACTCGCTGTTCGCCTTGCGCCACGCTGCGGCGCAGGCGCGCCACTGCGCTGCCTACTTGCGCAGCCTCAATGCACTGCTGCCGCACCGTCCCAACGGACGCTATGCACAGGTGCTGAGCAACATGCTCGACGGCCCGCTCGCCAAGCTCAGGGGCGAGGTCGATCAGGCCGAACTGGACGAGGCGATCTTCGCCGAGGAGCGACAGTCTTGCCGGATCCACCTGACGCATCAGGTCGAGCATCTGGTCGCCCTGCTTGAAGGCCCCTTGCACCCGGTGTTGCAGGACTGGACCCACCAGTGCGACGAAGCCCTGCTGGAGCCCTACAGCCTGATGAGCGAGGCACTGGCTGCGCTGAACCAGCTTCCCGACCGCTGCGACGCACTGTACAGCGGTACCGCCTACCGGGCGCTGGCGGCCCATGTCGAGCGGGTGGTCAGCACGGTTCTGCAGGCCAGCCACCCGCTTGGTGCCATGCTCCTGGCCAAGGACGAAGGACAACTTCCCGAGCCGGTTCGGCGCCTGCAGGCGTTGCGCGATAGCCCACGGACACCGGACCCCGACGCGATGGGCCTCAGCACGCTGATGCTGGGAGCCAGTCTGCTGGGCGAGGTCGACCAGCCCAGCGCCGGCAAGAGCCTCGCCTACTTCCTCGGCGACCTGCTGGACGTGTTCGGCGCCAGCGTAGTCGAGCAACTCGGCCGGCTGTCCCAGGGCGCCACCCAGATCCAGCTCGACCGCTTGTTCGCACCGACCTTCAATACTCTCAGCGCCCTCTCGGTGAAGATGAAAGGTATCCGCCTGCTGCCCGACGGTCAGGTACCGCTCGACATGGTTGTCGTCGGCGTGCGCGGAGCCGGCCTGCGCAACGGTCTGACCGAGGTCGAGCGCCAGGAACTGAGGCGCAAGAGCTATCGGCGCGCCATCGTCCAGGACGGTGCCGGCAATCCCCTGGCCGGCACCAGTCCCCGCGGCACCGGCATGAGTCGCGCCAACCTGCGCAACGTCATGGTGGTGGCGGTACCCAAGGATCACCCGGACCTGCTTGCCTACACGAAATTCCGTACGCAGTTAGGCACGTTGACCCAGGTGATGGAGAACACTCGCATCGTGCCGACGATGATGCTGGGGTTTGCGATTTATAACTTGAATGTGCAGGTGCAGGCACACAGTGGCTTTATAGACAGTGGAGAAAAGCACAGAGGAACGATCGGGGCTGTCGGTGCAGTAATCGATTTAACAGCCGCTGGAGGAAGCCATGCAAAGCTGCTTTTCGGACCATCTACTGCAAAGTATCTAGAAACCCCACGTATATCGGTAGCCCAAATATCCCCTCGGTGGGCCAGGAATCTAGAAGTTCAAACCGGCAGCCCTAAGTTAGGGTTGCTACGTGGGCTTGGTGGCGCAGCCACACTATTTGGTGCAGGCATCAGTGTATGGGATGGCTACCGAGCTTTGAGGCAGGGAGATAGCGATGCGGCTGCAGCCTACGGTGTGGCCGCAGTGGGTGGGGGCCTGTGGGGTGCCTACGTCCTAGGATGGATAGTAAACCCTTATGCTTTGCTGGCTGGTGCGGTTTTGGCGATCGGAGGCACTGTGGTCGCTAATCTACTGACTGACAGCGATGCGGAAACCATCGTCAAGAAAGGCCCCTTCGGCCGGCAATTCGCCGAGGCTGGCCTGCTCGATTCGCTGATGGGCCAGGACCAGCGCTTCGTCCATCTGAAAGACCCGCAAACGGCCTATCGCCAATTGCTGGGAGTCCTCGGCCATCCGCGGGTCTTTGTCCATCGCCTGGAAGACTGGCGCAAATTGGCGCCGGCGGCGCATCGATCTGTCTTGCAGGAAGCGGAACGGGGTCGCCAAGCGGTCAGCCGCACTGCGCTATCCTGCATCGACCCCAAGTTGCAGGCGCTGGAGGCAAACGATTGGGCCGTGGTGCTGAGTTCCCCGCTCCTGGCCATGTTCGAGAATGGCCAGCAGGCGTTCCGCCTGGTGGCCCAGGAGTTTCTCAGCAGCTTGCCGATCGATCCGGGCACCCTGTTCGGCGTCAAGCGCTACCATCGGGTCCCCGCGGGCCCCGCCAAGCTCGAAGCCTTGCCGTTGGATGCTGCCAGCGTGCTCTACGTGCTGCCGGCCAGCCTACCGATTCCGCAGTTGTCTCCTCGGGCCCGCTATAGCGTGCGCATGACCCAGGGTTTGAAGATCAGCGCACAGTTCGAACTCAATGCCGACCAGCCTGAGGAGCGGCTTGTCCTGCCTCAACCCAGCCCGAAGAGTTGGAGTGCATTCACATCCGCCAATCGGTACCTTCCCCCGGATGACTTGGGCCCACATGCTGCGCCACCTTATTGGTTGATAGAGAACAGTGAGTTCAACGTATGACCGTACACATGGATGCCACGTACTCAGCCAGTGCTTATCGCAGTGAAGTCAACGACTCTTTACCGCCGCCAAGGTGGAAGGAGGAGTCTAACCGTAATGGTATTTTTGACACCCATCTTGCCTTTGGGAACTATGCCAATCTAGATCCGGAAATGGAGATTGTAGGGCAGCTTTCGATCGGGACTGAGGATAAGTCAGAGGTTGGAGGTGCTAAGGCATATTGCAACTCTATGCGTTGGCAGTTTCAGAATTCCAGCAGAATTCCTTATATAATATTCACGCTTAGGATGCTGTGCTATTTTTTTGTATGGATTGCTTTGGGGGTTGGCATAATGGGAGAAGCCACCGGAGAGTGGAGGAGGGACATGCAGCAACTCTACACCTTGGTTTGCTCATTCTTTGTGGTGGCTGTTTCAGTAATATCCATGGTCGCCTTTCTTTCGAATAAAAAGTATCTTCACGTTATTCAGATTTCGGGTTTTTTATTCTCAATCCCATTGGCTTTGTACCAGTATGGAACAATATTTGGAACCAATGGTTTGCAAATAGCAATTTGGATAGGCGTATCTACTTATTTTATGGGTGCAGTCGGCTTCAACGCCATCCTTTGGCTCTACAGCAAAGTCTTCAAGCACGATGGCAGTGAATTCAATCGCCTGGACGGCATGCTCCGCTTCAAGCGTCGCTTTCGCCGCCTGTTCGTCGCTCCCTTCGACGAGTTCGATCCGGTGCTGCAATTGCTCCCCAGTGGCTACGGCAGCCACGACTATGCGCTCTGGCTGCATCACCGCTATACCGACAACAAGGTCTGTCTGGCCACCCGCGTCCACTCCCTCGGTCTCGACAAGGCCAATGCCCTGGCCTTCTGGGACTGCCTGCAACGCTACATGGACGTGACCCAGCCGTTGCCCGACCTGCCGGTCCTGGAGCCGAGCCGCCCCTTAGATCCGGTCACCGCCGAGCATGATCGGCATACCGGACGCGATCCCCATTACTGGCGCAAGCGCACCTACCAGGGCTGGCCAGCCAAGGAGCGCAAGGAGCTGGACCGACGCCTGCATGGGTATCCCTGGCAACAGCAGCCCTGCATCGTCAGGGCGCGCATCGATCCCGGGCTAAGCATCGAAGCCTATTACCGGCGCCAGGAAGCCAAGGGCATTTTTGCCACGCCCAGGGCCGATGATTTCAATGATGAGCACTGATGCTGAGTTATTCCGCCATTGCGACCGGTTAGCGAAGAAGGACTTTCACTAGAGTGGCTGTCGACCTACAAGGGCGTTCCTGTCCCGCCGTGCGATCAAGTCTCGGGTAGGACAGGGAGGTCTGCCGGGCACTGGGCGCGACTTCAGCGCTGTGCCAGCAGTTTTCTGCCGCGGGCGACGGCGGCACGGACCTGGTTCGGCGCGGTGCCGCCGATATGGTCGCGGGCGTTGACCGAGCCTTCCAGGGTCAGCACGTCGAAGACGTCGGCGTCGATCTGCTCGCTGAAGCGGCGCAGTTCGTCGAGGCTCATCTCGGCGAGGTCCTTGCCGCTGTCCACGCCGTACTTCACTGCGTGGCCGACGATCTCGTGGCAGTCGCGGAACGGCAGGCCCTTGCGCACCAGGTAGTCGGCCAGGTCGGTGGCGGTGGAGAAACCGCGGCGTGCCGCCTCGCGCATGATCTCGCGCCGGGGCCGGATCGCCGGGACCATGTCGGCGAAGGCGCGCAGGCTGTCGCGCAGGGTGTCGGCGGCGTCGAACAGCGGTTCCTTGTCTTCCTGGTTGTCCTTGTTGTAGGCCAGCGGCTGGCCCTTCATCAGGGTCAGCAAGCCGGTGAGGGCGCCGAACACCCGGCCGGACTTGCCGCGTACCAGCTCCGGCACGTCGGGGTTCTTCTTCTGCGGCATGATCGAGGAGCCGGTGCAGAAGCGGTCGGGCAGGTCGATGAACTGGAACTGCGCGCTGGTCCACAGCACCAGCTCTTCCGAGAAGCGCGACAGGTGCATCATCGCCAGGCTGGCGGCGGCGCAGAATTCGATGGCGAAGTCGCGGTCGGAGACGCCGTCCAGGGAGTTGCCGCCAACCGCGTCGAAGCCCAGCAACTGGCAGGTGATCTCGCGCTGGATCGGGTAGGTGGTGCCGGCCAGGGCCGCCGAGCCGAGCGGCATGCGGTTGACCCGCTTGCGGCAGTCGACCAGGCGCTCGTAGTCGCGGCCGAGCATCTCGAACCAGGCCAGCAGGTGGTGGCCGAAGGTCACCGGCTGGGCGGTCTGCAGGTGGGTGAAACCGGGCATGATGGTGTCGGCTTCCGCTTCGGCCAGGCCCAGCAGGCCCTCCTGCAGGCGGGTGATCTCGGCGAGGATGATGTCGATCTCGTCGCGTAGCCAGAGGCGGATGTCGGTGGCCACCTGGTCGTTGCGCGAGCGGCCGGTGTGGAGCTTCTTGCCGGTGACGCCGATGCGGTCGGTCAGGCGCGCCTCGATGTTCATGTGCACGTCTTCCAGGTCGACGCGCCAGTCGAAGCTGCCGGCTTCGATTTCCGCCTGGATCTGTTGCAGGCCGTCGACGATCGCATCGCGCTCGGCGTCGCTCAGCACGCCGACCTTGGCCAGCATCGTGGCGTGGGCGATGGAACCCATGATGTCGTGGCGGTAGAGACGCTTGTCGAAGTCGACGGAGGCGGTGAAACGGGCGACGAAGGCGTCGACGGGCTCGCTGAAGCGGCCGCCCCAGGACTGGTTGGTCTTCTCTACGCTCATGGTATCTCTCGCTGCAACAAGAAACGGACAGGCCGCGCGGCCTGCGTGACGGGCAAAGTGCGACGATGATAGCAGGCCGGGAGGAAAAACCGGCGGCTCGTCGACGAAGCCGGAACGAGCGCTGTTTCGCGGTTTTTTGCGGCAGATGGCATTTCGGTGCTTTATTTCGCCCGTACGCCCGCGGCTGTCTTGCGGGCGCCACGGGCCTTGCGGAAACTCTGTCGATGCCTATCCGATTCAAGCCCGGCCGCTCGACCCGGCCGGCCGTCCAAGACGACTTCTTCATTCCCGAGCTCTGCGAAGCCGAAGCCCTGTTCACCCTGGTGCTGCTGGCGGAGCTGCTGGTGCTGGTGCTGGTGCTGGCGGAGCCGATGACGCCGAGCTTCAACTGGGTGCGCCTGGCCCTGGCGTCGCTGTTCGTGCAGTGGATCGTACTGCTCTCGGCGGCGCTGTTCTGCCGCCTGCGGCCATTGCTCGCGCGCCTGCCGGTGGCGCTGGCGGGGAGTGCCTGCTGCCTGTTGGTGGTGGCCCTCACCCTGGGCTGCACGGCGGTCGCCGAGCACTATCAGCTGGGCGGAGAACTGACGCGTGCCGGCGAGGTCAATCTGTATCTGCGGCACGCGCTGATCGCGCTGATCATGTCCGCCCTGGTGCTGCGCTACTTTTACCTGCAGAGCCAGTGGCGCCGGCAGCAGCAGGCCGAGTTGCAGGCGCGCCTGGAGTCGCTGCAGGCGCGGATTCGCCCGCACTTCCTGTTCAACAGCCTGAACAGCATCGCCAGCCTGATCGAGCTGGACCCGCTGAAGGCCGAGCATGCGGTGCTGGACCTGTCCGACCTGTTCCGGGCCAGCCTGGCGAAGCCCGGCACTTTAGTTTCCTGGGAGGAGGAACTGGCGCTGGCAAGGCGCTATCTTTCCATTGAGCAGTATCGTCTTGGCGATCGCCTGCAACTGGACTGGCAGGTGCACGGGGTGCCGGCCAACCTGCCGATCCCCCAACTGACCTTGCAGCCGCTGCTGGAAAATGCGCTTATCTATGGCATCCAGCCGCGGGTCGAAGGTGGCCTGGTGCAGGTCGAGGCGGTTTATCGTGAAGGAGTGTTCCAGCTATGTGTGAGCAACCCCTACGACGAGGCGCTCGAGTCGCCCCCGTCGAAAGGCACGCGACAGGCGTTACACAATATCGATGCACGACTTGGGGCACTTTTCGGGCCTAAAGCGAGTCTCAGCGTCGAGCGCCGTGACGGACGGCACTACACCTGTCTACGCTATCCATGTGCGCGACTCATGCAGGAAGCCTGAGCTTATGAATGTCCTGATTGTCGATGACGAACCTCTGGCGCGAGAGCGCCTGGCCCGATTGGTAGGGCAACTGGACGGCTATCGCGTCCTCGAGCCCTCGGCCAGCAATGGCGAAGAAGCGCTGACGCTGATCGACAGCCTCAAGCCCGATATCGTCCTGCTGGATATCCGCATGCCCGGTCTGGACGGCCTCCAGGTCGCGGCCAGACTCTGCGAGCGGGAAGCGCCGCCGGCTGTGATCTTCTGCACGGCCCATGACGAATTCGCCCTGGAAGCCTTCCAGGTCAGCGCCGTGGGCTACCTGGTCAAGCCGGTGCGCAGCGAAGACCTGGCCGAGGCGTTGAAGAAAGCCTCGCGACCGAACCGCGTGCAACTGGCCGCGCTGACCAAGCCCCCAGCCTCCGGCGGCAGCGGTCCGCGCAGCCACATCAGTGCGCGGACCCGCAAGGGGATCGAGCTGATCCCGCTGGAAGAGGTGATCTTCTTCATTGCCGACCACAAGTACGTGACCTTGCGTCATGCGCAGGGCGAGGTGCTGCTGGACGAGCCGTTGAAGGCGCTGGAAGACGAGTTCGGCGAGCGCTTCGTGCGCATCCACCGCAACGCGCTGGTCGCCCGCGAACGGATCGAACGCCTGCAGCGTACGCCGCTGGGGCATTTCCAGCTCTACCTGAAAGGCCTCGACGGCGATGCACTGACCGTCAGCCGGCGGCACGTGGCCGGGGTCAGGCGTCTGATGCATCAGCTCTGACGGCGGTCGGCGGTTCGCCAGCGACCCGGGTGCGGCTATCGGGCCCAGCGTCCGCGCACTCGGGTTCGAACTGTTATCATGGGCGCATCCCTGTGCACGGAATATCCCATGTCGTCCCGCGAAATCCGCATCGCCACTCGCCAGAGCGCCCTCGCCTTGTGGCAGGCCGAATACGTCAAGGCGCGCCTGGAGCAGGCTCATCCTGGCCTGACCGTCACCCTGCTGCCGATGACCAGTCGCGGCGACAAGCTGCTCGACGCACCGCTGGCGAAGATCGGCGGCAAGGGCCTGTTCGTCAAGGAACTGGAAACCGCCCTGCTCGAAGGCGCCGCCGACATCGCGGTGCATTCGATGAAGGACGTGCCGATGGACTTTCCCGAGGGGCTCGGCCTCTACACCATCTGCGAGCGCGAAGACCCGCGTGACGCTTTCGTCTCGAACACCTACGCCAGCCTCGAGCAACTGCCCGCCGGCAGCGTGGTCGGCACCTCCAGCCTGCGCCGCCAGGCGCAGCTGCTGGCGCGCCGGCCGGACCTGCAGATCCGTTTCCTGCGGGGCAACGTCAATACCCGCCTGGCCAAGCTGGATGCCGGCGAATACGACGCGATCATCCTCGCCGCCGCCGGCCTGATCCGCCTCGGCTTCGAGTCGCGCATCCGCTCCTCGATCAATGTCGACGACAGCCTGCCCGCCGGCGGACAAGGCGCCGTCGGCATCGAATGCCGTACTGCCGACAGCGACCTGCATGCCTTGCTGGAACCCTTGCACCATACCGACACGGCTCTGCGGGTCACTGCCGAGCGCGCGCTGAACAAGCGGCTCAACGGCGGTTGCCAGGTGCCGATCGCCTGCTACGCCATCCGCGAGGGCGACCAGCTGTGGCTGCGCGGCCTGGTCGGCCAGCCTGATGGCACCCAGTTGCTGCGCGCCGAGGGGCGGGCGCCACTGGCGGAAGCCGAGGCGCTGGGCGTGCGGGTGGCCGAGGACCTGCTGGAGCAGGGCGCCGAAGCGATTCTCGAAGCCGTCTACGGCGAGGCCGGACATCCGTGAGCGGCTGGCGGCTCCTGCTGACGCGCCCCGACGAGGAGTGCGCGGCCCTGGCCGCCAGCCTCGGCGAGGCGGGCGTCCATAGCAGTAGCCTGCCGCTGTTGGCGATCGATCCGCTGGAAGAAACCCCGGAGCAGCGTACGCTGATGCTCGACCTGGACCGCTACTGCGCGGTGGTGGTGGTCAGCAAGCCGGCGGCGCGCCTGGGGCTGGAGCGGCTCGACCGCTACTGGCCGCAGCCGCCGCAGCAGACCTGGTGCAGCGTCGGCGCGGCGACCGCGGCGATCCTCGAGGCCTACGGCCTCGACGTAACCTACCCTGAACAGGGCGACGACAGCGAAGCGTTGCTGGCGCTGCCGGCGCTCCAGGATTCCCTGCGCGTGCACGATCCGAAAGTGCTGATCATGCGCGGCGAAGGTGGCCGAGAATTCCTCGCCGAGCGCCTGCGCGGCCAAGGCGTGCAGGTGGACTACCTGCCACTCTACCGGCGCCGGGCTCCGGACTATCCGGCCGGAGAGCTGCTGGCAAGGGTGCGGGCGGAACGCCTGAACGGCCTGGTGGTCAGCAGTGGACAGGGTTTGCAAAATCTGTATCAGTTGGCGGCAGCCGATTGGCCCGAGATAGGCCGGTTGCCGCTGTTCGTACCCAGCCCGCGGGTCGCCGAGATGGCGCGCGAACTGGGTGCGCAACGGGTGATTGATTGCCGGGGCGCGAGCGCGCCGGCCTTGCTGGCGGCCCTGACGAGCGCCGCCTAGAACTTTCTTGACCAAAGGATGGACCTGTGAGCGAAGCAGTCACTCCCCAAGACGACGCAAGAACTTCCACTTCCACCCCTTCTCCCGTTGCACCCGATGCATCCAGGCGTTCCGGTACCGCCACCGGCCTGGCGTTGCTCGCCCTGCTGGTTGGCGTGGCGGGACTCGGCGCGGGTGGCTGGAGCTTCTGGCAGGTCCAGCAGTTGCAGGGCACCGAGCGTGACCAACTGGCGCAGCTGGAAGATGCCCGTGGCAAGACCGAATCCCTGGCCCAGCGCAACCAGCAACTGGCTGCCCGCCTGGACGCTTTGCCCACCGCGGACGAACTGGAGGCCCGGCGACGCCTTGTGGTGGAGCTGCAGGGCGACCAGCAGCATCTCAGCGAGCAACTGAAGAAGGTCCTCGGCCAGAGCCGCCAGCAATGGCGACTGGCCGAGGCCGAACACCTGCTGCGCCTGGCCAGCCTGCGCCTGTCCGCCTTGCAGGACGTGGGCAGCGCCACCGAACTGGTGCAGGGCGCCGATGACATCCTGCGCGCGCAGAACGATCCCGGCGCCTATGCCGCCCGCGCCAAGCTGGCGGCCAGCCTCGAGGCCCTGCGCGCGTTGCCGGAGCCGGACCGTACCGGGCTGTTCGTGCAACTGGCGGCGTTGCGCGAGCAGGTCAACCAGTTGCAACCGCTCACGCCGACCTTCAAGGAAGGCGAAAGCGGTGCCAGCAATGTCGCCTGGGGCGACGGCAACAGCACCTGGGAGCTGTGGTGGGAGAAGATCTCGCGCTACATCCGCATCGATTTCAATGCCGGCCAGGACATTCGTCCGCTGCTGGCCGGCGAGCAATTGGCGCAGGTGCGCCTGACCATCGGCCTGGCCCTGGAGCAAGCCCAGTGGGCGGCGCTGAATGGCAAGCAGGAAGTCTACGAGCAGGCGCTGAAGCAGGCCCAGGACGTGCTGGACGGCTATTTCAACGTAGAGCTGGCCGACAGCCGCGCGTTGAAGTTGCGTATCGATGAGTTGGCGAAGCAGCCGGTCACCGTGCAGGTCCCTGACCTCGCACCGGCCCTGAGCGCCTTGCAGGCCTACGTGTCGCGCCGCGAGGCCGCTGGCAACCTGGTGCCCGAGGCGCAGGCGGCTCCGGCCACGGAGGGCCGTCCATGAGACGCATCTACCTCCTGGTCCTGGCGGTGGTGCTGGTCGCCACGCTGGTTGGGCTGGCTATCTCCGAGCAGGCCGGCTATGTGCTGATCGCCTACAAGAGCTTCCGTTACGAATCCAGCCTGTGGTCGTTCCTCGCCCTGCTGGCGGTGGTCTGGCTGCTGGTGGTGCTGGTGCGCCTGGTCCTGCGCCTGCTCGGCAGCTCGGGGCGGGTGGTCAACCCCTGGTCGCGCTACAACCGCCGGCGTCGCGTGCAGATGGCCGAGCACAGCGGCCTGCGCGATCTCGGCGAAGGCAACTGGCCGCAGGCACTGCGTCACTTGCGGCGGGCGGCGGAGATGGGCGAGCGGCCGCTGATGCATTACCTCGGCGCGGCGCGGGCCGCCAACGAACTCGAACGCTACGACGAGGCCGACGACCTGCTGAACCGGGCTCGCGAGCGCGAGCCGGACGCCCAATTGCTGGTCGGCCTGACCCGTGCGCAACTGCTGATCAATCGCGGCGACTACCCGCAGGCACGCAATACCCTCGAAGAGCTGCACGGGCTCCAGCCGCAGCACCGCACGGTATTGCGGCTGATGCAGCAGCTGTACGTCACCCAGCACGACTGGCAGGCCCTTTGCGTCCTGCTGCCGGAGCTGCGCAAGGAGCGTGTGCTGAAGGATTCCGAACTGCGCGACCTCGAACGCCGTGCCTGGGTGGCTTCCTTGCAGGAAGCCGGCGAGCGTGGACTGAACGAGGGCGAGACGGCGTTGCAGCCGCTGACCCAGCGCTGGCAGAACGTGCCTTCGGCGCTGCGTGCAGACCCGGCGATCGTCGCGGGCTATGCCGCCCAACTGCTTCGCCTGGGCGCCGAGGAAGAGGCTGAAGAAGTCCTCCGCCATGCGCTCAAGCAAGGCTTCGACGCGACCCTGGTGCAACTCTACGGGCAGGTGCGCGGGCGCGATCCGGGCAAGCAATTGCAGGCCGCGGAAGGTTGGCTCAAGGAACATCCGAACGATCCCGGCCTGCTGCTGACCCTGGGGCGCCTGTGCCTGATCAACAAGCTCTGGGGCAAGGCCCGGGAATACCTGGAGGCCAGTCTGAGCTTCCAGCGCAGTGCCGAGACCTGCGCCGAGCTGGGACGCCTGCTGGCGCAGCTCGGCGAGGTCGAGCGCAGCAACCAGTTGTTCCAGGAGGGCCTGGTCCTGCTCGATCGGCGTACTCCGGGGCTGCCCGTGGTGGTGGCGGGCATTTGAGCATGGGGAACGCCCCCGGCGTTCCCCGTTCGGCTCCATCGGCAGGACTGTGGCGGCTTGTCGCGGGCGCCTGGCATGATTCGGGATGTCTTGCCGCAGAGCTGCCTTGCGGCTTGAAACGGCCGGAGGCTTTCCACTACCGTAGGCGGCCTTTCCCCTGTGTACCTGTGGATCCGCCATGCCCCTGGCCAGCCCCCATCAGCTTTTCCTTCTCGCGTTCCTGGCCTGCGTCGCCATCATGGGCGGGGCGCTGTACCTGGAACATGTGGTTGGCCTGGAGGCCTGCCCGCTGTGCGTCGTGCAGCGGATCTTCTTCATCCTGATCGGCCTGACCTGCCTCGCTGGCGCGATCCAGGGGCCCGGCCTGCGTGGGCGGCGTATCTACTCCGTGCTGGTGTTCCTGCTCGCTCTCGGCGGCGGGGCCACGGCCGCCCGCCAGGTATGGTTGCAGACCGTTCCGCTGGACCAACTGCCGGCCTGCCTGCCCAGCCTCGACTACATGATGCAGGCGCTTCCCTTCCAGGAAGTGATCCGCCTGGTTCTGCATGGCACCGCGGATTGTGCCCAGGTGAGCTGGACGCTGTTCACCCTGAGCATTCCGGAATGGAGCCTGCTGGCGTTCGTTGCCTATCTCGGTTTCTCCATCGTGCAGTTCCTCCGACGTGCCTGACGCGGGCTGTCCCGTGGCCTTTCGTCAGCTCTCGAGCGTCGGCCGTATCGATTTGGCGAAAACCAGAGCGGATGCGGGATACCGATCAAACATCCGTATGAATTTTTCTGTGCGGGCGTCTTGATGGGGTCATCCCGGGGGCATAATCTGGCTTTCCGTAGCGCCGGAGTCCGCCCCTTGCACAGGCGTTCTCCCACAGAGCGCAGAGAGTGCGTCAGCAATGCGTCTCGGAGCGGACGATGATTCTCCGGGACGTCCGAAGAGGGAAGCGAGGACAACATGCTCGAAAGCTGCCGTAATGCCCAAGAGCGGTGGGGGGGCGTGCACCAACTGATCGATCGCTGGCTGCATGAGCGCCAGCAACTGGTGCAGGCCTTCGATGCCCTGAGCGGTATTCAGGCACCGGCGCCCAACGCCGAAGAACTCCAGCATTTTTGCCAATTGCTGCTGGACTACGTATCTGCCGGACACTTCGAGGTCTACGAGCAACTGACGGCGGAAGGCAAAGCCTTCGGCGATCAGCGCGGCCTGGAGCTGGCCAAGCAGATCTTCCCCCGGCTGGAAGCCATCACCGAATCCGCGCTGAACTTCAACGATCGCTGCGACAACGGCGATTGCCGTGAAGGAGCTTGCCTCATCGCGGAGCTGAAGGTCCTGCGGCAACAGTTGCACGAACGCTTCGAGCTGGAGGACTGCCTCATCGAAGTCCTGCACAACGCCCACAGCCAGAGCGGCGCAGAGGGTTCGGCAGTACCGGTCTGATTCACCGGCGAGTCGTTACGAAACGGCGCGTCTCCATGCGGGAGAGCGCCGTTTTTGCATTTTAGCGGACGCCCAGCAGGTCGATCTCGAAGACCAGCGGAGCGTCGGGCGGGATCAGGTCGCCAGCGCCTTCGTGGCCATAGGCTTGCGCCGAAGGAATCACCACTCGCCAGCACGCGCCGACAGGCATCGCTCGCAACGCTGTGCGCCATCCCTCTATCACACTGTCCAGGGCGAACCACTCGGCGCTTTCGCTCTGGTCGAACACTTGACCGTCGGCGAGCAGGCCGCGGTAACGGACGTGTACCTGGGTTGCCGCGCCGATGCCGTTACCTTGGCCACGACGTAATTCGCTGACGAGGACGCCGCCGGTCAATTCGCGGACGCCGAAGCGGGCTTTTTCGTTGGCCAGGAAGCGGGCCTCGGCGGGTGTGATCCGCGGTGTTTCCGTCGTGGCGTTCTCGTGTTGCAGCAGAAGTTTTTCGATGCGTTCGGGGGGGATTTCAAGTGCCTCGCCGCGATAGGCCTGGCGCAGTCCGAGAAGTAGTTCGGATAGCTCTAGGTCGGGCATTTCCTGCTGTAGGCGCGTGCCCAGGCGGGCGCCTACAGCATAGGCCAGTTCGTCCTTGGGGGGCGCGGCGAAAAGCGGCAGCGGCAGTAGAAAAAGACCGATGAAAAGGCGGCGTGGCATGCGGTTTCTCCAGACGAATCGGCGGGCAATCCTGGCGCACGTCGCTTGTAGCACATCGAACCCGTTGGCGAGAGGGGGGTTGCGGGTCTAGTATGGGCGCAACCACGTCCGCCTGGAGGCACGTCATGTCGGCCAACAAGAAGCCCGTCACCACCCCCTTGCACCTGTTGCAGCAACTTTCCCACAGCCTTGTCGAGCACCTGGAAGGTGCGTGCAAACAAGCGCTGGTCGATTCGGAAAAGCTCCTGGCCAAACTTGAAAAGCAACGTGGCAAAGCCCAGGAAAAACTGCACAAGGCTCGCACCAAGCTGCAGGATGCTGCCAAGGCCGGCAAGACCAAGGCACAGGCCAAGGCGCGCGAGACCATCAGCGACCTGGAAGAAGCGTTGGATACCCTGAAGGCCCGGCAGGCGGACACCCGTACCTACATCGTCGGCCTCAAGCGTGACGTACAGGAAAGCCTCAAGCTGGCGCAGGGTGTCGGCAAGGTGAAGGAAGCTGCTGGCAAGGCTTTGGAGAGCCGCAAGGCGAAACCCGCGACCAAACCTGCTGCGAAGGCGGCAGCCAAGCCTGCGGTGAAAACCGTAGCGGCGAAGCCTGCGGCCAAGCCGGCTGCGAAACCGGCGGCCAAGCCTGCGGCGAAAACCGCGGCAGCGAAGCCCGCAGCCAAGCCGGCTGCGAAACCGGCTGCGAAACCGGCGGCCAAGCCTGCGGCGAAAACCGCAGCCGCGAAGCCCGCAGCCAAGCCGGTGGCGAAGCCTGCTGCGAAACCGGCGGCCAAGCCCGCGGCGAAAACCGCAGCCGCGAAGCCCGCAGCCAAGCCGGCGGTGAAGCCTGTGGCGAAACCGGCGGCCAAGCCCGCGGCGAAAACCGCAGCCGCGAAGCCCGCAGCCAAGCCGGCGGCGAAGCCTGTGGCGAAACCGGCGGCCAAGCCTGTGGCGAAACCCGCGGCCGCGAAGCCTGCAGCCAAGCCGGCTGCGAAGCCTGCGGCGAAACCGGTGGCCAAGCCTGCGGCGAAACCCGTAGCCGCGAAACCTGCCGCAGCCAAGCCCGCCACCGCTCCTGCTGCGAAGCCTGCGGCGACTCCCAGCGCCCCGGCAGCCGCCTCCAGCGCTGCTTCGGCAACGCCTGCCGCGGGCAGCAACGGCGCCGCCCCGACCAGCGCCTCCTAAGGCGCTGTCTGCAAAGCCGCCGAGCCAAGCACCAGCAAAGCCCGGCGCTCTGCTTCCGTGCAGATGTCCCGGCTGCAGGCTTGCAGCCAGGCATCCGCATTACGATTCGCCTCCTGGCCCTCCAGCCAGGCTGTGGCCAGGTCGGCCAGGCGTTGCAGGTGTTCCCGTTCCGCTCGTAGTTCCTGGGCCTTCATTTCCTCGCGGAGTTCGGCCAGGCAGGCATCGTGGGTTGCCGCTTCGCGCCAGGCGCAACGCAATCTGCGCAGGGGTTCGATGACCGTTTCGCGCCAGGGGCGCGCGGCGTTCTCCAGGATCTGGGCGCGTTCTTTCGAGCAGCTCACACCGCGCCTTCCAAGCCAGGCGGCGACCAGCAACAGGCAGACGTCCGCACCTTGCTCCTGAAGCGCGAGGCAAGCCGTTTCCACGCCCGGCTGGGCATAGACGTCCACCGCGAATTTCCAGACATTTCCAGTCATACAGCCTCACGCTCCGCAAGGGCGAAACTGATAAACTCCGCCGCCATGATCCGACTCCTCAATCTTACGCTACAGCGCGGGCCGCAGCGCCTCCTGGAAGCTGCTGAACTGACCCTGCACGCCGGCCAGAAAGCCGGTCTCATCGGGGCCAATGGCGCTGGCAAGTCCAGCTTGTTCGCGCTGTTGCGCGGCCAGCTCGGCCAGGATGCCGGCGACTGCCTGTTGCCCGCCGACTGGCGCATCGCGCACATGCGCCAGGAGGTCGATACCCTGGATCGCCTGGCGGTGGATTACGTGCTCGACGGCGACAGTCGCCTGCGCGAGATCCAGGCGGCACTGGCCGCCGCCGAAGCGGCGCACGACGGTTCTGCCCTGGCGCGCCTGCATACCGAACTGGACAACGCCGACGGTTACACCGCCGATGCACGGGCGCGCAAGCTGCTGGCCGGACTCGGCTTCAGCAGCGAGCAGATGGAGCGCCGGGTCGGTGATTTCTCCGGCGGTTGGAGGATGCGCCTGAACCTGGCGCAGGCGCTGATGTGCCCGTCCGACCTGCTGTTGCTCGACGAGCCGACCAACCACCTCGACCTGGACGCCATCCTCTGGCTGGAAGAGTGGCTCAAGGGTTATCCCGGCACTCTGGTGCTGATCTCCCACGACCGCGACTTCCTCGATGCGGTGGTGGACCATGTGGTGCATCTGGAAAACCGCAAGCTGACCCTCTATCGCGGCGGCTATTCCGCTTTCGAGCGGACCCGCGCCGAGCGGCTGGCTCAGCAACAGCAGGCCTACGAGAAACAGCAGGCGCAGCGTGCGCACATGGAAAGCTTCATCGCCCGCTTCAAGGCCAAGGCCACCAAGGCGCGCCAGGCGCAGAGCCGGATCAAGGCGCTGGAGCGTCTCGAGGAACTGGCGCCGGCACATGTCGATTCGCCGTTCAATTTCAGTTTCCGCGAGTCGGACAAGATCTCCCGGCCGTTGCTGGATCTCGGCGAAGGCCGTCTCGGCTATGGCGACAAGGCGGTGCTGGAGAAGGTCAAGCTGCAACTGGTGCCCGGTGCGCGGATCGGCCTGCTCGGTCCCAACGGCGCCGGCAAGTCGACCCTGATCAAGACCCTGGCCGGGGACCTGCCCGAATTGGGCGGCCGCCTGCTGCGCGGCGAGAACCTGGCCATCGGATACTTCGCCCAGCACCAGCTCGATTCGCTGGACCCACAGGCCAGCCCGTTGCTGCATCTGCAGCGTATCGCCCCCGGCGAGCGCGAACAGACCCTCAAGGACTTCCTTGGCGGCTTCGACTTCCGCGGCGTTCGGGTGGACGAGCCGGTATTGAACTTCTCCGGTGGCGAGAAAGCGCGCCTGGCCCTGGCGCTGATCGCCTGGCAGAAGCCCAACCTGCTGCTGCTCGACGAGCCGACCAACCACCTCGACCTGGAAATGCGCCTGGCCCTGACCTTGGCTCTACAGGAGTTTTCCGGGGCGGTCCTGGTGGTTTCCCACGACCGGCACCTGCTCAAAAGCACCACCGACGAATTCCTTCTGGTCGCCGATGGGCGCGTGGTGCCGTTCGATGGCGATCTCGACGATTACGCCCGCTGGCTGGTCGACTATCGCGCGCGCAAGGCGCCGCAGGCCGAGACCGCGCCGGGCGCGCCGTCCGAACGCACCGACAAGCGCGCCCAGCGCCAGGCAGCGGCCGCGCTGCGCCAGCAGCTGGCGCCGCACAAGCGCGAGGCCGACAAGCTGGAGCGCGAACTCGGCGGCCTGCACGAAAAGCTAGCCGCTATCGAGGCGCGGCTGGGCGACAGCGCCCTGTACGACGTATCACGAAAGGACGAATTGCGCGAGTTGCTGTCCGAACAATCGAGCCTGAAGGTTCGCGAAGGCGAGCTGGAGGAACGTTGGCTGGAGGCCCTGGAAACCCTCGAAGCCTTGCAGAAAGAACTGGAGGCCAGTGAGTGATGGATAACCTGCAGATGTTGACGCAGACCTGGAGCGGGCCGCTGGTGGTGGCGCTGCAGATCCTGCTCATCCTGCTGGTCGCCTGGCTGCTCCAGCGCTTGGTCCGACGCACGGTGACCCGTATCGGCGAGCGTTATCCGGTGCCGCCGGAGCTGCTCCTGCCGCTGCGTGGCGGCCTGCGCTGGCTGATCATGGTCAGCGCACTGATCATGGTGCTGGAGCGCCTGGGCGTATCCGCCGAAGTGCTGTGGACCGCGCTGACCGGTTTCGCCGCGGTGGCGGCGGTAGCCTTCTTCGCCATTTGGAGCGTGCTCTCCAACCTGTTCTGTGCGTTGCTGATCTTCACCGTCGGGCCGTTCCGCATCGGCGACCGCGTGGAGCTGATCGATAGCGCCGACAAACCGGGCGTCACCGGACGCGTGGTTGCCATCAATCTCTTGTATACGACACTGGAAGAAACCCTCGAGGATGGCTCGCCGGGCCCGCTGCTGCAGGTTCCCAACAGCCTGTTCTTCCAGAAAGCCGTGCGTCGCTGGCGTGGGCCAGGTTTTTCAACTCCAACAAAAAACGGGAAATAACCATCTATGGAATGGCTCGCCAGTCCTGAAATCTGGGTCGCGTTCCTGACCCTGACCGCCCTGGAAATCGTCCTCGGCATCGACAACATCATCTTCATCTCGATCCTGGTCGGGCGCCTGCCGCCGGCCCAGCAACCGAAGGCGCGCTTCTTCGGCCTGGCCCTGGCCATGGGCACGCGGATCCTGCTGTTGCTCTCGATCACCTGGGTCATGCGCCTGACCACCGACCTGTTCCACCTGTTCGGCCAGGGCATCTCCGGGCGTGACCTGATCCTCTTCTTCGGCGGCCTGTTCCTGCTGTTCAAGAGCACCATGGAGATCTACCACAGCCTGGAAGGCGCGGAAGAAGAGCAGAAGAGCGGCGGCAAGGCCCACGGTTTCATGGGCATCATCGTCCAGATCGCGATCATCGACATCATCTTCTCCCTGGACTCGGTGATCACCGCCGTCGGTCTGGTGCAGAACGTGCCGGTGATGGTCGCGGCGATCGTCATCTCGGTCGGCGTGATGATGCTGGCGGCAGGCACCATCAGCGACTTCATCGAGAAACACCCATCGCTGAAGATGCTCGCCCTGTCGTTCCTCATCGTGGTCGGCACCGTGCTGGTGGCCGAGTCCTTCGAAGTGCACGTGCCGAAAGGCTACGTCTACTTCGCCATGGCCTTCTCCCTGGCGGTGGAGGCGCTGAACATCCGCTTGCGCGGGGCCATGGCGCGCAAGCGCGGCGAAGAGCCGGTGAAGCTGCGCAAGGGTTCGCCGGACTGAGAGCGTTCGGGGCCAGGGCGAATAGCCGCATCGCGGTGGTCCGCCCAACATGGCTGAGCGCGTATCCTCGGGAAAGCCCGGCATCTGCCGGGTTTTTTCTGTCCGCCAGGTTGCGCCCGCAAAGGTTGGGCGAGGCGCGTGGTCGGAAAACCTGTGCGGCTGCTCCGCCTTGGTGCACACTGGCTTTTTCGTTCCCGCCGCCAGCCGCGTTCGCTTTCCGAGGTGTGCAATGCTCGTCAGTACCTGGTTCGCCTTCTTTCTCGCCTGCTGGGCCATCAGCCTGTCGCCGGGCGCCGGAGCCATCGCCTCGATGTCCTGCGGGTTGCAGTACGGCTTTGCGCGAGGCTACTGGAACGCGCTGGGCCTGCAGATCGGCCTGGCCCTGCAGATCGCCATCGTCGCCGCCGGCGTCGGTGCGTTGCTGGCGACCTCGGCATTGGCTTTCAGCCTGATCAAGTGGTTCGGCGTGGCCTACCTGGTGTACCTGGCGGTGCGCCAGTGGCAGGCGCCGCCACAGGCCTTGAGCACCGATGGCGAACGGCCTCTGGGGCGACCGTTGACCCTGGTGCTGCGTGGTTTCCTGGTCAACGCCAGCAATCCCAAGGCGGTAATCTTCATGCTCGCGGTGCTGCCGCAGTTCATCGACCCGCACCAGCCGCTGCTGGCGCAGTACCTGATCATGGGCGGCACCATGATCGTCGTCGACCTGATCGTCATGGCCGGCTACACCGGACTGGCTGCGCGCGTGCTACGCGTACTGCGTTCGCCGCGCCAGCAGAAGCTGGTGAACCGTACCTTCGCCAGCCTGTTCGTCGGCGCCGCGGGGCTGCTGGCGACGGTACGCCGAGCGCCGCTCTGAGCCGCCCGACACGCCGACGGGCGTGATTGTTACAGAGTATTTCTTGCATGGGCGGGAAGGCGAAGGGACAATTTAATCTCTTCCATTCTCACTTCGTCTTCGCCATGCACCCTCCGAAAATCCTGCTGTGGCTGCTGCCGCTGGTCTGCGTGTTCAGCCTTGGAGCTATTGCCGACACGGCCGTCGACCCCTCCCAAGCCTTGCATCTGTTGAGTTACCTGGCGGCCGACTATCCGCCGACCGTGGCTGACGGCAAGATCGTCGACCCCAGCGAATACCAGGAACAGGTGGAATTCGTCGGCAACCTGCAGGCATTGGTCCTGACCCTGCCGATGCGCCCCGAGCGCGCCGAGCTGGAGAGGGGCGTCGCCAGCCTGCGCCAGGCCATCGAGCAGCGCTTGCCGGGAAGGGACGTGGCCCTCCAGGCGCGCAACCTCGAGGCACGGGTGGCGGATATCTACCAGGTGGTGCAGACCCCCGCGATCACCCCCGACCCGAGCCGCGCAGCGCCGATCTATGCCCAGCAGTGCGCGATCTGCCATGGCGATGCGGGCAAGGGCGACGGCCCCGCCGGCATCGGCTTGGAACCGCCGCCGGCGAACCTCACCGATCGCCAGCGCCTCGACCACCTGAGCCTCTACGACCTGCGTAACGTCATCGGCCTGGGCGTGGCTGGCACTGACATGCCGGCGTTCGCCGACCAGCTCGACGAACGCCAGCGCTGGGACCTGGCCAGCTATGTGGCCGGCCTGAGCGCCGGCAGTGCGCAGCCGGACAAGGCCCATGCCTACCCGCTGGCGACCCTGGCCACGCAGACTCCGGCCGAAGTCGCCGAGCACGACGGCGAGGCCGCTGCGGAGAGCTTCCGCGCCTTGCGTGCGCATCCGCCGCTGGAGCAGCGCGGTCCTGGGCAGTTGATCGACTATACCGCCGCCACCCTGGACAAGAGTTTCGCGGTCTATCGCGAAGGTGACCGCGACCAGGCCTACGACCTGTCGGTGGCGGCCTACCTGGAAGGCTTCGAGCTGGTGGAAAGCTCGCTGGACAACGTCGACGCCGATTTGCGCCGCTCCACCGAGAAGCAACTGATGGCCTACCGCCAGGCGTTGCGCGATGGCCTTCCGGAAACTCAGGTGGCGCAACAGCTGGAGCTGGCCAAGGGCAAGCTGGCGGAGGCCGCCAAGCAGCTTGGCGGCGACTCGCTGAGTTTCTCCATCAGTTTCGTTTCCGCCCTGTTGATCCTGTTGCGCGAAGGGGTAGAGGCAATCCTGGTGCTTGCCGCCATCCTCGCCTTCCTGCGCAATACCGGGCAGGAAAGTGCCGTGCGTGGCGTGCACGTCGGCTGGGGGCTGGCCTTCGTCGCCGGCTTCGCCACCTGGGCGTTGGCCGCCTATGTGATCGATATCGGCGGTGCCCAGCGCGAGCTGATGGAGGGCTTCACCTCGCTGTTCGCCTGCGTGATGGTGCTCTGGCTCGGCGTCTGGATGCACGACCGCCGCCACGCGGCAGCCTGGCAGGACTACATCCGCAGCAGCCTGGTGGGCGGTGGTGGACGCTTCGGCTTCGCAGTGCTGGCGTTCTTCTCGGTCTACCGCGAGTTGTTCGAGGTCATCCTGTTCTACGAAACCCTCTGGTTGCAGGCCGGACCGGCCGGGCACAATGCCGTGATCGGCGGCGCGGCGACCGCCGTGGTCCTGCTGATCGGCCTGGCCTGGGTGATCCTGCGTGGCTCGGCGAAACTGCCGCTGGGGTTGTTCTTCAGCATCAACGCGGCGTTGCTCTGTGCGCTCTCGGTGGTGTTCGCCGGACATGGCGTCATCGCCTTGCAGGAAGCCGGGGTGATCGGCACCCGTCCGGTGCCGTTCTTCGACTTCGACTGGCTGGGGATCAAGGCCGACGCCTATTCGCTGTCGGCCCAGGCCATGGCGCTGGTGGCCATCGCGCTGCTCTACGGACGTAGCCGGATCGTCGAGCGCCGGCGTGCGGCGGCCAACGCGGCCGACTGAGCGGGTTCGCGCAACCACGACGGCCAGTGCGATACTGGCCGTCGTCATTTCTACGGAAGTCCGTTCATGCGTATCTGGATCGATGCCGACGCCTGCCCCAAGGCGGCCAAGGAACTGGTCTGCAAGTTCGCCCTCAAGCGCAAGCTGGAAGCCTGGATGGTCGCCGGCCAGCCGCAGGTCAAGCCGCCGTTCGCCTGCGTGCGTCTGGTGGTGGTGGAAAGCGGGATGGATGCGGCTGACGATTACCTGGTGGAGCAGGCCGAGCCGGGCGACCTGGCGATCTGCAGCGACGTACCGCTGGCCGATCGGCTGATCAAGAAACAGGTTGCCGCCCTCGATCCTCGCGGCCGCGAGTTCGACGCGCGGAACATGGGCGATAAGCTGGCCATGCGCAACCTGATGGCCGACCTGCGTGACCAGGGGCAGATGGGCGGCGGCCAGGCGCCCTACGGTGAGCGTGACCGCCAGGCGTTCGCCAACGCCCTGGACCGCCTGCTCACCCGCCTGCAGCGGGAAGCCGATCTACGCGCGAGTCAGCCGCACAGATAGGTACCGGTACCGACGGCGACCAGCGTGCCGTCGTCGCTATGCAGTTCCGAGCGCACCACTGCGACCTTGTTGCCCGAGCGAAGCGGCACCGCATGGGCGGTGAACGTCCGGCCGCGTCCCGGGCGCAGGTAGTCGACGCGCAAGTCGATGGTGCCGAGCTTCGACAGCCGCGCCATGCGCTCGTGGCCTGGCAGTTCGCGATGCCGTTCGAGGGCGCCGATCAGGGCCATCGCACCGCCGGTGACGTCGAGCAGGCTGGAGATCACCCCGCCGTGGAGAATGCCCTGGACGAAGTTGCCGATCAGTTCGTCCTTCATCGGCAGGTCGAGGACTACCCGCTCGCGGCCGAGGCTCGCCACGCGGATCCCGAGCATGCGGTTGAAGGGGATGCGCTGGAAGAAATCCGCCACCAGTTGGTGGACGTCGTCAGGCAGGGCGGGGGAGGGCGTTTCGCTCATCGCGGCGTCTCGATTCGATGGTTTCGAGACGCACGCTGGCGTAGCGGCACGGATTTGAAAAGGGCGGCGGCGCGACCGCCCTTGTGCTTGGCCGATCAGGCCTTGTCCTGGTCCACCAGTTCGAGCACCCGGTCGACCAGCTTGTTGATCCCGGAAGCGGCTTCGGCGATCGACTGGGCGAGCATGTAGGCCGGGGTGGTCACCAGCTTGCGCGCGCTGTCTTCGACGATCTCGTCCACCGGCGCGTCGATGTGCTCGGCACCCATCTGCTTCAGCGAGTCGGCGGTGTCGGCGTCGTTGCCGATGGTGCATTGGACGCCGGCACCGTAGATCTTCGCCGCCATCGCCGGAGCGATGCAGATCAGCCCGACTGGCTTGCCGGCTTCGGCGAAAGCCTTGGCCAGCGCCAGCACGTCCGGCTGCACCTGGCATTGCGCGCCGTTGATGGCAAAGTCGCTGAGGTTCTTCGCAGCGCCGAAGCCACCGGGCACGATCAGCGCGTCGTAGTCCTCGGCGCGGGCTTCGCGCAGATCCTTGACTTCGCCGCGGGCGATACGCGCGGACTCGACCAGGACATTGCGGCTTTCCGGCATTTCCTCGCCGGTCAGGTGGTTGACCACATGGTGCTGGGCGATGTTCGGCGCGAAGCATTGTGCCTCGGCGCCGCGCTGGCTGAGGCGGAGCAGGGTGATCACGCTTTCGTGGATTTCCGCGCCATCGTAGACGCCACAACCGGAGAGGATGACGGCAACTTTCTTGTGCATGAGGCTTACTCCTTGGGAACGCAGGATCCGGACCGGACGGGCCTGGCCGGGGTCGGTATCGCGCAAGCATAGCGAGCCGCCGGCCCCGGCGGCCAGCCGGAGCGGAGGGTACAAGGAGTTGGAGTGTGCGAAGGGGCCGGCTGTTCAGTCGCGCCGGCGCGGGTTCACTCGGATTTGTCGGCGTTGCCGCCCGCGCCGTTGCCGCGCGGTGTCTTGAAACGCCGCCATAGCCAGAGCAGCAGGCCCAGCACGATCAGGCCGCCGAGGACCATGAGTTCGTATTTCTTGATGTTGCCGAGCATGCCTTCCAGTACGCTGCCGAAATAGTAGGCGGCGGAGCCCAGCGCGGCGGCCCAGACGATGGCGCCGATGCCGTTGAGAAGAAGATAGCGGGCCGGTGGATAGCCGGACAGGCCGATGGCCACCGGCATCACCGTACGCAGGCCGTAGACGAAGCGGAAACTCAGCACCCACAGGTCAGGATGGCGGCGCACATGGTCCAGCGCCTTGTCGCCGAGCTTCTGCCAGCGCGGCTTGCGCGCCAGCAACCGGCGTCCGTGGCGGCGTCCGAGGAAGTACCAGAGTTGGTCACCGGCGTAGCTGCCGAGGAAGGCGGTGAGAATCACGGTATCCAGCTGCATGTAGCCGCGGAAGGCAAGGAACCCGGCCAGCACGAGAATGGTTTCGCCCTCGAAGAAAGTACCGAGAAAAAGGGCGAAATAGCCGAAGTCCTGCAGGAATTGTTGGAGCATCATCGGGGCAGCGAAGCGAAATGAACGCGCAGCCTAACTCGGTTGAGGGCGTGGGGAAAGCGCGATCGTCACGGCCCAGGTCATTGATTGTGCAATGAATGGCCTTTGCCGCTGGCTTTTTGCGATGATTGGCGGTGCGGCAGGATGCCGCGACCTTGAGTCACTGTCGTCGCTTGTTGCCAATCCGTCATAATCAGGGACTATAACTGTCACACTGTGCCCGTTATCTGGGCCCTGGAGTAAACCGTGAGCTTCACTCCCGCCAACCGCGCCTATCCCTACACCCGCCTGCGGCGCAATCGCCGCGATGACTTCTCCCGCCGCCTGGTCCGCGAGAATGTCCTCACCGTCGACGACCTGATCCTGCCGGTGTTCGTCCTCGATGGGGTCAACCAGCGTGAAAGCATTCCGTCGATGCCCGGCGTCGAGCGCCTGTCCATCGACCAGTTGCTGATCGAGGCGGAAGAGTGGGTGGCCCTGGGCATTCCGGCGCTGGCGCTGTTCCCGGTGACCCCGGTGGAGAAGAAGTCCCTGGACGCCGCCGAGGCATACAACCCGGAAGGCATCGCCCAGCGCGCCACCCGCGCCCTGCGCGAGCGCTTTCCGGAGCTGGGCATCATCACCGACGTGGCGCTCGACCCGTTCACCACCCATGGCCAGGACGGCATCCTGGATGACGACGGTTACGTCCTCAACGACGTCAGCATCGACGTGCTGGTACGGCAGGCGCTGTCCCACGCCGAGGCCGGCGCCCAGGTGGTAGCGCCCTCGGACATGATGGACGGTCGCATCGGTGCGATCCGCGAGGCCCTGGAGTCTGCCGGTCACACCAATGTGCGGATCATGGCCTACTCGGCCAAGTACGCCAGCGCCTACTACGGTCCGTTCCGCGATGCGGTCGGCTCGGCTTCGAACCTCGGCAAGGGCAACAAGGCCACCTACCAGATGGATCCGGCGAACAGCGACGAGGCACTTCACGAAGTGGCCGCCGACCTGGCCGAAGGCGCCGACATGGTGATGGTCAAGCCGGGCATGCCCTACCTCGACATCGTGCGTCGGGTGAAGGATGAATTCCGCGCCCCGACCTTTGTCTACCAGGTCAGCGGCGAGTATGCGATGCACATGGGCGCCATCCAGAACGGCTGGCTGGCCGAATCGGTGATCCTCGAATCCCTTACCGCCTTCAAACGTGCCGGCGCCGATGGCATTCTGACCTACTTCGCCAAGCAGGCCGCAGAACAATTAAGACGGGGGCGTTGACCCCCTCGGGAAGATGAATGAATACGCAGCAAGGACTTGATGAGATCGAACGTATCGCCGCCGACGAAACCGTAGTGGCGAACGTGGAAAGCGAAGCAGAAGTGAAGATGGCCGAAACGATCCCGGTGGAAACGCCACCTGCGGTGGTTCCCAGCGTGGATGACAGCAGCCTGTACATTCATCGCGAGCTCTCCCAGTTGCAGTTCAACATCCGCGTGCTGGAACAGGCGCTGGACGAGTCCTACCCGCTCCTGGAGCGGCTGAAGTTCCTCCTCATCTTCTCGAGCAACCTCGACGAATTCTTCGAGATCCGCATCGCCGGCCTGAAGAAGCAGATCACCTTCGCCCGCGAGCAGGCCGGCGCCGACGGCCTGCTGCCGCACCAGGCCCTGGCGCGGATCAGCGAGCTGGTCCACGAGCAGGTATCGCGGCAGTACCGGATCCTCAACGAGACCCTGTTGCCGGAGCTGGCCAAGCACCAGATCCGCTTCATCCGCCGGCGTCACTGGACGCTGAAGATCAAGACCTGGGTGCGGCGCTTCTTCCGCGACGAGATCGCGCCGATCATCACCCCGATCGGCCTCGACCCGACCCACCCGTTCCCGCTGCTGGTGAACAAGAGCCTCAACTTCATCGTCGAGCTGGAGGGGATGGATGCCTTCGGCCGCGACTCCGGCCTGGCGATCATCCCGGCGCCGCGCCTGCTGCCACGGATCATCAAGCTGCCGGAAGACGTTGGCGGCGAGGGCGACAACTACGTGTTCCTGTCGTCGATGATCCACGCCCACGCCGACGACCTGTTCCCCGGCATGAAGGTGAAGGGCTGCTACCAGTTCCGCCTGACCCGCAACGCCGACCTGTCGGTGGACACCGAGGATGTCGAGGACCTGGCCCGCGCGCTGCGCGGCGAGCTGTTCTCGCGTCGCTACGGGGACGCGGTACGCCTGGAGGTGGTGGATACCTGCCCGCAGAACCTGACCAACTACCTGCTCAAGCAGTTCGGCCTGTCCGAAAGCGAGTTGTACAAGGTCAGCGGCCCGGTCAACCTGACCCGCCTGTTCAGCGTCACCGGCCTGGAAAGCCATCCGGAGCTGCAGTACCCGCCCTTCACCCCGGCGATCCCGCGTCTTTTGCAGAAGAAGGAAAACCTCTTCAACGTCCTCAGCAAGCTCGATGTGTTGCTGATGCACCCGTTCGAGTCCTTCACCCCGGTGATCGACCTGCTGCGCCAGGCCGCCAAGGATCCGAACGTGCTGGCGATCAAGCAGACCCTGTACCGCAGCGGCGCCAACTCGGAGATCGTCGACGCCCTGGTCGAGGCGGCACGCAACGGCAAGGAGGTCACCGCGGTGATCGAGCTGCGCGCCCGCTTCGACGAAGAGTCCAACCTGCAACTGGCCAGCCGCCTGCAACAGGCCGGCGCGGTAGTGATCTACGGCGTGGTCGGCTTCAAGACCCACGCCAAGATGATGCTGATCCTCCGTCGCGAGGACGGCGAACTGCGCCGCTACGCGCACCTGGGCACCGGCAACTACCATGCCGGCAACGCTCGCCTGTACACCGACTACAGCCTGCTGACCGCCGACGTGGCGCTCTGCGAGGACCTGCACAAGCTGTTCAACCAACTGATCGGGATGGGCAAGACGCTGCGCATGAAGAAGCTGTTGCATGCGCCGTTCACCCTGAAGAAGAACCTGCTGGAAATGATCAACCGCGAGGCGGCCCAGGCGGCGCTCGGCCAGCCGGCGCACATCATGGCCAAGGTCAACTCGCTGACCGATCCGAAGGTCATCCGCGCCCTGTACAAGGCCAGCCAGGCCGGGGTCAGGATCGACCTGGTGGTGCGTGGCATGTGCTGCCTGCGGCCAGGCATCCCGGGGGTCTCGCACAATATCCACGTGCGCTCGATCATCGGACGCTTCCTCGAGCACAGCCGCATCTACTACTTCCTCAACGGCGGCGACGAGAAGCTCTATCTCTCCAGCGCCGACTGGATGGAGCGCAACCTCGACATGCGCGTCGAGACCTGCTTCCCGGTGGAAGGCAAGAAGCTGGTGCAGCGGGTCAAGAAGGAACTGGAAACGTACCTGACCGACAACACCCAGGCCTGGGTGTTGCAGGCCGACGGTAGCTACCAGCGGCTCAGCCCCACCGGTAACCAGAACCCCCGCAATACCCAGGCGACCCTGCTGGAGAAGCTGGCCGCGCCGGTGCTTACCGCACGTTGAGGCTGTAGCCGACCCGCTTGAGCCATTCGGCTTCCTGGGCGAAGTCGGCCTGGGTCAGCGGGTTGGCTTCCAGCCAGCCCTCGGGGAAGGTCACCGAAAGGCTCTTGGGCTCTGCCTTCAGGCGCACCGAGGGCATTTCCTGGGTGCCGCGAATGTGGTGGAAGAGGATCGCGAAGCGCAGCACGATGCACAGGCGCACCAACTTGTCGCCTTCCGCGGCGAACTCCGCCAGCTTATCCGCCGGAATGTTGCGGCGGTGGCCGCGTACCAGTAGCGACAGCATCTGCTGGTCCTGGCGCGAGAAGCCAGCCAGGTCGGAGTGCTCGATCAGGTAGGCGCCGTGCTTGTGGTAGTGGTAATGGGCGATGTCCAGGCCGATCTCGTGGACCCGTGCGCCCCAGCTCAGCAGGTCGCGGTGCAGTTCGTCGTTCAGCTCCCAGGCGTCGCCGACTTCGGCAAGCACCTTGAGGGCCTTGGCCTCCACCCGCGAAGCCTGCTCCGGATCGACGTGGTAGCGCTGCATCAGCGAACTGATGGTGCGTTCGCGCACGTCCTCGTGCTGGTGACGGCCGACCAGGTCGTAGAGAACGCCTTCGCGCAGGGCGCCCTCGGAGTGAACCATCTGTTCCAGTTCCAGCGCGTCGAAGATCGCTTCGAGAATGGCCAGTCCGGCCGGGAAGATGGTCCGGCGGTCCGGCTTGATCCCTTCCAGATCGAGCTTCTCCACGTCGCCGAGCTTGAGCACCTTGCGCTTCAGCCAGGCCAGTCCGTCCGGGCTGATCTCGCCGTTGCCGTGGCCGCCGGCCTTGATCGCCAGCGCCACTGCGCGGATGGTGCCGGAGGCGCCGACCGCCTGTTGCCAGCCGAGGCGCCGCAGGCTGTTTTCGATGCCCATCAGTTCCAGGCGTGCGGCGGTGTACGCCTGGGCGTAGCGGGCCGGGGTGATCTTGCCGTCGCGGAAGTAGCGTTGGGTGTAGCTGACGCAACCCATCTGCAGGCTTTCCCGCAGCTCGGACTCGAAACCCTGGCCGATGATGAACTCGGTGCTGCCGCCGCCGATGTCGCTGACCAGCCGGCGACCGCCGCTGTCGGGCATGCTGTTGGCGACGCCGAGGTAGATCAGGCGGGCTTCCTCGCGGCCGGAGATGACTTCCACGGGATGGCCGAGAACCTCTTCCGCACGACGGATGAAATCGCTGCGGTTGCGCGCCTCGCGCAAGGCGTTGGTCGCGACCACGCGTACGGAACCCTGGGGCATGCCGCTGATGAACTGGGCGAAGCGGCGCAGGCAGTCGAGGCCGCGCTGGGTGGCCTCCTCGCTGAGATTGCGCTCCTCGTCGAGGCCGGCGGCCAGTTGGACCTTCTCGCCCAGCCGTTCGAGGATGCGGACTTCGCCGTGGATATTGGCCTTGGCCAGACAGAGGTGGAAACTGTTGGAACCCAGGTCCAGGGCGGCAATCAGCGGGAATGCCTCGGCAGGTTTTTGCGGCATGCTTTGCAAGTCCATTGGAAAACTGCGCCATCCTGCCACGATAGGGCGAGGGTCGCCAATGCGGCAGCCGATCAATCGGGAATCAGCCGACCAACGATAGAGACTCTCAATCGGCTGCGCCTTCCGGCGAGGGTCAAGGCGGGATATGATGGTCGGCACTTTCGCGTTTCAATTCGCGTCCGACTACGGAGAGATTTCATGAGCGAACATATCGTCAACGTTACTGATGCCAGCTTCGAGCAGGACGTGCTGAAGGCCGACGGCCCTGTGCTGGTGGACTACTGGGCCGAGTGGTGCGGTCCGTGCAAGATGATCGCGCCGGTGCTGGACGAAGTCGCCAGGGACTATCAGGGCAAGCTGAAGGTCTGCAAGCTGAACATCGACGAGAACCAGGACACCCCGCCGAAGTACGGCGTGCGTGGCATCCCTACCCTGATGCTGTTCAAGGACGGCAATGTCGAGGCGACCAAGGTCGGCGCACTGTCCAAGTCGCAGCTGGCGGCCTTCCTCGACGCCAATATCTGAGCCGGGCCCAGGCCTCGCTGGAAAGCCCCGCGATTCGCGGGGCTTTTTTTTGCGTTTCTATAGACGCCACGCGGCCACGGTGTTAAATTCGGGTTCGCGACGTTTTTTCCGTCGCCTTCTGCATGCCGTCCCGGACGCACTTCCTACTCGAACTTTCTAGCGCTCCTGTCGCCCCCTTGCGACACGGCTTTCCCAAGCTCGACGCTTTCTCCAATTCCTCTTTCTGCGTACCTATCTCTTTCCTATGAATCTGACCGAACTCAAGCAAAAGCCGATTGCCGAACTGCTGGAAATGTCCGATGCCATGGGCCTGGAAAACATGGCCCGTTCGCGCAAGCAGGACATCATCTTCGCCCTGCTGAAGAAGCACGCGAAAAGTGGTGAAGAGATCTCCGGCGATGGCGTGCTGGAGATTCTTCAGGACGGCTTCGGCTTCCTGCGCTCCGCCGACTCTTCCTACCTGGCCGGCCCCGACGACATCTATGTCTCGCCGAGCCAGATCCGGCGCTTCAACCTGCGCACGGGCGACACCATCATCGGCAAGATCCGGCCGCCGAAAGAGGGCGAACGCTACTTCGCCCTGCTCAAGGTCGACTCGATCAACTTCGATCGTCCGGAGAATGCGAAGAACAAGATTCTCTTCGAGAACCTGACGCCGTTGTTCCCCAACGAGCGGATGAAGATGGAAGCCGGCAACGGCTCCACCGAAGACCTGACCGGCCGCGTCATCGACCTCTGCGCGCCGATCGGCAAGGGCCAGCGCGGCCTGATCGTGGCGCCGCCGAAGGCGGGCAAGACCATCATGCTGCAGAACATCGCCAGCAACATCACCCGCAACAACCCCGAATGCCACCTGATCGTCCTGCTGATCGACGAGCGCCCTGAGGAAGTGACCGAAATGCAGCGCACCGTGCGCGGCGAAGTGGTCGCCTCGACCTTTGACGAACCGCCGACCCGTCACGTACAGGTCGCCGAGATGGTGATCGAGAAGGCCAAGCGCCTGGTCGAGCACAAGAAGGACGTGGTCATCCTGCTCGACTCCATCACCCGTCTGGCGCGGGCCTACAACACCGTGATCCCCAGCTCCGGCAAGGTGCTCACCGGCGGTGTCGACGCCCATGCCCTGGAGAAGCCGAAGCGCTTCTTCGGCGCCGCGCGGAACATCGAAGAGGGCGGTTCTCTTACGATTCTCGCCACGGCGTTGGTGGAAACCGGCTCGAAGATGGACGAGGTGATCTACGAGGAATTCAAGGGTACCGGCAACATGGAACTCCCATTGGATCGCAAGATCGCCGAGAAGCGCGTGTTCCCGGCCATCAACATCAACCGTTCGGGTACCCGCCGCGAAGAGCTGCTGACCAGCGAGGACGAGCTCCAGCGCATGTGGATCCTGCGCAAGATCCTGCACCCGATGGACGAGATCTCCGCGATCGAATTCCTCATCGACAAGCTCAAGCAGACCAAGACCAACGATGAGTTCTTCGATTCGATGAAACGAAAGTAGTCTTCGAGAGTACCAAACAAAGGCGCTCCGGTTGACCGGGGCGCCTTTTGCATATCTGGAGGGACGTGGATGCCGAGCCTGGCCTATCGAAGGGACATCGATGGTTTGCGAGCGTTGGCCATTCTGCCGGTGGTGTTCTACCACCTTGGCTTGGGGGGCATCACCGGCGGCTATGTGGGCGTCGATGTTTTCCTGGTCATTTCCGGCTACCTGATCACTTCGATCATCCGGCGCGAGCAGCAGGCCGGACGTTTCAGCTTCGTCGACTTCTGGGCGCGCCGGGCACGCCGCATTCTCCCCGCGCTGTTCGTGATGATGGCGGCGAGCCTGGTGATCGGCTGGTTCCTCATGGCGCCGCGCGACTACGAAGAGTTAGGGCGTTCGGTTCGCTACCAGACGATGTTCGCCTCGAACATCCTGTTCTGGAAGCAGGATGGCTATTTCGACGCCGCGTCCGAATTCAAGCCGCTATTGCATACCTGGTCGTTGTCGGTGGAAGAGCAGTTCTACATTCTCTTCCCGCTACTGCTGGCCGCGATCTCCGGGCGCCTGCTGCGCTGGCGGCTCGCCATCCTCCTCGCGGTCCTGGCGCTATCGCTGGCGGCCAGCGTCTGGGCGGTGAGCCAGCGACCTGGCAGTGCATTCTTCCTCCTGCCGATGCGCGCCTGGGAACTCCTGGCGGGTGCCGCGCTGGCGTTGCTGCCGGGCGCTAGCCGCGGTCATTCGCAATGGTCCCTGCAACTGGCGGCCACCCTCGGCATAGCGGCGATTCTCCTGCCGGTGTTCTTCTACGACAGCGACACTCTTTTCCCCGGCCTCGCGGCGCTGCCGGCGGTGCTTGGCACCGCCCTGCTGATCTGGGCCAACGGCGCCGGCGACACCTGGGCTCGCCGCCTGCTGGGCTGGCAACCGCTGGTCTGGTTCGGTCTGATCTCCTATTCGCTGTACCTCTGGCACTGGCCGCTGTACGTCTTCGTCCAGTACCACGCACTGGAAACCCTGGGCCTGCCGGCACGCCTGGGGTTGCTGGCGGCGAGCATCGGCCTGGCGGCACTGTCGCTGTACTACGTCGAGGCACCGTTCCGCGAGCGCAAGCTGTTCGCCGGGCGCCAGCAGATGCTTGGCGCGGCGCTGTGCAGCTTGCTGCTGCTGGGAGTCGTCGGCCAGTTGGTGCGGCATTACGACGGCGTGCCGTCGCGTCTTTCCGAGGAAGCCTTGCGTTATGCCAAGGCGTCCAAATGGCGCGATGGGCAGACCGACTGCATGTTCGACAAGAAGGCGCTCAGTCAGGAAAGCATCTGCCGCTTCCCGGCGGAACTGGCTGCCGAACGACCGCTGCTGGTCAGTTGGGGCGACAGCCATTCCGCGGCGTTGAGCCCGCTGCTGCGCGAACTGGCTGCCAGTCGCCGGGTGCCGATCTGGCAGGCTTCGCTGGCGGGCTGTCCGCCGTTGCTGGGGATGCTGGAAAAGGACAATTGCCTGCGTTTCAACCAGCAGATGCTCGAGTTCGTCGAACAGCAGCGGCCGGGCGGGGTGATCCTCGCCGGACGCTGGGACATGTATGTCTACGGCGACTCGCAGGACGGCACCCGCAACATTCTCCGCGAGCCGGACGACACGCCGGACAGCTCGATCGCCGAGGCGCTGCTGCGGCAACGCCTGAGCGGGATGATCGAAAGGCTGAACGCGGCCGACGTACATGTCTGGCTGGTCAAGGACGTACCGCTGCTGCCATTCAAGGCACCGGCGCGGCTGGTGCGGCTGAGTCTGAGCGGGGAGGATGTCGGGCGCGCACGTTTTCCCTTCGCTGAGCACGCCGCGCGCGTCGCCTACGTGAATGCGCTGTTCGATGCGCTGGCCGAAGGCAACCCGCGGGTGAGCGTGCTCGACCCCTCCAGCGTGCTCTGCGATGGCCTGGATTGTTTCGCCGAACGTGATGGCTGGTCGCTGTACATGGATAACAACCACCTTTCGACCCAGGGGGCCCATGAACTCGGGCCTTTGTTCGAGCCGATGCTACAGAGCCTCGACGACTCGCGGATCGCCAGCCAGCAGTGACCGAATGCCGCGTTTGCCTGCTGCCGGATGGGCCGGGAGCAGGTAGGATGTGGGGTCTTGCAGTGAATGGTTAGGCCAATGACGTTCAAGGATCTCCGCGATTTCATCGCCCAGCTGGAGCAGCGCGGTGCGTTGAAGCGCATCCAGGTGCCGATTTCCCCCGTGCTCGAGATGACCGAGGTGTGCGACCGCACGTTGCGCGCCAAGGGCCCGGCATTGCTGTTCGAAAAGCCGACCGGCTTCGACATGCCGGTGCTCGGCAACCTGTTCGGTACGCCGGAGCGCGTGGCGCTGGGCATGGGCGCCGAGGACGTCGGCGCGCTGCGCGAGATCGGCAAGCTGCTGGCGCAACTCAAGGAGCCCGAGCCGCCGAAGGGCCTCAAGGACGCCTGGGCCAAGCTGCCGATGTACAGGAAGGTCCTGTCCATGGCGCCGAAGGTGCTCAAGGATGCCCCCTGCCAGGAAGTGGTCGAGGAGGGCGAGGACGTCGACCTCGGCCGGCTGCCGGTCCAGACCTGCTGGCCGGGCGATGTCGGGCCGCTGATCACCTGGGGCCTGACCGTTACCCGCGGGCCGAACAAGGAACGGCAGAACCTGGGCATCTACCGCCAGCAGGTGATCGGCCGCAACAAGGTGATCATGCGCTGGCTCAGCCATCGCGGCGGCGCACTGGACTACCGCGAGTGGTGCCAGAAGCATCCGGGCCAGCCCTATCCGGTAGCCGTGGCGCTGGGCGCCGATCCGGCGACCATCCTCGGTGCGGTGACGCCGGTGCCGGACACCCTTTCCGAATACGCTTTCGCCGGCCTGTTGCGCGGGCATCGTACCGAGCTGGTCAAGTGTCGCGGTAGCGACTTGCAGGTGCCGGCCAGCGCCGAGATCGTCCTCGAAGGGGTGATCCACCCCGGCGAGATGGCCGACGAAGGTCCCTATGGCGATCACACCGGCTACTACAACGAGGTCGATCGCTTCCCGGTGTTCACCGTCGAGCGCGTCACCCGCCGGCAGAAACCGATCTACCACAGCACCTACACCGGGCGTCCGCCGGACGAGCCGGCGATCCTCGGGGTGGCACTGAACGAAGTGTTCGTGCCGATCCTGCAGAAGCAGTTCCCGGAAATCGTCGATTTCTACCTGCCGCCGGAAGGTTGTTCCTACCGGATGGCGGTGGTGACCATGAAGAAGCAGTATCCAGGGCACGCCAAGCGCGTGATGCTCGGGGTCTGGTCGTTCCTGCGGCAGTTCATGTACACCAAGTTCGTCATCGTCACCGACGATGACATCGATGCGCGCGACTGGAACGATGTGATCTGGGCCATCACCACGCGGATGGACCCCAAGCGCGACACGGTGATGATCGACAACACGCCCATCGACTACCTCGACTTCGCCTCGCCGGTCTCCGGCCTCGGCTCGAAGATGGGGCTTGATGCCACCCACAAGTGGCCGGGCGAGACCAGCCGCGAATGGGGGCGCGCCATCGTCAAGGACGAAGCGGTGACACGGCGCATCGACGCGCTCTGGTCGAGCCTCGGGATCGACTGATGCGTATCGTCCTGCAACCGTCCGGCGCCTGCCTCGAGCTGCTGCCGGGGGAACGCATCCTCGATGGCGCCCGGCGGCTTGGCTACGACTGTCCGCAGAGCTGCCGCAACGGCAACTGCCATATCTGCGCGGCGCTGCTGGTGGAGGGGCGGGTACGCCAAAACGGCGAGGTACGCGATCATGGCGAACTCTTCACCTGCCTCGCCGAGCCGCTGGAAGACTGCGTGCTGCATTGGGACGGGGTGCTGGCGCCGGGTGAACTGCCTCTGCGCAAGCTGACCTGCCAGTTGAGCTTCTGCGAAGAGGTCGGCGGCGACGTCTACCGGGTCGGCCTGCGCGCGCCGGCCGGCAAGCCGCCACGCTATCACGCCGGGCAGTACCTGTTGCTGGAGCGTGACGGCGGCGACAGCGCGGCGTTTTCCCTGGCCTCCGCGCCGCATGCGGGACGCGACCTTGAGTTGCACATCCTGGCCAAGGAAGACAGTGCCGTCGCGCTGATCGCGCAGTTGCAGCGCGAGCGCCTGGCACGGATCCAGCTGCCGTTCGGCGACGCGCACCTGGCGGAACTGCCCGACGGTCCGCTGGTGCTGATCGCCGCGGGAACCGGCATGTCTCAGATGCACAGCCTGATCGAGCACTGCCGCGCCGCCGGCTTCGCCCATCCTGTACATCTCTACTGGGGCGTTCGGCGTCCGGAGGATTTCTACCGACTGCCGCACTGGACGGAGTGGGAAGGCCTGCCGAACCTGTTCCTGCACCGGGTGGTCAGCGACCTCTGTGGCTGGGAGGGGCGTTGCGGCTTGCTGCACGAGGCGGTGCGCGAGGATTTCGCCGACCTGTCGAGCCTGCATGTGTATGCCAGCGGCTCGCCGGCGATGGTCTACGCGACCCTGGATGCCCTGGTCGAAGCAGGGATGGACGCGCACCAGATGCGCGCCGACGTGTTCGCCTACGCGCCGCGGGACTGAACGCGGCTCCGGCCTGGCGCCGGAGCCGCCGCGTCATCAGCCGGCTTGCTGCGGCGCGGCCTGGACCGCGGGTTTGCGCAGGGTCAGGCAGAGGAACAGGATGGCCAGCAGGCAGGCGCCGATCAGCAGCTTGAAGCCACCGTCCCAGCCGAAGTGGTCCACCGTGTAGCCGACCAGGGCGTTGGCTGCCACCGAGCCGCCGAGGTAGCCGAACAGACCGGTGAAGCCGGCGGCGGTGCCGGCCGCTTTCTTCGGCGCCAGCTCCAGGGCCTGCAAGCCGATCAGCATCACCGGGCCGTAGATCAGGAAGCCGATCATGATCAGCGCGGCCATGTCGATCGCCGGGTTGCCGGCCGGGTTCAGCCAGTAGATCAGGGTGCCGACGGTCACCAGGATCATGAACACCACGCCGGTGGCGCCGCGATTGCCCTTGAACAGCTTGTCCGACAGCCAGCCGCAGAGCAGGGTGCCGGGAATCCCCGCCCATTCGTAGAAGAAGTACGCCCAGGACGACTTGTCGACGTTGAAGTGCTTGGCCTCCTTGAGGTAGGTCGGCGCCCAGTCGAGCACACCGTAGCGCAGCAGGTAGACGAACACGTTGGCCAGGGCGATGTACCAGAGCAGCTTGTTGCGCAGCACGTAGGTGACGAAGATCTCCTTGGTCGACAGCTCGCGCTCGTGGTGTTCGTCGTAGCCTTCGGGGTAGTCGTCCTTATGCTTCTCGATCGGCGGCAGGCCGCAGGATTGCGGGGTGTCGCGCATGGCGAAATAGGCGAACACGGCTACGCCCACGGCGACGATGGCCGGCACGTAGAAGGCCGAGCGCCAGTCGCCGAACAGCGCCAGGCCGAGCAGGAACAGCGGGCCGATCAGGCCGCCGCCGACATTGTGGGCGACGTTCCACACCGAGACCACGCTGCCGCGCTCCTTCTGCGACCACCAGTGGACCATGGTCCGTCCGCTCGGCGGCCAGCCCATGCCCTGGGCCCAGCCGTTGATGAAGAGCAGGACGAACATGATGGCGACGCTGGAGGTAGCCCAGTGCGCGAATCCGAAAATGAACATCACCGCCGCCGACACCAACAGGCCGAACGGCAGGAAGACCCGTGGGTTGGAACGGTCCGAGACCAGGCCCATGATGAATTTCGACAGGCCGTAGGCGATGGCGATGGCCGACATCGCGACGCCCAGCTGGCCGCGACTGTAGCCGTCCTCGATGAGGTAGGGCATGGCCAGGGAGAAGTTCTTGCGCAGCAGGTAGTAACCCGCGTAGCCGATGAAGATACCGGCGAAGATCTGCCAGCGCAGGCGCCGGTAGGTGCTGTCCACCTCGGCATCGGGCAGTGGCGCCTGGTGTGGCGCGGGACGAAAGATTCCGAACATCGCGAGCTCCGCTTGTTGTTGTGTCGCGCCTTTTTACGCGGTTGCGAACACTACATTTTTCGTAAATGAAAAAATAGCGGAAATGTTACAGGTTGAGTGCATTGGTCGGAAATAAGAAAGCCCCGGTCGGAAACCGGGGCCTTCATAGGGGAAAAACATCTGACAGCGTGGGCCTCGGCCGGTGTATCGCTCCGGCCCGCCATGCCTTTCTCCGCAGGGGCGGGAGGCAATACTCGCCGCCTTCGTGGCTCAGCGAACCTCCACCACCACCTTGCCGACCGCCTTGCGCTGGCCGAGGGCGTCGATGGCGTCACCGGCCCGTTCCAGCGGGAAGCGCTGCGACACCAGCGGTTTCAGCTTGCCTTCGGCGTGCCAGGCGAACAGCTGGCGGAAGTTGTCAGCGTTGTCCTGCGGCTGGCGTTGGGCGAACGATCCCCAGAACACGCCGACCAGCGAGGCGCCCTTGAGCAGGGTCAGGTTGGCCGGCAGCGAAGGGATGCTGCCGCTGGCGAAGCCGACCACCAGCATCCGTCCGTTCCAGGCGATGCTGCGGAAGGCCTCCTCGAACAGTTCGCCGCCCACCGGATCGTAGATCACATCGACGCCCTGGCCGCCGGTCAAGGCCTTGAGCTGCTCGCGCAGGCTACCTTCGCTGTAGTTGATCAGTTCGTCGGCGCCGGCGGCCTTGGCCACGGCGAGCTTGTCGGGGGTACTGGCGGCAGCGATCACCCGGGCGCCCATGGCCTTGCCGATCTCCACGGCAGCCAGCCCGACCCCGCCGGAAGCGCCGAGCACCAGCAGGGTCTCGCCGGGTTGCAGGTTGGCGCGCTGTTTCAGGGCGTGCATCGAGGTGCCGTAGGTCATGCCGAAGGCGGCGGCGCTGGCGAAGTCCATGCCTTCGGGTATCGGCATCACGTTATAGCCGGGCACCTTGACCTGCTCGGCGAAGCTGCCCCAGCCGGTCAGGGCCATGACCCGGTCGCCGGGCCTGACGTGGGCGACCTTTTCGCCGACCGCGGCGACCACTCCGGCCGCCTCGCCGCCCGGGGAGAAGGGGAAGGGCGGCTTGAACTGGTACTTGCCCTCGATGATCAGGGTGTCTGGGAAGTTGACCCCGGCGGCGTGCACATCGAGGAGGATTTCGTTCTTCGCCGGGCTCGGGCTGGCGATTTCTTCCAGGACCAGGCTGCTGGCCGGGCCGAAGGCTTTGCAGAGGACGGCTTTCATCGGGGACGCTCCAGTTTGCGGTCCGGCCAGTGTAGGAGGGAGACGCCGGGGGTCAATCAGCATCGCCGCAACTGATGGTTGTCCATAAACCCCGGGCTTGGGCCCGGCCGAGAGTCTGGCTATGCTTGCCGGCATTCGTCGAGGAGATGCGCCCGTGAGAACCCCCATTGCCCTGTCGCTGGCCCTGTGCCTGAGTCTGTTCCCGTCGTTCGCCTCGGCCGAGGAGGCCGCGCCGGAAGGCGAGGGCGCGAACAAGCCGGTCTACGTCGACCTGACCCCGGCGCTGGTCGGCAACTACGGCAGCGGGCCGCGCCTGCAGTACTACAAGGCCGACATCGCCCTGCAGGTGGCCGACAAGGACGCGGCGACCAAGGTCGAGCATCACGAGCCCTTGATCCGCAACCAGTTGATCATGCTGTTCGCCCAGCAGACCGACCAGAGCCTGGGTACGGTCGAGGCCAAGGAAAGCCTGCGCCAGGAGGCGCTGAAGCAGGTCCAGCAGACCCTCGAGCAGGAAGAGGGCAAGCCGCTGGTGACCGACCTGCTGTTCAACAACCTCATCGTCCAGCCCTGAGGTCAACTATCCGTTCTGTCCCGCGCTCCCGGATGCGAGGCACCGGGGATTCTGCTTTCCTGTGAGGTTCGGTCGGGCGCGTCTGACGTGCATCAACACCTGCGCGCCGCCCTGGAGGGACAATCGAGCCAGTGAAGTCCGCGGCGGCCGCGCTTTCCAGCGTGAGCGTCATCGCCGCGGCCTGGCCGAACGTGCGAGGAGAAGGGATGAAACAGGAAAGCAAACGGTGGCTGAGCCGTGCCCTGGTCGTGGCGGCGCTGCTCGGCGTAGGCGTGCTGGTCTGGCAGGTATCGCGACCGACCGGCCTGGGCGAGGGATTCGCCAGCGGCAACGGACGCATCGAGGCCACCGAGGTGGACGTGGCGGCCAAGCTTCCCGGGCGGGTCGCCGAGATCAAGGTCGACGAGGGCGACTTCGTCAAGGCCGGCGAAATCGTCGCGCGGATGGATACCCAGGTGCTCGAGGCGCAGTTGGCCCAGGCCCAGGCCCAGGTGCGCCAGGCGGAGAACGCCAAGCTCACCGCGACCTCGCTGGTGGCCCAGCGCGAGAGCGAGAAGAGCACCGCCCAGGCCGTGGTGGCGCAGCGCCAGGCCGAGCTGACAGCGGCGCAGAAGCGCTTCACCCGTACCGAGGCGCTGGTCAAGCGCAATGCCCTGCCGCAACAGCAACTCGATGACGATCGGGCGACCCTGCAGAGCGCCCAGGCGGCGTTGTCCGCGGCACGCTCGCAAGTGATTTCGGCGCAGGCGGCGATCGAGGCCGGGCGTTCCCAGGTAATCGAGGCGCAGTCGGCCATCGAGGCGGCCAAGGCCAGCGTCGCCCGGCTCCAGGCGGATATCGACGATAGCCTTCTCAAGGCGCCGCGCAACGGCCGCGTGCAGTACCGCGTGGCACAGCCGGGGGAAGTACTGCCGGCCGGTGGCAAGCTGCTCAACATGGTCGACCTGGCCGACGTCTACATGACTTTCTTCCTGCCATCCATGCAGGCCGGCAGGGTCGGACTGGGCCAGGAAGTGCGCTTGGTGATCGACGCGGTGCCGGACTACGTGATCCCGGCCAAGGTTTCCTATGTCGCCAGCGTCGCCCAGTTCACCCCGAAAACGGTGGAAACCGCCAACGAGCGGGAGAAGCTGATGTTCCGGGTCAAGGCGCGGCTCGATCCGGCGCTGCTGGAAAAATACATCACCTACGTCAAGACCGGCGTGCCCGGAATGGCCTACCTGCGACTGGACCCTGAGGTCGAGTGGCCGGCCAACCTGCAGATCAAGGTTCCGCAATGACCGCTGGCGGGAGCGGCGTGGCGAGCCTCCGGGGCGTTTCGCTGCGCTACGGCGAGACGCGCGCGGTGGACGACGTCAGCCTGGAGATCCCGGCCAACCGCATGGTCGGCCTGATCGGTCCGGACGGGGTCGGCAAGTCCAGCCTGCTGGCGCTGTTGGCCGGCGCACGGAAGATGCAGGATGGCGAGATCCGCGTGCTCGATGGCGACATGCGCGACCGCCGCCACCGCCGGGCGGTCTGCCCGCGCATCGCCTACATGCCCCAGGGGCTGGGCAAGAACCTCTACCCGACGCTCTCGGTGTTCGAGAACGTCGACTTCTTCGGTCGGCTGTTCGGCCACGACAAGGCCGAGCGCGAGCGGCGCATCGCCGATCTGCTGCAAAGCACCGGATTGGCGCCGTTCGCCGAGCGTCCTGCGGGCAAGCTGTCCGGCGGCATGAAGCAGAAGCTCGGGCTGTGCTGCGCGCTGATCCACGATCCCGACCTGCTGATCCTCGACGAGCCGACCACCGGCGTCGACCCGCTGTCGCGCAACCAGTTCTGGGAGCTGATCGGCCGTATCCGCGCGGGCCGCGAAGGCATGAGCGTGCTGGTCGCCACCGCCTACATGGAGGAAGCCGAGCGCTTCGACTGGCTGGTGGCGATGGATGACGGAAAGGTCCTGGCCACCGGTACGCCGCAGGAGCTGCGCGAGCGTACCGGGACGCAGAGCCTCGAGTCGGCGTTCATCGCCCTGCTGCCGGAAAGCAAGCGCGCCGGCCACCATCGATTGGTGATCCCGCCGCGACCGCAGAGCGAAGGCGCGCCGCGGATCGCCATCGAGGCCGAGGGCCTGACCTGTCGTTTCGGCGACTTCGTCGCGGTCGATCACGTCAGCTTCCGTATCGAGCGTGGGGAAATCTTCGGCTTCCTCGGCTCCAACGGCTGCGGCAAGTCCACCACCATGAAGATGCTCACCGGCCTGCTGCCGGCCAGCGAAGGCACGTGCGCGCTGTTCGGCCAGGCGGTGGACGCCAGCGACATGGCGACCCGTCGCCGGGTCGGCTACATGTCCCAGGCCTTTTCCCTGTATGCCGAGCTGAGCGTGCGGCAGAACCTGGTGCTGCACGCCCGGCTGTTCCACCTACCGGCGGATGGTATCCCGGCACGGGTCGGCGAAATGCTCCGGCGCTTCGACCTGGAGAAGGTGGCCGACGAGCTGCCCGACGACCTGCCGCTGGGCATCCGCCAGCGTCTGTCGCTGGCGGTGGCGGTGATCCACAAGCCGGAGATCCTGATCCTCGACGAGCCCACTTCGGGGGTCGACCCGGTGGCTCGCGACGGCTTCTGGGAACTGATGGTCGAGCTGTCGCGCCGCGACGGGGTGACCATCTTCATTTCCACCCACTTCATGAACGAGGCCCAGCGCTGCGATCGCATCTCGCTGATGCATGCCGGCAAGGTACTGGCCAGCGATACTCCCGATGAGCTGGTGCGCCAGCGTGGCCTGCCGACCCTGGAAGCGACCTTCATCGCGTACCTGGAAGAAGCCGCCGGTGCCGCCGCGCCAGCGCAACCAGCCGAGGCGCCGGCCGTCGCGGAGCAGCCCGGCGATGGCCAGGGGCGCCAGGCGCAACGCCAACGCTTCAGCCCCCTGCGGCTGTTCAGCTATGCGCGCCGCGAAGCCATGGAACTGCGCCGCGACCCGATCCGCCTGACCCTGGCCCTGCTCGGCACCGCGCTGCTGATGTTCATCATCGGCTACGGCATCAACATGGACGTCGAGGACCTCTCCTGGGCGGTCCTCGACCGTGACCAGACCACCACCAGCCAGGCCTACGCGCTGAATATCGCCGGCTCGCGCTATTTCGTCGAACATGCGCCGATCACCGACCCGGACGACCTCGACCGGCGCCTGCGCAGCGGCGAGCTGAGCCTGGCGGTGGAGATCCCGCCGAACTTCGGGCGCGATCTCAAGCGTGGCTCCGATCCGGCCATCGGCGTGTGGATCGACGGAGCGATGCCGACCCGTGCCAACACCGTGCTGGGCTACGTGCAGGGCCTGCACACCAGCTACCTGGCGGACCTCTCGCGGCAGGTGGGTGGGGCCGAGGCCAGCGCGGCGGCCAGCACCGAGGTGCGCTATCGCTACAACCCCGACGTGGAAAGCCTGAAGGCGATGGTGCCGGCGGTGATCCCGCTGCTGCTGATCATGATCCCGGCCATGCTCACCGCCCTCGGCGTGGTGCGCGAAAAGGAACTGGGTTCGATCACCAACCTCTATGTCACCCCGGTGACGCGCCTGGAGTTCCTGGTCGGCAAGCAGTTGCCTTACGTCGCCATGGGCATGATCAACTTCCTGCTGATGCTGGTCCTGGCCATCGTGGTATTTCGCGTGCCGCTCAAGGGCAGCTTCCTGGCGTTGACCATCGGCGCTTTCCTCTATGTGGTCACCAGCACCGGCCTCGGGCTGTTCCTCTCGACGTTCATGCGCAGCCAGATCGCCGCTGTATTCGGCGTGGCGATCGCCACCATGATCCCGGCGATCCAGTTCTCCGGGCTGATCCACCCGGTGTCCTCGCTGGAAGGTGCGGCGGCCTGGATCGGCAAGCTCTATCCGACCTCGCATTTCCTGGTGGTCAGCCGCGGCGCCTTTTCCAAATCGCTGGGCCTGCCCGATCTCTGGGCCTACTACCTGCCGCTTGCCGCTTCCATCGTGGTGCTGACCCTGCTCAGCGTGGCCTGCCTGAAGAAGCAGGAGGACTGAGCGATGCGCAGCCTGGCCAACATCTTCAACCTGGGCATCAAGGAGTTCCGCAGCCTCGGCCGCGACTACGCGATGCTGGCACTGATCGTCTGGGCCTTCACCCTGGGCGTCTACAGTTCCGCTACCGGTATTCCGGAAACCTTGCATCACGCGCCGATCGCGGTGGTCGACGAGGACCGCTCGCAACTCTCGTCGCGTATCGTCAATGCCTTCCAGCCCCCGTACTTCCGGCCGCCGGAAATGATCGGGCATGCCGAGATGGATCGCGGCATGGACGTCGGCCTGTATACCTTCACCCTCGATATCCCGCCGGACTTCCAGCGCGACGTGCTGGCCGGGCGCAAGCCCTCGATCCAGGTCAACGTCGACGCGACCCAGACCGGGCAGGCGTTCTCCGGCGCGGGCTACATCCAGAACATCGTCGCCACCGAGGTGCGCGAGTTCGTCAGCCGCTACCGCGCGGAGCCGAGCATGCCGGCGCAGATCGAGGTGCGCATGGAGTTCAACCCGAACCTGACCCAGGCCTGGTTCGGCGGGGTGATGGAAGTGATCAACCAGATCACCATGCTGTCGATCATCCTCACCGGCGCCGCGCTGATCCGCGAGCGCGAGCACGGCACCGTCGAGCACCTGCTGGTGATGCCGCTGTCGGCCTTCGAGATCATGATGGCCAAGGTCTGGTCGATGGGGCTGGTGGTGCTGGTGGCGGCGGGGCTCTCGTTGCAGTGGGTGGTGCGTGGCTGGCTGGACGTGCCGATCAGCGGCTCGGTGGGGCTGTTCCTGCTCGGCGCCGGATTGCATCTGTTCGCCACCACCTCCATGGGCATATTCCTCGGCACGGTGGCGCGCTCGATGCCGCAGCTCGGGCTGCTGACCATCCTCGTGCTGCTGCCGCTGAACATCCTTTCGGGCGGCAGCACGCCACGGGAAAGCATGCCGGAACTGGTGCAGAACATCATGCTGGCGGCTCCGACCACGCATTTCGTCAGCCTGGCCCAGGCGATCCTGTTCCGCGGCGCCGGTTTCGACATCGTCTGGCCGCAGTTCGCCGGCATCGTGGCGATCGGTTCGGCGTTCTTCTTCGGCGCGCTCTGGCGTTTCCGCCGGACCATCTCGCAGATGGCCTGAGCGATGGCTTCAGCGTTTCGCCAGCGGCAGGATCGCCTGCCATTCCTCGGCGCTGACCGGCATCACCGAGAGACGGCTGCCCTTCTGCACCAGGGCGAGGTTGGCCAGGGCGTCCTGCGCCTTCAGCCGGGCCAGTGGAACGACCTCGGCGAAGGCTTCGACGAAGCTGACGTCGCGGGCGCTCCAGGGATTCTTCTCGGCGCTGGCCTTGGGGTCGTGGTAAGGGCTGGCGGGATCCAGGGCCGTGGGATCGGGATAGGCTTCGCCCTCGATGCGGGCGATACCGGCGATGCCGGGCTGCGGGCAACTGGAGTGGTAGAAGAAGAACAGGTCGCCGGGGTTCATGCTGCGGATGAAGTTGCGTGCCTGGTAGTTGCGCACGCCATCCCAGCGGGCGGTTCCGAGGCGCTGCAGGTCGCGGATCGAGAGTTCGTCCGGCTCGGATTTCATCAGCCAGTAGGCAGGCATGAACTTTGCTCCTCTTTCGTAGATGTACGTAGGAAACGTCTGCGCGTGACCACCGGTCGCCGGTGTAATTGCGTATGACTTCAGCTTATCGGAAAATGCCGTTTTTCAGCGGGGCAGGGTGCTCAGGCGATAAGATAATCGCAAGGACCGGCCTCGAAAATTGCCTGGAAGGGGGAGGCAATCGATGAAGCGCAAGCCAGACTTGCTGTGGGTTTTGGTCATCATCTTCGGACTTGGGGTCGTCACCACCGGTTATACCCAGAGCCTCTGGGAACGACAGGCCAGTACGCCCGCCCAGGTGACGCAACAGCCGTAAGACTCGCCGGGTATCGCATGGAACGCGGTACCCAGGGTTCTCCCTCCTTCCTAGCGTTTCCCTGCCACGTACCAGCCCGCATCGGTCACCGTTCCCGCCAGGGGAATGTCCCAGCTGGCCAGCGCCAGTCGATCCACCTTCTGACATTCATGGGCCAGGCCGATCAGCGTCGGTTTGTGACCATTTTTGCGCCTCGCCAGGTAGGCCAGGCTGCGGTCGTAGAAGCCGCCGCCCATGCCCAGGCGCCCGCCCTGTTCGTCGAACCCCACCAGCGGCAGCAGTACCAGGTCCAGCGCCCAGGCCTTGCGCTGGCGGCCGGCGTCGGCCAGCGGTTCGCTGATGCGGAAGCGGTTGCGGGTCCAGCGTTCGCCGCTGCCGACCCGCTGGAACACCATGCGCGTCCGCGGCCAGGGCGCCAGCACCGGCAGGTAGGTGGCCTTGCCGCGCTTCTGCGCCGCACGCAGCAGCGGACGCGGGTCGATCTCGCCGTCGTTGGGCAGGTACAGGGCGATATGGCGGGCACGGCGAAAAAGGGGATGCTGCGCCAGTTGTCGATAGAGGGCGCGGGCGGCGAGGCGTTGCTGCAGGGGGGAGAGCGCGCGGCGCGCCTGGCGGAGCTTGCGGCGCAGGGCCGGGCGGCTGAGGTCTTGCGATTCGATCATGTGGAAAGGTAGCTCCCCGGTCGTGCCGCTGTCGGGTTAGCCCTTGAACCCGAAAGTTCAAGGTGGCGGTTGCAGTAGACCTTAAGGCTTTCCGTCGTGCGGACATGCACACCGGTCCAACTGGCAACCTCCGTTGTTGCAGTTATCGGCTCAGGGACATCACCGACTGGCCAACACACCAGGGAGCGGAGGCCAGTATACCCGAATTGGCCGTGCCCGGGTCAGGCTTCGCCGGCATCGGCCGGATTCGCCAGGGCGCGGTCGACGCGATCGAGCAGTTCGCGCACGCGCTCGCGGGTCGAACTGCTTTCCTGGTCCAGGCGCTCCTTGCGGTGCAGCAGGTCGTGGGTGATGTTGAGGGCGGCCATCACGGCAACCCGGTCGGCGCCGATGACTTTGCCGCTGGAGCGGATCTCGCGCATCTTGCCGTCCAGGTAACGGGCGGCGCTTTCCAGGTTGGCGCGCTCGTCGTCCGGGCAATTGATGCAGTATTCCTTGTCGAGAATCTGCACGGTGAGGGTATTCGACTGGCTCATGTGTCCTGCTCCAAGGCTTTCAGACGCAAAATCATCGCTTCGACCTTGTGTCTCGCCATTTCGTTCTTTTCGATCAGATGAGCGCGCTCTTCGCGCCAGGACTTTTCGTTCGCCCGCAGCAGCCGGTTCTCCGCCTTGAGCTGTTCCAGCTTCTGGAGCAGCTGGTCGAACTTGGCCGTCAACAATTGCAGATCGGCGTCTTCCATGGGCTCTCGCTTGGGAATTGGGGTGATTGGACAACTATATAGGATCGTCCCCGGTCGGGGCCAATGCCCCGGCCGGGCCGGCGCGCCGGCAACCGGTCGCATGGTCTTGCCGGGGCGGGCGGTGCTAGGATAACCATCTTCATTTCACGTGTAGCGCCCCAATGGCGCCCAGCCGTCAGGGTCCCGAGATGTCCACTCAGAATTCCGCCTACAGCGCCTTTTCCTCCCTTCTCGCCGAGGCGGCCATGCCGGTCTCGCCGGCCGAACTGCACGGCCATCTGCTGGGTCGGGTCTGCGCCGGCGCCGGCTTCGACGAGGCCGCCTGGCAACACGCCGCCGCCGAACTGCTCGGCGGCGCGCCGGGCGAACGACTCAAGGCCGCGTTGTCCGGCCTGCTCGGCATGGTCCGGCAGGACTTTTCCGCCGGCGAGGTCGCCGTCGTCATGCTCCTGCCCGACGACGAAACCCCGCTCGCCCAGCGCACCGAGGCGCTCGGCCAATGGTGCCAGGGTTTCCTCGCCGGCTTCGGCCTCACCGCCCGCGAAGGCAGCCTGACCGGCGAAGCCGAGGAAGTGCTGCAGGACATGGCCGCCATCGCCCAGGTCCAGGGCCAACTGGAAGACAGCGAGGACGGCGAGACGGACTATATGGAAGTCATGGAATACCTGCGGGTCGCTCCGTTGCTGCTGTTCGCCGAGTGCGGCAAGCCGCTGGAGCCCGCTCCCAAGCCTTCACTGCACTGAGGTTTCTGCATGATCCGTATCCCCAAGTCGGAGTACGCCCGTCGGCGCAAGGCGCTGATGGCGCAGATGGAACCCAACAGCATCGCTATCCTGCCGGCGGCGCCGATGTACATCCGCAATCGCGACGTCGAGCATGTCTACCGCCAGGACAGCGACTTCCAGTACCTCACCGGCTTCCCCGAGCCGGAGGCGGTGATGGCGCTGATTCCCGGCCGTGCCCACGGCGAATACGTGCTTTTCTGCCGCGAGCGGGATCCGGAGCGTGAACTGTGGGACGGCCTGCGCGCCGGCCAGGACGGTGCGATCGGCCAGTACGGCGCCGACGACGCCTTTCCCATCGGCGATATCGACGACATCCTGCCCGGCCTGATCGAAGGCCGCGACCGGGTCTACTACGCCCTTGGCGCCAATCCCGACTTCGACCGCCGGCTGATGGACTGGATCAACGTGATCCGCTCCAAGGCCCGCCAGGGCGCGCAGCCGCCGAACGAGTTCGTTGCCCTCGACCACCTGCTGCACGACCAGCGGCTGTACAAGAGCGCCAACGAAGTGAAGGTCATGCGCTACGCCGCCGAGGTCTCCGCCCGGGCGCACATCCGGGCGATGGAGGTGTGCCGGCCGGGGCTGTTCGAGTACCACCTGGAAGCCGAGCTGGAATACGAGTTCCGCAAGGGCGGGGCGAAGATGCCGGCCTACGGCTCGATCGTCGCCGCCGGACGCAACGCCTGCATCCTGCACTACCGCGAGAACGATGCGGCGATCAAGGACGGCGACCTGATCCTGATCGATGCCGGCTGCGAGATCGACTGCTACGCCAGCGACATCACCCGTACCTTCCCCGCCAATGGCCGCTTCAGCCCCGAGCAGAAGGCGATCTACGAACTGGTGCTGGAAGCCAACATGGCGGCGTTCGACTACATCGCCCCCGGTCGCCACTGGAACGAGGCCCATGAGGCCACCGTACGGGTCATCACCGCCGGGCTGGTGCGCCTGGGCCTGCTGGAGGGCGACGTCGACGAGCTGATCGCCCACGAGGCCTACAAGGCTTTCTACATGCACCGCGCCGGCCACTGGCTGGGGATGGACGTGCACGACGTCGGCGAGTACCGCGTCGGCGGCGAATGGCGGGTGCTCGAACCGGGCATGGCGATGACCGTCGAGCCGGGCATCTACATCGCCCCGGACAATACCTCGGTGGCGAAGAAGTGGCGCGGTATCGGCGTACGCATCGAGGACGACGTGGTGGTCACCCGCAATGGCTGCGAAGTGCTGACCAACGGCGTGCCGAAGACCGTCGCCGAGATCGAGGCGCTGATGGCCGCGGCCAAGAGCGAGGCAGCCTGAGGTGACGATGAGCAAGGTCAACCTGGCGATCATCGGCGGGGGCCTGGTCGGCGCCTCGCTGGCGCTGGCCCTGCAGGCCGGCGCTCGGGAGCGCGGCTGGTCGATCGTGCTGATCGAACCCTTCGCCCCCGGCAATGCCTACCAGCCCAGCTACGACGCCCGCTCTTCGGCGCTGTCTTACGGCAGCCGGCAGATCTACGAGCGACTCGGCCTGTGGCCGGCGATCGCCGAGCGCGCCGAGCCGATCCTGCATATCCATGTTTCCGACCGCGGCCGCTTCGGCGCCACCCGCCTGACCGCCATCGAGGAAGGCGTGCCGGCGCTGGGCTACGTGGTGGAGAACGCCTGGCTCGGCCAGTGCCTGTGGAAGGCGCTCGACCCCGAGGTGGTGCGCTGGCACTGCCCGGCCGAAGTGAAGACCCTGGAAGCCCGGGAGGGCGGTTACCGGCTTACCCTCGACGACGAGACGCAACTCGATTGCGAGCTGGCGATCCTCGCCGATGGCGGTCGTTCCGGGCTGCGCGAACAACTCGGCATCGCCGTGGAGCAGACGCCGTACCGGCAGACTGCGCTGATCGCCAACGTATCGCCCTCCGAGGCGCACCTCGGGCAGGCCTTCGAGCGCTTCACCCCCAGCGGTCCGATGGCCCTGCTGCCGTTGCCGGAGAACCGTTGCGCGCTGATCTGGACCCGCCCAGGCAAGGACGCCGAACGTCTGCGTGGCCTCGATGACGCGGCCTTCCTCGGCGAGCTGCAGGCTGCCTTCGGCTACCGCCTCGGCGCCTTCCGCCAGGTCGGCGCACGGCACTGCTACCCCTTGCACCTGGTCGAGGCCCGCGAGCAGGTGCGTCCGCACCTGGTGGTGCTGGGCAACGCTGCGCACAGTCTGCACCCCATCGCCGGCCAGGGCTTCAACCTGTCGTTGCGCGACACCCTGGCGCTGGTCGACGCCCTGCTCCACGACGACGCGCCGCTGGGCGAGTTCGCCGTGCTGCAGCGCTACCTCGATGGGCAGCGCCTGGACCAGCAGATGACCGTCGGCTTCTCCGACCGGGTGACCCGGCTGTTCTCCAACGACCGCGCGCTGCTCGGCGCCGGGCGCAACCTCGGCCTGCTCGGGCTCGACCTGCTGCCGCCGGCCAAGCGCTGGTTCGCCCGCCAGGCCATGGGCCTCGGCGCGCGGCCGCTGTAGCGCCATGCCGGTCTGGTCGAGGGCGCGCAAGGCCCGCCTGCTGCGCTTCGCCATGAACCTCTACCCGCCCTTCCTGGGGGCGGGCATCCGTGTGCGGCACATCGCCGGCGATTTCCGCGAGGTTCGGGTGCACATGGGCCTGAACCGGCTCAATCGCAACTATGTAGGCACCCAGTTCGGTGGCAGCCTCTACGCGATGACCGACCCGTTCTTCATGCTGATGCTGATGGAGAACCTGGGCCGCGACTACGTGGTCTGGGACAAGGCGGCCAACATCGAGTTCGTCAGCCCGGGCAAGGGCCCGGTGCATGCGCATTTCAGCATCGACCAGAAGCTGCTCGACGAGGTCCGTGAGCGGACCGCCGGCGGCGAGAAGTACCTGCCCCGGCTGCACGCCGAAGTGCGCGACGACGCCGGCACCCTGGTGGCGCGGGTTCAGAAAACCCTGTACGTGCGGCTCAAGCCGCGCCTGCGGAACGCGGCCTGAAGAGGGCCCACGAGTGGAGAACGAGGATATGCACGCGGATCTGGTCATCGTCGGCGCCGGCATGGTCGGTAGCGCCCTGGCCCTGGCCCTGGAGGGCAGCGGCCTGGAGGTGCTGCTGGTGGACGGCGGCTCGCTCGACGTGGCGCCGTTCAAGCCGGAGGCGCCCTACGAGCCGCGGGTCAGCGCGCTGTCCGAAGCCAGCCGGCGGATTCTCCAGCGCCTGCACGCCTGGGACGGCATCGTCGCGCGCCGCGCCGAGCCCTATCGCGAGATGCAGGTGTGGGATGGCTCCGGCACCGGGCGGATCGGCTTCAGCGCCGCCAGCGTGCACGCCGAGGTGCTCGGCCATATCGTCGAGAACCGGGTGGTGCAGGACGCCCTGCTGGAACGCCTGCACGATTCCACCACCGGCCTGCTGGCCAACGCGCGCCTGGAACAGATGCGCCACTCCGGTGACGACTGGCTGCTGACCCTGGCCGACGGCCGTCAGTTGCGCGCGCCGCTGGTGGTCGCCGCCGACGGCGCCAACTCGGCGGTACGCCGCCTGGCCGGCTGCGCCACCCGCGAATGGGATTACCTGCACCACGCCATCGTCACCAGCGTGCGCTGCGAGAACGCGCACCGCGCAACCGCCTGGCAGCGCTTCACCGACGACGGCCCGCTGGCCTTCCTGCCCCTGCCGGACCGCGGCGACGAACACTGGTGCTCGATCGTCTGGTCGACCACCCCGGAACAGGCAGAACGGCTGATGGCGCTGGACGAGGATGGCTTCCGCGCTGCCCTCGGCGAAGCTTTCGAACGGCGCCTGGGCGCCATCCTGCATGCCGACCGGCGCCTGTGCATCCCGCTGCGCCAGCGGCACGCCAAGCGTTACGTCGAGCCGGGCCTGGCGCTGGTCGGCGACGCTGCGCACACCATCCACCCGCTGGCCGGACAGGGCGTGAACCTGGGTTTCCTCGATGCGGCGGTGCTGTCCGAGGTCCTGTTGCATGCCCTGGAGCGCGGCGAACGGCTTGCCGACGAACGCGTGCTGAGTCGCTTCGAGCGGCGGCGGATGCCGCACAACCTGGGCATGATGACGGCGATGGAAGGCTTCGAACGCCTGTTCCAGGCCGACCGGTTGCCGCTGCGCTGGCTGCGCAACGCCGGCCTGCGCCTGGTCGACGGCCATCACGAGGCCAAGGCGCTGTTCGTCCGCCAGGCGCTTGGCCTCAGCGGCGACCTGCCGGCGCTGGCACGAGTCTGAGCGGGGCGGCTCCCCTGACGGGAGGGCCGCCAGTCCTCAGAACAGCGCCGCGCAGTCACGCATGACCTGCGCCTTGTTGCGCAGGTAGAGCCCGAACAGGTTGCGCGCGGCTTCTTCGTTCACCTCGATTTCCATCGCCTCGACGAAGGCGTTCACCGCCGCCGTGGCGTGGGCGAAGTGATTGCTCTCGGTGCCGCCGGTGTGCACCGTTACCCAGGCCACGGTGGCGCGGGCGCGTTCGGCGGGTACGCCCATGTCGCGGCTGAACCATTCCTTGTACAGCGGGTGGATGTACTCCACCTCGCCGTGGGTATAGACCTCGTGTACCAGCGTGGTCAGCAGTCCCTGCATCAGGTCGCGCTCGCGCAGGCGCTGGCGGTCGGTCCAGTCCTTGAACGCCTGCGCCGAAGGCAGGCAGTTCTCGCGCAGCAGCCAGCGGTCGTCGCCGCAAAGGGTGGTGGCCATGGTGTAGAAAAGATCGGCATGCACGGTGTTGCCGAGGGCGCCGAGGTCTTCGTCGGTGATCCGTTGCAGGCTGCCGCAGGCTCGATAGAGCTGGTCTGCCGCTGCCGAACCCTGTTCCGAACGGGCCAGTAGGGTCAGGCGATTGGCCAGCCCGGAAACGCTGGCCGCCGAGTTGTTGGTCTTCGACCAGCTGGCGAAGAACTTGCGCAGCGGCTCGACCGCCTGGCGCCGGGCGGTGACCCGGGCGAAGGCGTCCTCGATGTCCAGCAACGACGCCGTTTCGTCCCAGAAGGCCCGGAACAGCGCATGGCGCAGGGGTCCGGCGGGCATGTCGTTGAGGACTGGCTCGATGACGCCGAGCAGCTTGCTGTGGGGGGTGATGACATGGTTCATGGCTAACCTCCTGTCGGTTCTTGTTGTTCTTGCGATGGTTACGGTCTTCCTTGCGACGCGCGCAGGGCCGCGCGTTCGGCCTGTGGTGCGGACCAGCCGTAGCGGGTCAGCAGCAACGGCAGCAACTGGGCCAGGAGGATCAGGCCCAGGCAGCCCGGCCAGCCCCAGCGGTCCCAGAATGGCGCCGGCAGCACCGCGCCGAGGCTGCCGCCGGCGTAGTAGCAGGCCAGGTAGAGGCCGACGGCGCCGGCCTTGTCGGTGCCGGCGTTGCTGGCGGTGAAGGCGTTGACCGTGGACTGTGCGAGGAACACGCCGGTGGCGCTGAGAGCCAGGCCGACGAGAATCGTCGGCAGGCCCGGCGCCAGGGTCAGCAGCGAGCCGCAGACGCCCAGCAGCGATGCGCCCAGCAGCAACTGGCGGTGCGGGCGGGCGCGGGCCAGGCGGCCGCTGGCGGGAATCACCAGCAGGGCGAGGAGGAACACCGCGTAGATCGAGCCGAGCTGAGCGGTGTCCAGGCTGTACGGCGGACGGCTGAGATGGATGCCGATATAGGTGAACATGGCGACCTGGGAAAAGAGGACACAGAACCCCACCGCGTAGGACGACAGCAGCGGAGCCCGGAACAGTTCACGGGATACTAAGGGGCGTTTCCCGGGTGCGGGCGAGTGCCTGCCAGAATTGGCAGGGAGCAGCGCGCGGATGGCGACGGCGATGAGCAGGGTCAGCCCGGCGAGGATCCGGAAGGCGACGCGCCAATCCCACTCCTCGGTCAGCAGGCCGGTGAGGAAGCGTCCGGCGAAGCCGCCGAGGATGGTCCCGGCGACATAGAGGCTGGTCAGCTCGATGACCGCGCCGCCGCTCCAGCGCTCGCCGATGTAGGCCACGCTGCTGGCGAACAGCAGGGGAATCAGCATCCCCTCGGCGAAGCGCCAGAGCAGGAAGGCGGCGAAGCTGCCGGCATGGGCGGCCAGCAGCATGGGCACGCAGAGCAGGCTGGCGGCGAAGGCGATCACCCGGCTGCGCTCGCGGCCGCCGCTGAGCCGGCCGACGAAGGGCGCGGCGAGGGCCACCGCCAGGGTGGTGGCGGTGATGCTCCAGTTCGATTGATGGGCGCTGATGTGGAAGCTCGCCGCCAGTTCGTCGAAGATGCCCTGGGTGGTATAGAGATTGAGGAACGCAGCGCAACCGCAGAGAAACAGCGCGAGGCGGGGGAAACCCTGGGACGAATTCATGGAACGCTCTGCCTGGACGAGAAACCCCCTGTTATAGGGGCGCTCCCGACGGGCTGGCCAATACCGATTCAGGACCGATCGATACCGAGGAACCGCATGCTCGACCTACGCCGCCTGCGCTGCTTCGCAGCCGTTGCCGAAACCCTGCATTTCGGCCGCGCCGCCCAGCGCCTGCACATGGCGCAGCCGCCCTTGACCCGGCAGATATCCGCGCTGGAGGAAGAGCTGGGCTTTCGCCTGTTCGACCGCTCCAGCCGGGCGGTGACCCTCACCGCCGAGGGCAGCCTGTTCCTGCCTTACGCACGCGGCCTGCTGGACCAACTGGAGCGCACCGCCGGCTTCGCCCGCAAGCTGGCGCAGGGGCTGGCCGGCCACCTGACCCTCGGCTACGCCAGCTCCATCGCCCTGTCGGACCTGTTCACCGAGGCGATCCGACTGTTCCGCGAGCGCCATCCGGAGGTGCAACTGGAGCTGCTCGAAGGCGCTTCGGCAGCGCAATGGGCGCAGATCGCCGAAGGCGGCATCGATGTGGGGCTGGGGCGCCTGCCGCCGCCGGAAGGCCAGGTTGGCATCGAGGTGCTGGCCCTGGGCGGCGAGCCGCTGGTGGTGGCCGTGCCCAACGGCGATCCGCTGGCGCGGCAAGAGCGGATCGGCCTGTACGATCTGCGTGATCGGCCGCTGATCCTGTTTCCGCTGGACTACGGCTCCGGCCTCAACGAACTGATCGAGCGCCTCTACCGGAAGGCCGGGCTGGCGCTGACGAGGGGACCGGCCGGACGCCAGATCACCTCGATCATCGCCCTGGTCGCGGCCGGCCAGGGCGTTGCCCTGGTGCCGCGTTGCAGCACCGCGCTGGCCCGGGCCGGAGTCGTCTATCGCCCGCTGGCCGAGCCCGAGGCGCTGGCCGATTTCCTCGTCTTCACCCGCTGCCATGGCCGCAGCGCCGCGGTGGAGGCGTTTCTCGCCATCCTCGGCGGCCTGGACGCAGGCGAAACACCCCGACACATTTAGTCGCGCGGGTTCGCAAGCGAGATTTCTTATCATTCGTGCCTACGTTCCGCTGACGAGGCTGTTCTTCATGCAGGCAAGCAAAGCTCTACTCGCCGCCCTGGCTCTGGGCATCACCGGCCTGGCCCAGGCCGCCGACGAAGTGGTGGTGTATTCCTCGCGCATCGACGAGCTGATCAAGCCGGTGTTCGATGCCTACACCAGCAAGACCGGCGTGAAGGTCAAGTTCATCACCGACAAGGAAGCGCCGCTGATGGCGCGGATCAAGGCCGAAGGCGCGAACACCCCGGCCGACCTGCTGCTCACCGTGGACGCCGGCAACCTCTGGCAGGCCGAGCAGATGGGCCTGCTGCAACCGTTCAAGTCGGCCACCATCGAACGGAACATTCCCTCGCAGTATCGTTCCAGCACCGATAGCTGGACCGGACTGTCGCTGCGCGCGCGGACCATCGTCTACTCCACCGAGCGGGTCAAGCCGGAAGAGCTGAGCACCTACGAAGCCCTGGCCGACAAGCAATGGGAAGGCCGCCTGTGCCTGCGCACGGCGAAGAAGGTCTACAACCAGTCGCTGACCGGGACCCTGATCGAGACCCACGGGGCGCAGAAGACCGAGGAAATCCTCCAGGGCTGGGTGAACAACCTGGCCACCGACGTATTCGCCGACGACAACGCGGTGATCCAGGCGGTGGACGCCGGCCAGTGCGACGTCGGCATCGTCAATACCTACTACTACGGACGCCTGCACAAGCAGAACCCGAACCTGCGGGTCAAGCTGTTCTGGCCGAACCAGGCCGACCGCGGCGTCCACGTCAACCTGTCGGGCATCGGCCTGACTCGCCACGCGCCGCATCCCGAGGCAGCCAAGGCGCTGGTGGAATGGATGACCGGGCCCGACGCCCAGGCGCTGTTCGCCGGGATCAACCAGGAATTCCCGGCCAACCCGCAGGTCGCGCCGTCAGCCGAAGTCGCCAGCTGGGGCAGCTTCAAGGCCGACAGCATCCCGGTGGAAGTCGCCGGCAAGCGCCAGGCCGAGGCGATTCGCCTGATGGACCGCGCCGGCTGGAACTGACCGCCGGTTATACTCGGCGCCCCGGCTCGTCCGAGCGGGGCGTCGTTCGTTCCGCACCGAGGATTTCGTGGCCCATCCCGCTCCCCGCCGCTGGTACCCCATCACCTTCACCGTTGCCGCGCTGGTGCTGCTGCCGCTCAGCGTGCTGCTGCTGAGCTGGCTGGAGATCGACCGGGAAATCTGGAGCCACCTGTGGGATACCCAGTTGCCGCGCCTGCTCGGCAACACCCTGACCCTGGTGCTCGGCGTCGGCATCGGCGTGACTCTGCTCGGGGTCAGCCTGGCCTGGCTCACCAGTCTCTGCGAATTCCCCGGGCGGCGCTGGCTGGACTGGGCGCTGATGTTGCCGTTCGCGATCCCGGCCTACGTCCTGGCGTTCGTCTTCGTCGGCCTGCTGGATTTCGCCGGACCGGTGCAGAGCCTGCTGCGCGAGTGGTTCGGCAGCGGCCTGCGGTTGCCGCGCGTACGCTCCACCGGCGGGGTGATCCTGGTACTGGTGCTGGTGTTCTATCCCTATGTCTACCTGCTCGCGCGCAGCGCCTTCATCGCCCAGGGCAAGGGCCTGATGGAAGCCGCGCGGGTCCTCGGCCTGTCGCCCTGGCAGGCGTTCCTGCGGGTCGCCCTGCCGATGGCGCGGCCGGCGATCGGCGCCGGCCTGGCGCTGGCGGTGATGGAAACCCTGGCCGACTTCGGCGCGGTATCGGTGTTCAACTTCGATACCTTCACCACCGCTATCTACAAGACCTGGTACGGCTTCTACAGCCTCTCCAGCGCCGCCCAGCTGGCCAGCCTGTTGTTGCTCGGGGTATGCCTGGTGCTGCTCGGCGAGCGCCACACGCGAGGCCGGGCCAAGGCCGCCAGCGAGCGTCCGCGCGGCGCGCCGCTGTACCGCCTGCGCGGCGCCAGGGCGCTGGCGGCGAGCGCCTGGTGCGGGCTGGTGTTCCTCTGCGCCTTCGTGATTCCCGTGGCGCAACTGGTTGTCTGGTTCTGGCGCCAGGGCCGTTTCGACCTCGACGAGCGCTACTGGGACCTGATCGGCCATACCCTGACGCTGGGCGGCATCGCCGCACTGGCGACGGTCGCCGTGGCCCTGCTGCTGGCCTTCGCCGTGCGCCTGGCGCCGACCCGCGCTATCCGCGGCGCGGTGGGCCTGGGCAACCTCGGTTATGCGCTGCCGGGCTCGGTCCTGGCGGTTTCGATCATGCTGGCCTTCAGTTGGCTGGACAATCACTGGGTGATCCCGCTTTCCAGCGCCCTCGGCGGCGCCGGCAAGCCGCTGCTGCTGGGCAGTCTGTTCGCCCTGCTGCTGGCCTACCTGATCCGTTTCATGGCGGTGGCCTACGGGCCGCTGGAAAGCGGGCTGGCGCGGATCCGCCCGTCGCTGCCGGAAGCCTCGCGCAGCCTCGGCGTGGGCGGCCCGCTGCTGTTCCTGCGGGTCTACCTGCCGCTGTTGCTGCCGGCCTCGCTGAGCGCCGGGCTGCTGGTCTTCGTCGACGTGCTCAAGGAGATGCCGGCGACCCTGCTGATGCGTCCCTTCGGTTGGGACACCCTGGCCGTACGGATCTTCGAGATGACCAGCGAGGGCGAATGGGCGCGCGCCTCGCTGCCGGCCCTGACCCTGGTGCTGGTCGGCCTGCTACCGGTGGTCGGGTTGATTCGTCGTTCTGCCCATCATTCCGATCGCTGAGCCTAGTATCCATGCAGGCCGTAGGGTCTATGCACAGATCGCGGCACGCTTCCATGGTGTCCTGCTCCGGGGCTTGCGGCTACAATGCGCGCGATTTCGTGCCGGCGGTCCCTGCCGACGGCACCCGCTACGCCCGGAAGGAGAATACCCATGGGATTGCGCACCCCGCTTTACGAGCTGCACGTCGCGCTCGGCGCCAAGATGGTCGATTTCGGCGGTTGGGACATGCCGCTGCACTACGGTTCGCAGGTCGAGGAGCACCATCAGGTCCGGCGTGACTGCGGCGTCTTCGACGTGTCCCACATGACCGTGGTCGACGTCGCCGGCGAGCAGGCCACGGCCTATCTGCAGCATCTCCTGGCGAACGACGTGGCGCGCCTCGGCGAGACCGGCAAGGCGCTCTACAGCGCGATGCTCAACGAAGAGGGCGGGGTGGTCGACGACCTGATCGTCTACCTGACCGAGAACGGCTACCGGGTGGTGGTCAACGCCTCCACCCGCGACAAGGACATCGCCTGGATGCAGGCGCAGGCCGCCGGCTTCAAGGTCGACCTGCAGGAACGCGGCGACCTGGCGATGCTCGCCATCCAGGGCCCCAACGCCCGCGTGCACAGCTCCGAACTGGTATCCCCGGCACGCGCCGCGCTGATACGCGAACTCAAGCCGTTCCAGGGCCGTGCCGAGGGCGACTGGTTCATCGCCCGCACCGGCTACACCGGCGAGGACGGCCTGGAAATCATGCTGCCGGCCGCCGAGGCGCCAGGCTTCCTCAACGAGCTGGTTGGCGCCGGGATCTCCCCGGCGGGCCTGGGGGCGCGCGATACGCTGCGCCTGGAGGCCGGGCTCAATCTCTACGGCCAGGACATGGACGAAAGCGTTTCCCCGCTTGCCGCCAACATGGGCTGGACCGTAGCCTGGGAGCCGGTTGCGCGGGACTTCGTCGGCCGCCGCGCGCTGGATGCGCAGAAGGCCGCCGGCGACCAGCCGAAGCTGGTCGGCCTGGTTCTGGAGGAGCGCGGCGTGCTGCGCGCCCACCAGGTGGTGCGGGTAGCTGGCATTGGTGAGGGGGAGATCACCAGCGGCAGCTTTTCGCCTACCCTGAACAAGTCCATCGCGCTGGCCCGCGTGCCGGCCGCCACCGGCGACCGCGCCGAGGTGGAAATCCGCGGCAAGTGGTACCCGGTACGGGTGGTCCAGCCCAGTTTCGTGCGTCACGGCAAGCCCCTGATCTAACCTGGCAATGGCGACCGCCGTCGCCCCCGACTTCGAGGAAAACAAGATGAGCAATATTCCCGCCGAACTGCGTTACGCCCAGAGCCACGAATGGGCGCGTCTGGAAGCCGACGGCAGCGTTACCGTGGGCATTTCCGACCATGCCCAGGAAGCCCTTGGCGATGTGGTCTTCATCGAGCTGCCGGAGCTGGGCAAGACCCTCGCCGCCGGTCAGGAAGCGGGCGTGGTCGAGTCGGTGAAGGCCGCCTCCGACATCTATTCGCCGATCGGCGGCGAAGTCATCGCTATCAACGAAGCCCTGGCCGACACCCCGGAAGACGTCAACAACGACCCGTACGCGTCCTGGTTCTTCAAGCTCAAGCCGAGCAATCCGGCCGAGCTGGACAAGCTGCTCGACGCCGCTGGCTACCAGGCCGCCGTCGACGCGGAAGGCTGAGCCGCCGCGTAGTCGCGACAAAACCCGCTATCCTTGGACAAGGCCTCGATCATTCGAGGCTTTGTTCTTTTTGCAGCGGCGAAATGCGTTTTCGCCGTCGTTGCTTTCTCATTCGATATCCGTTCGGCGACGATCGCTGGCAGGGCGATGCCGCCCCCAACGAGACCGAAGCCATGTCGCAGACGCCGTCCCTCGCCCAGCTCCAGCCCGCCGATGCCTTCCTGCGCCGCCACCTCGGCCCCGATCCGGCGGAACAGCAGGCCATGCTGGATTTCCTCGGAGTTTCCACTCGCGCCGAACTGATCGTGCAGACGGTGCCGCCGGCGATCCGCCTCAACCGGCCGCTGGAACTGCCCGCCGCGCTCGACGAACAGGCCGCCCTGGCGCGCCTGCGCGGCTACGCCGGGCTCAACCAGCGCTGGACCAGCCTGATCGGCATGGGCTACTACGGCACCGTGACGCCGCCGGTGATCCTCCGCAACGTGCTGGAGAATCCCGGCTGGTACACCGCCTATACGCCCTACCAGCCGGAAATCGCCCAGGGCCGCCTGGAAGCGCTGCTGAATTTCCAGCAACTGACCATCGACCTCACCGGACTCGACCTGGCCAGCGCCTCGCTGCTCGACGAAGCCACCGCCGCCGCCGAGGCCATGGCCCTGGCCAGGCGGGTGGCGAAGGCCAGGAGCAACCGGTTCTTCGTCGATGCGCATTGCCATCCGCAGACCGTTTCGGTGTTGCGCACCCGCGCCGAGGCGTTCGGTTTCGAACTGGTCGTCGACGAGCCGGACAATCTTGCCGCCCACGCGGTGTTCGGCGCCTTGCTGCAATACCCGGACAGTCGTGGCGAGATCCGCGACCTGCGCCCGCTTATCGAGGCGTTGCACGGCCAACAGGCGCTGGCCTGCGTCGCCAGCGACCTGCTCGCCCTGTTGGTGCTGACCCCGCCGGGGGAACTCGGTGCCGACGTGGTGCTCGGCAGCGCCCAGCGCTTTGGCGTACCGATGGGCTACGGCGGGCCGCACGCGGCGTTCTTCGCCACCCGCGAAGGGTACAAGCGGGCAATGCCGGGGCGGATCATCGGCGTTTCCCGCGACGCCCGCGGCAACCCGGCGTTGCGCATGGCCCTGCAAACCCGCGAGCAGCACATCCGTCGGGAAAAAGCCAACTCGAACATCTGCACCGCCCAGGTGCTGCTGGCCAACATTGCTTCGCTGTATGCCGTCTACCATGGGCCGCAGGAGCTGAAACGCATCGCCCAACGCGTCCAGCGCCTGACCGCGCTGCTGGCGGCGGGCCTGGAAAGCAAGGGACTGCGGCGGCTCAACCGGCACTTCTTCGACACCCTGACCTACGAGGTCGGCGAGCGTCAGGCGGCGATCCTCGAGCGGGCGCGGGCGGCGCGGGTCAACCTGCGCGTGGTCGACGACCGGCGGCTGGCCCTGAGCCTCGACGAAACCTGTGACGCGGCGACCCTGGCGACCCTGTTCGAGATCTTCCTCGGTGCCGGCCACGGGCTGGATGTCGCGCACCTGGATGGCGGGGCGGTGGACGACGGCATTCCGGCGGTCCTGCAACGCACTTCGGCCTACCTGCAGCATCCGGTGTTCAACGCCCACCACAGCGAGACCGAGATGCTTCGCTACCTGCGCCAGCTGGAAGGCAAGGACCTGGCGCTGAACCAGGCGATGATCCCGCTCGGCTCCTGCACCATGAAGCTCAACGCCAGCAGCGAGATGATCCCCATCACCTGGCCGGAATTCGCCGAACTGCATCCGTTCGTGCCGCGCGAGCAGGCCGAGGGCTATCGCCGGATGATCGACGAACTGGAAGCCTGGCTGCGGGCGATCACCGGCTTCGACGCCATCTGCATGCAGCCGAACTCGGGAGCACAGGGCGAATATGCCGGGTTGCTGGCGATCCGCCGCTACCACCAGAGCCGCGGCGATAGCCAGCGCGACATCTGCCTGATTCCCGCATCGGCGCATGGCACCAACCCGGCCTCGGCGATCATGGCCAGCATGCGGGTGGTGATCGTCGAGTGCGATCCCCGCGGCAACGTCGACCTCGACGACCTGCGCCTCAAGGCGGCCGAGGCGGGCGACCGGCTGTCCTGCCTGATGATCACCTATCCCTCGACCCACGGCGTCTACGAGGAGGGGATAGGCGAGATCTGCGAAGTGGTCCACCGCCACGGCGGCCAGGTCTACATGGACGGCGCCAACCTCAACGCCCAGGTCGGCCTGGCGCGACCGGCGGACATCGGCGCGGACGTCTCGCACATGAACCTGCACAAGACCTTCTGCATCCCCCATGGTGGTGGCGGACCGGGCATGGGGCCGATCGGGGTCAAGCGGCACCTGGCGCCGTTCGTCGCCAACCACCCGGTGATCCGCGTCGAAGGGCCGAACCCGCTGAACGACGCGGTCAGCGCGGCGCCCTGGGGCAGCGCCAGCATCCTGCCGATCAGTTGGATGTACATCGCCATGATGGGCCCGCAGTTGGCCGACGCCAGCGAGGTGGCGATCCTCTCCGCCAACTACCTGGCGAACCGCCTGGACGGGGCGTTCCCGGTGCTCTACCGCGGGCGCAACGAGCGCGTCGCCCACGAATGCATCCTCGACCTGCGACCGCTCAAGGCGCAGACCGGGATCACCGAGGAAGACGTGGCCAAGCGCCTGATGGACTACGGCTTCCACGCCCCGACCATGTCCTTCCCGGTGCCGGGCACGCTGATGGTGGAGCCGACCGAGAGCGAGTCGAAGGCGGAGCTGGATCGCTTCGTCGAGGCGATGCTGAGCATCAGGGCCGAGATCGGCAAGGTGGAAAGCGGCGACTGGCCGGCGGAGGACAACCCGCTGAAACGGGCGCCGCATACCCTGGCCGACGTTACCGGGATCTGGCAGAGACCCTACGAGATCGCCGAGGCGGTGACCCCGAGCGAACATGCGCGGGCGTTCAAGTACTGGCCGGCGGTTAACCGGGTGGACAACGTCTACGGCGACCGCAACCTGTTCTGCGCCTGCGTGCCGCTGGACGACTACCGCGAGTGACCTCGCCTCCGGGCGGAGGCGAGGTCGCCGGGGCCTACTGCTGGACGGCGGACTGCTCGCCGCCGGCGAGGATCGCGCTGGCCAGTTCCATGTCGCTGGCCTGCAGGTCCGGGTTGTCGTTGCGCAGCTTCTGCAGGGCGGCTTCCAGGTACGGCCCGCGGATCGCGCCGTCGCTGGCGATGTAGCTGCCGGCGTCGTCCTGCGCGGCGACGATCAGCTTGTGGTCGTGGCGGAAGGTCAGGTAGGTGGAGGCCGTGGTGGCACCCGAGGAAATGATGTTGCGCCAGAAGGTATCGGCCATGGCCGAGCCCAGCGGCAGGGCGGCGATGACCAGGGTGGCGGCGGCGAGTTTGACGGAACGCATGGGGGAACTCCTGATAGGGGGCTGCGTGTTACATCAGATCGCGTTTGCCGTCGCGGAGTTCCAGCGGGGATGACCGTCCGGTCGCTTTTTCCGCTGCCGTACAGCCCCCGCCGGCCGGGAGCTACAGCGATTCAGGGCGCGGCAGGCTCGACGTGCAGCAGGGCGCCGTCCTGGCCGGTGACCCGGACCAGGGCGCCGCGCGGCAGGTCGGGACCGCTGACCAGCCATAACGCGTCCTCGACGCGCAGCTCGCCGAGCCCGCCGACGATCGCCCGGTGCAAGGGAAAGGTGCGGCCGAACAGGTCGTCGCCGCGTCGCTGCAACCCTGGCGTTTCCTCGACGCTACCGGCCTTGCGGCGACGGCGTCGATGCAAGGTGGCGACCAGCCCGGAGAGCAGGACGAACAGCCCTACCTGCCAGGGCCAGGCCAGTCCCGGCAGGAGCGCGCCGAGCGCACCGACACAAGCGGCGGTGAGGCCGACCCGCAGCAGATAGCCGCCGGCACCGAAGATTTCCAGGAGCAGGAGGACGGTACCGAAGGCCAGCCAGTCCCAGAAGTCCAGGCGTAGCAGCAGGATTTCCATCGGCCGGCCCTCAGCGCCGGCTCGGCGGCCGGCCGAGCCACATCGGGCCAGGGACGCCGCTCGCGGCTCGCCGCAGGTGCGGTGCGCCGGGGCTGGGGAGCGTCGGCGCGGGGACGGCGGGGGGAGCGCTCGTCATCGTCTACACCCTTGTCTGTGGGCCTGGCAGGCCCGTCCGGCGTTGTGCCGTGCAACCGTCGGAACTCCGCCGACGGGATGTGCCGCTACTTCTGTTCGCTCTGCGGGGTCACCCGCAGTACTTCCTCCAGCGTACTGATACCCGCGGCGACCTTCTGCGCGCCGGACAGGCGCAGGCTGCGGGTGCCTTCTTTGTACGCCTGGCGGCGCAGGGCGACCAGGTCGGTGTCGGCGGTGATCAGTTCTTTCAGGCTATCGCTGAGCAGCATGATTTCATAGACGCCGGCGCGCCCGCGATAGCCGGTGTCGCGGCACTCCAGGCAACCCACGGCCTGGTGCGCGCCGCTGGGCGGCGGGGCGCTCCAGGGGCGGGTCAGTTCGTGCCAGTCGCTGTCCGCCAGTTGCATCGGCGCCTTGCAGTGCGGGCAGAGTGTGCGCACCAGGCGCTGGGCCATGACCCCGAGCACCGTGGCGCGGATCAGGTAGTAGGGCACGCCCAGTTCGAGCAGGCGGGTGATCGCCGTGGGCGAGTCGTTGGTGTGCAGGGTGGAGAGCACCAGGTGCCCGGTGAGCGCCGCCTGGATCGCCATCTCGGCGGTCTCCAGGTCGCGGATCTCGCCGACCATGATGATGTCCGGGTCCTGCCGCAGCAGGGCGCGTACGCCGCTGGCGAAGGTCAGGTCGATGTTGTGCTGGACCTGCATCTGGTTGAACGAGGGCTCGATCATCTCGATCGGGTCCTCGATGGTGCAGACGTTCACCTCGTCGGTGGCCAGTTGCTTGAGCGTGGTGTAGAGCGTGGTGGTCTTGCCCGAGCCGGTGGGGCCGGTGACCAGGATGATGCCGTTGGGCTGGCTGGTCATGCTCTGCCAGCGGCGCAGGTCGTCGGCGGAGAAGCCGAGCTGGTCGAAGCTCTTGAGCAGCACCTCGGGGTCGAAGATGCGCATCACCATCTTCTCGCCGAAGGCGGTGGGCAGGGTCGACAGGCGCAGCTCCACCTCGGCGCCGTCCGGGGTCTTGGTCTTGACCCGGCCGTCCTGCGGCTTGCGTTTCTCCGCCACGTTCATCCGTCCCAGCGACTTCAGGCGGCTGACCACCGCCATGGTCACCTGCGGCGGGAACTGGTAGACGTTGTGCAGCACGCCGTCGATACGGAAGCGCACGGTGCCCTGCTCGCGGCGCGGCTCGATGTGGATGTCGCTGGCGCGCTGCTGGAAGGCGTACTGGAACAGCCAGTCGACGATGGTGACGATGTGCGCGTCGTTGGCGTCCGGCTCCTGGTCGGCGGCGCCGAGGTTGAGCAACTGCTCGAAGTTGCCGACGCCGCTGATCTTCTGGTCCGGCGAGGTGGCGCCGCTGACCGAGCGGGCCAGGCGGAAGAACTCGACGGTGTAGCGCTGGATGTCCGCCGGGTTCGCCACCACCCGCTTGATCGGTCGCTTGAGCACATGCACCAGGTTGCTTTCCCAGCCCTGTACGAAGGGCTGGGCGCTGGCGATGGTGACTTCCTCCGGACTCAGCGCGACGGCGAGGATGCCATGGCGCTGGGCGAAGGCGTAGGACATCAGCGGAGTCACCGCGGCGACGTCGATCTTCAGCGGGTCGATGCGCAGGTAGGGCTGGCCGGCGTACTCGGCCAGCCACTGGGTGAGGGTCTCCAGGTCGAGCTTGCGTCCGGGGCGCTTGAGATCCTCGACCTGCTGCGCGGCGAGGAACTCCAGCGGATGCTGCTGGTTGCGCACCGCGCTGCGGCGGATCGCCAGGCACTGTTCGGCCTGCTCCTGCCCGACCCGGCCCTGGGCGACCAGCTCGCGGAGCAGGTCGCCGAGGTCCAGCAGGCGGTCCTGGGCGGCGGTGGCGAACACGGACATGCAGACTCCCTTCGGATGATGGCGGTAGCGGCGAAGCTTATTTCATCAGCGCCTTCCAGGGTTTGAGCGTCAGCACAGTATGGGCCTGCGTGGCGCGGGCAGCCAGGCGCTCGGCATCGACAGGTTGCCGCAGCAGCTCCAGCAACTTGGCCAGTTCGCCGTAGAGGCGGTCGGCTTCCGGCAGGTCGAGCACGCCGCGCGCCAGGCGCAACCAGGTAAGCATGCGCTGCAGGCGCGGCGCTTGGTCGGGGAGCAGCTCGGGATGCTGATGGGCGCGCGCCAGCGGCGTGGCCTGGGCTTCTTCGGCAAGGCTGCGCAGCAGCCACTTGCCCAGCGCGGCAGAGCCCTGGCGGTTGCCGCGCTCGTTGCGCGACTCGGTCCAGGCCTTGGCCAGCAGCCAGCGCGAGGCATTCAGGGAGAACAGGCCCCAGCGGGTCTCGTCGAGTTCGCCGCGGAACAGTTGCGGCGCCTGCTGGCGTAGCATCTCGTCGTCACGGCCGCGCTCGATGCGCGGCGCCCAGTCGGCGAGGAGAGCGTCCAGCGCTTCGCGCAGCTCGCGACTGCTGGCGCGTGGCACCGCCTGGCCGAGGCTGCCGAGCAGGGTACGCAGGTCCTGCAGGTGTTGCAGCCAGTCCTCCAGCAGGCGCCAGTGGCCGTTGAAGCGATACTGTTCGGCCAGTCGCTGGCTGCTGCCGAGCAGGTACCAGGCGATGGCGGCGAAGGCACCGTCCAGCGGGGTTTCCGCCAGCAGTTTCTGCGCCGGGGGATCGACCTCGTAGCTGTTCGGGTCGAACAGGCGGTAGCCGCGCTCGGCCTTGCTGATGTCGCAGGGCATCAGCGGCAGGTCGGCGGCCAGTTCCGCGGCCAGCTCCAGCAGCGCGGCGGCATCGCCCTGGCGCAGTTCCAGCTCCAGTTCGCAGATTTCCTCCTGGTTGTCGCCGGCGACCACCTTGCCCAGGTCGAGCGCCGCCTCCACGACTACCCTGGCCTTGCCGCGGCCCCAGGCGATCTCGGCGCGCTGGCGGACGAAGTCGGTGCTGAAGATCGGCTTGAGCTGCTTCTTGTCGAGGTCCTTGAGGGCCGCCGGCCAGCACTTGTCGTCGAGTTTCTTCAGGTCGAGCTTGTTCTTTTCCAGGTACCAGTCCCACTCGTTGCGTTCGGACAGCCCGGCCACGCTCTGCCCGCGGCTCTTCAGCGTCTGGATGTACTGCTCGCCGTCGCGGCGCATGCGCAGCGCGACCTTGGCCCGGGCCAGCTCGCGGCCGGGGGTGTCGTAGTACTGGTTGTACAGTTCGCGGCGCTCCCAGCCCGATTTGTTGCGTTTCTTCAGCAACGGGTGCTCCTGCAAGGCTTCCAGGGTGGCGCGGCTGACGCGGAGTTTGATTTCGGTTTCTTTCTGCATGGGGCGATGTCCGGCTCGGGACGCCAGGCGTCCGCGGGTGAAGGTGTTCCAGATCAAAGGCGCGCGGGGTGGGTGGCCTATACTTTTCGGCATTTCCACCAGGGAGGCGTTCCATGCCGACCAATCCGTTCATCAGCCTGTTCGGCCGTTCGCCGATCGGGCCGATGCAGCAGCACATCGCCAAGGCCCACGAATGCGCGGCCGGCCTGTTGCCGTTCTTCCGCGCGGTGATCGCCGAGGACTGGGCGCAGGTCGAACAGGTTCAGCAGGACATGGTGCGACTGGAGCAGGAAGCCGATCGGCTGAAGAAGAACGTCCGGATGCACCTGCCCAAGAGCCTGTTCCTTCCGGTGCCGCGCTCCGATCTGTTGGAGCTGCTCAGTGTACAGGACAAAGTCGCCAATCGCGCCAAGGACATCGCCGGGCTGATGCTGGGCCGGCGCATGCGCATCCCGCTGCCGCTGCAGGGCCAGATGCTCGCCTACGTGCAGCGCTCGGTGGACGCCAGCGCCCAGGCGTTGCGGGTAGTCAACGAACTCAACGAACTGCTCGAGACCGGCTTCGGCGGGCGCGAGACCAGTCTGGTGGAGAGCATGGTGGAGGAACTCGAGGCGATCGAGAACGACACCGACCGCATCCAGGTCGAGGTGCGCCGCGAGCTGTTCCGCCTGGAAAGCGAGCTGCCGCCGGTGGACGTGATGTTCCTCTACCAGATCATCGAATGGATCGGCGATGTCGCCGACCGCGCCCAGCGGGTCGGCAACCGCCTGGAGCAATTGCTGGCGCGTTGAGCGCCAGGTTTCTTTCCGCCTTCTGCCCGCATACGGATCCCCGCCCATGTCCCTGATCGCCGACCACGGCTTCGCCTTCCTCGTACTCGCCTGCCTGTTCGGTTTCTTCATGGCCTGGGGCGTCGGCGCCAACGACGTCGCCAACGCCATGGGCACCTCGGTGGGCTCACGGGCGCTGACCATCCGCCAGGCGATCCTGGTGGCGATGGTCTTCGAGTTCTGCGGTGCCTACTTCGCCGGCGGCGAGGTCACCGAAACGATCAGGAGCGGCATCGTCGACCCGCAGTACATGACCCCCGACCTGCTGGTCTTCGGCATGCTCTCGGCCTTGCTGGCCGCCGGGGTCTGGCTGTTGCTGGCGACGATCAAGGGCTGGCCGGTGTCGACCACCCACTCCATCGTCGGCGCGATCATCGGCTTCGCCTCGGTCGGTGTCTCGGTGCACGCGGTGCACTGGGGCGCGATCGGCCCGATCGTCGCCAGTTGGGTGGTGACGCCGGTGCTGTCCGGGCTGCTCGCCTTCACCCTGTTCAGGAGCGTGCAGTGGCTGGTACTGCATGCCGAGGACCCGTTCCGCAGCGCGCGCCGCTACGTGCCGCTGTACATGTTCCTGGCGGGCTTCATGGTCGCGCTGATGACCGTCGGCAAGGGCCTGAAGCATGTCGGCCTGGAGCTTTCCGGCATCCAGACGCTGGGCCTGGCGTTGCTCGCCGGTGGCCTGGTAATGGGCCTGGGCATCGTCCTGCTGTTGCGCATCCGACCCACTGGCGGAGCCGATCCGCGTGGCGGCTTCGCCAGCGTCGAGCGGGTCTTCGCGGTGCTGATGATCTTCACCGCCTGCTCCATGGCTTTCGCCCATGGCGCCAACGACGTGGCCAACGCCATCGGCCCGGTGGCGGCGGTCGTCGCAGTGGTCCAGGCCGGCGGCGACCTGGAACTGGTGACCCGCTCACCGGTGCCGTCCTGGGTACTGCTGCTGGGTGCGGTGGGCATCGTCATCGGCCTGGCTACCTATGGCTACCGGGTGATCGCGACCATCGGCCGGGAGATCACCGAGCTGACCCCCAGCCGCGGCTTCGCCGCCGAGCTGGCGACCGCCTCCACGGTGGTTGGCGCCTCGGCCATCGGCCTGCCGGTGTCCACTACCCATACCCTGGTCGGCGCGGTGCTCGGCATCGGCATGGCGCGCGGTATCGGCGCGCTCAACCTGCGGGTGATCGGCTCGATCTTCCTGTCCTGGGTAGTGACCCTGCCGGCCGGCGCGGTGCTGGCGATCCTGTTCTTCCTGGTCCTGCGCGCGCTGTTCGGTGCCTGAGCGCGGTCTTCGTCGGCTGGCGCAGGCGGAACCGGAACGGACGGTTTTATCCACCGCCGCGATAGGCCATGATGGGGCTCGATCCGTGTGGAGAGTCCCATGCCGTTGCCGTCTCTGAAAGACCAGTTCGGCGCGCTGATCGCCGCGTCTTCCGTCAGTTGCACCCAGCCCGAGCTGGACCAGACCAACCGCCCGGTGGTCGACCTGCTGGCCTCCTGGTTGGGCGATCTAGGCTTCCGCTGCGAGATCCGGGAAGTCTCGCCGGGCAAGTTCAACCTGCTGGCCAGCTACGGCAGCGGTCCCGGCGGGCTGGTGCTGGCCGGCCACACCGATACCGTGCCCTACGACGAAGCGCTGTGGAGCAGCGATCCGCTGCGCCTGGACGAGCGCGACGGCCGCTGGTACGGCCTCGGCAGTTGCGACATGAAGGGCTTCTTCCCGCTGGTCATCGAGGCCCTGCTGCCGCTGCTCGACCAGCCGTTCCGCCAGCCGCTGATGATCCTCGCCACCTGCGACGAGGAAAGCTCGATGGCCGGCGCCCGTGCCCTCGCCGAAAGCGGGCGGCCGCTGGGGCGCGCCACGGTGATCGGCGAGCCGACCAACCTGCGGCCGATACGCCTGCACAAGGGGGTGATGATGGAGCGCATCGAGATTCTCGGGCAGAGCGGCCATTCGTCCGATCCGAACCTCGGGCGCAGCGCCCTGGAGGCGATGCACGCGACCATCGGTGAGCTGATGGCGCTGCGCGGGGAATGGCAGCAGGCCTGGAACAACCCGCAGTTCAGCGTGCCCCAGCCGACCCTGAACTTCGGTTGCATCCACGGCGGCGACAATCCCAACCGCATCTGCGGCCAGTGTTCGCTGGAATTCGACCTGCGCCCGCTACCCGGCATGCAGCCTGAGCAGTTGCGCGAGGCGATCCGCCAGCGCCTGCGGCCGCTGGCCGAACGGCACAAGGTGAGCATCGACTACCAGCCGCTGTTCCCTGCCGTGCCGCCGTTCGAACAGGCGCAGGACAGCGAACTGGTACGCGTCGCCGAACGCCTGACCGGGCATCGCGCCGAGGCCGTGGCGTTCGGTACCGAGGCGCCGTACTTCCAGCGCCTGGGCAGCGAGACCCTGGTCCTCGGTGCCGGCGACATCGCCTGTGCCCACCAGCCCGACGAGCACCTCGAACTGGCGCGTATCGAACCGATGGTCGGCGTGCTGCGCCGGCTGATCCAGCATTACTGCCTGACGCCCGCCGCCGACTGAAGCGCGGCGTGGCCGGCGACCAGCTCGAAGCCGCCGTTGATGACGAACTGCACGCCCATCGCCACCAGCAGGAAGCCGACCACTCGCGAGATGGCGTCGATCCCGGATTCGCCGAGGAACTTCATGATGCGCCCGGAGCTTTGCAGGGCGATCCAGAAGATCAGCGCGGTGAGCAGGGTGACGGTGATCGCCGCGAGGTGGATGAACAGCGGAATGCTTCCGTAGGTGGATTGCAGCGTCGACGCCGAGCTGACCACCAGGGCGATGGTCCCCGGCCCCGCGGTACCCGGCAGGGCCAGCGGAACGAAGGACAGGTCGCGGAAGTGCGGGGTGATCTTTTCCTCGTCCGACAGCAGGTCGTGCTGGACTTCGGTCTCGTCCGGCGTGGTGGCGGGGAACAGCATGGTGAAGCCGATATAGGCGACGATCAGCCCGCCGGCGATGCGCAGGCCGGGAATGGAGATGCCGAACACCTGCATCACCAGGCTGCCGCCGTAGAAGCTGACCAGCATGATCAGCGCCACGTAGAGGCTGGCCTTGAATATCTGCCGGTTGCGCTCCGCCGGCGGCAGGCTGCCGCCGAGGCCGAGCAGCAGCGAGACGCTGGTCAGCGGGTTGGCTACCGGGAGCACGGCGAGCAGGCCGACCAGGACGTGATGGAAGTATTCGCTCATGGATTTTCCTCGTTCGCGTGGGTGCGCGCCGGACGGCACGGCGAACGAGGCAGCCTAGCGAAAAAGCGCTGCGCGAGTTAACCGGGGTTTTCGGATAGTTTTTTTCAGAAATAGTGGTAAAACGGTTCGGTCCGGCCCCAAGCCCCGTACCATGGTCGAATCCCGCCGCTGCGGGGCCGCCGAGGGTTTAAACTCGCGCGTGATCCATCCGTCTCGTTAACCAGAAAGTGAGGAGAAGCCTGTCGATGTTGCTGCGACGACGATAACGGCGCCCTTCGGGCCGTCCCGGCCGCTCACGCTTTGCTCTCGCTCACGAAACGACAGGCTTTCCCCACCATGCCCGACTACGTCAACTGGTTACGTCACGCTTCGCCCTACATCAACTCGCACCGGGACCGCACCTTCGTGGTCATGCTCCCCGGCGAAGGGGTGGAGCATCCCAATTTCGGCAATATCGTCCACGACCTGGTCCTTCTCCACAGCCTCGGCGCGCGCCTGGTGCTGGTGCACGGTTCGCGCCCGCAGATCGAGGCGCGCCTGGCCGCGCGCGGCCTGGCTCCGCGCTATCACCGCGACCTGCGAGTGACCGATGCGCCGACCCTGGAATGCGTCATCGACGCCGTGGGTAGTCTGCGCATCGCCATCGAGGCGCGGCTGTCGATGGACATGGCCGCCTCGCCGATGCAGGGCGCGCGCCTGCGGGTCGCTGGCGGCAACCTGGTCACCGCGCGGCCGATCGGCGTGGTCGAGGGTGTCGACTACCACCATACCGGTGAGGTCCGTCGCATCGACCGCAAGGGCATTGGCCGCCTTCTCGACGAGCGCAGCATCGTCCTGCTCTCGCCGCTGGGCTACTCGCCGACCGGGGAAATCTTCAACCTGGCCTGCGAAGACGTGGCCATGCGCGCCGCCATCGACCTGGAAGCGGAAAAGCTGATTCTCTACGGCGCCGAACAGGGCCTGCTGGACGCATCCGGCAAGCTGGTCCGCGAACTGCGCCCGCAGCAGGTGCCCGCGCACCTGCAACGGCTGGGCAACAGCTACCAGGCCGAGCTGCTGGACGCCGCGGCGCAGGCCTGCCGGGCCGGGGTCAAGCGCAGCCATATCGTCAGCTACACCGAGGACGGCGCGCTGCTCAGCGAGCTGTTCACCCGCACCGGCAACGGCACCCTGGTCGCCCAGGAGCAGTTCGAGCAGTTGCGCGAGGCGGGCATCGAGGACGTTGGCGGGCTGATCGAGCTGATCCGCCCGCTGGAAGAGCAGGGCATCCTGGTACGCCGTTCCCGCGAGGTGCTGGAACGCGAGATCGAACAGTTCAGCATCGTCGAGCGCGAAGGGCTGATCATCGCCTGCGCCGCGCTCTACCCGATCGCCGATTCCGAGGCGGGCGAGCTGGCCTGTCTGGCGGTCAACCCGGAGTACCGCCACGGCGGGCGTGGCGACGAACTGCTGGAGCGGATCGAGGAGCGCGCGCGCGGACTCGGCCTGAAGACCCTGTTCGTGCTCACCACGCGGACCGCGCACTGGTTCCGCGAGCGCGGCTTCCAGCCCAGCAGCGTAGAGCGGCTACCGGCGGCGCGGGCCTCGCTGTACAACTTCCAGCGCAATTCGCAGGTATTCGAGAAGAGCCTGTGATCCGCCGGCGCGTCCCTGGGCGCAGGGGCGCGCCGGCTTCGCTCAGTTGCTGATCAGGCCGAGGATGCTCGCCTGGTAGGCGGCGACGAAGGTATCGAAGTCGCCATCCTGGTCGCGTTCCAGCTCCGTCTGTTCGGCCAGGGAGTCGCTGGCCATCTTCTCGAAGCGTGCCTGCTCTTCGGCGGCCAGCGGATGCTGGCGGAAATACTCCGCGTGTTCGCGGCTCTGGCGCAGGGAGAACGCTTCGAAGCTCTCGCCGCGCTCGCGCATGACCTTCAGCACCTGCGCCGAAGGCGTCAGTTCGGCATCGGCCACCTTAGCCCGCTGCGCTGCCAGCGCCGCCGCGTGGGCTTCGCCGCCGCGTGCGCGGTCGAGCAGCGCCGCGGTGTCGGCGATTCGTTCGAGCAGCTCGTTGGCCCAGACCTGCAATTCCACCGGTTGGCCGCGACGTTGCAATTGCAGGCCCGGCCGCCTGCCTTCCTTGACCACGGCGAGGAAGTTGTCGGTGGCGTCGCTGCACTCGCCGTTCAGCAGCGGGCTGTCGCTGAACGCGCAGAACAGCAGGAAGGCGTCGAGGAAGCGCGCCTCGTCCAGGTCGATGCCCAGCGGCAGGAACGGGTTGATGTCCAGGCAGCGCACTTCCACGTACTGCACGCCGCGAGCGGCCAGGGCCTGCACCGGACGCTCGCCGGTGTAGGTGACGCGCTTTGGCCGGATGCTCGAGTAGTACTCGTTCTCGATCTGCAGGATGTTGGTGTTCAGCTGCACCCATTCGCCATCCTGCTTGGTGCCGACCTTCTCGTAGGGCGGGTAGGGCGTGCTGACCGCCTGGCGCAGGCTGTCGATGTAGCTCTGCAGGTCGTTGTAGCAGGGCGTCAGGCCGGCCTGGGCGTTGTTCTGGTAGCCCAGGTCGCTCATCCGCAGGCTGGTGGCGTAGGGCAGGTAGAGCGTGTGTTCGTCGAGGCGCTCCAACTGGCTCGGGCGGCCACGCAGGAAGCCGGCGTCGAGGGCCGGCGAGGCGCCGAACAGGTACATCAGCAGCCAGCTGTAGCGGCGGAAATTGCGAATCAGGGCGATGTAGGCGGCGGACTGGTAGTCGCGTTCCGATAGCTCGCTGCCTTCGGCCTGGCGCAGCAGCGGCCAGAGCCTCTCCGGCAGGGAGAAGTTGTAGTGGATGCCGGCGATGCACTGCATGGTCTTGCCGTAGCGCAGCGCCAGGCCCTTGCGGTAGACGTACTTCAGGCGGCCGATCATCGAGCTGCCGTAGCGGGCGATCGGGATGCTCTCCTCGTCCGGCAGCTCGCAGGGCATCGATGGGCTCCACAGGTATTCGCCGTCCAGCTTCGAACTGGCGAAGCGGTGGATGCGCTCGAGATCGGCCAGAGTGTCGGCGACGTCGGTTTCCGTGGGCGTGATGAACTCCAGCAAGGCCTCGGAGTAGTCGGTAGTGATCTGTGGATGGGTCAGGGTCGAACCCAGGGCCCGGGGGTGGGGGGTGAGCGCCAGCTTGCCGTCGCTATCGACTCGCAGGCATTCGCGCTCGATGCCATGCAGGCACTCGGTCAGCAGGGGCAGGTTGGCTGCGGCGCCGAGCAGAGCCAGGCGGCGGGAGAGAAGATCGCTCAAGTCGGGATTCCTTGTGATCGCGTCCCAGATCGGTCGCCCCAATATGAGGGTGGACCGAGCGGTCTACAAGAGGGAGGACGTAAATGCGTTTTCGCTTCGTCCTGGGGCCGGTCGCCGCGCCTTCGGCAGGAGCCGTCGAGGCGGGCACCCGGCACGGATCGGGATCGCCGTTGCGCGCCATTCTGCCGCATGGCGGCCGCGCCGGTTTACAACTGGGCGAAGGTACCTTGTCCTTTCGCGACCAGTTTGTCGCCTTGCCGCACCTCGGCTTCCACCACCAGGCTGCGGCGCCCGGCATGGAGGACGCGGGCGACGCAGCGCACCTCGCCGTCGGCGACGGCGCGGATGTAGTTGATCTTGCATTCCAGGGTGACGCTCTGGCGGTCGAAACCATGGGAACTGGAGCAGGCCAGCCCCATGGTCACGTCCATCAGCGAGAACAGCGCGCCGCCGTGCATGACCCCGCCGCGGTTGCGCAGGTGCGCGGCCATCGGCAGGCGTACCTCGGCGACTCCGTCGCCGAGGCTGACCGGGTCCAGGCCGACCAGTTCGCTGTAGGCGCTGATCATCTGCTCGCGGGCGGGCATCTCGCTCATGGACGGCTCCGTCACTTCTTCTTCAGTTGCTTGGCGTTGGCGAACAGCGCGGCCATGGCGTTGTTCGCCGGCGGCGCGCTCTGTCCGCGCGGGGCGCCACGCTCCTGGCGCGGCTGGCCGCCGCCGGCGGGACGCCCGCCGCGCTGGCCTTCGACCTTCTCGCCGGGGGTGTCGCTCATGCGCATGGACAGGCCGACACGGTTGCGCGGAATGTCCACTTCCATGACCTTGACCTTGACGATGTCGCCGGCCTTGACCACTTCGTACGGATCCTTGACGAACTTCTCGGACAGCGCCGAGATGTGCACCAGGCCGTCCTGGTGGACGCCGATGTCGACGAATGCGCCGAAGTTGGTGACGTTGGTCACCACGCCCTCCAGGACCATGCCCGGCTTGAGGTCCTTGAGGCTCTCGACGCCTTCCTGGAACTCTGCGGTCTTGAACTCCGGACGCGGGTCGCGGCCGGGCTTGTCGAGTTCCTTGAGGATGTCGGTGACGGTCGGCAGGCCGAAGGTCTCGTCGGTGAACTTCTTCGGGTCGAGGCGCTTGAGGAACGCCGAGTCGCCGATCAGCGAGCGGATGTCGCGCTCGGTGTCGGCGGCGATGCGCTGCACCAGCGGATAGGTCTCCGGGTGCACCGCCGAGGCGTCCAGCGGGTTGTCGCCGTTCATCACGCGGAGGAAGCCGGCGGCTTGCTCGAAGGTCTTCTCGCCCAGGCGGCTGACCTTCTTCAGCTCGTCGCGGGTGCGGAACGCGCCGTTGGCGTCGCGGTGCGCGACGATGTTCTGCGCCAGCGTCGAGTTGAGGCCGGAGATGCGTGCCAGCAGGGCGGCGGAGGCGGTGTTGACGTCGACGCCGACGGCGTTCACGCAATCCTCGACCACCGCGTCCAGGCTACGCGCCAGCTTCAGCTGGGACACGTCGTGCTGGTACTGGCCGACGCCGATCGACTTGGGCTCGATCTTCACCAGCTCCGCCAGCGGGTCCTGCAGGCGGCGGGCGATGGACACGGCGCCGCGCAGGGACACGTCCAGCTCGGGGAACTCCTTCGCCGCCAGTTCGGAGGCGGAATACACCGATGCGCCGGCCTCGCTGACCATGATCTTGGTCAGCTTCATGCCCGGATACTTCTTGATCAGTTCGCCGGCCAGCTTGTCGGTCTCGCGGCTGGCGGTGCCGTTGCCGATGGCGATCAGCTCGACCTGGTGCTTGGCGCAGAGCGCGGCGAGCACGGCGAGGGTCTGGTCCCACTGGTTCTTCGGCGCATGCGGGTAGACGGTGGCGGTGTCCAGCAGCTTGCCGGTGGCGTCGACCACCGCGACCTTGACCCCGGTGCGCAGGCCCGGGTCGAGGCCGAGGGTGGCGCGCGGGCCGGCCGGGGCGGCCAGCAGCAGGTCGTGCAGGTTGCGCGCGAACACGCTGATCGCCTCGTCCTCGGCGCCGTCGCGGAGCTCGCCGAACAGGTCGGTTTCCAGGTGGGTATAGAGCTTGACCTTCCATGTCCAGCGCACCACCTCGGCCAGCCACTTGTCGGCGGCGCGGCCCTGGTTGGACAGGCCGAAGCGCTCGGCGATCATGACCTCGCATGGGTGCAGGGTGCCCGGCGCTTCCTCGCCGACCTTCAGCGAAGCGCTGAGGACGCCTTCGTTGCGTCCGCGGAAGATTGCCAGGGCGCGGTGCGACGGGGCGCTTTTCAGCGGCTCGTCGTGTTCGAAGTAGTCGCTGAACTTGGCGCCTTCCTGTTCCTTGCCGGGGACCACGCGGGCGGTCAGGGTCGCTTCGTTCTTCATGAACACGCGCAGCTTGTCGAGCAGCGTGGCGTCTTCGGCGAAGCGCTCCATGAGGATGTACTTGGCGCCTTCCAGCACCGCCTTGACGTCGGCGAAGCCTTTCTCGGCGTCGACGAAACGCGCGGCCTCGCTTTCCGGGACCAGGGTCGGGTCGTCGAACAGTGCGTCGGCCAGCGCGCCGAGGCCGGCTTCCAGGGCGATCTGGCCCTTGGTGCGGCGCTTCTGCTTATAAGGCAGGTAGAGGTCTTCGAGACGGGTCTTGGTGTCGGCAAGCTTGATGTCGCGGGCCAGTTCGGGGGTCAGCTTGCCCTGTTCCTCGATGCTGGCGAGGATCGCGCCGCGGCGTTCTTCCAGTTCGCGCAGATAGCGCAGGCGCTCTTCCAGCATGCGCAACTGGGTATCGTCGAGGCTGCCGGTGACCTCTTTGCGGTAACGGGCGATGAAGGGAACGGTGGAGCCTTCGTCGAGCAGGGCGACGGCAGCGGCGACTTGCTGCGGTTGAACGCGGCCGGAGGGCAGTGCGGAGAGCTCTTCGGCGATACGGGTGTTGATGCTGTCCATTGATCCACCTGGTAAAACGAACGAAAACGGGCCGTGTAGACAACGCCCCGCCGCAAAAGCGCCGCATTATACCTGCCAAGTTTCGCCTTGGAGGGCGGCTGGTCGGGGAAAAATCTGCTAACAATGGACAGTCCGGCCCAGCCGCTACCTGGGCGATAATGCCCGCCTGACTCATTCTGGGAGTTTCTATGTCGAACCCTGCCGCCCTGGCCGAAGGTGAAAAGATCCTCGTCGTCGACGACGACGCCCGCCTGCGCCGCCTGCTCGAACGTTTCCTCGACGAGCAGGGCTACCGCGTCCGTGCGGTGGAGAACACCGAGCAGATGGATCGCCTTCTATCCCGCGAACTGTTCCAGCTGGTTGTGCTCGACCTGATGCTTCCCGGCGAGGACGGCCTCACTGCCTGCCGCCGCCTGCGCGAACAGAACAACCAGGTGCCGATCATCATGCTCACCGCCAAGGGCGACGAGGGCAGCCGCATCCAGGGCCTGGAACTGGGCGCCGACGACTACCTGGCCAAGCCGTTCAACCCGCGCGAACTGCTGGCGCGGATCAAGGCCGTGCTGCGCCGCCAGGCACCGCTGGTGCCCGGCGCGCCTGCCGGTGCCGACGAGGTGGTGACCTTCGGCGACTACCAGCTGTTCCTCGCCACCCGCGAACTGAAGAAGGGCGACGAGGTACACATGCTGACCACCGGCGAGTTCGCCGTGCTCAAGGCCCTGGTGCAGCACGCCCGCGAACCGCTGACCCGGGACAAGCTGATGAACCTCGCCCGTGGCCGCGAGTGGGATGCCCTGGAGCGTTCCATCGACGTGCAGATCTCGCGCCTGCGCCGGCTGATCGAGCCGGACCCGTCCAAGCCGCGCTATATCCAGACGGTCTGGGGCGTCGGCTACGTGTTCGTGCCGGACGGCAACGCGCGCAAGGCCTGAGTCTCCGCGCGGCCGGTGCAGCGATGCACCGGCCGCGTCGTCTTACCCGCAACAGGCGTCGGCCCCGTCCGCCGGCGCGCAACCGGTCCGATCGATGAAAACGCCGCTCTGGTTCCCGCAAAGCTTCTTCGCCCGCACCCTCTGGCTGGTGCTGATCGTCGTGCTGTTCTCCAAGGCGCTGACCCTGGTCTACCTGCTGATGAACGAGGACGTGATCGTCGACCGCCAGTACAGCCACGGCGCGGCGCTGACCATCCGCGCGTTCTGGGCTGCCGACGAGGAGTCGCGCGCGGCCATCGCCAAGGCTTCCGGCCTGCGCTGGGTGCCGAGCAGCGCCGACCAGCCCGGCGAGCAGCACTGGCCGTACACGGAAATCTTCCAGCGGCAGATGCAGATGGAGCTGGGGCCGGATACCGAGACCCGCCTGCGTATCCACCAGCCGTCGCAGCTCTGGGTGCGCGCACCGAGCCTCGGCGAAGGCTGGCTGGCGGTGCCGCTGTATCCGCATCCCTTGCGTGGCCAACGGATCTGGAGCGTGCTCGGCTGGTTCCTCGGCATCGGCCTGCTCTCCACCGCCGCCGCCTGGATCTTCGTCCGCCAGCTCAGCCAGCCGCTCAAGCGCCTGGTGGTCGCCGCACGCCAGTTCGGCCAGGGGCGCAGCGTGCGCCTGCCGCTGGGACCGGAGACGCCGAGTGAAATGGCCGAGGTGTATCGCGCCTTCAACCAGATGGCCGAGGACATCGAGCAGGGCGGGCGCGAACGCGAATTGATGTTGGCCGGTGTCTCCCACGACCTGCGCACCCCGCTGACGCGCCTGCGCCTGTCGCTGGAGTTGCTGCCGGAGAGCGAACGGGAGATGGTCGAGGACATGATCCGCGACATCGAGGACATGGACGCGATCCTCGACCAGTTCCTCGCCTTCATCCGCGACGGCCGCGACGAGCCGGTGGAGGAGGGCGACCTGACCGACCTGGTGCGCGAGGTCGTGGCGCCGTTCAACCAGACTCGCGAGCAGGTGCGCATGGCCTTGCAACCGGTACCGGCGATGCCGTTGCGGCGTGTGTCGATGAAGCGTCTGCTGGGCAACCTGATCGACAATGCCCTGAACCACGGCGGCGGTTCGGTGGAGGTGGCCAGCTACGTGGCCGGCGAAAGCGCGGCGCCCTACGTGGTGCTGAGCGTGCTCGATCGCGGCCAGGGCATCGATCCCGCGGAAGTGGACAGCATCTTCAATCCCTTCATCCGTGGCGACAAGGCGCGTGGCGGCAAGGGCACCGGCCTCGGCCTGGCGATCGTCAAGCGCATCGCCGCCCAGCACGGCGGCAGCGTCGAACTGCGCAACCGCGATGGCGGCGGCCTGGAAGCGCGGGTCTGCCTGCCGCTGGGGTTGCTGCTGCCGCGCGGCGCGGCCTGATACCCGACGGGTTTGTGCCGTTCCAGCGGCACTTCCCGCCCCTCTCGCGCTTACGGAGAAGGGCGCGCCCCGTCCCTACCAGCGCAACCGGTTTCCCTCGAGCACCGCGGTCTTCCCGTAAGGCCAGGCTCGGTTCTGCGCACCATGCCCGCTGGGCAGGTGGTGGTAGAGCGGCACCTCGATGGCGGCGGCGTATTCGCCGAAGATCCGCTCCAGGCTGTGGGCGACTTCCTTGCGCGGGCAATCGGTGAACGAGCCCAGGCAGATCGCGCCGAGCTGGCGCGCGTCGATGCTTTCGAGCAATTGCCAGAGGCTGCGCTCCAGGCGGTAGTAGGGTTCGCCGACGTCCTCCAGGACCAGGATCGACCCCGCCGGGGCGTGCAGGCCGCCGAGTGTGCCGGCCATGCAGGCCAGGGCGGTGAGGTTGCCGCCGATCAGCGCGCCTTCGACGCGTTGCTTGTGTCCGCCGAGGTGCTGCACCGGGAGTTCATGGTCGATTCCGGCCAGCAAGCGGCTGACCGAGGCCAGAGAGGCTAGCCGCTCCTGCTGCTCGCGGGGGGCGCTCAGCGGCGACAGACCGAGTCCGGTGGCCACCGGGCCGTGGATCGCAGGCAGGCCGTGGCGGTGGAAAGCGCTGAGCAACACCGAGATGTCGGAGAAACCGATCAGTGGTCGCGGAGAGGCCGCCTGCAGGCGCCCCCAGTCCAGGCCCGGCAGCAACTGGCCGCAGCCGTAGCCGCCGCGCAGGCACCAGACCGCGGTGATGTCCGGCATGTCGAAGGCGTTGTGCAGGTCTTCCAGGCGCTGCTCGACCGTCCCGGCGAGGTAGCGGTAGCGGGCTTCGACGTGGCGGCCGAGATGGTAGTCCACGCCGTGCACTTCCAGTTGCCGCAGGGTCGCCTCCAGCACCTCGGTGGCGATGGCCGAGGCTGGCGCGATCAGCGCCACCCGGCCGTCGATGGGCTGCCAGGTCTGGTCGGAGGAAGGACGAGAGGTCATGCGGCGATTCCGTGAAGCGTCAGGAAAGGATTCGAGTGCCGGAAGAGCTCAGGGTTCGGCGGGGTTTCCGGCATCGGTTGCGGCGGTGCTTCATTCAAGCGTGGCATGGACCTTCTGTCGAGGCCGGGATCGCCAGCGTAATGCGGTGCGTCCGATGGGCTGGGACAACGCATGCGTTGTCTGGTCCGGCTCACCCCTTTCCCTTCGTCCTGGCCAGGTGGGGGCCGCCGTTCTTTTCCAGGTACTGGATGATGATCCCGGCGATGTCCTTGCCGGTGGTGGATTCGATACCTTCCAGGCCCGGCGAGGAGTTCACCTCCATTACCAGCGGACCATGGTTGGAGCGCAGGATGTCCACCCCGGCGACGTTCAGGCCCATCACGCGGGCGGCGCGGATGGCGGTCATGCGTTCTTCCGGGGTGATCTTGATCAGGCTGGCGCTGCCGCCTCGGTGCAGGTTGGAGCGGAACTCGCCGGGCGCTGCCTGGCGCTTCATCGAGGCGATCACCTTGTCGCCGACCACGAAGCAGCGGATGTCGGCGCCGCCGGCTTCCTTTATGTACTCCTGGACCATGATGTTGTGCTTGAGCCCCATGAAAGCCTCGAGCACCGATTCGGCGGCCTTCTCGGTTTCGCAGAGGACCACGCCGATGCCCTGGGTGCCCTCCAGCAGCTTGATCACCAGCGGTGCGCCACCGACCATCTCGATCAGGTCCGGGACATCGTCCGGGGAGTGGGCGAAGCCGGTCACCGGCAGGCCGATGCCCTTGCGCGAGAGCAGTTGCAGCGAGCGCAGCTTGTCCCGCGAGCGAGCGATGGCGACCGACTCGTTGAGCGGGAACACGCCCATCATCTCGAACTGGCGCAATACCGCGCAGCCGTAGAAGGTCACCGAGGCGCCGATGCGCGGGATCACCGCGTCGAAGCCTTCCAGCGGTTGTCCCCGGTAGTGGATCTGCGGCTTGTGGCTGGCGATGTTCATGTAGGCGCGCAGCGTATCGATGACCACCATTTCATGGCCGCGCTCCCGCCCGGCCTCCACCAGGCGACGGGTCGAGTAGAGCCGGGGATTGCGCGACAGCACGGCGATTTTCATTCAGCACCTGTGGATGGGTTGGACCGGCTGGCGGGCAGCGGCGGCGAGGCTGTGGGTTGTCGTCGCGGCAGGCATCGGACCGGCCGTTTCGGGAATGGATGGAGGTTGGACAGGTGCTGCCGGCGAATGGCTCAAACCGGGCTCCCGTCGAGCAGGTCGATGCTCGTCGCCGCGGGCAGGGCGGCCGGCGACTCGGGACGATCCTGGACGTAGGCCAGGGCCGGGTTGACCACCAGTTGCCCGGCGATCAGCGCCTTGGAGCCGAGCAGCACGCGATAGCGCATGGACTTGCGGCAGGCCAGGGTGAACTCTACCGGCCACATGCGATCGCCCAGCGCCAGGGTGGTGCGGATCACGTAGCGGGTCTGGGCCTGGCCGTTGGAGCTGCGAATGCTCTTGCGCGCGACCATCGGCGCTTCGCAACGGTGCCGGCGCTGCACCAGCGTGCCGAGGTGGGCGGTGAAGCGCACCCACTTCTCGCCGTCGCGCTCGAAGGGAACGATGTCCGAGGCATGCAGGCTGGAGGTGCTGGCGCCGGTGTCGATCTTCGCGCGCAGCCCGACCATGCCCAGTTCGGGAAAGGCGATCCACTCGCGCAGACCGATGACGGAAAGCTGGTCGAATGTCTTCACGGGTAGGCATTCCAGGCGTTTTGCCGGCATTCTAGCAGGGCTATGGGCGGCCGCCAGACGGCTGCCCGAGGATGCCGAAGACGAACCTAGCGGCTGTCGATGACAGTCGCGAGACAGCGGCGGAACGAATACGGGAAATGCCAGTGAGCGAGAAAGACGACGACAAGGTGCGCCTGGACAAGTGGCTCTGGGCGGCGCGCTTCTTCAAGACCCGGGCGCTGGCCAAGGCCGCGATAGAGGGCGGCAAGGTGCATTGCCGGGGCGAGCGGTGCAAGCCGAGCAAGGAACCCAGGGTAGGGGAGGAGTTGACCATTCGTACGGGCTTCGACGAGCGAACCGTGACCATTCGCGCGCTTTCCGTAGTCCGGCGTGGCGCGCCGGAGGCCCAGGCTCTCTACGAGGAAACCGCGGACAGCGTGGCAAGCCGCGAGCGCGCGGCGGCCATGCGCAAGGCCGGGGCGCTGGGCGTACAGACAGAGGGGCGGCCGAGCAAGAAGCAGCGGCGGCAGATCCACCAGTTGCGCGGCGGCCAGGACTGAGAAGCGCCGGTCTCCCGCAGGGGAGACCGGGATGGCCTCAGGCCGAGTCGCGGACCACGCCGAGGCGGCCGATCAGCGGCAATTTCGCCAGCAGGCGGAACAGCGGTTCGGTCACCTGCACCAGCCAGCCGCTGGCCTTCGCCGCCAGCGGTGTGTAGCAGCCCCAGGCGAGGGCCAGCAGGGCCATCTGCAGGCCGCCGATGTAGTCGTCCTGGCCCCAGTGCGCGCCGGCTACCAGGCGCGGCATCATGAACAGCACGGCCAGGGTCCAGATCAGCAGGAACTGCCCGGCGCGGCGAGCGAACAGCGACATGAACAGCGCCCAGACCAGCAGCACCGAGGCGTGGTCGCCGGGGAAGCTGCGCTTGGAGCGGTCCTTGATTTCCCACACGCGTTCCCAGTCCGGGAAGTGGTCGCTGAGGTGGATGGCCTTGTCCATCAGCATCGACAGGCTGGCGTGCTGCCAGTGCAGATGGTGGGCGATCTTCGCGTAGAGCACGCGGATCACCACCAGGATCAGCAGGGTCACGATGAAGCCGAAGGTCAGCCGCCGTACCTGGTTCGCCGGCAGCAGCCAGTCGCCGCGAATCAGCAGGCAGAGCAGGATCACTCCGACCACCGCGTCGAACGGTCGGGTACTGAGCAGGCCCCAGAGTTTCAGCCAGGTTTCGTTGAGGGCGAGGGAGCCGTTGAGCTTGTCGAAGAGCCAGAAGTCGAAGCCGTTCATCAGCTCGCGGGTGGGGCCCCAGAGCCACAGGATCAGCAGCAGGAGCGCCAGAAGATGACAGGTGGCGAACTTGCGCCATTGCCAGGCCGCTTGGAACGGAGAGGCATTATCCATAAAATCGTTTCCCCCTATCGGCGCCGGGTCGGCGTACGACTGTCACGAAGCGCGCTTTTATAGGCCTTTGTCACTCACTTGTCATTCCCTCATTCGTAGCGTTGTGTCCCGCATGTCCCATTCAGATCAGAGCCAGCGTTTCCTTTTCGACGATACCGACGTGCGCGGCGAGATGGTCGATCTCGAGCGCAGCTACAGCGAAGTGCTGGCCAAACATCCCTATCCGGAACCGGTCGCGCAGCTGCTCGGGGAGATGCTCGCGGCGGCCTCGCTGCTCTGCGGCACGCTCAAGTTCGACGGCCTGCTGGTATTGCAGGCGCGCTCCAGCGGCGCGGTTCCGCTGTTGATGGTGGAGTGTTCCAGCGACCGCCAGGTGCGTGGCCTGGCCCGCTATTCGGCGGAGTCCATCGGCGCCGACGCCGGCATGCAGGAACTGATGCCCGAAGGCGTGCTGACCCTCACCGTGGACCCGGTCAAGGGCCAGCGCTACCAGGGGATCGTCGCCCTGGAGGGGGTGAACCTGGCGGAATGCCTGTCCAACTACTTCGCCAGCTCGGAACAGCTGCCGACCCGTTTCTGGCTCAACGCCAACGGCCGCCGCGCCCGCGGCCTGCTGCTGCAGCAGCTTCCCGCCGACCGCCTGAAGGACCCCGAGGCCCGCGAGGCCAGTTGGCAGCACCTGACCACCCTGGCCGACACGCTGACCGCCGAAGAGCTGCTGGCGCTGGACAACGAGACCGTCCTGCACCGCCTCTACCACGAGGAAACCGTGCGCCTGTTCGAGCCGCAACCGCTGGTCTTCCATTGCAGTTGCTCGCGGGAACGTTCGGCCAACGCCCTGGTCAGTCTCGGGCAGGCCGACTGCGAGCGGCTGCTCGAGGAGGAAGAAGGCTCGATCAGCATCGACTGCCAGTTCTGCAACCAGCGCTACCTGTTCGACGCCTCCGACGTCGCCCAGTTGTTCGCTGGCGCTGGCAGCCAGGGGCCTTCCGAGACCCGCCACTGACGATTTTTCATCCAGCGGGCTTTTCTGGCATAATCCCGCCACTTTTTTCCTGTAGTGAGTTTTTTGAAGCGCTACGAAGTTTGGAGGACTCGGCCTCTGGCCGACGGGGAACCACATGACGCAAGCCAACAACGCCGTGTACACCGATATCAGCGCCGCCCAACTGGTAGAAGAAGCCATTCGCCGCGGTGAGGGCGAACTGGCCGCCAACGGCTCGCTGGTCGTACGCACCGGCCATCGTACCGGCCGTTCGCCGGTCGACCGTTTCATCGTCGAAGAGCCGAGCACCAAGGACGCGATCGCCTGGGGCAACATCAACCGTCCGTTCCCGGCCGACAAGTTCGATGCGCTGTGGGCCCGCGTGGAAGCGTTCAACAACGCCCAGGACCATTTCGTTTCCCATGTTCATGTAGGTTCCGCCGAGGCTTACTACCTGCCGGTGAAGATGACCACCGCTACCGCCTGGCAGAATCTGTTCGGCCGTTGCCTGTTCATCGAGCCGGAGCAGTACAACCCGGCCGGCAAGGACGAGTGGCAGGTCCTCAATGTCGCCAACTTCGAATGCGTGCCCGAGCGCGACGGCACCAACTCCGACGGTTGCGTGATCCTCAATTTCGCCCAGAAGAAAGTGCTGATCGCAGGCATGCGCTATGCCGGCGAGATGAAGAAAGCCATGTTCTCCGTGCAGAACTTCCTGCTGCCCGAGCGCGACGTGCTGCCGATGCACTGCGCTGCCAACATCGGCGAAGCGGGCGATGTGACCCTGTTCTTCGGCCTGTCCGGCACCGGCAAGACCACCCTGTCCGCCGATGAAAGCCGTTACCTGATCGGTGACGACGAGCACGGCTGGGGCGAGGGCGTGGTGTTCAACGTCGAAGGCGGTTGCTATGCCAAGTGCATCGACCTGTCCGAGAAGAACGAGCCGGTCATCTGGAAAGCCATCAAGTTCGGCGCCGTGCTGGAGAACGTGGTTCTCGACGAAGAGCGTGTGCCCGACTACGCCGACGACAGCCTGACCCAGAACAGCCGCGCCGCCTACCCGCTGGAGCACGTCGAGAAGCGTTCGGAGAAGAACCTCGGCGGCGAGCCCAACGCGGTGATCTTCCTGACCTGCGACCTGACCGGCGTACTGCCGCCGGTATCGATCCTGAACAACGAGCAGGCAGCCTACCACTTCCTGTCCGGCTACACCGCGCTGGTCGGCTCCACCGAGATGGGTTCCGGCGGCGGCATCAAGTCGACCTTCTCCACCTGCTTCGGCGCTCCCTTCTTCCCGCGTCCGGCCGGTGTCTACGCCGAGCTGCTGATCAAGCGTATCAAGGCCTTCGGCTCCAAGGTCTACCTGGTCAACACCGGCTGGACCGGCGGTGGCTACGGCGTCGGCAAGCGCTTCAACATCCCGACCACCCGTGGCGTGATCGCGGCGATCCAGAGCGGCGCGCTGATCGGCGCGGAAACCGAGCACCTGGACATCATCAACCTGGACGTGCCGAAGGCCGTTCCGGGCGTCGAGACCAATCTGCTCAACCCGCGCAACACCTGGGCTGACAAGGCTGCCTACGACGAGGCGGCGAAGGGCCTGGCCAAGCAGTTCATCGAAAACTTCAAGAAATTCGAGGTTTCCGATGCGATCAAGGCCGCCGGCCCGCAGCTGTAAGCACGTTTCGGCACCATGAAAAAAACCGCCTTCGGGCGGTTTTTTCATGGGCGAACGTCAGGGGTAGGTGACGGTGATCAGGTAGTTGCCGGAGCGACTGTAGTGGTCAACCCATCCCGGACAGTGGGTTGAGTTTTTCTTCGGCCACCGCAGGTGGTAACCCGTCGTTGAATTGATGCGGCCTGATCCAGTTGTAGCGGTGCATCAAGTAATGACTGATGTCCCGTTGGGCCTCCTGCGCCGTCAGGTAACCCGTTGACGGGACCCACTCCGACTTCAGACTGCGGAACAGGCGCTCCATCGGCGAGTTATCCCAGCAATTCCCTCGGCGACTCATGCTCTGCTGCATCCGATAGCGCCAGAGCCGTTGCCGAAACAGGCGGCTGGCGTACTGGCTGCCCTGGTCTGAATGGAACAGCACCTGCTGTGGCTTGCCGCGCTGTTCGTAGGCCATGTCCAGGGCCTTGATCACCAGTTCGGCATCCGGCTTGGCCGAGAACGCCCAGCCGATCACCCGCCGGGTATGCAGATCCAGCACCGCGGCCAGGTAGTGCCAACGGCCTTGCGCCCAGACGTAGGTGATGTCGCCACACCACACCTGATTGGGATGCTCGGTCGCGAATTCGCGGTTCAGCCGATTCGGGATATCCGGCCGCTCAACCGTGGCCTGTTTGTAGGCGTGCGAGCCCGGTTGCTTGCTGACCAGGCCCAGCTCACGCATCAACCGACGCACTCGGAAACGGCCGATGGTCACGCCCTCTTCGCGCAGCATGCCCAGAATGCTGCGGCTGCCGGCCGAGCCCCGACTCTGGCTGAACAACTGGTTGACTTGGCTGCGTAGCGCCACGCGGCGAGCATCGACACGCCGCCGTCGAAGACGGTGGACGTAGTAGCAAGACCGCGCCACATCGAAAGCTGAACAGACCACTTCCACCGACTCCTGCTCACTCAACTGGTCTATCAGCGCGTACGATCGAGTTCGTCCGACATCAAGAGAGCGGTAGCCTTTTTTAATATCGCTTTCTCCCGCTCCAATCGGTTGATCCGGGCTTCCAGCTCCTGGATCTTTTGCTGCTCAGGCGTCAACGCCTTGCTCTTCGGGGTCACACCCTGGCGCTCCGCCTCGAGCTGCTTCACCCAACGGCGCAAGGCCGAATCCACCACCCCCAGCGAACGGCAGGCGTCGATATGGCTGTAGCCTTGGTCCAACACCAGGGCCGCGGCCTCTCGTTTGAACTCGGCGGAAAACGTACGTCGTTGCTTGCTCATCAGACACCTCTCTCACGGCGAGGATTCTCGCCTAAATCGGTGTCCGGGATCAGTAGACCACTACAGACGACCGCTTCCGGCCAGCTCATAGCGCGCCGAGAAATCCCTTTCCCCGAGGACCAGGTCGCTGGGTTGCAGGTGTTGCACCTCGCCGGTCTTCATCGAGCGGATGCTGACTTCCGCGGTGCGCGCCTGCATGGGACAGCCACTGAGGTGGAAGCTGCCCTTGCTTTCGTCTTGGCGGGGAGCGCTCATCGAGCATGGTGGCTCGACAATGGCGCCGGTGAAGCGGATGACGCCGCTGATGCTGCCGGGGGCGGCGAACAGGTTGCTGGAGGTTCCTACAAGAAGACCGAACAAAGCCAGTTGGCCCATCCTGTTCATGAGCTTACTCCTACGTGAGTTCATCCTTATTTTTCTGCGTTCGTGCGTCCCGGGAGGGGCCCTCTCCCAGGCGCTGGCATTGGAGTGGAATATAGGACAATTCCTTAGGAAAATTCCTTCCTAGGAATAGTCCTAGTCCTGATTCTGTAAGTAGCTGCTGTGGGGCTGCGTCGGATTTATTGAAGTCTGGTTTATCTTCTCGCCAATGCCCTAGAGTGGGCGCCCCTTTGTTCCCTCGCAGTGGATCTCCCCATGCATATCGAAGACGCCGTTCGGAGTCGCCGTGCCATCAAGGGCTACGACTCATCCTTCAGCCTGACTCGCGAAGAGAAGGACCATCTCCTGGACCTGGCGCTGCATGCGCCTTCCGCCTTCAACCTGCAACACGTGCGGCTGGTCGAGGTCAGCGATCTGCAATTGCGCACGCAGTTGCGTGAAGTGGCCTGGGACCAGGCGCAGGTCACCGACGCGGCGATGCTGGTGGTGGTGTGCGCCCAGCTCGACAGTTGGGAGCGCAACGCGCAGCGGGTCTGGGACGGTGCTCCCGAGGCGGTACAGGCGTTCATGGCAGGCGCCATCGACACCTACTACCGCGGCAAGCCCCAGGTACAGCGCGACGAAGCCATGCGCAGTTGCGGCCTGCTGGCGCAGACCCTGATGCTGGTCGCCCGCGGCCAGGGCCTGGATTCGTGTCCGATGGATGGTTTCGACTTCGATGCCGTGGCCCGGCTGATCAACCTGCCGGACAACCATGTGATCGGCCTGATGGTCGCGGTCGGGAAAAAGGCCGTTGAACCCTGGCCGCGCAGCGGCAAGCTGCCGCGGGAAGAACTGGTCATCCGCGACCGCTTCTGACTGCCCGGATTCCCCTAGTCCGGTCCGGCGGCCCCGACCTGGCGGATCTGTTCGACCAGCCATTGCAGGGCGATGTCGCGTTCGCGCTGGGCCAGAAACACCAGTTCCAGGTGGAACGGGCCGAGGTCGAACGGCAGGTCGAACGATTGCAGGGGCAGCAATCGTTCGAAGTAGTGCGCCAGTTGTCGCGGCAGGACGCCGACCAGGTCGCTGTACGCGGCGATGTGCGCTGCCTGCAGGTAGTTCGGTGTGGTGTAGGCCACTTGCCGCTTGAGCCCCTGGCTGCCCAGCCACTGGTCGACCATCCCCTTGGTCTGCCCGCCGTGCACCCACAGGTGCTGTAGCTCCAGAAAGGTGGCCAGGTCGGGAGCCTGCGCCAGCAGCGGGTGCTGACGTCGGGCGACCAGTTGCAGGGTCTCGCTGGCCCAATGGCGGCGCTGGAAGCGCGCCGGGACGTTTTCGAAGCGGCCTAGCACCAGGTCCAGTTCGCCTTTGTCCAGCGCCTCGGCCGGCAAGGTCGGGGTCAGGTGCTGGATGGCGATGGAGATTCCCGGCGCCCGCTCACTCAGGCGGCGCATCAGGGCGGGCATGCAGATCAGTTCGACGTAGTCGGTCACCGCTACGGTGAAGCGCTGCCGGCTGCGCCCGGGATCGAAGCCCTCGCCGTCGCCCAGGCTCTGTTCGATCTGCCGCAGCGCCGCGCGGATCGGCGCTTCCAGCGCCAGCGCCCGGGGCGTCGGCTGCATCGCACGACCGGCGCGGACCAGCAGCGGGTCGTCGAGCAGCTCGCGCAGGCGGTTCAGTGCATTGCTCACTGCCGGCTGGCTCAGCGCCAGGCGCTCCGCCGCGCGCGAGACGTTGCGTTCGCGCAGCAGGGCGTCAAGGACGCGTAGCAGGTTGAGGTCGAAGGTTTGGATATTCACTGCCTGAATTCCAGCTATCACAAGACTAAATTTCAAAAATAGTACGACCTTCCCCTAAGGTAGTGGTCGCTTTTTGTGCGGTCGGACTGCCCCAGGTTTCGTCCACCGTTCCTACTGCGCTCGCTACAACGAGGACAAGACCATGAGCCAGAACTTTTCCTTCCGCCAGGCCGCGGTGATCGGCGCCGGCACCATGGGTCGCGGTATCGTCATGTGCCTGGCCAACGCCGGTCTCGACGTGCAGTGGCTGGACAGCAACCCGCAGATGCTCAACCAGGCGCTCGGCGCCGTGGCCGACACCTACGCGCACAACGTGCGCCAGGGGCGCATCGGCGAAGAGGAAGCGGCCGCGCGCCGCGCCCGCATCACGCCGGTCCAGCACCTCGCCGCGATGCGCGAGGCGGACCTGGTGATCGAGGCGGTCTACGAGAACCTGGAACTCAAGCAATCGATCTTCCGCGAGCTGGACGCGGCGCTGAAGCCCTCCGCGGTGCTGGCCAGCAATACTTCCTACCTGGACATCGACGCCATCGCCGCGGTTACCGCGCGTCCGGGCCAGGTGCTCGGCCTGCACTTCTTCAGCCCGGCGCACATCATGCGGCTGCTTGAGATCGTGCGCGGCGCGCAGACCGCGCCGGCGGTGCTGGGGGCGGCCCTGGCGCTGGGCGAGCGGATGGGCAAGGTCAGCGTAGTGGCCGGCAACTGCCACGGCTTCATCGGCAACCGCATGCTCGAACCCTACGCCACCGAGGCCCGCCTGATGCTGCTGGAAGGCGCCCTGCCGTACCAGGTGGACCGGGCTCTCCAGGCGTTCGGTTTCGCCATGGGGCCGTTCCGCATGTACGACGTGGTCGGTATCGACCTGGAGTGGCGCGCCCGCGAGTTGGCCGGGGTCGGCCAGGACCAGCCGGCCGTGCAGGTGGACAACCGCCTTTGCGAGCTGGGCCGCTTCGGCCAGAAGAGCGGTGCCGGTTACTACCGCTACGCGCCGGGCAGCCGCCAGGCGGAGCACGATACCGAGGTGGATGCCCTGGTGCTCCGGGTTGCCGAGACGCTGGGCTACCCGCGGCGCGATTTCGCCGACGAGGAAATCCTCGAGCGTTGCCTGCTGGCGCTGGTCAACGAGGGCGCGAAGATCCTCGACGAGGGTATCGCCGCCCGTAGCGCCGACATCGACACTGTCTACCTGAACGGCTACGGCTTCCCCGCCGCGGAGGGCGGTCCCATGGCCTGGGCCGATCGTCTCGGCGCGGCCGAGCTGCTGCAACGCCTGCGTTTCCTCGAACAGCGCCACGGCGCGCGCTGGAAGCCGGCGTCCCTGGTCGAGCGCCTGGCCGCCGAGGGCGGAGCCTTCGCCGACCTGCAGGAGGCGCGCTGAGATGGATTACCAGGCCCCCTTGCGCGACATGCGCTTCGTTCTCCATGAACTGTTCGATGTCGGCGCGCATTGCGAACTGCTGGGCAACGGCATCGATCGCGAACTGATCGACGGCGTGCTCGAGGAAGGCGCGCGCTACACCGGCCAGGTGGTGGCGCCGCTCAATCGCAACAGCGACGAGGAAGGCGCGAAGCTGAAGGATGGCGTGGTGACCACCCCCACCGGCTTTCGCGAAGCCTACCGGCAGTACAGCGAGAACGGCTGGGCGAGCATGACCGGACCCACCGAGTACGGCGGCCAGGGCTTCCCGCAGATGGTCTCCGCGTGCTTCCACGAGATGTTGATGGCCGCCAGCCTGTCCTTCCGCGTCTATTCGGGGCTGACCGAGGGCGCCGTGCTGGCCCTGTACAAGCATGGCGACGAGGCGTTGCGGCGCGACTACCTGGCCAAGCTGGTGAGCGGTGAATGGGCCGGCACCATGTGCCTGACCGAACCCCAGGCCGGCACCGACCTCGCTCTCCTGCGCACCCGCGCCGAGGCGCAGGCCGACGGCAGCTACGCGATCAGCGGCAGCAAGATCTTCATCAGCGGTGGCGAGCAGGACCTCACCGAGAACATCGTCCACCTGGTGCTGGCGCGCCTGGCGGACGCGCCGGCCGGGGTGAAGGGCATCAGTCTGTTCCTGGTGCCGAAGTTCGTCGCCAATCCCGATGGCTCCCTGGGCGAGCGCAACAGCCTGGGGTGCGGCGCCATCGAGCACAAGATGGGGATCAAGGGCGCTTCCACCTGCGTGATGAACTTCGACGGCGCCAGGGGCTGGCTGCTGGGCCAGGCGAACCAGGGCCTGGCCTGCATGTTCACGATGATGAACGATGCGCGCTTCCAGGTCGGCCTGCAGGGCCTGGGTATCGCCGAACGGGCCTTCCAGGGCGCCCTCGGCTACGCCCGCGAGCGCCTGCAGTCGCGCGCCCTGGTCGGCCCGCAGGCACCGGACAAGGCCGCCGACCCGATCATCGTGCACCCCGACGTACGGCGCATGCTGCTGACCCAGAAGACCCTGGTCGAAGGCTGCCGCATGCTGGCGGCCTGCTGTGCACGCCAGCTCGACCTGGAACACGGCCATCCGGATGCCGACGGCCGGCGCGCGGCGACGCGCCGTGCAGCGCTGCTGATCCCCATCGTCAAGGCCTTCCTTACCGATGTCGGCCAGGAAGTCGCCAGCCTCGGCGTACAGGTCTATGGCGGTCACGGCTTCATCCGCGAATGGGGCATGGAGCAATTGATGCGCGACAGTCGCATCACCCAGATCTACGAAGGCACCAATGGCATCCAGGCGCTCGATCTGATCCGCCGCAAGCTGCTCGGCGACCAGGGCGGCGAACTGCTGGCGCTGCAAGGCGAACTGGCGGTGGCCAGCGAGGCGCTGCAAGGGCGTGCTGCGCTGGCGCCGCTGGTCGAGCCGGTGCTGCAACGCCTGGAAGAGTGGCGGCAGCTCACCGGCCAGGTACTCGAGGCCTGCGCCCGCGATCCCCAGGAGATCGGCGCCACTTCCGTGGACTTCCTCCAGTACAGCGCCTACGTATTGCTCGCGGCCCTCTGGTTGCAAGCCGCGGCACGAGCCCAGGAAGCGCTGGACGGCGGCTCCGGCGAGGGCGATTTCTATCGGGCCAAGCTGCGCAGCGCCGATTTCTACCTGCGGCGCATCCTGCCGCGGGCGAGCATGCACCGCGAAGCCTTGCTCGGTGGCGCCGACTGCCTGATGGCCCTGCCCGAAGAGCATTTCTCGTTCTGACGGGCGTCTCGCCCAAGGAGACCGATATGCAAGCTTTCAGTTTCGCCACTACCGCGCAGATCCTCTGCGAGGTCGGCTCCGCCATCCGCCTGGCTGAACTCTGCCGCGAGCGAAGGGCGCGCCGCGTGTTGATCGTGACCGACCCGGGGATCACCCGGCTCGGCTTGCTGGATGCGATCCTGCCCGGCTTCCCGCGCCTGGGCCTGGCCGTCGAGGTGTACGACCAGGTGCTCGCCGATCCGCCTGAATCGGTGGTCGAGGCCGCGCTCGGGCGGGCGCGGGGCATGGCTGCCGAGCTGGTGGTCGGTTTCGGCGGTGGCAGTTCCATGGACGTGGCCAAGCTGGTCGCGCTGCTCGCCCATCCAGAGGCAGGGCAGGGGCTCGGCGAGGTCTTCGGGGTCGGCAACGCACGCGGGCCGCGCCTGCCGCTGATCCAGGTGCCGACCACCGCCGGGACCGGCTCCGAGGTGACGCCGATCGCCATCGTCACCACTGGCGAGACCACCAAGATGGGTGTGGTCTCGCCCTACCTGCTGCCCGATCTGGCGTTGCTCGATGCCGACCTGACCCTCGGGCTGCCGCCGGCGGTCACCGCGGCGACCGGTATCGACGCGATGGTGCATGCGATCGAGAGCTATACCAGCAAGCTGAAGAAGAATCCGCTGTCCGATCTGCTGGCGCGGGAGGCGTTGCGCCTGCTGGCGGCCAACCTGGAACGCGCGGTAGGCGACGGCGGCGACCGCGAGGCGCGCCAGGCCATGCTGCTGGGCGCCTGCCTGGCCGGGCAGGCCTTCGCCAATGCGCCGGTGGCGGCGGTGCATGCCCTGGCCTATCCGCTGGGAGGGCATTTCCACATTCCCCACGGCCTGAGCAATGCGCTGGTGCTACCGGAGGTGATTCGTTTCAACGCTCCCGCTGCCGCTGGACTCTATGCCGAGCTGGCGCCGCTGCTGCTGGGCGACCGCTTGCGTCCGGGCGATCGCGACGCGCTTACCGCGCAGCTGATCGACGAACTGACCCAGCTCAGTCCGCGCAACGGCCTGCCGAGCCGCTTGCGCGACGCCGGGGTGGACGAGGCGATGCTGCCGCGCCTGGCCGCCGACGCGATGCTCCAGCAGCGTCTGCTGGTCAACAACCCGCGCGAGGTCGGCGAGGCGGACGCCCTGGCGATCTATCGCGCGGCATACTGAATCCCTTCTACGAGGACCGGGCATGGCGACCGCCCCGCGACCGCTGCGCGAGCAGTACCTTCATTTCCAGCCGATCACCACGCGCTGGCACGACAACGATATCTACGGACACGTGAACAACGTGACCTACTATGCGTTCTTCGACACGGCGGTGAATACCTACCTGATCGAGCGCGGCGGCCTGGATATCCAGGGCGGCGAAGTGATCGGCCTGGTGGTCAGTTCCAGCTGCGACTATTTCGCGCCGGTGGCCTTCCCCCAGCGGATCGAGATGGGCTTGCGGGTGGCGCGCCTGGGCAACAGCTCGGTGCAGTACGAACTGGCCTTGTTCCTCGAAGGGCAGCGGGAGGCCTGCGCGGCCGGGCGTTTCGTGCATGTCTTCGTGGAGCGCCGAAGCAGCCGCCCGGTGGCCATTCCGCAGGGACTACGCGATGCGCTGGCCGCGCTTCAGAGCGCGGCCCAGTGACAGAGATCGCCCGCCGCCCGTGACAGGGCGATGGCGTGCAGTTCGTCCAGGCGATCGTCGCGTACCTGCCGTTGCAGCGCCTGGTTGAGCCTCGGCCGGCAGTCGTCGACGCGCAGTTCGGCGAGCGCCGGGGCGTAGCCGCGCAGCAGCTCCAGGTTGAGCTGATTGAGGCGGTTGCGGATGCGCTCCAGGTCGACCGCCTGGCCAGCGTCCGGTAGCGGCCGGCTGAGCAGGCGGTACTGGACCAGCTTGTTCGCCTCGATCTGCGCGGCGAACAGCAGGCGCACCTGCTCGGCGCCGACCCCGTGGCTCCCGGCTTGTCCGGCGAGCATCTGCAACTGTTGTTCTTCCCGCGGGCTGTCCTGTACCGCCTTGCCCGACTGGGCCTTGCTCTGGGCTACCTGATCGGCTAGTTGCAAACGCTGGCTGCTCAGGCTCAACAGTTGCTGGAGAGCCGGCGACAGCGGCTGGGCCTGGAGCAGCGGGCCTTGCAGGAGCAGGAGGGCAAGCAGGCCCCAACTGGCGAACGACGGGCGCATCTGGAAATCTCGATTGAATTGATGCCGGGCACGCTAGCAAAGCGAGCCCGGTGCGACAATCCATGACATGGCGTGAGGCGATGAGGAAGCGCTGGATGGGACATTTCTGATTGAACGTTTGCAGTCTCGACGCTGGAGCAATGTTCTGTGACCATCCCTCCACACCATTTCATTCACCAAAGGGGCCGGTTTGCCCCTGCTATGACTGGCAAGGACGCGGAACATGGGTTTCCTGATACTCTCCCGCCGAGAAGGCGAAGGCATCACCCTGTCCCTCAAGGCCGACTACCCGGCGGAGGAACTGATTCGGCAATTGCGCGAAGGCGGCATCCGGATCCTGGTCACCGATATCATCGGCAACCAGGCCCGGGTCGGGATCGAGGCGCCGCGTGGCGTCCTGATCGTTCGCGACGAGTTGAAGACGGCACCGAAAGGCTGACGAACGGTAGAAAGTAAAAGCCCCGCGGTCGCGGGGCTTTTCCACATCGGCTTCGGCAAGCATGCCGATCAACGATGCTTGTGCTTGCGGTGTTTCTTGCCGCGGTGACCGCTGTCGTTGTCCTTGCCCAGGTTGTTACCGACCGCGCCACCCGCTGCGCCGCCGAGGCCTGCACCTATGGTCGCGCCGGTGCTGCCGCCCAGCTTGTTGCCGATCACCGAACCGCCGGCCGCGCCTAGCCCGCCACCCAGGGCTGCTTCGGTCTTGCGCCCGTCCTTGGCGGTCATCGCGCCGCCGGCCGCGCCACCTAGGCCGGCACCTATGGCCGCACCGGTGCTACCGCCGATGGCGTTGCCCACGACGTTGCCCAGGGCGCCGCCCACGCCGCCGCCCACGGCGGTCTTGGTGGAGTCGCCGGCGAACGCGGCTTGTGCGCCCAGCAGGCCGAACGCGATTACCAGGAGAGATTTACGCATCGTGCGTGCCTCATCGTTGAATCAGGAGGGAAATACGGTCGTTCGCACAAAGGCCGGACCATCAGGCCCGGCCTTTGCGTCGTGGGGAGCGGAGGAATCAGTCGTCGTAGTAGCGACGATGATGCTTATGGCGCTTCCACTTCTTGTACCGGCCATAGTGATGGCCGTTGTCATGCCGGTAATAGCCATCGCGATAGCCGGCGCGGCGGTAGTAGCGACGGTCGCGGTAGTCGTCATCGTCGTCGTAGCGGCGGTTGCCGTCGCCATAATGGTTGCCCAGCGCGCCGCCGCCGGCGCCGCCGAGGGCCGCGCCGATCAGGCCACCGGTGCTGCCACCGATCTGCCGGCCGATGACGTTACCGCCTGCGGCACCGAGGCCGCCGCCGATCGCCGCTTCGGTCTTGTTACCGCGTCCGGCGCCGACTGCACCGCCCGCAGCGCCACCGATGCCGCTACCGATCGCGGCGCCAGTGCTGCCGCCGACCGCATCGCCGACGACCGAACCCAACACCCCGCCCAAGGCGCCGCCGATGGCCGCGCGGGTGTTGTCGCCTGCGAAGGCGGTACCACCGACCAGACTCAGGGACAACAGGAGTATCGAGGAATACTTCATAGAGAGTTTCTCTCTGTGGGGATGACGGCTGCGATGCTGGGGTTGGCCCAAACCGCTGACAAGCGTCAGCCGACGATTGGTAGAACAAACTCGAAATATTCCAAGTGCTTGTTTTTTATGGGGAACTTTCTTCGGCGGAGGCGGTCTTAAACCGAATGCGAAACGCGATTTCAGGGTCGAAATCGGTATTTTTGCTGGCGGGATGCTGGCCATTCTAACGCCGACGAGCGGCCTGCCTTCAAGGCCTTTCATCGACTTTTTCCTTAAGACGCCGCCTCCTGTTGCAGGAGGCGGCGTTTTTCGTGGGCTTCAGATAATGCGCCCGTCGCCCGTGGCCTTTTCCAGGCGTACCGCGATGAACTTCGAAGTCGGCGTATGGCTGCCGACGCCGACGCTCTCCAGCGGCACCAGGGGATTGGTTTCCGGGTAGTAGGCGGCTGCCTGGCCGGCCGGGATGTCGAAGGCGAGCAGGGTGAAGCGGCGTACCCGGCGTTCGATGCCATCGCTCCACAGCGAGATCAGGTCGACCTTGTCGCCCGGCTGGTAGCCCAGGCGGCGGATATCCGCCTCGTTGGCGAATACCACTTCGCGCTGGCCCTTCACTCCGCGATAGCGATCGTCCAGGCCGTAGATGGTGGTGTTGTACTGGTCATGGGAGCGCAGGGTCTGCAGGATCAGGTCGGGTTCGAGGCCACTGTCGCGCACCTGTGCCGGCAACAGGTCGCGGGGCAGCGGGTTGGCGACGAAGTTGGCCTTGCCGCTGGCGGTGTTCCAGCGTCGTTCGCCGGCGGCGTTGCCGAGGTAGAAGCCGCCGGGATGCCGGACGCGGCGGTTGAAGTCGGCGAAACCGGGGATGGTGTCGGCGATCAGCTCGCGGATGCGCTCGTAGTTGGCGATCAGCGCGTCCCAGTCCACCGGATGGTTGCCCAGGGTTGCCTTGGCGATGCCGGCGATGATCGCCGGTTCCGAACGCATCTGCTGCGAGAGCGGCTCCAGTTGTCCGTAGGACGCGTGGATCATGCTGAACGAGTCTTCCACCGTGACCGCCTGCGGGCCTTCGGCCTGGCGGTCGATGTCGGTGCGCCCCAGGCAGGGCAGGATCAGTGCGTCGCGGCCGGTGGTCAGGTGGCTGCGGTTGAGCTTGGTGCTGATGTGCACGGTCAGGTCGCATGACGCCAGGGCGGCGTGGGTGCGCGGACTGTCCGGGGTGGCCTGGGCGAAATTGCCGCCCAGGCCGATGAAGACCTTCGACTTGCCCGCGAGCATCGCGGCGATTGCCTCGACGGCGTTGTGCCCGTTGTGGCGTGGCACTTCGAAGCCGAAGCGCCGTTCCAGTGCGTCGAGCAGCGCCGCCGGCGGCCGCTCGTTGATGCCCATGGTGCGGTCGCCCTGCACGTTGCTGTGGCCGCGGACCGGGCAGAGACCGGCGCCCGGGCGGCCCAGGTTGCCGCGCAGGAGTTGCAGGTTGACGATTTCCTGGATGATCGCCACCGAATGATGGTGTTGGGTGATGCCCATCGCCCAGCAGACGATGACCCTGTTCGCCCGCCGGTACATCCGCGCAGCCTGTTCGATTTCCGCCAGGCTCAGCCCGGACTGGCGCTCCAGGTGTTCCCAGGGGGTGGCATCCAGTTCGGCCAGGTAGGCCTCGAGGCCGTCGGTGTGCTCGGCGATGAAGGCGTGGTCGAATACCGGCTCGCCACCCTCGGCCTGGGCTTCGCGCTCCCAGGCGAGGAGGAACTTGGCGATCCCGCGGATCGCCGCCATGTCGCCGCCCAGTGCCGGACGGAAGAACGCGGTGTTCAGCGGCGAGGACCCGTTGGTCAGCATTTCCAGCGCGTTCTGCGGATGCTGGAAACGCTCCAGGCCGCGCTCCTTGAGAGGGTTGAAGCAGACCACCTGGGCACCGCGCTTCACTGCCTCGCGCAGCGGCTCGAGCATGCGCGGGTGGTTGGTGCCGGGGTTCTGCCCAAGGATGAAGATCGCGTCGGCGTGTTCGAAGTCGTCGAAGGTCACGCTGCCCTTGCCGACCCCGACGCTGCGGCCCAGTGCCACGCCGCTGGCCTCGTGGCACATGTTCGAGCAGTCGGGGAAGTTGTTGGTGCCGAACGCGCGGACGAACAACTGGTAGAGGTAGGCCGCCTCGTTGCTGGCCCGCCCGGAGGTATAGAACTCCGCCTGGTCGGGGCTATCCAGGCGTCGCAGGTGCTCGGCGACCAGGGCGAAGGCGGCGTCCCAGGTGATCGGCTGGTAGTGGTCGCTGAGCGGGTCGTAGCGCATCGGTCCGGTGAGGCGGCCCTGGTATTCCAGCCAGTAGTCGCTCTGTTCGCGCAGGGCGCTGACGCTGTAGCGGGCGAAGAACGCCGTGTCGACGCGGCGCTTGGTGGCTTCCCAGTTGACTGCCTTGGCACCGTTCTCGCAGAACTTCACCCGGCCGTCTTCCGGCGAGTCGCCCCAGGCGCAGCCGGGGCAGTCGAAACCGCCGTTCTGGTTGGTCTTGAGCAGGGCGCGGAGGTTCTTGAACGGCTGTTTGCTGTCCAGCCAGAAGTGCGCCACGCTGCGCAGCGCGCCCCAGCCGGCGGCGGCACCGGCGTAGGGCTTGTAGCGGGGTTGGAGAGGTTGCAGGCTCATGACGGACTCACTCGGTTGCGGCCGGCGCCGGGCTGTAGACCCGCGGGGCACTGTGATGGGGCTGGTGGATCAGGTTCAGCTGGTGGCGGCGCGCCCATTGCACGGTCAGGGCGGTTGGCGCGGAGAGGCTGACCAGGGTGCCGATCCCGGCGCGTACGGCCTTGTGGATAAGCTCCAGGCTGCAGCGGCTGGTGACCACGGCGAAGCCCTGCGCAGCGTCCAGTCCCTGTCCATGCAGGGCGCCGATCAGCTTGTCGAGGGCGTTGTGGCGGCCGATGTCCTCGCGACACAGGCGCAGCTCGCCATGCCCGTCGAAATACAGCGCGGCATGCAGGGCGCCGCTATGGCGCGCCAGTCGCTGGGCCTGCTCGATACGCTGGCGCAGGGCGCCGAGATGGACGGCGGGAGGCAGCGCCTGCGACGACCGCTCCGGCAGTTGCGGCAGCGCCTGCTCCAGGGCTTCGACGCCGCACAGGCCGCAGCCTGACGTGCCGGCCAGTTGCCGGCGTTGGCGCTTGAGGTTCCAGAATGCGCGGCTGCTGATCTCGACCTCGGCGTGGAGGGATTCGCCCTGGCCGCTGACGCGGATTTCATAGATTTCGTCGATGGCCTGTACGAAGCCACTGCTGAGGCTGAAGCCGCGGACGAAATCCTCGATGTCCTCGGGCGAGGCCATCATCACCGCCTGGTTCAGTCCGTTGTAACTGATCGCCAGGGCACACTCGGCGGCAAGGGAGGCCTGGCCGATCTGCTGCGGCAGGTGCAGGTCGGCGTAGCGGTAAACGTCGGGAACGGCGGAAGGCGCCCAGGTATCGGCGGATACCGGGCATGCAGGCTGGCAAGGCATGGGCTGGGCCCTATCGTTCTAGGTGTGGAGCCAGCCTAGGCCTGTCGCGGAGCGGCGTCTAATCGGTTGTGCCGATACCCTGATCGACAGGGTCTATCAAGCCGGCGGGCGCCAGCCAGGTCCGGGCCTCCTCGAAGCAGGCTTCGGCCAGCGCCGAGCGCGGCTGTCCGCTGCGAATGATCAGGCCGAGCGCTGCCAGGGTATGGGCGTCCTCGATGGGGACCAGGCGCAACTCGTCGTCGACTTCGCTGCCCAACGGCATGATCGCGCAGCACAAGCCACGCTGCACCGCCTGCAGCAGTTGCTGCACCGAGTCGGTTTCCAGGCGCGCGATGGGGCTCAGCCCGCGGCTGCGGAAGTTGTGGTCGATGGATTGGCGGAAGTGCATGCCCGCCGAGAGCAGGCCCAGCGGCAGGCCAGCCAGCGCATCCCAGTTCAGCAGCGCGGCGTCGAGCGGGAAATGGCTGGGGTGATGGAGCAGGCCCATGCGGGTCTCCGCCAGTTCGATGCCCTCGAAATGGCTGCGGTCCAGACGGTCCAGATAAGAGACGCCGAGATCGAACTGGTTGCGCGCCAGGCCTTCGAGTACTTGTTCCGAACTCAGGGAATAGAGCTGGAAACGCAACTCCGGGTGGCGCCCGGCCATGTGCTGGACCAGGCGCATCGGGTCGAAGCTGGCCAGCGGCACCACACCCAGGCGCAGGGTCCCGACCAGTTGCCCGCGGCAAGCGGCGGCTTCCGCGTACAGCCCTTCCTGGGCCGCCAGCAGGCTGCGTGCCCAGGCCAGTACGCGCTCGCCGGCCTCGGTGAAGCCTTCGAAGCGCTGGCTGCGTCGCACCAGTTCCAGGCCGAGTTCTTCCTCCAGGCTGCGCAGGCGCATGGACAGGGTCGGCTGGGTGACGTGGCAGCGTGCGGCGGCCTGGCCGAAGTGGCGGGTTTCGTCGAGGGCGCAGAGGAATTTCAGTTGCTTGATGTCCATCGGCGCTTCCGTGGCGGGGGTGTCGCCGAATCTTAACGCGAATGGGCGCAGTGTTATGGGGTGGCGAAGGAGGCTAGGGATATTTCGCCGGTTTTTGCAGTCTAGACTTGGCTAGTCGCGGATCGGGATTGCGCCGGCCGCTTGCAACCGTAACCGTAAAGGGAGAACCAAAGATGGGTATTTTCGCGTTCGTGAAGGAAGCCGGTGAAAAGCTGTGGGATACGCTGACGGGGCATGAGGCACAGGCGGCCGAGTCGCTGAAGGAGCACGTCGCCAAGGTCGGCCTGGGCAACCCGAACATCCAGGTTTCGGTGGAAGGCGACAAGGTCATCGCCTCGGGCGAGGTGGCCAGCCAGGAGGAGAAAGAGAAGATCCTGCTGGCGCTGGGCAACGTCGCCGGCGTCTCCTCGGTGGAAGACAAGATCACCGTGGCCCAGGCCGCTCCGGAGGCGCGCTTCGTCACCGTGAAGAAAGGCGACACCCTGAGCGCCATCGCCAAGGCCGAATACGGCAATGCCAACGCCTACATGAAGATCTTCGAGGCCAACAAGCCGATGCTCAGCCATCCGGACAAGATCTACCCCGGCCAGGTCCTGCGCATTCCCGAGTGATCCCGGCGTTTCGCCAACCCCGCCCGCGTGGCGGGGTTTTCGTTTCCGCGGCTACGGCAGTCCTTCGAGCAGCCGCCGGTAGTCCTCCTGGGCAGCGAACTCCTCGGTGTCCCGGACCTGGCCACGGCTGTCCGGGTGGCGTACCGCCAACAGGTGGGCGACACCATAGGCGCGGGCGCTGCGCAGGATCGGCAGGCTGTCGTCGATGAACAGGCTGCGCTGCGGGTCGAAGCCGAAATCGGCTTGCAGGGCGCTCCAGAAGCGCGCGTCCTCCTTCGGGTAGCCGTAGTCGTGGGAGCTGATCAGTCGGTCGAAATAGGGCGCCAGTTCGATCCGTTCCAGCTTCAGCGACAGCGAGTCGCGGTGCGCGTTGGTGATCAGCGCCACGCGCTTGCCGGCCCGGCGCAGGGCGGCGAGGAAGGTATCGGCGTGCGGACGCAGCGAGATCAGGTGCGCCACCTCATGCTTGAGTTCGCGGATCGACAGGTCCAGTTCCCGGCTCCAGAAATCCAGGCAGTACCAGTTGAGCTGGCCGGCGTGTTCGCGGAACAGCGGCTCGAGCACGGCGTCGGCTTCGGCGCGACTCAGGCCGTTGCGTTCGGCATAGCGCTGGGGCAGGTGTTCCAGCCAGAAGTGGTTGTCGAAGTGCAGGTCGAGCAGGGTGCCGTCCATGTCGAGCAGCACGGTGTCGATGGCGGACCAGGGCAGGGTGGGCATGGCGGCTCTTGTCGCGGTTCGTCGCGATCGATGCGGAAATCTGTCGCTTCCCATCAATCTCCGACAGGGATAATCGGAAAAGCCGGGGTATGATAACCCGCCGGCTTCGCCAAGGAGTTATCCACATGCGTCAGAAACCCACCGTACTCGCCAGCGAGATCGTCGCGAAGAGCCGACTGTTCGCTGTCGAGGAGTTGCAACTGCGCTTCAGCAATGGCGTCGAGCGCACCTACGAGCGTCTGGTCGGCAAGGGCCAGGGCTACGGTGCGGTGATGGTGGTGGCCATGCTCGATGCCGAGCACGCGGTGCTGGTGGAGGAATATTGCGCCGGGGTCGACGAATACCAGTTGTCGCTGCCCAAGGGCCTGGTCGAGCCGGGCGAGGACATCCTCGCGGCGGCCAACCGCGAACTCAAGGAAGAAGCGGGCTACGGGGCCCGGCAACTGGAGCACATCACCGAACTGTCGCTGTCGCCGGGCTACATGAGCCAGCGCATCCAGGTGGTGCTGGCGCGCGATCTCTACGAGGAGCGCCTGCCGGGCGACGAGCCGGAGCCGATGGGCGTCGATCGCATCAGCCTGCGCGAACTCTCGAGCCTGGCCCAGCACGCCCAGTTCAGCGAAGGCCGCGCCCTGGCCGCGCTGTACCTGGTGCGCGACCTGCTCACCCAGCGCGGCGAGTACCAGGCATGAGGCCGGTGCCTTGGGGCGAATTGGTGGCGCTGGTGCGGCGCGCCGGCGAGGCGATCCTGCCGCACTGGCGCGCCGACGTGGCGGTGCGCTCGAAGGCCGACGAATCGCCGGTGACTGCCGCCGACCTGGCCGCGCACCATATATTGGAGGCGGGATTGCGGGCGCTGGCGCCGGACATTCCGGTGCTTTCCGAAGAGGATTGCGAGATACCGCTGAGCGAGCGCGGCCACTGGCGGCGCTGGTGGCTGGTGGACCCGCTGGACGGCACCAAGGAGTTCATCTCCGGTAGCGAGGAGTTCACCGTCAACGTGGCCCTGGTCGAGGATGGCCGGGTGCTGTTCGGCCTGGTCGGCGTGCCGGTGAGCGGCCGCTGCTACTACGGTGGCGCCGGTCTTGGTGCCTGGCGCGAGGAGGCCGATGGCCGCGCGCAACCGATCAGTGTGCGCCTGGAGCCCGAGGAGGCCTTCACCGTGGTGGCCAGCAAGCGCCACGGCAGCCCGGCCCAGGAGCGCCTGCTGGATGGCTTGAGCGAGCGCTTCGGCGACCTGCGGCGAGCCAGCATCGGCAGTTCGCTGAAGTTCTGCCTGCTGGCCGAGGGCGCTGCCGACTGCTATCCGCGCCTGACGCCAACCTCGCAATGGGACACGGCCGCCGCCCAGGGTGTGCTGGAAGGCGCCGGCGGCGAGGTGCTCGACCTGCATGGCGCGCCATTCACCTACGAGCCGCGCGAGGACTACCTCAACGGCTCATTCCTGGCCCTGCCGCGCGCTGCCGAGTGGCGCAACGAGCTGATCCAACTGGCGCGCGCGCTGCACTGAAACGAAAGAGCTGGTCGAACCCTAATGCTGTTTTCTGATCTGTTTTCTGGTCTCTATGGGAGATTACGATGTTTTGCCCGCTCGGGCTGACAGAAAACATGCAAATAGCCCGCAGCAGATGACTGACAGCGGGATTCGGTAGTGGCTCACCAAATATTCACTTTGGTGAACGGCATGACCGCATGAGCGGGGCTTTTCGTTGAGCTGTCGGCCGGTGCCGATAGGGGTGGCGCCTGAGTAAGTTCCTGTGTGATTTTTTCCGAAGCCTGGGGAGGATCATGGGCTCCATGAAAACTCCATCGTAATCGCACACGGGGAGAGCATGTAGAGCGTAGAGTTCTCGCGTTTGCGGGAGGGCACTATGCCAACATATCCATCGATCTATCGTTTTCGTGTTTTAGCTGCGGCTGTGATGGCGAGCGTATCGATTTATCTATTCTCAGCTTCGTTGGGCATGGATGTTTTAAAAAGTTATGAGGTGTTGGCAGATATCTATCCTGAGAATATGAATGACTATGCTTCAAGACTGACCGCTGAAGAGAAATTTCAGGATGAGCTGCTCCGGCAGCTTACCGATAAGATCTATCTGGAGCGGTATTCGATTTGTGCGCTTATTTTGGCGCTCGCTATATTCTTCCTGCCATCTCCGGTAGTCGTGAGGAGAAGTCGTGTGCTTTTGGTTTTTCTCTATTTGGCGACTCCAGCTTCCATTGTGCTTTCAGAAGTTTTAGCAACCTCTTTGAGTCTGGATAGAATGCTGTATCCAACGTGGAGGGACAATATAGTAGTTTCCTGGTTTATCTCTTGCGCGGTCGCCTTTGCCGTCTGTTTTATGCTCCTGCCGTTGCTGATTCTAGGTTGGCGGAGAACCTCTGGAGGACTGATATTTCGCAGTAAGACCACACAGGTGTTGAGTGGAATTCTTCTTGCGGTTTGGCTGGTAGGATTTGCCTGCTCTTTTTTCAGTGGGGATTATGAGGCAATGCTTCCCCTATGGCTGGGGTTCGTATTTTTTTACTATGTACTTTCCTCCAGCGATGAGAAAACACCTGTCAATAAATAGGTGTTTCGAGGGCTATTAGAACGGATATCCAGTGCCTGATAACTCAATGGGAGCTTCACCGTGGAACTTGATGTCAAAATTGGCCGATCCGTGCTTTTTCAGCTCCGTCAGGAACCTCGTCGCTGTTTGTTCATCCATGGGACGCTGGAAGTCCAGATCGGCATCGTACCCGTGAACTTCCAGCGGCTGTCGGTGAAACGCTGGAACTGGCCATCACCTGATCCAGCGCATCCAGATAGGCTCGCCGAGTGGCGCAGCGAGCTGATCCAACTGGCGCGCGCTGCACTGAAACGAAAAGGCCCGGTCTTCTAGCCGGGCCTTTGCCGTTGTGGCGGCGCTCAGTCGAGCATGTCGCTGAAACGCGCGTCCTTCTTGTATACCAGCGGCTGGCTGAAGCCGGGCACCGTCACCTGTTCGGCGCTGACCTCGATGGCGTGCTCGTCGATCAGGTCCTGGCCGAAGTTGTAGATGATCTCCAGGTCGCCCTGCAGCGCGCGCTGGTCGTAGGCGCGGGCGGCGGCGCGGGTCTGCTCGCGCTTCTCGACGTAGGCGGCGAAGGCCGCTTGGCCATGGCGCTTGCGCAGCATCTTCTCGGCGATTCGCGGCGACAGCACCACGCCGCTGGCGTTGTTGCCGCCGAAGCCCTTGGAGTTGATGAAGCACACCTCCAGCGGCTTGTCCTGGCGCATGTCGCGATTGGAGATGCTCAGGCGCTGCTGATGGACGTCGTCGGCGACCTTGTCGATGGTCTTGATCCCAGGGAGGATGCCGTACTTGAAGGTGCCTAGGGCGGAGATCAGCTGGTCGGCGCTGGCGGTGGCCAGGGAGTGGCCGACGTAGGCCTTCACCGCGGTGACCGGCCAGCCGTCGATGCCGAAGGCGCTGGCCACGCGGTCGAGGATTTCCGATTCGGTGACCCGGTTGGCCGGCGTGCTGGAGCCGTGAGCGTGGACGAAGCTGGCGTGGCGCACGGTGTCCAGGCCGACGATCTGCACCGCGCTGGCCACCGCCTTGGCTACCGTCAGGTAGTTGCCCGGGCCGGGGGCGGAGATGGACTTCTTGAAACCGTCGGCGTTGATGAACACGTCGGTCACCGCGCCGTGGATATCCGCGCCCAGGCGCAGGGCCAGTTCGTCGTCCATCAGCACTACGTATTGGCTGGACTCGGCCAGGGTGAAGCCGCAGTTCTCGCCGAACGGCCGGCTGGCGCGGCGGAAGTCCACGTCGTCGCGGCCTTCGATCAGGCGCAGGCCTTCTTCGGTGGCCAGTGCGCCCATGGCGCTGTAGCCCTCGATGCACTCCGGCAGGATCGGCGCCTCGCTGTTGCCGACGATGACCACCCGGGCCTGGCCGCTGGTGATGACGTCGATACCCTTCTGCAGGTTGTAGAGGAAGGTGGCGCAGGCGCCTGTGATGCTGCCGGTCATGCCGACGCTGCCGAGCACGTAGGCATTGATGAAATCGGTGGGCATGCTGTTGAAGCCCAGCGGCAGTTGCTTGGCCGAGACCCGGTGGCCCTTCAGGCGGGATTGCATCAGGCCGCCGAAACCGTTGTCGTCGAGCTGGCTCATGATGCTGCCGGAGAACACCGCGATCTCGTCGGGCTGGACGTTGTCGACGATGGTCTTCCAGTCGATGCCGGTGGAGCGGATCGCGTCGGTCGCGGCGACCACCGACATCTGCAGGCCGCGCGGGTGGAAGCGCGAGTTGTACAGCTCGCCCGGTTCGAAACCGGTGGGCAGCTGGCCAGCGGACTTCACCGTCAGCGCACGGTAGCTGTCGACCTTGAACTCGCAGCGCTCGTGGATGCTCACCAGTACCTCGCCATCCTCCGCGGGAGCGATCGACCAGTTGGCCGGCAGCGGCTCGGGCAGTTGCTTGGGCGAGGCCTTGAAGGTCAGCGCCTGGCCTTCGGCAGGGGACAGCTCGAGGACCTTGTGCCAGTGGACTGCATCCGGGTCGAGGTACTGCGGTTCGATGCGTCGCACCAGGGTAGAGGCGAAGATGCGTTCGGCGTAGCGCCGCTCGATGTCCTCCGGGGACATCGGCGTGCCGTCTTCGGCCAGGTAGCGGCCGCCTTCGGCCTTGACCAGTTTCATCATGACCGCCAGGCCGGCTAGGGTTTCCTGGCGCGCCTGCGGGTCCATCGATTCGATGACCATGCGACGGAAGCCGTGGTGGAAGGAACTACGGCCTGCTGCGTTGTAGCCACCGAAACCAACAATGACCGGTAGTCGAGACATCACTCAGAAACTCCTTCGAATAGTCGTTCGCGTGCCGGGCTGCTGCCTGGTCCGGAGCGGGAAGCGCGTGGCGGCGATGGCGGCCTTTCCCGTCGGCGAGGCGAGCTTCACGGACCCGGGCACGAGCCAGTGGCCGTTGAAATGATCAGGGTGACTATGCTGACGTGAATCATGACTATCGAGTCACGTATTTTCCTACTGAATACCGCGTTGCGTGGGCTTTCCACAAGTGCTGGCGGTCTGCCGTGGGGGGATTGACGCCCATGGCCGGGCTGTTGGCAGAGGTGGTGCGTGGGCGAGTGTTGCGGGACTTGCTTGAAAGTCCGCGCGCAGAGGCGCGGCGCCGGGGCGTCCGCGGAGGCGGCGGATGACGCGTGGCGTTATCCGCCCTTCGCCCGATGCCGGCGGAGGAGAATGAAGAAGGGCCGCGAAGCGGCCCTGGGGGGGTATCAGCGGTACTCGATGCCCGCCTTGCGCGTGCTGACCCGTGTTCCCGCCTTGCCCTCGGTGATCGCGACGATGTCCGCGAGCGAACCGATCACCGCGTCCTTGCCGGTGGCGCGGGCGAACTCGATGGCGGCCTGGACCTTCGGTCCCATGGAGCCGGCGGCGAAGCCGAGGCGCTCCAGTTCGTCCGGGTGGGCCTGGGCGATGGCCTTCTGGGTCGGCTTGCCCCAGTCGACGTAGGCCGCGTCGACGTCGGTGGCGATGATCAGGATGTCGGCCACCAGCTCCTGGGCCAGCAGCGAGGAGCAGAGGTCCTTGTCGATCACCGCCTCGACGCCGCTGAGCTTCTTCCCGGCCTCGTCGTACATGGTCGGGATACCGCCGCCGCCAGCGCAGATGACGATGGTGCCTTTCTCCAGCAGCCACTTCACCGGGCGGATCTCGAAGATCCGCTTCGGCCGCGGGCTGGGCACCACGCGGCGGAACTTGTCGCCGTCCGGGGCGATGCTCCAGCCCTTCTCGGCGGCCAGGCGCTCGGCTTCTTCCCTGGAGTAGACCGGGCCGATCGGCTTGGTCGGGTTCTGGAACGCCGGATCCTTACCGTCCACCTCGACCTGGGTGAGGATGGTGGCGAACGGCACTTCGAACGGCAGCAGGTTGCCCATCTCCTGTTCGATCATGTAGCCGATCATGCCCTCGGTTTCCGCGCCGAGGACGTCCAGCGGGTAGGGCGAGACCTGGTCGTAGGCGGCCCCCTGGAGGGCCAGCAGGCCGACCTGGGGGCCGTTGCCGTGGGCGATCACCAGCTCGTTGCCGGGCGCCACCTTGGCGATCTGTTCGGCGGCGATCCGCACGTTTTCCCGCTGGTTGTCCGCGGTCATGGGTTCGCCACGGCGTAGCAGGGCATTACCGCCCAATGCGACGACGATACGCATATCGGTTACCTCCGGAAGGCGGCTGCGCCCGGCCGCGTGGGCCGGGGCGCAGGAGCGCGGTCAGATGTCGGCGAGGGTCGAGACGAGGATCGCCTTGATGGTGTGCATGCGGTTCTCGGCCTGCTCGAAGGCGATGTTGTAGGGCGACTCGAAGACGTCCTCGGTCACCTCGATGCCGTTGGCCAGGTTCGGATACTGCTCGGCGATCTGCTTGCCGACCTTGGTCTCGCTGTTGTGGAACGCCGGCAGGCAGTGCATGAACTTGGCCCGCGGGTTGCCGGTGGCCTTCATGATCTCCATGTTGACCTGGTAGGGCAGCAGTTCCTTGATCCGCTCGCCCCAGGCTTCCACCGGCTCGCCCATCGACACCCAGACGTCGGTGTGGACGAAGTCCACGCCCTTCACGGCTTCCTTCGGATCCTCGGTGAGGGTCAGCTTGGCGCCGCTTTCCTCGGCGAATTTCTTGCACTGGGCGACGAACTCGTCGTGCGGCCAGAGCGCCTTCGGTGCGGCGATGCGTACGTCCATGCCGAGCTTGGCGCCGATCAGCAGCAGGGAGTTGCCCATGTTGTTGCGCGCGTCGCCCAGGTAGGCGTAGCTGATGTCGTGCAGCGGCTTGTCGCTATGCTCGCGCATGGTCAGCACGTCGGCGAGCATCTGGGTCGGGTGGTATTCGTCGGTCAGGCCGTTGAACACCGGAACGCCGGCGAACTTCGCGAGTTCCTCGACGATTTCCTGCTTGAAGCCGCGGTACTCGATGGCGTCGTACATCCGGCCGAGGACCCGCGCGGTGTCCTTCATGCTCTCCTTGTGGCCGATCTGCGAGGAGTTCGGGTCGATGTAGGTGACGTTGGCGCCCTGGTCGTAGGCGGCCACCTCGAAGGCGCAGCGGGTGCGGGTGGAGGTCTTCTCGAAGATCAGGGCGATGTTCTTGCGTTGCAGGTGCTGCTGCTCGGTGCCGGTGTACTTGGCGCGCTTGAGGTCGCGGGACAGGTCGAGCAGGTAACGCAGCTCGCGGGTGCTGTGGTGCATCAGGCTGAGCAGGTTACGGTTGTGCATGTTGAAAGCCATGATTGATCTCCTTGTGGGAAGTCGGTGGGCGGCGCCCCTCCTGGGGACGCCGCCGTTCAGCTCGAGAGAGGGTTGTCTGTCAGTAGTCGATCGGGTCGCGGACGATCGGGCAGGTCATGCAGTGGCCGCCGCCGCGACCGCGACCCAGTTCGCTGGCGCTGATGGTGATGACCTCGACGCCGGCCTTGCGCAGCAGGGTGTTGGTGTAGGTGTTGCGGTCGTAGCCGACCACCACGCCCGGCTCCAGGCAGACCACGTTGTTACCGTCGTCCCATTGCTCGCGCTCGGCGGCGAAGCTGTTGCCGCCGGTCTCGACCACGCGCAGCTTCTTCAGGCCGAGGGATTCGGCGACCACTTCGAGGAAGGTTTTCTCCTCGCGACGGATGCTCATGCCGTAGGGGCTGCTCGGATCGGGGCGCAGGCTGAAGGGCACGATTTCCTTGACCACTTCCGGGAAGACCGTGACCAGGTCGCGGTCGCAGAAGCTGAACACGGTGTCCAGGTGCATCGCGGCGCGGGACTTCGGCAGGCCGGCGACGATCACCCGCTCGGCGGCGCCCTTGGCGAACAGCGACTGGGCGACCTGACCGATGGCCTGGCGCGAGGAGCGCTCGCCCATGCCGATCAGGACCACGCCGTTGCCGATCGGCATCACGTCGCCGCCTTCCAGGGTCGAGGAGCCGTGGTCCTTGTCCGGGTCGCCGTACCAGATCTCGAACTCGGCGTTGGCGAACTCGGGGTGGAACTTGTAGATGGCGGTGGTCAGCAGGGTTTCCTGTCGTCGCGCCGGCCAGTACATCGGGTTCAGGGTCACGCCGCCGTAGATCCAGCAAGTGGTGTCGCGGGTGAACTGGGTGTTCGGCAACGGCGGCAGCAGGAAGCTGGAATGGCCCAGGTACTCGCGGTACATCTTGAGGATGTTGGCGCCTTCGCTGGCGGGCAGGTCGTCAGCGGCGACGCCGCCGATCAGGTACTCGGCCAGCTTGCGCGGCTCCAGGCTCTCCAGCCAGGAGCGCAGCTCGCTGGTCAGGCCCAGGCCGACGCTGTCGGCGGTGATCTTGCGATCGAGGATCCACTTCAGCGCTTCCGGGTTCTGGATGGTCTCGGTCAGCAGGTTGTGCATCTCGAGGACGTCGATGCCGCGCTCGCGCATCTTGGTGACGAAGTCGAAGTGGTCGCGCTTGGCCTGGTTCACCCAGATCACGTCGTCGAACAGCAACTCGTCGCAGTTGCTCGGGGTCAGGCGCTGGTGGGCGAGTCCGGGCGAGCAGACCATCACTTTGCGCAGTTTGCCGGCTTCGGAGTGGACGCCAAGTTTGGTTTTTTCCGTGCTCATTTCACGTCTCCAGTGGAGTAATCAGAGGGTGAGGAAACCGTCGTAGAGGCCGTAGGCAGCCACCAGGGCGCCAATGACGACTGCGGCGAAGATCAGTTTTTCGATTCCGGTGAAGATCGGCTGGCCGACCTCGTGCTTGGCCTTGGCGAAGAGGATCGCGCCGGGCGCATACAGCAGGGCGGACAGCAGCAGGTACTTCAGGCCACCGGCGTAGAGCAGCCAGACCGCGTAGACCACGGCGATGCCGGCGATGACCAGGTCCTTGCTGCGTTCGCGGGCATCGTTCTCGTAGGTCTCGCCCTTCAGGGTCAGCAGCAGGCCATAGGCGGCGGACCAGAAGTACGGGATCAGGATCATCGAGGTGGCCAGGAGCAGCATCTTGGTGTACGGGTCCATTCCGTCCGGGTCGCCCGAGGTGAAGAACACCACCACCAGGAACACCTGTACGCAGATGTTGGTCAGCCACAGGGCGTTGGCCGGCACCTGGTTGGCGTTCTCGCGGCGCAGGAACTCCGGCATGGTGTGGTCCTTGGCCGCGGCGAACATGATCTCGGCGCACAGCAGCACCCAGGAGAGCAGCGCGCCCAGCAGCGAGATCAGCAGGCCGACGCTGATCAGCACGGCGCCCCAGTGGCCGACCACATGCTCGAGTACCAGCGCCATCGACGGGTTCTGCAGCTTGGCCAGTTCCGGCTGGGTCATCACGCCCATGGACAGCACGTTGACCAGCACCAGCAGGAGCAGGACGGTGATGAAGCCGATCACGGTGGCCTTGCCGACGTCGGAACGTTTTTCCGCGCGGGAGGAGAAGATGCTCGCGCCCTCGATGCCGATGAACACCCAGACGGTGACCAGCATCATGTTGCGCACCTGGTTCATCACGCTGCCCAGGTCCGGGTTGCTCTTGCCCCAGATGTCGGCGGTGAAGATGTCCAGCTTGAAGGCGAACAGGCAGATCAGGATGAACAGGAACAGCGGGACGATCTTGGCCACGGTGGTGACGGTGTTGATGAACGCCGCTTCCTTGATCCCGCGCAGCACCAGGAAGTGCAGGGCCCAGAGCAGGACCGAGGCGCAGACGATCGCGGCGACGGTGTCGCCCTTGCCGAAGATCGGGAAGAAGTAGCCGAGGGTGCTGAACAACAGGACGAAGTAGCCGACGTTGCCCAGCCAGGCGCTGATCCAGTAGCCCCAGGCCGAGGAGAAACCCATGTAGTCGCCGAAGCCGGCCTTGGCGTAGGCGTACACGCCGCCGTCGAGTTCGGGCTTGCGGTTGGCGAGGGTCTGGAAGACGAAAGCGAGGGTGAGCATGCCGACGGCGGTGATCGCCCATCCGATCAGGACGGCGCCGACGTCGGCGCTGGCTGCCATGTTTTGCGGAAGGGAGAAGATGCCCCCTCCGATCATCGAGCCGACAACCAGAGCCGTTAGCGCTCCTAGTCGGAGTTTTTGGCTGGATTCTTGGGACATTTTCGGAATCTCCCTATAGGAATTGAGAGTGAAGCCATTAGGCGGCAGCGGCTATTGTTGAATGCTGATCCACGTCAATAGCTTCCTACTCAAAGTAATTAGATGACGCATTCCTGTAAGTCGCGAGTGCCAAAGATAGAAGAGGAATCTAAGACCTGCCCGCAATCGGGCGGTTTTTTCATGTGATAAGGGAAGTCTTGCCATCCGCTACGGGGAAAGCTTGAAATTGCTCGAAATCGGGCTATAAGCCGCGGATCAAGCCGGATCGTTGATGCCGATCAATGAATTTCGCGAGACGGTATTCTGACTTTTGGAGGGGGGCTCGCCAGCTTGTTGGCGGTCCGCCGAAAAACCGCCACGGTTTGCCAGAGAAGTGTTTCAGTATTTCGGTGTAGGTGCTTTTTTATTTATAAGTAAAAATAATTTTCCGCTCTCATCAAAGAACGAAAAAGCACAAGGACAGAAATGAAGAAGCCCGGCGTTCGCCGGGCTTCTTCATTTGGGCTTCAGGGTATGAAGACCGCTGGGGGGACGGGATCGCCGCCCACCCGCCGCGCGTGCTGGCGCACGTCGGCACAGGGGGAAGGGGCCGCCATCCGGTTCGTGGCCGAAGGGCGCGGTTCGCCGGGCGAACCGAAAGCCGGTGCCAGGGGCACTGCGAGCGATTGAGCAAGCGGCGTGCCAGCCATCGACAGGTGGCCCGGCCCGTCAACTGCGGGACACGGGCCTGCGGCATGAGCGGATTTTTGCCGAAGGCCCGAGCGCAGGGCGGGGTTTTCCGCCGTCGTTACCGTTCCGTCAGCTCATCCCCAGCCAGTTCGGCAATGCCATGGATACCGCCGGGATGTAGGTCACGATGATCAGGAACACCAGCAGGATCATCAGCCACGGCAGCGCCGCGCGGATGGTCGCGCCCAGCGGCATGCCGGTGACCGCCGAGGTGACGAACAGGTTGAGGCCGACCGGCGGGGTGATCAGGCCGATCTCCATGTTCACCACCATGATGATGCCGAGGTGGATCGGATCGATACCCAGCTCCATGGCGATGGGGAAGAAGATCGGTGCCAGGATCAGGATGATCGCCGAGGGCTCCATGAAGTTGCCGGCGATCAGCAGCACGATGTTCACCACCAGCAGGAACATCCACGGCGACAGCCCGAGGTCGGTGACCCAGGCGGCGATACTCTGCGGAATCTGCTCGGTGGTCAGCACATGGGCGAAGAGCATGGCGTTGGCGATGATGAACATCAGCATGATGGTCAGCTTGCCGGACTCCAGCAGCACCTTCGGGCACTCTTTCAGGCGCATGTCCTTGTACACGAACAGCGCCACGAACGCCGAGTACACGGCCGCGACGGCGGCAGCCTCGGTTGGGGTGAAGGCGCCCGAATAGATGCCGCCGAGAATGATCACCATCAGCAGCAGGCCCCAGAGCGCCTTGCGCGCGCTGGCGATCCATTCGCGAAGGCTGACTCTCGGCATGGCTGGCAGCTTCTTGACCCGGGCGACGATGTAGATCACCACCATCAGGATCAGGCCCAGCAATAGTCCGGGGACCACGCCGGCCATGAACAGCTTGCCGACCGAGGTTTCGGTCGCCGCGGCATAGACCACCATGACGATCGACGGTGGGATGAGGATGCCCAGGGTGCCGGCGTTGCAGACGATCCCGGCGCCGAACGCCTGTGGGTAGCCCGAACGGACCATGCCGGCGATGGCGATCGAGCCGACCGCCGCCACCGTCGCCGGCGAGGAACCGGACAGCGCGGCGAAGAGCATGCAGGCGAGCACCGCGGCGATCGCAAGGCCGCCGCGAATATGCCCGACGCAGGCGTTGGCGAAGTCGATCAGGCGCCGCGCCACCCCGCCGGTGGTCATGAACGCGCCGGAGAGCAGGAAGAACGGGATCGCCAGCAGGGTGTAGTGCTCGGAGGTCTCGAACAGCTTGATCGCCAGCGAGCGTACCGAGTCCGGGCTGAACAGGAGGATCGTCAGCGCACCGGAGAGCCCCAGGGAGACGGCGATCGGCACGCCGATGAACATCAGCAGGAACAGCAGCAGGAAGAGGAACAGGATGGTCATGCTTTCGGCTCCTCGTGCTCGGTCAGCTTCAGCGCGTCGGCGGCCTCGTCGGCCAGGCCCAGGCCGGTCTGACGGTTGCGCAGGATGCGCACGAGGATCTCGGCGAAACGGATGAACACCAGGGCGAAACCGACCGGCACGATCAGGCCGATGTGCCATTGGCGGATGCCGAAGTGGTCGAGGTCCTCGGCGCCGATGCCGGCGATGAACAGGGTCTTCACCCAGTCGTAGCTGGCCACGCAGAGCAGGCCGGCGTAGCCGAGGCAGGCCAGGCAGGCGATCACGCCGAGGACCCGCTGTACCGGCCGCGAAGCCAGCTTCACCAGCACGTCCACGCCGAGGTGCCCGGCGGTGCGTACGCCGTAGGCGATGCCGAGGAAGATCAGCCAGGCGAACAGGGCCTTGGTCAGGGCGTTGCTCCAGGTCATCTCCTGGGCCAGGCTGAGGATGGCGTCGCCGATGGCGAGCAGCGTCTCGTTGCCGCCCTCCCAGAGGTCGGCGAGATCGTAGAACAGCGTGTAGAGGTTATTGAGGACTACATAAACGAAGGTAACCAGCGTCATGGCGGCGAGGAGGAAGGCGATCAGGCCTTCCTCCAGGCGCGCCCAGACGCGCGCGAGCGCGTGCATGGGCTTTCCCTCTTCTTCTTATTGAGCCTGGTTGGCGGCTTCGGCGGCCTTGATCAGGTCGGCGCCGATCTCACCTTCGAACTTCTTCCACACCGGCTGCATGGCCTTGCGCCATTCGGCCCGCTGTTCGGGAGTGAGTTCGATGATCTCGCTGGTCTTGGCCTCGACGATGCGCTGCTTGTCGCCCTGGTTGAGCGCCTCGGCCTGCTTGTTCACCTCCACGGTCACCTCGTCCATGGTCTTGGCCAGAACGCCGCGCACGTCTTCCGGCAGGCCGTTCCAGAACTTGGTGTTGGTGATCACCATGTAGTCCAGCACGCCGTGGTCGGATTCGGTGATGTACTTCTGCACTTCGTGCATCTTCTGCGAGTAGATGTTCGACCAGGGGTTCTCGGTACCGTTGACCACGCCGGTCTGCAGGCCCTGGTAGACCTCGGCGAAGCTCATCTTGCGCGGGTTGGCGCGCACCGCCTTGAACTGTTCCTCGAGCACCTTGGAGGCCTGCACGCGGAACTTCAGGCCGCGGGCGTCCTTCGGCTCGCGCAGGGGCTTGTTGGCGGACAGTTGCTTCATCCCGTTGTGCCAGTAGCCGAGGCCGGTGATGCCCTTGTCCTGCATCGAGGTCAGCAGCTCCTTGCCCTGCGGGCTCTGCTGGAAGCGGTCGACCGCCTGGATGTTGTCGAACAGGAACGGCAGGTCGAAGATCTGCAGTTTCTTGGTGTACTGCTCGAACTTGGCCAGCGACGGCGCGATGATCTGCACGTCGCCCAGCAGCAGGGCCTCCATTTCCTTGCCGTCGCCGAACAGCGACGAGTTCGGGTAGACCTCCACCTTGACCTTGCCCGGCAGGCGTTCCTCCACCAGTTTCTTGAACAGCAGCGCGCCCTGGCCCTTGGGCGTGTGCTCGGCGACGACGTGGGAGAACTTGATGATGATCGGGTCGGCCGCCTGGACGATTCCGGCGACGGTCAGGGAAAGTGCGCAGACGAGCGCCTTCGCGGTGTGCTTGAGCATGAGACTTCCTCTTTGTTCTTGTCTGTCTTTTATGAAGAGGACAGATGTCCTCTCGGCGTGGCCGAACAAGGGAAGTCTAGGCAGCGCAGCGGCAGATGCTGCGTGAATCGGAAAAGCGCCTGGTCTTCTGCTTGTTGGAACGCTCGGGAAGCAGTGAGCAAGCCCTGTGCCAGTCGGGCAAGGGCGTGCAGGGGAGATGCTGCGGGCGCGAATGGCGAACGGCTGGCGGTATTCCGCCATTCATTCGCCATCATCTGGCGGATTCTCGCCAGGCGTGTTGAACGGCAGGCCGTGCTTGCGCAGCTTGTCGTGCAGGGTCTTGCGCGGGATACCGAGGGCCTCGGCGACGCTGCGCAGCGAATTGTGCGGGCGTTCCAGCTCGGCGGCGATCAGCGAGCGTTCGAAGGCCTCGACCTTGGCGCTGAGGTTGTGCGGCTCGTCGGCGGCGTCGGGCAGGACTCCGTCGTCCAGGCTCAGGCCGAGGCCCAGGGCGAAGCGCTCTGCGGCGTTCTGCAATTCGCGCACGTTGCCCGGCCAGTCGTAGGCCAGCAGCCGCGCCGACTGGCCGGCGTCCAGTTCGCGTGGCGTCAGGCCATGGCGCATGGCGCCGGCTTCGGCGAAATGGCGGAACAGCAGCGGGATGTCCTCGCCGCGCTCGCGCAGCGGTGGGATGCGCAAGCTGGCGACGTTGAGGCGGTAATAGAGGTCGGCGCGGAAGCGGCCCTGGTCGGCGGCCTGGCGCAGGTCTTCCTTGGTTGCCGCGATGATGCGGATATCCAGCGGGATCAGCTGGTTGGAGCCGAGCCGCTCGACTACCCGTTCCTGCAGCAGGCGCAACAGCTTGACCTGCACGTCCAGGCTCATGCTCTCGATCTCGTCGAGGAACAGGGTGCCGCCATTGGCGTACTCGAACTTGCCGATGCGGCGCTTCTGCGCGCCGGTGAAGGCGCCGGCCTCGTGGCCGAACAGTTCGCTTTCCACCACCGATTCGGCGAGAGCGCCGGCGTTGATCGCGACGAACGGTCCGTCGCGTCGGCTCGACAGGTCATGCAGGGCCCGCGCGACCACCTCCTTGCCGGCGCCGGTTTCGCCAAGGACCAGCACGTCGGCCTGGATCGCCGCCAGCGAGCCGACCTGCTCGCGCAGGCGCTGCATGCCGGCCGAGCGTCCGATCAGGCGCCCATGCAGTTCGTGGCGTTCGGCCAGGGCCAGGCGCAGGGTGCGGTTCTCCAGGACCAGCCGGCGCACCTCCAGGGCGCGGCGCACGCTGTCGAGCAGGGCGTCGCTGGGAAAGGGCTTTTCCAGGAAGTCGTAGGCGCCGCCGCGCATGGCCTGGACCGCCAGCGGCACGTCGCCGTGGCCGGTGATCAGGATCACCGGCAGGTCGGCGTCCTGTTCGTGCAATTGGCGGAGCAGTTCCATGCCATCGATGCCGGGCATGCGGATGTCGCTGACCACCACCCCGGGCCAGTCCTTGCACTGCGCGGTATCCAGCTGGCGCGCGTCGTCCAGGGTCGCGACCTTGAGCCCGGCGAGGTCGAGCGTCTGGCGCAGGGCCTGGCGCAGGTGCGGATCGTCGTCGATCAGCAGGACCTGGGTCTGGGCATCGAATGGCGCGAAGGGACTCATGCGCGGGTTTCCTCCTGGGGCATGGCGGCGACGCCGGGAACTCCCGGCAGCAAGTGCAGGCGCACCACGGCGCCGCCTTCGAGATGGTTGCCCATTTCCAGGCGGCCGCCGAGGGCGCGCAATAGGTTATCGCAGATGGCCAGGCCGAGGCCGAGCCCTTTGGCGGTGGTCTTGGTGGTGAAGAAGGGTTCGTGGGCGTGGGCCAGGGCGTCCTCGGAAAACCCCGGGCCGTTGTCGCGCAGGGTCAGGATCACGCCGTGCTGGTCCTGGCTGGCGATCACCCACAGGCGCCGTGGCGGAGCTTTCTCGGCGAGCGCGTCGAGGGCATTGGTGAGCAGGTTGCCGAGGATCTGCCGCAAGCGGGTCTCGCCGGCCTGGACCCACAGCGGGGCGTCCGGCACGTCGCGCAGCAGTTCGACGTTCATCGCCCGCCGCCGACTGGCGAGCATCGACAGGGCGTCCTCGATCGCCGGCTGCAGCTGCACGTTCTCCGGCGCCCGGCGCGCACCGCGAGCATAGGCCTTGAGGTGGGCGATGATCGAGGCCATGCGGGTGGTGAGGTCGCTGATCTGCTCGAGATTGCCGCGGGCGTCTTCGGTGCGCTGGTGGTCGAGCAGCACCCGGGCGTTGTCGGCGTAGCTGCGGATCGCCGCCAGCGGCTGGTTGAGTTCGTGGCTGATGCTCGCCGACATGGTGCCGAGGGCCGTGAGCTTGCCGGCCTGGACCACTTCGTCCTGGGCGCGCATCAGCTCGCGCTGGGCCTGCTCGCGTTCGTGGACTTCCTGCTGCAACTGCGCGTTGGCGTTCTCCAGCTCGCGGGTGCGTTCCAGTACGCGCTCTTCCAACTGGCGCTTGGCCTCGGCCTCGAGAGCGATGCGGTCCAGGTAGTGACGGCGGCTGAGGGTCAGCAGGGTAAGCAGCAGGAGCAGGGCGAGCAGGGTCGCGCCGCCGATCAGCAGGACGCTGCGCACCGGCCGTTCGATGAGTGTGCGGGGGGCGTAGATGCTCACCGTCCAGCCGGTTTCCGGTAGCGTCCGGCTCTGGCTGAGCCAGGCGCTCTGCTGCAGGCGCAGGGGCTTCGGGTCCTGCACCGGGTAGGGGATGTTGGCGTGGATCTCGTCGCGCTCCGCCGCGCTCAGCGGCCGACTGGCATGGAAGCGCCAATCCTCGCGCGAGGAGAGGATCACCACGCCGTAGTTGTCTATCACCAGCAGTTGCTCCGGGGAATTGCCCCAGAGCCGTTCGATGTGTTCGAGATCGACCTTCACCACCAGCACGCCGATGATCCGCGAGCCTTCCTTCACCGCACTGGCGAAGTAGTAGCCGCGCTTGATCGAGGTGGTGCCCAGGCCGAAGAAGCGCGCCAGGCGGCCCTGCATGGCCTCGCGATAATAGGGGCGGAAGGCGAAGTTGCGGTGGACGAAACTGTCCGCCTGGGCCCAGTTGGAGGCGACCTGGGTGGTGCCGTCCGGTTGCAGCAGGTAGATCACGTCGGCGCCGGTGCGTCGGCGGATGTCGGCCAGCGCCTCGTTGGCGATCTTCTGCAGCAACGGGTCGCCAGGTTGTTGCAGGGCCTGGCGCAGCACCGGCAGGCCGCCGAGGATCTGCGGCAGTTCTTCGTAGCGGCGCAGCGTACCGAGCAGATTGGCGACGTAGAGGTCGAGCGTCTGGCGGTTCTGCTCGGCCAACTGCTCGCTGTAGTAGCGCTCGGCGAAATATTGCAGGGGCCAGAGCAGCGGCGCGAGAAGCAGGGCGAGGATGACCAGCGAGCGCCAGCGATGGAAATAGGCTTTCAAGACGAACGAACCTGCCGTGGCTGCGAGTATCCGGGGCATCCCGGACGGGATGCCCTAAATTATCACGCCTTGCGCCGAGGCCGGTCGCTCCCTGCCGTTCAGGGGAAGCAGTCGGCGTCGGCGAATGCCTTGCCCTGGCGGTCCTTCTCCGAAAGCAGGGGGGCATCCTGCAGCGGCCAGTCGATCTTCAGCTCGGGATCGTTCCAGACGATGCAGCGTTCGTGTTCCGGCGCCCAGAAGTCGGTGGTCTTGTAGAGGAACTCGGCGTATTCGCTGAGCACCACGAAGCCGTGCGCGAAGCCGGCCGGAATCCACATCTGGCGCTTGTTCTCCGCGCTCAGGCGTTCGCCTACCCACTGGCCGAAGGTCGGCGAGCCGCGACGCAGGTCGACGGCCACGTCGAATACCTCGCCGAGGGTGGCGCGCACCAGTTTTCCCTGGGCTTGCCGGATCTGGTAGTGCAGGCCGCGGAGGACGCCACGGGCGGAACGCGAATGGTTGTCCTGGACGAAGCTGACCGGATGACCGCAGGCCTCCTCGAAGGCGCGCTGGTTGTAGCTTTCGAAGAAGAATCCGCGATCGTCGCCGAACACCCGGGGTTCGAAGAGGATGACGTCGGGGATTGCCAGGCGGGTCGCTTTCATCAGTACACGGTCTCGGTCAGCAGGCGCTTGAGGTATTGGCCGTAGCCGTTCTTGGCCAGCGGCGCGGCGAGTTTTTCCAGTTGCGCGGCGTCGATCCACTTCTGCCGGTAGGCGATCTCTTCCGGGCAGGCCACCTTGAGTCCCTGGCGGTTCTCCAGGGTGGCGATGAACTGGCCGGCCTCGAGCAGCGAATCGTGGGTGCCGGTATCCAGCCAGGCGTAGCCGCGGCCCATGATCTCCACGCTGAGCTGGCCGCGCTCCAGGTAGGCGCGGTTGACGTCGGTGATCTCCAGCTCGCCGCGCGGCGAAGGCTTCAGGTCCCTCGCGATGTCCACCACCTGCTGGTCGTAGAAATACAGGCCGGTGACCGCGTAGTTCGACTTCGGCTTCAGTGGCTTCTCTTCCAGGCTGATGGCCTTGCCGCCCTGGTCGAACTCGACCACGCCGTAGCGCTCCGGGTCCAGCACGTGGTAGGCGAAGACGCTGGCGCCGGTCTGGCGCTGCGAAGCGCTGCCGAGCAACTCGTGGAAGTCGTGGCCGTAATAGAGGTTGTCGCCCAGGACCAGCGCGCTGAGGTCGTTGCCGATGAACGACTCGCCGATCAGGAAGGCCTGGGCCAGGCCGTCCGGCGACGGTTGCACGGCATATTGCAGGTCCAGGCCCCAGTTCGAACCGTCGCCCAGCAACTGCTGGAAGCGTGGGGTGTCCTGTGGGGTCGAGATGATCAGTATCTCGCGGATGCCCGCCAGCATCAGGGTACTGAGCGGGTAGTAGATCATCGGCTTGTCGTACACCGGCAGCAGCTGCTTGGAGATGGCCAGCGTTGCTGGGTGCAGGCGGGTGCCCGAGCCTCCGGCGAGGATGATGCCCTTGCGTTTCATAGTGGTCCCTGCTCGCTCAGTTCCTGGATCATGCGTCCGGCATGGTAGCGCCAGTCGGGCAGTACCAGGCCGAAGACCTGTTGCAGCTTGTGGTTGTCGAGGCGCGAATTGGCCGGGCGCTTCGCCGGCACCGGGTAATCCTCGGTGGTGATCGGCAGGACCCGCTGCGGCGTCGCCTGCAACTCCCAGCCCCGCTCCAGCGCCTGTTCGATGACGAAGCGCGCATAGAGGTGCCAGGACGTCTCGCCGCTGGCGACCAGGTGGTAGGTGCCGCTGGCCCGTGCTGCCAGCTCGGCATCCCAGCGCAGACGCTGCAGGGCCTGGGCGGTGACGTCGGCGATCAGCTCGGCGCTGGTCGGCGCGCCGAACTGGTCGGCCACGACCTTGAGTTCGTCGCGTTGCCCGGCCAGGCGCAGCATGGTCTTGGCGAAGTTCCCGCCGCGCGCGGCGTAGACCCAACTGGTGCGGAAGATCAGGTGGCGGCAGCCGCTGGCGCGGATGGCCTGCTCGCCTTCCAGCTTGGTCTGCCCGTAGACGCTCAGCGGGCCGGTCGGCGCGTCCTCGGCGAAAGGCGCGCTGCCCGCGCCGTCGAACACGTAGTCGGTGGAGTAATGCACCAGCCAGGCGCCGCAGGCCGCGGCCTCCTCGGCCAGTACCGCGACGGCGCGGGCATTGATCAGGCGGGCGTTGTCGGCATCGCTCTCGGCCTTGTCCACCGCGGTGTAGGCGCCGGCGTTGACGATGAACTGCGGCCGCTCGGCGCGAACCAGTCGCGCCAGGCCTTCGGGGTCGGCGAGATCGGCGCGCCGGCGGTCGCAGACCAGCAGTTCGCCCAGCGGCGCCAGGGCGCGCTGCAGCTCCCAGCCGACCTGGCCGTTGGCGCCGAGGAGAAGGATCCGGTTCATGCGTACTGCTTACCCACCCACTCGCGGTAGGCACCGCTGGTTACGTTGGCCACCCAGTCCTGGTTGTCCAGGTACCAGCGCACGGTCTTGCGGATGCCGGTCTCGAAGGTTTCCGCCGGCTTCCAGCCCAGCTCGCGCTCCAGGCGCGTGGCATCGATGGCGTAGCGGCGATCATGGCCCGGACGATCCTTGACGAAGGTGATCTGCTCGCGATAGCTGCGGCCGTCGGCGCGCGGCTGCTCCTGGTCGAGGATGGCGCAGAGGGTCTCGACCACGTCGAGGTTGGCCTTTTCGTTCCAGCCGCCGACATTGTAGGTCTCGCCCAGTTGCCCGGCTTCGAGGACCCGGCGGATGGCGCTGCAATGGTCCTTGACGTAGAGCCAGTCGCGGATCTGCTGGCCGTCGCCGTAGATCGGCAGCGGCTTGCCGGCCAGGGCGTTGTGGATCACCAGTGGGATGAGCTTTTCCGGGAAGTGGTAGGGGCCGTAGTTGTTCGAGCAGTTGGTGGTCAGCACCGGCAGCCCGTAGGTGTGGTGATAGGCCCGCACCAGGTGGTCGGAGGCCGCCTTGGACGCCGAGTAGGGACTGTTCGGCTCGTAGCGGTTGTTCTCGGTGAAGGCCGGATCGCTCGGTGCCAGCGAGCCATAGACTTCGTCGGTGGAGACGTGGAGGAAGCGGAATGCCGCCTTCGCTTCCGGCTCCAGCGCGCCCCAGTAGGCGCGCACTTCTTCCAGCAGGCGGAAGGTGCCGACGATGTTGGTCTGGATGAAGTCCTCGGGGCCGTGGATCGAGCGGTCCACATGGGATTCCGCGGCGAAGTTGAGGATCGCCCGCGGCTGGTGCTCGGCGAGCAGGCGGGCTACCAGCTGGCTATCGCCGATATCGCCGGCGACGAAGGTGTGCCGGGCGTCGCCGTCGAGGCTGGCGAGGTTCTGCCGGTTGCCGGCGTAGGTGAGCTTGTCGAGGCTGACCACCGGCTCGTCATGCAGGGCCAGCCAGTCGAGCACGAAATTGGCGCCGATGAAGCCGGCGCTGCCGGTCACGAGAATCGTCATGAGTCATACCTTGTTCAAGCAGTGGTTGTCCGTAGGGCTGCTTCGACACGTCCCGCCAAGGTGTACCAATCGATCGTGAAGACGACGATTAGTACGGGAAAAATGGCGATCCTGCCAACCCCAGATCTGGTAGGTGCATCTGACCCGGCATTCTATTCGAAGTGCCATCACTGGGTAGAAAGGAAGCAGGATAAAACAAAAAGCCCCGCGCGAGGCGGGGCTTTTCGGGATTCATGGTGCCGGCACCAGGAGTCGAACCCGGGACCTACTGATTACAAGTCAGTTGCTCTACCAGCTGAGCTATACCGGCGAAGAGGGCGACATTATAGCCAGCCGCCGCCAGGAGTAAACCACTGATTTTCCTGCCCGAATGCCGTTCGTCCTCAGTGCCCGGAGGCGGCCGCGCCGGGCTTGGCGCCGAACGGCGGGCGGGCCAGCCAGATGATCACCAGCAGGGCGAGGAACAGCCAGCCGAGCATGGTGAAGTAGTCGATGGTGGACATCATGTAGGCCTGGCTCTGCACCATCCGGTCGAGCAGCGCCGCGTTCGCCTGGGTGTTGCCGCCGAGCTGGGCGAGGGTTTCGTGGGTGGCCGGGTCGTAGAGGCTGATGTTTTCGCTGAGGTAGGCGTGGTGTTGGGTGGCGCGGCGGTTCCAGATCCAGGTGGTCAGCGAGGCGGCGAAGCTGCCGCCGAGGGTGCGCAGGAAGGTGGCCAGGCCGGAGCCGTCGGCGATCTGGTCGGGGGGCAGGTCGGAGAGCAGGATGCTCAGGATCGGCATGAAGAAGAACGCCACGCCGAGCCCCATGATCAACTGCACGATGGCGATGTGCTGGTAGTCGACCTCGGTGGTGAAGTTGGCGCGCATGAAGCAGGTGATGGCCATCGCCAGGAACGACAGGCCGGCGAGCATGCGCAGGTCGAAATGGTTGGCGTAGCGGCCGACCAGCGGCGAGAGGAACACCGGGAGGATGCCGATTGGCGCGGCGGCCAGCCCGGCCCAGGTGGCGGTGTAGCCCATCTGGGTCTGTAGCCATTGCGGGAGCAGCAGGTTGATGCCGAAGAACGCGGCATAGCCCAGCACCAGCGCCAGGGTGCCGGCGGCGAAGTTGCGGTGGGCGAACAGGCGCAGGTTGACGATCGGATGGCGGTCGGTGAATTCCCAGATGATGAAGAAGGCCAGGGCGATCGCCGCGATCAGCGCGCCGCCGACGATGAAGTTCGACTCGAACCAGTCCAGGTCGTTGCCCTTGTCGAGGACGATCTGCAGGGCGCCGACGCCGATCACCAGGGCGATCAGGCCGACGTAGTCCATCGGCGCCTTCTTGATCACCACCGGGCGTGCCTTCAGTTGCTGGTAGACGACGAAAGCGGCGAACAGGCCGACCGGCACGTTGATGAAGAAAATCCACGGCCAGCTGTAGTCGTCGGTGATCCAGCCGCCGAGGATCGGCCCGGCGATCGGCGCCACCACCGTGACCATCGCCAGCAGGGCCAGGGCCATGCCGCGCTTCGCCGGTGGGTAGATGGAGATCAGCAGGGTCTGGGTGATCGGATACAGCGGCCCGGCGACGAAGCCCTGCAAGGCGCGGAAGCCGACCAGAGAAGGCATCGACTGGGCGATGCCGCAGAGGAACGAGGCGAGTACGAACAGCAGCGCGGCGGCGATGAACAGGCGCACCTCGCCGACCCGCCGGGCCAGCCAGCCGGTCAGCGGCAGGGCGATGGCGTTGCTCACGGCGAACGAGGTGATCACCCAGGTGCCCTGTTCCGAACTCACCCCGAGGTTACCGGAGATGGTCGGCAGGGCGACGTTGGCGATGGTGGTGTCGAGCACCTGCATGAAAGTCGCCAGGGACAGGCCGATGGTCGCCATCACCAGGCTGGGCGGGGAGAAGCTGCTGCTTTCGCTCATGCTGGCGGGCTCAACGCTGGGCGGTCTTGCCGTGGTCTTCGGCGAGGTTGGCTTCGATCAGGCGTTCGATCAGCTTGTCGGCCGAGGCCAGTTGCTGCTGGTAGACATCGGTGGAGAACAGCGCTTCGCGCGGTGGCTGCTGGGCCAGGGCCGGGCCGCTCTGGTCGTGCAGGTCGACCTTGACGTCCATCGACAGGCCGATGCGCAGCGGATGCTTCTGCAATTCTTGCGGATCGATATGGATGCGCACCGGCACCCGCTGGACGATCTTGATCCAGTTGCCGGTGGCGTTCTGCGCCGGCAGCAGGGAGAACGCGCTGCCGGTTCCCACGCCGAGGCTGTCGACGGTGCCGCTGTAGCGCACGTCGCTGCCGTAGAGGTCGGAGCGGATCTCCACCGGCTGGCCGATACGCATGTGCTTGAGCTGGGTTTCCTTGAAGTTGGCGTCGATCCAGATCTGGTCCAGCGGGACCACGGCCATCAGCGCAGTGCCCGGTTGCACGCGCTGGCCGACCTGTACGCTGCGCTTGGCGACGTAGCCGGTGACCGGCGCGACGATGGTCGAGCGGGCGTCGTCCAGGTAGGCCTGGCGCAGTTGCGCGGCGGCGGCCTTGATGTCCGGATGGGAGGTGATCTGGGTGTCGTCGACCAGCGCGCGATTGGTGTTCAACTGCTGTTCCGAGCTGGTCAGCGAGGCTTTCGCGCTGTCCAGGGCGTCGCGGGCGTGGGCCAGTTCCTCTTGGGAAATGGCGCCGTCGTCTGCGAGGTTCTTGCGCCGCTTGTAGTCGGCCTCGGCCTTGGCCAGCGCGACCTTGCGGGTGGCGACCTCGGCGCGATAGCCGTCGACGTTGCTGAACAGCCCGCGCACCTGGCGCACGGTGTGGGCCAGGTTGGCCTCGGCGCGTTGGAGGGCGATGTCGGCGTCGCTGGGATCGAACCTGACCAGTTCCTGGCCCTTGCGCACCAGGTCGCCGTCGTCGGCGCCGATGCTGACCACGGTGCCGACGATCTGCGGGGTGATCTGTACCACGTTGCCGTTGATGTAGGCGTCGTCGGTGTCCTCGTGCCAGCGGCCGTAGAAGAACTCCCAGGCCACGCTGGCCAGGGTGGCGAGGACGATCACGGCGAGCAGGATCAGCAACCAGCGCTTGCGCTTCGGGTTGCCGGCGGGGGTTTCGCTGTTGGCGGTAGTCATGGTGGGTGCCTCGTTCATTCTGCCGGCGCTTTCGCGGTAGCGAGCGCAGCGGAGCGGGAATCGGGTTGGAAACCGCCGCCCAGGGCCTGGACCAACTGGACGGAAAGATCGATCTGCTGGCTCTCCAGGCTGGCCAGCTGGCGTTCGGCGACCAGCAGTTGCTGTTGCACGCTGAGGGCGTCGAGGTAGCTGCCGACGCCTTCGCCGTAGCGACGCATGGCCAGGTCGAAGTTGGACCTGGCGATATCGCGGGCCTGGCGCTGGTCGATCACCTGCTGCTCCAGGGAGCGCAACTTGCCGAGGTTATCGCTGACCTCGCCGAGGGCCTGGACCAGCGTCTTGTTGTACTGGCCGACGGCCAGGTCGTAGTCGGCGTCGCGTTCGGCCAGGTTGGCGCGGCGGCGGCCACCGTCGAAGATCGGCAGGGAGATCGCCGGCGCCACCTGGAAGAAGCGGCTCGGCGCCTGCAACACGTCGCTGGTGTGCAGGGCGGCGAGGCCGGCCATCGCGCCGAGATTGAGGTTGGGATAGAACTCGGTCTTTGCCGAGTCGATGTTGCGGCGCGCCGCCTCGACCCGCCAGCGCGCGGCAACGATGTCGGCGCGGCGGCCGAGCAGCTCCGCCGGGAGCACCGAGGGCAAGCTCAGGCTGGCCGGGTTCAGCGGTTGCGGGCGCTGCAGTTCGAGACCGCGATCGGGCCCCTTGCCCAGCAGCACGGCGAGGGCGATGCGGGCGCTGGCGATGTCCTGCTCGGCGGCGCTGAGCTGCTGGCGGGCGGTGGCCAGCTGGGTCTGCGTCTGTTGCAGCTGGACCTTGCTGTCGAGTCCGGCGCTCATGCGCTTCTGGCTCAGCTCGGTCATGCGCTGCGAGCGTTTCAGTTCTTCCTCGGCGAGATCGCGCACGGTAAAGGCGTGGGCGAGGTCGCTGTAGGCGCGGGCGATGCTCGCCGAGAGGCCGATGCGCGCGGCCTGGCTGTCGATCCGGGCGGCATTGGCCTGGCCGAGGGCGGCTTCCCAGGCGGCGCGCTCGCCGCCCCAGAGGTCGAAGTCGTAGTTGAAGCCGAGCGACAGGTACTTGATCGCCGAATAGCGGCCGCCGAGCGGTGCCGGGGCCACGCTGGTCGGCGCGCGGATGCCGGAGTAGCTGGCCTTGGCGTCCAGCGTCGGCTGGCGCGCGGCATCTTGCGCCTGGGCCGTTGCCGCCGCCTGGCGCGCACGCGCCTCGGCGATCTGCAGGTCGGGGGTGCCTTGCAGGGCTTCGCCGATCAGTTGGTCGAGCTGCCGGTCGCCGAGCCCGGTCCACCAGTCCTGGCGCGGCCAGGCCGCTGGCGAAAGGGCTACGCCGTCCAGGCTCCTGCCCGCCTGGAGGGCGCCTGCCGGTTGCAGTCGGGCGTTCGGTTCCAGGCCTTCGGAAGTGACGCAGCCGGCGGCCAGCACTATCGCCGAGGCCAGCGCCAATCGCTGCGGCCAGGGATGGAGAAGAGGGAACGGCATGGATCAGGACTCCTGCAGGCTGGCCCTAGGGCAGCCGGCGTGTAGCAGAACCTTGGTCAGCAGATGGGTCAGCGTCTGCAATTCTTCCGTGCTCAGGCAGGCGACCAGCTCGTTCATCGCCGCCGAGGCGATCAGCGGAAGCTGCTCCTGGACCTTCCGTCCCGCTTCGCTGAGATCCAGGCGCAGGCAACGGCGGTCTTCGGGACAGCGGCCGCGCAGCAGCAGCCCTTTTTTCTCCAGGCGCGCCAGCATGCGCGTCATCGAGCCGCTGTCCACCGACAGCTCGCGACACAGTTCGACCGGACTGTTGGCGCGGTTGAGACCGACGAAGATCAGCACCTTGAACTGGGCGGCGGTGATGTCCAGCGCGGCGAGGTGCTTCTCGAGGATGCGGTCCTTGGTCGCGGCACTGACGCCGATGAGCTGGCCAATGGAGCCCTTGAAGGGAAAGTCGGAGGCGCTGTAGTGACCCATGGTGGAGGGGATCGCTGTCTAGGCAGGGAAAGTGTTTCAAAATAATACTGCCTAGGCAGCGATTAACAAGAGCTCAACCGTTGCAATAAAAGAACAATCCGTTCCTTCGAACGTCATACGATGCCGTTTTGCAACTATTGCCGGTGCCGAAGTCCACTTTCGGATTAACCGGAAAGCCAGGCTTATGCACAAGCGGGCAAGGGATAGGAAGGAAACGCTCTAAGAGTCGCTGCGGTTATTTCGGTTGTTAACAAGATATTGTTTTATATGGATTTTATTTTTTCTGTTCATTTTTTGAACAGCATTGGCCGCCCCTGGATACGGGCCCCTCGGCAGATGTTTCCCAGAACTTGTCACCAGACTTATCCACAGGTTGTGTGGGCAACCATCCGGAACACCCGTATCAGCTGCGCTCCGCAAGGATCAGCAGGTTTCGCGGAGACAGGGAGGTCGGACAGAACTCGCCCAGGCGGACGCTATAGCCCTGTTCGACCAGATACAGGCAGCGGTCCAGCAGCAGCCAGAGTTCCAGCGGGCGGCGGAACAGGGCGCGCACCAGTTCCAGGTTGCGGACCATCGCCAGGCGCTTCCAGCCGGCCGCTTCCAGCGCCTGCCAGTCGCGCGCGGCCGGTTCGGGAAGTCCCTTGAGGGCGGCGAGTTCGCGACAGTAGTCGGCGTATGGACGTTCCAGCCAGGCCACCGGAAGGGAAGGCACGCTGAGGTACTGGTCGATTCCGCGTAGCTCGCGCTGCAGCAGGTCGAAACCCAGGCGCCGGGCCATCGACTGGTCGCGCTGGCGACGGACCCGTTGGCTGGCGGTGACTGTCTCGCTCAGGGGCAGGCGCAGGTCGTCGAGCGATAGCGCGAGCAGCGATTGGCCTGCCGCTTGCGAGAGCGGCTGGTAGAAAGGCCCCGGAATGCGGTTGTAGCAGCATGGCGCCACCGCCAGTTGGCGACAGCCGGCCTGGCTGGCCAGGCGCAGCAGGCGCAGGTGCAGTTCGCCGCAAGCGTGCAGGGCCACTGGCGTATGCCCGGGAAGCAGGCGCTCGGCGCAGTCCGCGGCCAGCACATCCTGGCGGAGGTGGTGGGCGGAGAGCTCCAGGCGGTCGCTCAGGCGCTGTCCGTCGGCGACCAGCGCGGGATCGTGTTCGAGGCAGGTCAGCGGTTGCCCCGCATGGGCCAGCAGGCGGCCCAGATGGCCCTTGCCGGAGCACCAGTCGAGCCAGTGGACGACCGGCCGGGCGAACTGCAGGCGCCCGGCGAACAGGCTGATCTGCTGCCACTTGCGTCCCGGTACGTCGACATTGAAGCGGTTCGGTGCCTGCGGGCGTTCCGCCAATGGCAGTTCGCCGACCGCGCCCAGCGCCGCGGCCTGGGCGGCGAGCTGTGGATAAGGCGCGGGCGCGGCCAGGCGGGTGGGCTGGTTGTGCTCCGCGTCGGCCTGTTCGAGGCTGCGCCCGCGCAGCCAGGACGCCAGCTCGGCGTGTTCGGCTTCCCACGCCAGGGTCGGTTCGCTGAACGGGCGGGGTCGCCAGAGCCGCTGGTGTTCGAGGAGGAACGCGTCCAGCGCGAGGAAGCGCTGCGACAGGGCGTCGCCAGTGAGGAACGGGAAGGTTTCGGACACGATGCAAGCGGCAGCGGGAAAACGGGGAGGCGATTATAGCCGCCCCGCAGGCATCGGAAAGCGCCCGCTCAGCGGCCCTGGGTGGCGTCGACCCGCAACCAGCGTTCGATCAGGCGGAAGATCCGCGTCAGCACGATGGTGATCACCAGGTACAGCGCGCCGGCCAGGCAGAAGAACAGCATCGATTCGTAGGTGCGGGCGATGATGGTCCGGGCCATGCCCATGATGTCGAACAGGGTCACGGTGTAGACCACCGCGCTGGCCTTGAGCATCAGGATCACTTCGTTGCTGTAGGCCGGCAGGCCGATGCGCACCGCGCGCGGCAGGATGATGTGCCAGAGCGCCTGGCGCCGCGACATGCCGAGGGCGCGGGCGGCCTCCACCTCGCCGACCGGCACCGAGTGGATCGCGCCGCGGAGGATCTCGGCGATATAGGCGGCGGTGTGCAGGGTCATGGTCAGCAGCGCGCACCAGTACGGATCGCGCAGGTAGGGCCAGAAGGCGCTCTTGCGCACTTCCTCGAACTGCGCCAGGCCGTAGTAGACGATGAACAGTTGCAGCAGCAGCGGCGTGCCGCGGAAGAAGAAGATGTAGGCGTACGGCACCGCGCGCACGTACCAGTGCCGCGAGGCGCGGGCGATGCCCAGCGGCAGGGCCAGGGCGAGCCCGGCGACCACCGCGATCGCCAGCAGCTCCAGGGTCAGCGCCGCGCCCTGGAGCATCTTCGGCATCCACTTGAGGATCAGCTCCCACTCGCTCATAGCTCGTTCCTCACGAAACCACGGCCGGCGCGACGTTCGAGGAAGTGCAGGGCGACCATGATGACGACCGTGAGGCTCAGGTAGATGGCGGCCGCGGTCATGTAGAAGGTGAAGGGTTCCTTGGTCGCGTTGGAGGCGACCTGCGCCTTGCGCATGATCTCGTCGAGGGTGATCAGCGACACCAGCGCGGTGTCCTTCAGCAGGATCAGGTACAGGTTGCCGAGGCCGGGCAGGGCGACCCGCCAGATCTGCGGCAGGACGATGCGCCAGAAGATCCGTCCGGGCGACAGGCCGAGCGCCTGGCCGGCCTCGCGATGGCCGCGCGGAAAGGACAACAGCGCGCCGCGGAACACCTCGGTGGCGTAGGCGCCGAAGCACAGGCCGAGGGCCAGGGTGCCGGCGGCGAACGGCGAGAGCGCTAGGTCCGGCTTGCCGAAAAGGTCGCCGAGGGCGTTCAGGCCGCTCACCGTGCCGAAATAGATCATCAGTACCCAGAGCGTTTCCGGCACGCCACGGACGATGGTGGTGTAGGTGCCGCCGAGGAAGCGCAGGGCCGCGTACTTCGAAGTCTTCGCGATGGCGCCGAGGAGGCCGAGCAACAGCCCCACGCAGACCGCCGCCAGCGACAGCTTGAGGGTCATCCAGGTACCGGCGAGCAGTTGCTCGCCGAACCCATGCAGGTCGAGAATCATGAGAAGTCAGGCCTGAAGGCGGCCACCGCCGGGACGCGCCCGGCGGTAGCCTGGCTTGGCATCAATAGATGCTGAAGGGGAAGTACTTGTCGTTGATCTTCTTGTAGGTACCGTCGGCGACGATTTCCTTCAGCGCGGCGTTGAGCTTCTCGCGCAGCGGGTCGCCCTTGCGCACGGCGATACCGATCTTGTCGTTGTCGAACACCGGTTCGCCCTTGAACTCGAACTCCTTGCCGGCGTCGCTCTTCAGCCAGTCGTACTGCACGAACTTGTCGGCCAGCACGCCGTCCAGGCGCCCCGAGGAGAGGTCGAGGTAGGCGTTCTCCTGGGTGTCGTAGAGCTTGATGGTGACCACGTCGGCCATGTTGTCTTCCAGCCAGGTGCCGGCGATGGTGGCGCGCTGGGCGCCGATCACCTTGCCCTTCAGGGAGTCCTTGTCGGTCTTGAAGTCGACGCTCTTCGGCGCGACGAACTGCAGCTTGTTGGTGTAGTAGGGATCGGTGAAGTCGACCGCCTGCTTGCGCTCGTCGGTGATCGACATGGACGCGACGATGAAGTCGAACTTCTTGGCGTTCAACGCCGGGATGATGCCGTCCCAGTCGGAGGTCACCACCTCGCACTCGGTCTTCATCTTGGCGCACAGCGCCTTGCCGATGTCGAGGTCGAAGCCGACCGCCTGGCCGCTGGCATCGATGCCGTTGAAGGGCGGGTAGGCGCCTTCGGTGCCGATGCGCAGCTTGTCGGCGGCGCTGGCGTCGAGGGCGAAGGCCAGGGTTGCAGCGGCGGCCAGCAGGATCTTCTTATAGTTCTTCATGCGGTGTTGCTCCGTTAGCGGTGGCTGGACATGAACTGTTTGCAGCGCGCCGACTGGGGGTTTTCGAAAACCTGTTGCGGCGTTCCCTGCTCTTCTACCAGGCCCTGGTGGAGGAATACCACCTCGCTGGAAACCTGGCGGGCGAAGCTCATTTCGTGGGTGACCAGCAGCATGGTCCGGCCCTCTTCGGCGAGCGCACGGATCACGTTAAGCACTTCCTGTACCATTTCCGGGTCGAGCGCCGAGGTGGGCTCGTCGAACAGGATCACCTTGGGTTGCATGGCCAGGGTCCGGGCGATGGCCGCGCGCTGCTGCTGGCCGCCGGAAAGTTGCGCGGGATAGCTGTGGCGCTTGTCGGCGATGCCGACCTTGGCCAGTAGGCCCTCGGCGATCTCGATCGCTTCGGCCTTGCTCTTGCCCAGTACGCGACGTGGCGCCTCGATCACGTTGTCGAGGATGCTCATGTGCGGCCACAGGTTGAAATTCTGGAAGACGAAACCGAGTTCGCTGCGCAGCCGGTTGATCTGCTGGCTGTCGGCGGCGACCAGGTCGCCGTTCTTGCTCTTCTTCAGGCGCAGCTCTTCGCCGGAGACCAGGATCTGGCCCTGGTGCGGGTTCTCCAGCAGGTTGATGCAGCGCAGGAAGGTGGATTTGCCCGAGCCGGACGATCCGAGGATGGAGATCACGTCGCCGTCGCGGGCGGTGAGGGAGATGCCCTTGAGCACTTCGAGGTCGCCGTAGCGCTTGTGCAGGTTACGGATTTCCAGTGCGGGGGTGGCCTCGGCCATGGATTTTCCTCTTGTTATTCGGATTGGAAGGGCCTTCCTGGCGAAGGCAAGCTAGCACAGCGCTTCAACCGGAGCCAAGCAGGCTGCGTGCCTCTGGAGCGGGGTTGGCGGCATCTTGTCGCATCGCTGCAGTGCGCTGTCGCGTAGGAACAAAACTGTCGGCTTTCGAAGAAAACTCCTGGCGAACCCTGACCTGAGGCAGAGCCTGGAGGTCGGTGCGCGCCCCGTTCCTGAGCACGCAGGACCGCCTATGGAGCCGCCGGCGGCTGCTCCGCGCACGGCTCCGCCAGCACCTTGGCGGCGGCCAGCGGCGGCGGTGGGGTGATGCCCATCGACACATAGATGCTGGTGAAGGTGTCCATGCCGATCTGTGCCGGTTTCACCCATTCCACCGGAACGTAGAGCAGGCCGCCGCCCACCGGGATCGGCGCGGTCGGCACCAGGATCGCGTAGTGCGCGCGGCCGTCCAGTTCCACCGCTTCGGGGTTGGGCATCAGCGCCAGCACGGCGGCGCCGTCGCCGCCGAAGAAACACCACACCGGACTCATCGCGGCGATGTCGGCGTCCTGCTTCTTGTCCAGCAGGCCGACGAAACGGTCGGCCAGGTTGTACAGGTTGCCGATCAGCGGGGTGCGCCGCAGGGTCAGGTCGAACAGGTTGGCCAGCGGCCGCTTCAGGCCTAGCTGTACGCCGAGGCCAAGCAGGTAGATGGCTACCAGCAGTAGCGCGGTACCGAGCAGGTAGGCCAGTGGCGAATCGCCGGCGAGCGGCTGGCCGATGGCGGCGAAGCCGCGACCGATCAGGCTGGATGGACCGACGAAGCGGTTCAGCAAGCTGACCACCCAGGCCAGCAAGGCCAGGGTGAGTACCAGCGGCAGCATCACCAGCAGGCCGGCGAGCCAGGTGGTGAGCAGGGAGTTGAAGCTTTTCTTCAGCATCGATCGGGGGTCCGGACAAGGTCCGCCTAGTCTATCGGCACTGCCTGGCTCACGCTCGGCCGTTCGCCGGGATGGGCGAAAGATCCGCCGCGGCGATTCGTCATTCCTTGTAGGCTGTGCGAGTCGCGTTCATTCCAGCAGGCCTTCACGGAGGGCGTATGGCGGAGAGAAAGACCCTGTTGCTGACCGGGGCGAGCCGCGGTATCGGGCATGCCACGGTGAAGTACTTCAATGCCGCGGGTTGGCGGGTGTTCACCGCGTCGCGGCAGAGCTGGGCCAGCGAATGTCCCTGGGCGGACGGCGAGGAAAACCACATCCACCTGGATCTGGAGGACATTCCCGGCGTCGAGGCCAGCCTGGAACTGATCCGCGAGAAGCTCGGCGACGGCCGGCTCCACGCGCTGGTGGACAATGCCGGCATCTCGCCCAAGGGCGAAGGCGGCGAGCGCCTCGGTGTGCTGGAAACCGACTACGCCACCTGGCTGCGGGTGTTCAACGTCAACCTGTTCTCCACCGCGCTGCTGGCGCGCGGCCTGTTCGCCGAGCTGAAGGCGGCGCAGGGAACGGTGATCAACGTGACCTCCATCGCCGGCTCGAAGGTGCATCCATTCGCCGGGGTGGCCTACGCCACTTCCAAGGCGGCGTTGTCCGCGCTGACCCGCGAGATGGCCCACGACTTCGGCCCGCATGGGGTGCGGGTGAACGCCATCGCGCCGGGGGAGATCGACACCTCGATCCTGTCGCCGGGCACCGAGGAGATCGTCGAGCGCAGCATCCCGCTGCACCGCCTCGGCCGGCCGGAGGAGATCGCTTCGCTGATCTACTTCCTCTGCACCAGCGGCGCATCCTACGTGAATGGCGCGGAAATCCACGTCAACGGCGGGCAGCACGTCTAGGCGAACGGCGGAAAGCAAAAAGGCCCACCCGGAGGTGAGCCTTTTCGTCGTATTCATGGTGCCAGGGACGGAATCGAACTGTGGGCTACAGTCCGTGTATTTACGGGGTTTCCCTGGTTTGTGTTTTAGGCTACTCCCCCAAATATACCCCCAAAACGAAAAGTACCCCGAGGTTCTGCATCGATTTACTCCCCTTTGTTCCCGACAATTCCCCTTTGTTCCCGGAGCATCCGTGGTTAATATCTGGCTATTACTGTTCGGATAACCAGTGCCGGCAGAGCGTTTGGCCAGCCTAGCCCGACGGGGCGAAGAGCAGGTCCCCCACCTGCCAGGCTGGCCGATCCGTTCGATGGGGAGCACTTGGGGGAGGCATGTAATTGGAAAAGGCATATCGATTTTTCCCGTGGTTGTCGATTGAGCAAGCTTCTAGGTGGCTAAGGCAGTTAACAGGAACTGAGTTGGATATATTTGAGACTCTTCAGCTTTGTGAGTTTGGGGAGTGTCCTGTCTACCTCAATTGTGAAGGTTGGCGCGGAACTTTAATAAACTATGAGGAGAGTGATTCCATAAGTGTTGCTGGGGTGGGGTATTCTCGCGTGTGCAATCCGTCTCAGCTTTATAATGACAGTTCGGTCGAGTTGATTGGCGATATTTCTGATTTGTCTTGTGTTAGAACTCTTCATGGGTGTCGCTGGTGCTTGGAAGAGTACGATGAATCGAGAGGGCCCGAGGTTAGGCCCGCAGACATCGAGACGTTGGCGCGTAAGATGAACGCTTCGCTTCCCCTCATGTCGAACCACCCAGTGGCCCGGTCATCCGAGGATCTAATTAGAAGTCGTGTTGAGTCAGTTGGCCTAAATACTATTGCTCGTGTAGTTGGTGTGGATGCGCCTGTACTGTATGGAAGATACGGAAATGATATAGCTCTAATTGGGAGATTGCTTGAACTTTTAAAGTTGAGGGTGGTGGGTGAGGAGCTTGTGGTCACTGGTCCAGTGGACTCTCCTGTAACGGGCGGAGAGGACGTCCCCTTAGCTGGCAGTTCTTCTGAACCAGGAATTGCCTTTCCCTATGCCACCAGAGAGCTCAAGGCCATGCACGCTGCTGCTATGAAGTACTGGGCAGACTATACGCCAGATAAGAGGCAGCCGACCCAGAAGGAGATCGGGATTGAAATTGGAGAGTTATTAGATCTTTCGCTTCAGTCAAATAATGAGCCGGCGCGTAAAGCAATAGTATTGGCATCAGCTATCAAGCCCGACTCGATATCGGGCGATTGACCCTAATGGGTGACAGTGTGAGATGACACTATGTCGCCCATAGCTGTCACCCCCACCCTCACCTTTACCGTGCAGCCATCGTTTCCAATCACGCCCAAGGAGGCGCAGACGATGGCAAGCACCACCAGCAGTACCCAACCCATCCGCCGCTTTATCAAGCGCCAGGCCGTGGAAGAGATCACCGGCCTTTCGTGCTCCGAGATATATCGCCGTATCGCAGCCGGGACTTTCCCCGCACAAGTCATCCTTGGTCCGAAGTCCGTTGTTTGGATCGAGTCCGAAGTTATGGACTGGTGTGACGCTCGCGTAGCTGAAAGCCGAGGGGAGGTCGCATGACGCTTGCAATCCCTCCATGCTGGCGCTATGGTTTGCCCGTCACGGTAAATCCCGTGGCCGGGTTTGGCGACCCGATGTCCTTGGCGCATAAGCGCCCCAACCGACAGCAGGCGCTTTTTTTGTGCCTGCCGCTCCGTGTCATGGCGGCTGTGCGTGGGAGACCTTCGGGTCTGCCGGGTACCAAGGCCCCGGTTCGCCAACCTGCGCACAGCTGCCTCCATTACTCGTTTGGCGACGGGTCGAGGCAGCTCCATTTCAGCCTTGGAGCTAACCCCATGACCACCCGTAATCCGTCCAAAGCACGCGTCGCCGCCCACCGGGCAATGGCCCTTGCTGCCCTGCGCAGCAATTCCTCCCTTGCCGTTCGACTCAACCGCTACAACCACCACCGCGCTATCCAGCGCTCCCTCGAAGCCCAGTCCAACGCCTGCGCCTGGCTGGAGAACCTAGAGGGCGATGCCTGGGCCGATGCCTGCGAAGAGATCGCTGCTGCTCTGAAGACCAAGGAGGTGTCCCATGCGTAACCTGGTGACGCTCTCCGACTCCATCGGCGGCAACCTGACCGGCGCGGGCTTCGCCCTGGAAACCATCGCCAACCTGCTTGGTGCCGACGGTTCCGAGCACTTCCTCAACAAGGACCACATCAACGGTCTGGTCCATGCGGTCCTGACGATCTCGGTCTACGTCAAAGACGCTGGTTACAGCCTGTGTGAGGCAGCCGAGATTGCCCAGGAAGGGGGTGCCCAATGAGCGCTCATGACAAGTTGGCCATGGTTGCCGAGGAAGCCATCGAGCAGGTCCGCTATAGCCGGGAGCAGGCCCGCTGGCTGGATGCGGTGGTCAAGTCGATTCACGACGTGCTGGAGGGTGGCCGGGCTGATGTGGGAGTGAGGATCTCCCGGGCTCAGGACCTGGCCAGCTTGGCCAGCTACCTGGCCTTCGACTTGCACAACTACTCCGACGTTCGGGTCTCTGATCTGCAGGCTCAGCTCGACGCTGCGGGAGGTGCCCAGTGATTCGGTACTACTGCATCCAGGCCCGCGACAAGACAGCATTCCCCTACGGCAAGGCCGGCCCGATCCGCACCCTGGTTGAGGCAAGCCGGGCCCTGCGCATGCTGCGGCGCGAGCACCCCGGCCAGGCGCTGGAAATCTACGAGTGCGTCTGGTTCCTCGGCGTGGGCGAGTTGGAGTGGGACGAGCGATTCGCCCCCAAGCGAGGTAAGCGCAAAGCCCCAGCGCCCAGGCGCGCATCTAGGGCGGCGGTTCAGACTCTCGCCCTCTTCCCCGGCCTGACCAGCACCGCCCAGGAGGCCTAACCATGACCACTGTCCAGCAGCGCCGCGAGGCGCTGACGGGATCGGCTTGCCCGGAGAACGCCGCCCAGCCGGTCGAACTGTTCTACGTCCATTACCCCGAGGTCAGCCGTGCGCTCCTCGGCCCGTTCCTCTCCCACGCTGATGCCGAGTGTGGTCGGCACCTGATGCGCAGCGCTGGCGCGGTTGTCAGGTCCGCGCTGGTCGATGAGGTGAGCGAGTCCACTCGCTGGCATGCATGGAACAACGGTGAGGTCTGCCGCACCTTCTGCCAGAGGCAAGGGGGTGGTCAATGACCCCCATCGATAAGCTGCTGCCACGCCTGGACAAGGTGAAGGCGGACGGCAAAAGCCGCTGGAAAGCCTGCTGTCCGGCCCACGACGACAAGTCACCCAGCCTGCGCGTCACCGAGACCGAGGACGGTACGGTCCTGCTCAAGTGCTGGGTTGGCTGCACGGCTGCCGAGATCGTGGCGGCGGTCGGCTTGCAGATGGCTGACCTGTTCCCGGGCGAGAAGCGCCAACGCACCGGCCCCAGCCGTGAAGCCATCCAGCATGAGCGAGCGGTGTACCTGATCGGCAAGAACCTACTCGAGCAAGGCAAGGAAATAGCCGCCGAAGACCTGGCGCGCTTCCACCTGGCAAAGCAGCGGTTGGGGGTCAAATGACAGCTCAAGACCGCTTTGCAGACCAATGGGCCACCGTTGACCAAGTGGCTGATGCGCTCAAGAGACTGGAGGAGGATGCTGGCGCCCTGTACGAGACCACCATCCTCGGCCAGCTCAAGAAGATGCGCGCCAAGGACCCCGCTGCCTTTGCCCGGCTGCGCGCCCAGGTCAAGGACGCCAAGGTGCTAAGCATGGCCGAGTTCGATCGCTTAACCGCCTGCGTGGACGACGACGCCGGGCCCGCTAACGCCAGCATCTTCGAAGAGGTGGAGCCGTGGCCGGAGCCGGTGGATGGTGCAGACCTGCTCGATGACGTGACCCATGCCCTGGCCCGGCACGTGATCGCGGACAAGGAAACGCTGCGGGCTGCCGCGTTGTGGGCTGCCTTCACCTGGCTGGTGGACGTGGTGCAGGTGGCGCCCATCGCCAACATCACTGCGCCGGAAAAGCGCTGTGGCAAGTCTATCTTGCTCACCGCCCTGGGCAAGTTGGCCAACCGTCCCTTGCAGGTGTCGAACATTGCCCCCGCTGCGCTGTATCGCTCCATCGAGCTGTGGGCACCGACACTACTGATAGACGAGGTAGACGCCTTCCTGGCCGCCCACGAAGACGCCCGCGGCATCCTCAATGCCGGCTTCACGCGAGACAGCGCCATCGTCATTCGCTGCGTCGGAGACGATCACATGCCCACCGCATTCAACGTGTGGGGCGCCAAGGCGCTGTGCGGTATCGGCAAGATCGCCGACACCCTGGCCGACCGCAGCGTGCCATTGCGTCTGCGGCGACGTACCGCTGGTGAAAACGTGGAGAGCCTGCGCCACTCCGACCCCGCCTTGTGGGAGTCGCTGCGTTCGCGCCTGGCCCGCTTCGCGCTCGATAGCGCCGAGGCCATCGGCAAGGCAAGGCCGGCCCCCATCCCTGGCCTGAACGACCGCGCCAACGACGCTTGGGAGCCTCTGCTGGCCATTGCCGACCTAGCCGGCGACCACTGGCCGAAGTCGGCCCGCAACGCTGCCATCGCCCTGCACGGGCTGGAAGGTGAATCTCCTAGCATCGGTGCCGAGCTGCTGGCAGACGTAAAGGCGGTGTTCGAGGCGAAGAGCGCCAGCAAGGTATTCAGTGCCGATCTGCTCGAGGCACTGGTTGCCGATGAGGAGGCGCCCTGGGCGACCTGGAACCGAGGCAAGCCGATGTCACCCCGGCAACTGTCGGCCAAGCTGGCGGAGTTCGGCATCAAGTCGAAGGACATCCGCATCGGCTCCACCAACAAGAAAGGGTACGACCGTGCCGACTTCTCCGACGCCTTCGGACGCTACCTTTCCCCCGAACCCTCCCTTCCATCCGCGACAGCGCGACACGCCTACTCCCACGCGACCTCCAGAGATTTTAAATCCGCGACACCACCCCTCTCTGTCGCGGATAAAAAAACCTCGCAGCCCAGTAACGACGCAGGCTGTCACGGTGTCGCGGATAAAACACCCCCTCCCAGGAAAGAGGTCGAGAGGCCGGAACCGATCTGGGACGAGAGCGATGCGGAGGCACTGTGATGGGCGCTGCTATCGACTTCCTCCGCGAACGTGGCTTGACCGCCAAGGCACAGGGGAAGCGCATCATCGTCTCCCCTGCATCAAAGCTCACCGATGACGTGCGTAAGTACGTCAAAGCACACCGCCTCGAACTGCTCGCCGAACTGGCCGCCAACGATGGCATCGAGCGTCGGGCGCACTGGCGGGTATGCCTCCCTGATTGCCGTCCCTTCGTCATGGTTGGCGAGCCCTGCACTCATGCCGAAGCGCTGGCGCACGCGCAGGGGATATGGCCTGACGCCGAGGTAGGACCATGAGCATCGACGATGAGATTCGCGCTCACCTTGAGTACTTGGGCATGGCGCCCCTGCTGGACGGACTGATACCGGAGTCGCCGCCGAGTTGCAGGGATACGCACCGTCCTAATCGCCGACAACCAGACCGCATGGGGTAGCTACAGGGCTGATACGGAGCTTCCGCCCCTCTGAACCGCTATTACCGATGGAGGAACACCGCGAACCGGGCCTAGCGCGCCAGCATTCACCACAACCTTTGAACACTGGAGAACCCAGCATGAGCGGCAACAACGAACTGAACCAACTGCAACAACAGCGCCAGGATCTCATTGAGGAGCGGGAGCGTCTGGAGGCAGACCTACCCCGCCTGGAAAACGCCCTTGAGCAAGCTCCCACTGGCTGGCACCTGGGCAACATGGTAGGCAGTGAAGAGAAGCAAGCGGCTCGCGACGCCCTGTCCAACACCAGGGCTAGCATTGACTCGATTGACCATAACCTCCGTCAACTCGACATCCGCATTGCCTACGCCAAAAAGTTAGCTGGCGCTGATGAGCGGATCGCCCTGGCGACAGAGCAAGAGAAGGCTGCTGCGGTACGTATCGCCAGCATCACCGAAAGCCTGGAGCGGGTGCGCGGCCATCTGGAGCAGATACAGGGCAACACCGAGCAGTCGCTCCAGCAGGCCAAGGACGTCGAGGTAGCGGCAGCCCAGGAAATGGCCAGGGCCACGGCGAGCGGTGACAAGAAGGCCGCCAAAGCCGCCCAGGCGAAGATAGACGCGGCCGGCACTGCGGCAAAGGCGGCGCGCGCATCAGCAGAGGCCAATGCCCCACTGGTTGCAGCTCTAGAGGAGGAGGCTGCGGGTCTGGCCGAACAACTGGCCGAGGCGCACCAAGCAGAACAAGCGGCACAGGTGGAGCACAGGGACGCGACATGTATTCGCCTGGGTGCTGAATGGGACCGCGCTGCTGCCGCCTTGGCCAAGATCGGTGCCCAACTCGTGGCGCAAGGCATGCGAGATCACCTGGGAGGCCTGAAGCTGCCGACGTTTGCGCCTGACACCCAGGCGATAACCCTGGCGGATCTGTCTACCTGACTGACGCCGTACCCCGCCGGCACCTTCCCGGCGGGGGCTTCTTCGATCACCTTATCTGCGGCACCATGCGAACTGAAACCAACACCGAACCATAAGGAAAAGAGATGATCCGTGACAAACAGAAAGCGTTCGTCATCCTCGAGGGGCTCCGCGCCTACGAGTTCTACAAACCTGTCGATCTCCGCGGGCTCAAGGGTAGCTACTCGAAGGAGGAGTTGCTGGGGAAAATGCCGGACGACGAGTTCGAGCACTATCTCAAACTACTCGAGGGAGAGGGCTTCATTCGCTCCACGGAAGCCGCACCAGACGGTAAGCAGGTGTTCCATTTGACCTGGAAAGGCCACGACTTGGCCAAGGAGCTTGAGGACTATTACGAAAATGAGGATGAAGACACAGATGGCTAACCCGTAAGGGCAAGCCCATGGACTGGAACCAAGCGGGCGAGTGACGTGCTACCCGAAAAGCACCGGGGGCCCCTGAAGCGTGGTCCTTGGAGAGGGTAATTCGAACCTCGGTCTCGCTCTACATATGAAATTTTTCGGGGGTTGGTTGTTGTTTAGTCGTAGCGCTGTAACCCACGTCGTTGCTGGCTTTCGTCGATTCAATACAACAACCAAGGGGTAGGCGCTTCCGGTTCTCGCTAGCAGCCATGCTTTCAGGAGAAACCGGAACTGGCAGTTGCCGAGAAACCTCTCATGTAGACCTCAAGTTATCCGTACGAACTGGACGGCTAGGGTCCTTTGAAGAGCGCGAGCGGGCCGCTCCGCAGTTACATACCCGGCTATCCGGAGATGTTCCAACAGAGATGATCCCTCCAGTTCCGGATGCACTCGCCATTGGCTGAAGCCCTGACTTGCAGCCGGTTGGTTTGAACAAGGTGTGCAATGGCACATACTTGACCACCTGATTGCATTCGACTTGCCCCATCATTTGCATCGGATCAGACCATCACACTGCGTGGCCATAACCAGCAGAGAACGGCGAGATAGGTCATTGGCTTAGCTCCGTTTCCTCCTGCTTGAAAATGCGAAAGCCGCGCGCCTGATAGTTTCCAAGTGCAGCCGGATGGTCAAATGTACAGGTATGCACCCATACCCGCGTTGTACCAGGCCATTGCCATGCTGATTCGATGGCATGGCTCAACAGCGCACCGCCGAAGCCGTGCCCTAGAAACTGAGATGCCAGCCCGAAGTAACGGATTTCGGTGTTGCAGCCGTCAGGCCGGTACAGTTCGTAGTAGCCAGCGATTGCCCCGCGGTGATAGGCGACCCAGGTCCGATGGCAGTCCTGCTCGACAAGTGCCTGCCAATCGGTATCGCTCCAGGCATCCAGATCTCCCCATTCCCAGGGCGTTCCAACCAGTTCGTAGAGAAACCGATTCAATGCTGCCTGAGGCACTTCACATTCGATGATCTGAAGATCGTGCGGCTGTGGCTTTGCTCTCAGCGCGGCAGCCGAGGTCATTTCCAAGTAGTAAGTGGTGTAACTCCGGTCCATCAGTAGATTCCCCATATGCCCTGGAGGCTGTTGGGCAAGCATGCTCGCAGCCGCCCCTCTCCGTCATCACCCATTCAAACCTGCTCCCAGCCGGTTTTACCTCGCAGGGGCCGAACCAACGACGGTGGACGATACTGCACCGCTTGCTGAAGTCTCGAACCGAGTCCACGGCGGTTTGATGCCGGATTGTCCAGCAACAGCAAAAGGGGGTCGCGTCTCGCTATGCCCTTGGGGTCGAAGAACGCTACCCCAGTAAAACCGGCAAATCGCCGGTTTGGACCTGCGCACCAGTCGGACGCCGCACGTACGCTTGTCCCCGCGCGCTCAAGTCCTCCAGATTTGGGTATTACGAAACTTTCGTAATAATCATGTCCTCAATTTTGAGGCCATGCTGAGCCCGCAGAATTGCCCGGCCTCTGGCGAGCTGGTCGCTCCCGATGTGGGCGTGATGGTGATCCGTCACGGACCTGTCACAGAGTGACAGGCAATGCCTCGGCTGGGCCGGGTCATCGACTTGGCTGAGGCCTTGCGCTTGGCCGACAGCCCGCAGTTGCCACTCCAGCATCTGGTCCAGTCGACCACCTTCGAGGCTGCCGGATCAGCCGTCAGCCGGGCGATCACCTCGGGCAGCACAGCGACCAGGCCGGAGAGCGTAAGGGCCGGATAGTTGCCCACCTTGCGCCAGGCCTCGCCGACCACCATGAACCACTACCGCCGGCGAGGAGTCGGCGCCCGACGTCATGGAGGACTGGATGACCGGCACCGAGGTGGCGCGCTCGCGCGGGATCTGCGAGTTGTCGAAGGGAGGCAACCAGGCGATCGAGACGCGCCGTATCCCGCTGTTCCAGAAGGATGATGGGGTACCGGGCCTGGTGCAGCCTGGAATGCTGGTCGAGGTGAGGGACGAACAGGCGACGTGGCGCGGTCTCTGCCTGGCCACCGATATCTCGGCCGAGGGGGTAGGGGCTAGCCGCGTGTGGCAGACCCTGCGCATCGAGCGCCACTATCCGGGAGGTTCCTGATGGCGACGGTCAACCCCTGGCGTCGGTTCATCGGGCTCTTACCGGGCGGCGCGCGCACGGTGGGGGAGGTGATCGACGTCGACGAGGGCGCCGGCACCTGCCGCGTCCGCCTGCGAAACAACGTCGTGATCGCGGCCCGGGGCACGGCAGTGCCGGCCGGGCAGATGGCGTTCATCAGCGATGGCCTGGTGACCGGGCCGGCGCCGCAGCTACCCCAGTTCGATATCGAGGTTTGACTGAGCCGAGCCGACCAGCATGCTTGCAAGCTGGTCGTACCCGGCATTGGAAAACTCATCTGGGTTATGCGGCAAGGCTCAGATTCAGCGAGAACTGTATTTCAACAGATCGACCAAGGCTTCCCGGATCTATTCTATTACTTATCTTCTATAGCGCTAGACTGTGCTCCTTCGAAGCCGCTTAACCAATGTGGTTCATCAAGGGAGTATTTGGTTACAGTAAATCCGTCAGGGAACTCTTTGAACCCTGGGAGCTTTAGGTATTTGGGGATCTCTGAGTTTGCCCTATCCTCTGTGCTGAATACTCCTAGAAGCTTATAGCTTTCACTTTCAGAGTCTCCGTATGTATGGTGGAGTATGAATACGTTATCCATCAGTGCCTCCATTTCTTCAGGAGTTTGATTACTTGGGGTCTATGAACGATCTGTCACCCCACTTTTTGATCTGGTTGTATTCAGAGCCTGGTCCGTCTTTCCAGTTACCTTTGCCATATTTTTGATCCATGATGCGTTTGGCAAAGTCTTTCCCTGATTCGCCTTGATATGGCCTATCCCCTTTTGCCCAGCTTGGAACGTCTTTAGCTCCTGCCTTTCCTGAAACTCCTGGCTTGTTGACTTTCCAAGGACCTTTGGGGCCAAGTGGAGGCGCAATTCCCAAGACTGGGGTCTGTACTTCGTAGGTCCAAAGGCAATCGGAGGCTTTAAACACACGGAAGCCATAGACCATATTCCCCCATAGCCATCTATCAATGCTACTGTTCACAGATTCCTGATAAGCAAGAGCATCTGCTCGTGCCGCAGCCTCTGTTGCAAACATATCCCCTGGAGCCAGTCCTAGTGGATCTGAAAGTCCGAGTGGATTTCCCTCTACATATCCATATGTATTTAATCCTCCTACCAACCCAATCGGATCACTCTCCACATACCGCCCAGTCTCTGGATCATAGTCGCGGAAGTAGTTGTAATGCAGCCCGCTCTCCGCATCGTAGTACTGCCCGGGGAAGCGCAGGTTGACCTGGGTGCTGCCCTGGCTCAGCGCTTCGCCGCGGCCGAAGGCGTCGGACTGCCACTGCCAGGCGATCTGGCCGCTGGCGTCGGTGGCCAGGCGCGGGGTGTCGAGGTGGTCGCCATGGAGGTAGAGCAGGGTCGGGTTGCCGACCTTGCCCTGGGCGTCGTAGTCGGCGTCGATGGTGGCCAGCGGCAGGCTGTCCAGCCACAGGTAATACTGGGCTCGCAGTTTCCGGCCGCTGCCGTCGTGTTCGGCTTCGCCGAGCAACTGGCCGTCGGGACCGTAGAGGTAGGTGGTGACGCTCTCGGCGGTGAGCTTGACGATGCGTTGGCCGAGGGCGTTGTAGCGGTATTCGGCGACCTGCTGGCCGTCGCGGCTGACGCTTTGCAGGCGGCCCTGGGCGTCGTAGGCCAGTTTGCGCGCGGCGCGGTCCTGGGTGAGGTTGCCGGCGGCGTCGCTCGTCACCGCTTGCGCGCCGATGGCGGTCAATCGGTTACTGTCGGGCGCGTACTGGTAGTCCTGGCTGCTGGAGGTGCCGCCTGAGGCGGGGTTGTCGCTGCGTTGGGTGCGGTTGCCGACCGCGTCGTAGGCATAGCTGCGCCCGCCCTGGACGCCGCGTTCCTCGGTCAGGCGGTCCAGCGGGTCGTACTGGTAGTCCAGGGTGCCCCAGAGGCTGTGGCGGTGCTGCTGGATATTGCCATTGGCATCGTGCTGATAGTCGCTCTGCCAGGGGCCGACCTTCTGCCGCAGCAGTTGGTAGTCCTGGTCATACTCGCGGCTGAGGGCGATGCCGTTGCCCCAGGTCAGGCGCAGCAGCGGGCCGAAGGGCAGGTAGGCGATCTGCCCGACCAGGGTGCTCGGCGCCTTGTCGCCCACTGCCAGGGTCACGCTGGCGACCTGGCCGCCGGCGTTGCGCGGGTAGCCGATGGCGAGGCCGGAGGGGTAGCCGATCTCCAGCAGTTGGTTGGCCGCGTCGTAGCGGTAGGTCACGCGGTCGAGCAGGGTCTGCTGGTCGAGGCGGATGCTGCGCACCTGCTCGACCAGGTTGCCGCGCTCGTCGTAGCGGTACACCAGGCTGTCGCGAGCGCCTTCGATGGAGCCCAGGCGGCCGATGCCCTGGTTGCCGTCGGCGGTGAGGTCGTAGCGGTACTGTACGTCGAGGCTCGGGTCGCTCGGCGAGCGGCGCTCGATCAGGCGATTGAGGGCGTCGTAGCGATACTCGGTGACCGTACCGCGAGCGTCGGTGCGGCGGATGACGTTACCGGCGGCGTCGTGCTCGAAGGTGGTGGTGCCGCTGTCCGGGCTGACCAGTCGGGTCAGGTTGCCGAGCCCGTCGTATTCGTAGCGGGCGGTGACGCCGCGCGGGTCCTTGACCTCGGTGAGGTTGTCCTGGGCGTCGTAGGCGAGTTGGGTCTTGCCGCCGAGGGGATCGCTCTGGCCGACCAGCCGGTCGAGGGCGTCGAAGGCCTGGCTGTGGGCGAACTGGCGCGGGTTGGTTTCGCCGACCGGATTGTCGTTGAGGTCGTAGGCGAAGCTGCGTGTCTGGCCGCCGGCGCCGACCGCGCGGAGTAGCCGGCCAAGCTCGTCGTAGGCCCATTGCTGCTGGCGCACCAGGCTGCCGCTGGCGTCCTTGATGCGCTGGGCGGTGCGATTGCCCTTGGTGTCGACGTCGTATTCGAGGCGTTCGCCGAGGTTGTTGCCGATCGCCACCAGGCGCCGTGCGTCGTCGTATTCGTAGCTCAGCCAACTGCCGTCGCCACGGGTGACGCGGGTGATCTGGCCGACCGCGTCATAGTCGAAGCGGGTGGTGCTGCCGGCGGTGCTGACGGAGGCCAGCCAGCCGTCGACGCCGGTGTAGGCGAGGCTGCTGGTGACGCCGTTGGCATCGGTGATGCTGCCGGGCTTGCCGCGCTCGTCATAGTCGCCGAGGCGGGTGACCTGGCCGAGGGCGTTGGTCACCTGGGTCAGGTTGCCGCGACTGTCGTAGGCATAGAGGGTGACGTCCTGCACATCGGTGCGCGGACCGTCGGCGCGCTCGATCAGGCCGAGGGCGTTGTAGCTGTAGCTCCAGGCGCGCTCGGCCGCCTGCGCGGGCAGGGCGAGGGCGCAGGCCAGGGCGAGGGCGCCGAGGCGGGGAAAGTATGGGGGGATGCGCATGGGTGTCGTCCTTGTCAGCGGGTGGTGACGGTCTCGCCGGTCTTGCGTCCCTCGGCGTCGTACTGGTAACGGGTGATCCGACCGGGCTCGCTGACCTGCACCGGGAGGAACAGGGTCGGGTGCCAGTCGGTTGTGATGGTGCGCGCCTGCGCAGTGCCGGCGGCCTCGGTGCGCGAGGTCTCCAGGCCACGGGCGTTGTACTGGTAGGTGGTCAGGTTGCCGTTGTTGTCGCGTTTGCTGGTGAGCAGACCCTGGTCATCGTAGGTGAAGGTGGAGTTGCTGCTGGGGCAGTTGGGAGAAGGTTCGCCTTCGATGGCGACGATGCGCTTGATGCCCTGGATCACCTGGAAGCGGTAGGTGGCCTGCTTGCCGTATTCGTTGGTGACGGTGGTGGAGCCGTCATCGTTGTAGGCGAGGGTGACCTTTTCGGCACCGTTGGCATGTTCGCTGGAGATGGCGCGGCCTTGGTTGTCGTAGGCCCAGGTGGCGAAGCGGCGATTATTGTTATCCTGGATGCCTGTAAGTAGTTTTATGTTCCTCGGGTCGTCATAGAGGTACTGTGTTTTCGTGCTGTATTGCCCATCTGTTCGTGTTACCGAAGTGAGTCGCTGTTCCTTGTCGTATGTGTACTCAATGGATATACCCCCTGTCTGAGCGCGAAGGAGTTGATGGTTGGTTCCCTCCGAGAGAACGAGCTTGTTGCCATGCTCGTCGCTAATCGTAAGACTAGCGCCTCGCTCTACACGATACTTTCGACCCTCCTTGGTCGTGAGCCTGGCGAGTTTTCCATACGGGTCAAACTCTATAATTTCGTTGAGCTCCGAGGTATAGAAAAATCTTCCTGCTAGTCGACTAAGCTTTCCCAGATCCGTGAGGGAAGTTAGATCTCTCCCGGCCCCAGTGAACTCCGAGACCTTTCCGTCTTCGCGGTAAAGTAGGTAGCTATCATCCTTGCGTGTTATGCGCGCAGAGAACGAATGACGCCATAATCCGTCCAGGCCATTGTAGTGTCGGGAAAGCGGAATCGGGGTTATTAAGTCATGCTCGACCTGATATTTGTTGCCATTGGTGATGTTGACCGGGTTTCCTGCGCAACCCTCCGGCGGCGGAGCCCCCTTGTCGGGGCCATTTTTATCTGGAAGCTTACAGCCAGCGTCATCCATTTCGTAACCGGGGCGACAATCGCAACTTCCCGTCTCGCTATTAAGCTCAGCTCCCAACGGACAACTATCGCCGATCAAGACGGCATCAGTCGAATAACTGTTAACACCTATATGGACAATGCATTGCACCCACCTGTCGTTAACCCTATTCATGGTCTTTCTGTACTCAGGAGACCAAGTATCAAAGTAGGACTGACATGCTGCTGCATAGGATGAAAAGAAGGCATACGGCCTACTACCAAAGGTAATCTTCCATTGATAAAGTTCAGCATTAGCGCCCCGAGCAAAGGACAGCATGAACATTAAACACGCTACAGAAAGTAGCCTCCCCTGAGCTAATAGAATTGCCTTAGTCCTCATTTATCCTTTCTCCTGGGCCACAAAAAGCTTCGTTTCCTGCCACTTCCGGTTCGCAGTGAAGCCCCCCCTCGATTATCTACCCGGCTTACTATTCCTATTCGCCCCAAATCCAGTGCCGATCATAGCCGGCAGTCGAGTTTCGTATAGATGTTCACTGTATTCCGTGAGCCAGTCTTAAGAACCTACGGTTTCTACGCAACTTGCAGTCCGTGATCCAGGCGGGAGCAAGTGCCGCGATCAAAGAGACCAAGCCAGGCACCCGCATCGACGTCGGACGAGGCGGCCCCCATGGAGGGCAAACCTCCAGCGGAGGACGGACACCTTCGCCACTGGCTGAAGCGTCGAACCGGCGGAACGCCCGCCTGCATCCTGCCCAAGGGCCTGCGCAATCCGCAGCCCCTTTTGGACACACTGCCCGATTTGTGTAGTGCTTGGCCGCTGCCCCACCAATGGTGGATGAGTATGCTCAAAACTGAGCACACCCGGTTGCTGGCACCGGGGATTGATACCGGATCATCCGGCAACAGATTGAGGTCCGATAATCGGACTCCCCGGGATACCCTGAAAGCTTTGGGCGTCTGCCCCCAGTGAGGAATACCTGTCACGGAGACAGATTTCAACGAATGATCGGCGACGCTTCGGCAAATGGGGGGCTGCCCCGTTGGCCCCGGGGTCGAGAAACACTACTTCGGCAAAACCGCTAAATCCGCCGTTTTGGATCTCCTGCAATGCAGGTAAAGCCTCCGGCATCTCGCCCAGGCAAAAGGACGCAAAACGTTGTTTTGACTGCGGACGAATTTCGTCGGAACAACCAGCCGAACGCCATGCGTACGCTTGGCCCGCGCGCCCCTGATTCGGGGTATTACGAGAATTTCGTAAAACCCTCACGCCGGACGGCTGAAGCCACCACGACGAAATTCGCTGGCGCAAATGGGATGATTTTGTGCGTCCGCTTTTCGGACGCGCACATGATCATGCCCTCAATTTTGCGGAGATGATCGAGCGACCGTGCCCGCAATTTTGAGGAGACGGTCAGCCCCCGCAGAATTGCGGCCTCTGGCGGGACGTCCGCGGAGTTTCCACTTCGGATGCGGACAGGTCACGCTCCTGTCACAGGGGCAGGTCATGCACCTGAACGCGTTTCAGAGGCATTGCCTGAACACTGCCTAGGCCATGCCCGGCGCATGCCTGGGCATCAACGTTGGCTAACGGTGGACTAACGTTGATCGCGTTACCGGGAAGGGTCGCATTTCAAGTGCGCCCCCTTGGCGCAACCAGCGATGGCTCCGAACTGAGCCAGGGGCTAACGCTGCGTTATCTCGCAACCACCAATGGGGAAGTGAGAAAATCCCACCTTGCCGGACCAATCGACAGGGGATCGCTAAGGGATCGCTCCCCGATACCAGCACAGTTCTGTGCCCGTCGTGTGCCGGACATCCTCCCGTCACATGCCGGGAATTTTTCCTGCATGTTCCGGTCAGGGTCTGCAATGATTTTGCACTCCCCTCCAGCCAGAGTCTGGAAGGTTTCTGGCCCCTCCTGATCGGCGGAAGATTCCGCCTATCTCCAGCACCTCATTCGCCTGAATGCGATCTGCCGGCACGTTTACGCCTGGCGCTTGAGACTCAGCACGTTGGCGCCCGAGCACAGCGCGTCGATAGAGTCGGCCCAAGCCTGCATCATGCCCCGGCGCTGTTCGAGGTAGGTGGCGTGGTTGTATGTGCCCCGTATCTCGTCCTTGTCGCCGTGTGCAAGCTGACGCTCGATCCAGTCCCGGTTATAGCCTCGGCTGTTCAGCTCGGTGCTGAGTAGATGGCGGAAGCCGTGGCCGGTCTGTCGGCCCCCGTAACCCACCAGACGCAGTGCCTTGTTGATGGTGTTCTCGCTCATGGGGCGCTCCGCGTTCTGCTGGCCGGGGAATAGCAAGGAATAGCTGCCGGTGAGTTCATGGAGCTGGCGCAGGATGGTCACGGCCTGGCGAGGCAGGGGGACGACATGCGAGCGGCGGGCTTTCATCCTGGCGGCTGGGATGGTCCAGGTGGCTGTATCGAGGTCGAACTCGCACCAGGGCGCGGCGCGCAGTTCTCCAGGGCGCACAGCGGTGAGCATCAGCAGGCGAATGGCCGAGCGGGTGAGGGTGTGCAGCTTGGCGGTTGCCAGCTTCTCCAGCAGCTCTGGCAGTTCGGCGAACGGGAGGTGCGGATGGTGGCGGGCTGCCTTAGCTGGCGCTGCCACCACGTCTAGGTCAGTGGCCGGGTTGCTCTCTACCACGCCCTTGGCCAGTGCGTATCGGTAAATCTGATGGAGCCACTGCCTGATCTTGCCGGCCGCGTTCAAGGTACCGCGCGCCTCGACCTTGCGCACCAGGTCCACTAGGTCGGGACGTGTGATGGCGGCAATGGGGCGCGAGCCGATGCCGGGAATAAGGTCGTTCTCTAAGTACAGCTTGGCCTTGTAGGCCGTACTCTCCGCCCAGCGTGGGGCATTGTATGCGTACCACTCCCGCGCCAGCGTCTCGAAAGTCAGCTCGCTGACCTTCTTCGCTTGCTTGGAAGCCTTCTTCTGCTCGCCGGGGTCTTCGCCCTGGGCCAGTTGCTGGCGCGCCTCATCGCGGCGCTGGCGGGCCTGCTGGAGGGTGACGGTCGGGTAGGCGCCGAACGCGAGCCCTTTCTCTTTCCCGCCCACTCGGTACTTAAGGCGCCAGAGCTTCGAACCATTGGGGTTGACCAGCAGATACAGGCCCTGAGCATCGCTTAGCTTGTAGGGCTTTTCCTTTGGCTTGGCGGTTTTGATGGCGCTGTCAGTCAGCGGCATGGTTGCTGCCCTCCGGGGTGACCGCCAGGAAGGCGCGTACGGCTGCGGTTTGCTCAGGAGTGAGGCGCAGCATCTGGCGGGGTGTTTCGATGGTCAGGGCGCCATCAAGGGCCATTACCAGGCGGAAGGCATTGGCACGTGCGCGCTGGGTGATGCGCTCGGCGCGCTCCGCCTTGCGTTTGGCGCTGGGGTCGACGCCGGCCTTGATCAGTGCGCGTGCATCGTCACGAGCGCGACACGCCTGCTCCAGGGTGACGGAGGGGAATGCGCCGAGAGAGAGCTTGTTTTCCTTGCCGGCGAATCGGTACTTGATGCGCCAGAGCTTGGAGCCCTGGGGCGTGACCTCTAGGTAGAGCCCATGCCCGATGGTGATCCTGTAGGGCTTTGATTGTGGGGGTAGCGCTGAAAGCGCCGCAGCGTCTGGGATTGTGCTCATTCTGGGGGAATCGTTTATGACCGAACCGGTGGTTCCACCAGATATACCCCCAGACTGTTGGGCTTACAAGGGTGCTTACGGGAATCATAGGCAACAAAAAACCGGCTCAGAGGCCGGTTTCTTGGGGGTTTCGGGTGGTTTGGGGACCACCTGAAAATGTTAGGTGGTGCCCAGGGACGGAATCGAACCGCCGACACGGGGATTTTCAATCCCCTGCTCTACCAACTGAGCTACCTGGGCAACGGGGCGCAATTAAACGGGTTTAGCGCGGCAGTGTCAACACCGGCGAAGAAATTTTTTTTGTTTTTTAACGCCTTACGATCCCCTCGCGGTTTCCGCCGGACTGCCGTGCCTCAGTTCCAGGCCTGGCGTTCCTCGTCGCGCAGCTCCACCGGCAGGCTCCGGCCTTCCTCGGCGGAGCGTCGTGCCAACTCCAGCAGGGCCATCAGCGCGCAGGCCTGTTGCGCCGACACCGGGTTGCGCGACTGACCGCGGATGGCGGCGGCCAGCGCCTGGTAGTAGCGGCTCTGGTCGCCAGCCGGGGTGACCAGCGACTGGCGCAGGCCCTGGCCGTCGATATGCTGCAACAGGTCGGGATCGCGGCCCCAGCCGGCGGAACCGGGGTGCAGTCCCTGCAGCAGTTGCGCTTCCTGGATGTCGGCGCCGGCCTTTAGCAGGCTGCCGTGGTCGCCGTGCACATTGAAGCGTGGCGCCGGATTGGCAGCGAGCATGCTGGCGCGCAGCGCCACCTGGCAGTGCGGATAGTCGAGCAGGACCTCGAACCAGTCGTCGGTCAGCGCGCCCTCGCGCAGCCGGCGCAGGTGTCCGTGCATACGCTGCGGTATGCCGAACAGGCACAGTGCCTGGTCGAGCAGGTGCGGGCCGAGGTCGAACCACAGCCCGGAGCCGGGCAGGTCGTGTTCGCGCCAGCGGTCGCGGACCTGCGGACGGAAGCGCTCGATGGCCGACTCGAAGTAGCGCACCGGGCCGATGCTGCCGGCCTGCAGGGCGGCCTCCACGGCGAGGAAGTCGCTGTCGAAGCGCCGGTTCTGGAACACCGAGAGGACCTGGCCAGGCCGTTCGCGGGCGAGGTCGGCGAGGCGCCGGGCTTCGGCCAGGGTGACGGTGAACGGCTTGTCCACCACCACGTGCTTGCCGGCGCGCAAGGCCCGTTCGGCGAGGCTGGCGTGGGTGGCATTGGGCGAGGCGATGACCACCAGGTCGATGTCGGCGGCCTCGATGGCCTCATCCGGATCGGCGCTGACCCGGGCTTCGGGCAGGTCGGCGTGCACCCGCCCAGGGTCGCGGGAGACCACGTGCTCCAGGCACAACGCCGGTACCGCGCGGATCAGCGGGGCGTGGAAGGTCTTGCCGGCGAAGCCGTAGCCGATCAGCGCGGTGCGGATCGGAGGCAGGCCAGAGAGGGATGGGGTCATGGCGGCCTCCGTCGGGCGGGGTGGGGCTCAGGCGGATGGCGGCACGTAGCCGTCGGCCTTGGCGTAGTCCTCGCCGGAGAGGAACTTGTCCATCTCCTGCTGGAGGAACTTGCGGTCCTCGGCGTTCATCATGTTCAGGCGACGCTCGTTGATCAGCATGGTCTGGTGCTTCTGCCACTCGTCCCAGGCCTTGCGCGACACGTTGTTGTAGATGTCCTCGCCCTTCGCGCCAGGATACGGCGGGCGGTCGAGGCCGGGCAGCTCTTCGTGGTACTTGCGGCACATCACGGTGCGGCTCATGGTCGTTCTCCTGCAGTTGCCGCCGGGCCCGCGGGCCCGGCATTCACGCGGTCGTGCCGCGTCCGAGTTCCTGTTCTGCGCGCTTGAGCAGCTTCTTCACCGGAGCGGCGAGGCCCAGGCGCGGCGGGGTGGCGAGGTTATACCAGAGCCAGTCGCCCTCGGCCACGGCGCGCGGAGCGCCTTCCACCGCCACCAGCCAGGGCTCGATGGCGAGCTGGAAATGACTGAAGGTATGGGTCAGGCCGCTCAGTTCGCGGCGCTCGCCGAGGGCCAGGGAATGGCGCGCGGCGAGCGGTTCGAGGCCGTCGAGGTCGTCCAGTTCGGGGAGGCTCCAGAGCCCGCCCCAGAGTCCGCTGGAAGGCCGCCGGTAGAGCAGTATGGCGCCGTCGCGGTTGGCCAGGATCGGCATCAGCGTGCGCTTCTGCGGCAACGCCTTGCGCGGCTTGGGCTGCGGATAATCGGCTTCGCGGCCGAGCAGGTGCGCGCGGCAGCCGGAGACCAGCGGGCAAAGCAGGCAACTGGGCTTGCTGCGCGTGCAGAGGGTGGCGCCGAGGTCCATCATCGCCTGGGTGTAGTGGTTGACCCGTGCGTGCGGGGTGAAGCGCTCGGCGGCTTCCCACAGCGCCCTGGCCACCTTCGGTTCGCCGGGATAGCCGTCCTGCGCCAGGTAGCGCGCCAGTACGCGCTTGACGTTGCCGTCGAGGATCGGTGCGCGCAGGCCCATCGACAGGCTGGCGATGGCTCCAGCGGTGGAGCGGCCGATGCCGGGCAGTTCGGCGAGTTGCTCGACGTCGCGGGGGAACTCCCCGGCATGCCGCTCGACCACGATCTGCGCGGTCTTGTGCAGGTTGCGCGCACGGCTGTAGTAGCCGAGCCCGGTCCACAGGTGCAGGACTTCGTCCTCGGCCGCCGCGGCCAGTGCCTCGACGTCGGGCAACGCTGCCATGAAACGGTCGAAGTAACCGAGCACGGTGCTGACCTGGGTCTGTTGCAGCATGATTTCCGAGACCCACACCCGGTAGGGGGTGATGCCCTGCTGCCAGGGCAGGTCCTTGCGACCGTGACGGTCGTACCAGTCGAGGACCGCGCCGTTGAAGCCTTCAGGTGTCATTTGCGGTTGAACAGCCCTTTGAGTGCGTCTTTCAGCTCCGGACTGACCTTGTCGCCGAGCTTCTCTTCGAGTTTTTCGTTGAGGCGATTGCCGGCCAGTTTCGCGGCGACCTTGCCCAGGCCTTCCTTGTCCAGGCGGCAGGCCTTGGCGCCGAGTTCCAGCGGGCCGCGGCAGAGCAGAGGCCATTCGATGCCGGCGTAGCGCTGGTTGACCTGGCAGGCCGGGTCCGGCATGTCGCTCTTATCGCCCTGGATCTCCACGCCGATGCGATAGTCCATGCCCAGCACGCGCAGGTCGATATCGCCGTGGCCGCTGACCGCCAGGCCGGGAATGGCGACCTTCAGGTCAGGGTTGCTGGCCACGCCGTTGGTGAAGTTCAGGCTGCCCTTGAGCTCGCGGAAAGGCGTGTCCTTGCCGCCGTGGGTACCGGCAAGGGCCTTGCGGTTGAGGGTAGCGATGCCCTGGCAGAGCTGTTGCTCCAGGTTGGCGTCGAGCAGCACGCCGTTGATCAGGCTGAAGCGTGCGCTGCCGTTGAGATGGTCGATCCAGGACTTCTCGCTGTTGCCGCTGGTGCGGATGTCGGCGTCGAGGTCGAGCAGCCCCTTCACCGGCGGTTTCTTGCCCTGGGCTTCGAGCAGGCGCTCCACCGGCACGTTGGCGATGTGCTTGGTGGCGGTCAACACGGCGCTGTCCTGGCGTACGTCGAGGTTGGCCTTGGCGTTGAAGCGGCCGTTGTACAGCCCGCCGCGCATGTCGTCGAGGCTGATCACGCCGCCCTGGCCACGCAGCTTCAGGCTGGCGTCGTCGATTGGCAGCTTCTCGACGGTCAGCCGACCGAAGTTCAGCGCCACGTCCAGGTCGAGCTTGCGCAGGGTCGCCATGGGCAGCAACGGCGCGTCGCTCCAGGCCTGCCTGGTCGGTTTTTCCGGTAGCGGCGTGTTGCCCTGGGCGGCACTGGCCACGGTGGCGTCGACTTCCGCCTTGCGCGTGGCGCTGGCGGCATCCTGGGCCTGCTTGGCCTTGGCCGGCAGGTAGCGGTCGAGGTCGAGCTTGTCGCCCTTGAGCTGGGCGCGCAGCGATTGCCTGGCGAAATCGGCGATGCCGAAGCGGCCGCTGAAGGCGGTGTCGTCCAGGCCCAGCTTGAGGTCTTCGAGATTCAGGCTGTTGCGGCTGCCGGCCAGGCGGGTGTTCAGCTCGAACTTGCCGAGGGTGTTGGCGTCGGCCATGGCCGGCAGGGTCACACCGATGCCGGCGAGGAACTCGCGCAGGTTCATCGGCGCGATCGACAGGCCGCCGCTGAACTTGGCGTCCTTGTCCAGCTCGCGGGCCTTCAGTTCGCCGAGGGCGCGCAACTGGTTGACGCTCAGCTTCAGACCGTTCCACTCGGCGATCTGCGCCGACTGGTCGAGCAGCAACTGGCCCTGGGCGGAGAAGGTGGCGGTCTTGCCTTGCAGCGGCTCGCCCGAGGCCTCGCCGGAGAGCCTGGCGTCTTCCAGTTGGTAGCGCCTGAGCGCGGTGTCGAAGCGCAGGTTGCCGGTCAGCTCGGTCTTGACCCGCACCACCGGCTGGTTGGTGCCGAGGTAGGCGTTGAGCTTCAGCGGAATGCTGCTGCCTTCGCGAATGGCGCCGGTACTCAGCTCGATGCCCTCGACGTTGTACTGCTTGCCGCTGGCTTCGTCGGTGTAGGTGACGCGGGCGTTGTTGACGTTGAGGCTGTCGATGTCGAGCTTGATCGGGGTGCGCGGGCTGTCGTTCTGCGGCGCCTGCTCGGGTGCCTGCGCCTGGGCGCCCTTGCCGTCCGCTGCCGGCGGGGTGGCGGAAGGAGCGGACGGGGCCTGGGGCTGGGCCGGCTTGCCGATGTTTTCCCAGTTGCCCTTGCCCTGCTTGTCGCGGACCAGGTCCAGGCTCAGGCCTTCGACGCGGATCGCGCTCATCTGCACGTCCTTGCGCAGCAGCGGCAGGACCCGCACCGACAGGCCGAGCATCTGCAGGTCGGCGAACGGCTTGGTCGGCGTGGCGGTACTGGCGATGCTGGTGTCGTGCAGCTCCAGGCCCAGCCAGGGGAACAGGCTCCAGCCGATGTCGCCCTTCAGGTCCAGCTCTAGGTTGGCCTTGTCGCGGGCGATCTGGCGGATTTCGTCCTTGTAGTCATTGGGATCGAACAGGTGGGTCAGGGCGAAGCCCAGGGCCACGACGAGCAGTAAGAGTCCCAGGAAGAACAGCCCCAGGACCTTGCCGAATGCTTTCATGGACGAATCCTTTGTGCTGGCAGCGGTGAATGTGCGGGCGAGTATAACAACGCCGTTTTGCCAGGCCGACCCTGCGCGCGGCGAAACCTCGTCTCAGAGTGCGCGGGCGACCCGTTCGGCGAGCGCCAGGCTGGCGGTGAGGCCGGGCGACTCGATGCCGAACAGGTTGACCAGGCCGGGCAGGCCGTGTTCGGCAGGGGTTTGGATGATGAAGTCGGCGGCGGGTTCCCCCGGCCCGCCGAGCTTGGGCCGGATGCCGGCGTAGCCGGCGGCCAGGCGCCGAGGGTCGATGCCGGGGAAGTAGCGCGAGATGGCCTGGGCGAAGGCGGGGCCGAGGGATTCGTCGACGCGGTAGTCGAGGTTGTCCACGTAATTCACGTCGGGACCGAAGCGCAACTGGCCGCCGAGGTCGAGGGTGGCGTGGATGCCGAGCCCTGTGGTGCGCGCCTCGGGCATCGGGTAGACCAGGTGGCGGAACGGCGAGCGGCCGCTGTAGGAGAAATAGCGCCCCTGGCACAGGTGCAGCGCCGGCACCAGGCGCGGATCGAGGCCTTCGGTGCGTTGCGCCAGCGCCTGGGCGAACAGGCCGCCGGCATTGATCACCCAGCCCGCGCGCAACCGGAACGCTTCGCCGACGCTCTGTCCTTCGGCGCGCCAGCCGCCGGCGTGGCGCTCCAGGCGGTCGACCCGGGTGTCCAGCGCCAGTTGTGCGCCGTGGCGCTCGGCGACGGCCTGCAGCGATTGTAGGTAGGCGTGGCTGTCGATGATTCCCGTGCTCGGCGAGAGCAGGGCGGCGACCCCGCGGACCTGGGGCTCCAGCGCGCGCAGTTTGGCGCCGTCCAGTGGCATCAGGTCGTCGACCCCGCAGGCGCGGGCGTTGGCCGCCAGGGCCTGGAGCTTCTCGCGCTCGTTTTCCTCCACCGCCACCAGCAGCTTGCCGATGCGCCGGTGGCCGACGCCGTGGCGGGCGCACCAGGCGTACAGGCGTTCGCGGCCTTCCAGGCAGAGATCGGCCTTGAGCGAGCCGGGCGGGTAGTAGAGGCCGGCGTGGATCACTTCGGAATTGCGACTGGAGGTGTGGCTACCGACCAGCCGTTCGCGCTCCGCCACCAGTACGCCGTGGCCGGCTTCGGCCAGGCGCGCGGCGCAGGCCAGGCCGAGGGCGCCGGCGCCGACTACCAGTACGTCGACGTCGTTCATGCGTCGCTGGCTGCGCGCTGCAGCTCGGCGACGATCGCTGCCCGCGCCTGCGGGCTGTTCTTCCAGCAACTGGAGCCGGTCAGGGCCGCGCCTTGGGCGAGGATACTTGCGGCATCGCTGTCGCGCAGCCGGACGAAACTGTCCAGGCCCATCTGTTCCAGGCGTTGCAGCACGGTCGGGCCGACTCCCTTGAGGGCGAGCAGGGCGGTGCGTTCGGCGGTGGAAAAGGACATGGCGAAGCTCCTTGGCTGGGACCGCCGCCGAGCATATCAGAGGCTGTCCAGCGGCAGCCCGTGGCGCGCGGCGAGGGCGAGGGATTCCAGGTGCCCGTCCGGGGCGACCAGGCGCAGCGGCTTGCCGGCTTCGGCAGCCAGGCGCCGGGCCTCGTCGAGGAGGCGTCGGCCGACCCCGCGGCCGCGGGTGATGCCGCGCACGCAAAGGTGCGACAGCTGCCAGGCGTCGCCGCCGCGCCGCAGCAGGGCGGCACCCAGCAGGCGGTCGTTGAAGCGCCCGGCGATCAGCTCGCCGGCGGCCAGCCCGGCCGCGACCAGCGCCGCGCCGTCGGCATGCGGGGCGAACAGCCAGTCCGGTGCGTCGGCGTAGATCTTCGCCAGGTCCAGGCGATCCTGGGCGCTGGGTTGGGCGAGGGTTTCGACGATCACGGGCATGCGGCTCTCCGCGGCGGGATGGAAGGAGCGCAGTGTAAGGCCTGGCCCGCCGCCCGTGGGGCGATTCGCGCCGACGGTCGCGGCTGGCAGCGCCAGCCCGGGCCTGCCTATAATGCTGGCCCTCTTATAATTACGTGCAGTGTTAGCTGTGGAGCTGGTGATGGCCGAACGCAAGGCATCCGTCGCGCGCGACACCCTGGAGACCCAGATCAAGGTCTCCATCGACCTGGATGGGACCGGCAAGGCCCGGTTCGATACCGGGGTTCCCTTCCTCGACCACATGATGGACCAGATCGCCCGCCACGGCCTGATCGACCTGGACATCGAGTGCAAGGGCGACCTGCATATCGACGATCACCACACCGTCGAGGACATCGGCATCACCCTCGGCCAGGCCTTCGCCAAGGCCATCGGCGACAAGAAGGGCATCCGCCGCTACGGCCACGCCTACGTGCCCCTCGACGAGGCGCTGTCGCGGGTGGTCATCGACTTCTCCGGGCGGCCCGGCCTGCAGATGCACGTTCCCTTTACCCGTGCCAGCGTCGGCGGCTTCGACGTCGACCTGTTCATGGAATTCTTCCAGGGCTTCGTCAACCACGCCCAGGTGACCCTGCACATCGACAACCTGCGCGGGCACAACACCCACCACCAGATCGAGACCGTGTTCAAGGCCTTCGGCCGCGCGCTGCGCATGGCCATCGAGCTGGACGAGCGGATGGCCGGGCAGATGCCGTCGACCAAAGGGTGCCTGTGATGCAGACGGTAGCCGTGATCGACTACGGCATGGGCAACCTGCACTCGGTGGCCAAGGCCCTCGAGCACGTCGGTGCCGGCCGGGTGCTGGTGAGCAGCGACGCGGCGGTGATCCGCGAGGCCGACCGGGTGGTGTTCCCCGGGGTTGGCGCGATCCGCGACTGCATGGCCGAGATCCGCCGCCTGGGCTTCGACGCCCTGGTCCGCGAGGTCAGCCAGGACCGCCCGTTCCTCGGCATCTGCGTCGGCATGCAGGCATTGCTGGAGCGCAGCGAGGAGAACGACGGGGTCGACTGCATCGGTCTGTTCCCCGGCCAGGTGCGCTTCTTCGGCAAGGACCTGCACGAAGCCGGCGAGCACCTGAAGGTGCCGCACATGGGCTGGAACCAGGTGAGCCAGGCGGTGGAGCACCCGCTGTGGCACGAGATTCCCGACCAGGCGCGCTTCTACTTCGTGCACAGCTACTACATCGAGGCCGGCAATCCGCGCCAGGTGGTGGGGCACGGGCACTACGGCGTCGATTTCGCCGCCGCGCTGGCCGAAGGCTCGCGTTTCGCCGTGCAGTTCCACCCGGAAAAGAGCCATACCCACGGCCTGCAACTGCTGCAGAACTTCGTGGCCTGGGACGGGCGCTGGTAGGCCATGGCCAGGGCGAAGAGCAAGACGCCGATCCTCCAGCTGGACGCCGCGCAGACCCAGGACGCGGTACTGGCGATCAAGCGCTTCATGGAGGACCGCTTCGAACTGGAGCTGGGCTCCTTCGAAGCCGAGGAACTGCTCGATTTCTTCGCCCGCGAGTTCGCCCCGTACTTCTACAACAAGGCCATCCTCGACGTGCAGTCGTACCTGAAGGAACGGTTCGAAAGCATCGAGAGTGATGTCTGGGCGCTGGAAAAGAGTTGAGTTTCCGCGTGCCTGCCCACCGAATACAGACTTGAACAGGGTTCACCGATGCTGATCATTCCCGCGATCGACTTGAAAGACGGCGCCTGCGTGCGTCTGCGCCAGGGCCTGATGGAAGACGCCACGGTCTTCTCCGACGATCCGGTGGCGATGGCCGCCAAATGGGTCGATGGCGGTTGCCGCCGCTTGCACCTGGTGGACCTGAACGGCGCTTTCGAAGGCAAGCCGGTCAACGGCGAGGTGGTCACCGCCATCGCCCGTCGCTACCCGGACCTGCCGATCCAGATCGGTGGCGGCATCCGCTCGCTGGAAACCATCGAGCATTACGTTCGCGCCGGCGTCAGCTACGTCATCATCGGCACCAAGGCGGTCAAGCAGCCTGAGTTCGTCGGCGAGGCCTGCCGCGCCTTCCCGGGCAAGGTCATCGTCGGCCTGGATGCCAAGGACGGTTTCGTCGCCACCGACGGCTGGGCCGAGGTCAGCGAAGTCCAGGTGATCGACCTGGCTCGTCGCTTCGAGGCCGACGGGGTGTCCGCCATTGTCTACACGGATATTTCCAAGGACGGCATGATGCAGGGCTGCAACGTCGAGGCTACCGCCGCGCTGGCCAATGCCACGCGGATCCCGGTGATCGCCTCCGGCGGCATCCACAATCTCGGCGACATCCAGAAGCTGCTGGACGCCCGCACCCCGGGGATCATCGGCGCCATCACCGGCCGGGCGATCTACGAAGGCACCCTGGACGTGGCCGAAGCCCAGGCGCTGTGCGACAACTTCAAGGCCTGAGGCGAACCGCATGGCACTGGCAAAACGCATCATCCCCTGCCTCGACGTGGACAATGGTCGAGTGGTCAAGGGCGTCAAGTTCGAGAACATCCGCGACGCCGGCGACCCGGTCGAGATCGCCCGCCGTTACGACGAGCAGGGTGCCGACGAGATCACTTTCCTCGATATCACCGCCAGCGTCGACGGGCGCGACACCACCCTGCATACCGTCGAGCGCATGGCCAGCCAGGTGTTCATTCCGCTGACCGTGGGCGGCGGCGTACGCAGCGTGCAGGACATCCGCAACCTGTTGAATGCCGGCGCGGACAAGGTCTCGATCAACACCGCCGCGGTGTTCAACCCCGAGTTCGTCGGTGAGGCCGCCGACCGCTTCGGCTCGCAGTGCATCGTGGTCGCCATCGATGCGAAGAAGGTTTCCGCCCCGGGCGAGGCGCCGCGCTGGGAAATCTTCACCCATGGCGGGCGCAAGCCCACCGGGCTGGATGCCGTGCTCTGGGCGAAGAAGATGGAAGACCTGGGCGCCGGCGAGATTCTCCTGACCAGCATGGACCAGGACGGCGTGAAGAGCGGTTACGACCTGGGCGTGACCCGCGCCATCAGCGAGGCGGTGAGCGTACCGGTGATCGCTTCCGGCGGCGTTGGCAACCTGGAGCACCTGGCCGCCGGCATCCTCGAGGGCAAGGCCGACGCGGTGCTCGCGGCGAGCATCTTCCACTTCGGCGAGTACACCGTGCCGGAAGCCAAGGCCTACCTCGCCAGCCGCGGTATCGTGGTGCGCTGAGGCACGTTGCGCCGCAGCGCACAGGGCCGGTGATCGGCTAGCCATTCCTGAGCGCGAGTCGACACTCGCGCGGCTTTCTTTCAGGTACAGTCACGCCCCCCGCATCAGGTGCCGCTAGAGCGCCGATGCCCTGCCATAACGACAAACATTGCGACCGACAGGGAGTCCTCCATGTCCATCTTCCGTCTGGCTCTCGGCTGCGTCGGCAGCCTGGCCCTGCTATGCGCTAGCGCCCTGGCGCGCGCCGAAACCCTGGTCCTGCTGACCGAGAACCTGGTGCCGTTCAACATGGCGGTGAACGGCGGCAACTACGCCAAGAACGATGGCATCAGCGGCATCAGCACCGATACCGTGCGCGCCGCCTGCGAGCGCGCGCAGATCGAGTGCCAGCTGATCCTGCGTTTCCCCTGGGACCGGGTCTACCAGCAGGCGCTGAGCGAGCCCGGCTATGGCGTGTTTTCCACCGCCCGTACGCCGGAGCGCGAGGACAAGTTCAAGTGGGTCGGCCCGCTGGCGGTCAACGACTGGGTACTGATGGCCCGCGGCGACAGCAGCATCCACCTGAACAGCCTGGAAGACGCCGCGCGCTATCGCATCGGCGGCTACAAGAACGACGCCATCAGCCAGCACCTGGTCGACCGCGGCCTGCAGGTGCAATTGGCGCTGCGCGACAACGAGAACGTCGACAAGCTGGCCAGCGGGCAGATCGATCTCTGGGTCACCGCCGATCCGAGCGGGCGCTACGTCGCCCAGCGCGAGGGCCTCAAGGAGGTGAAGGTGGTCCAGCGTTTCCATACCGCCGAGCTGTTCCTGGCACTGAACAAGGACACCCCGGACGAGCTGGTGCAGAAGTTGCAAACGGCGGTCGACGCGCTGCGCAGCGAAGGCTTGTTGAAGCAGATCCGCGAGCGCTACTGACGCCTCGCCGGCGATGCTGGCAAAAGGCTGGCCTGGCGGCGCGGCGCTGGTTATTCTGCCTCGCTCCAGGCCCCTGACAGGATGACAACAATGCAAAGAAGCCTGCTCTTCGCGCTGCTCGCAACCCTGCTGTTGGTCGGCGGCGCGCGCGCCGAAACCGATCCCGACTACAGCATGGTCCTGCTCACGGAGAACTTCCCGCCGTACAACATGGCGATCAACGGCAAGAACTTCGCCCAGGAAGACAACATCGACGGCATCGCCGTGGATATCGTCCGCGAGATGTTCAAGCGCGCCGGCATCAAGTACAGCCTGACCCTGCGTTTCCCCTGGGACCGCATCTACAAGCTGGCGCTGGAGAAGCCCGGCTACGGGGTGTTCGTCACCGCCCGCCTGGCCGAGCGCGAGGACAAGTTCAAGTGGGTCGGTCCGATCGGCCCGGACGACTGGGTGCTGCTGGCCAAGGGCGACAGCCCGATCACCCTGGGCAGCCTGGACGAGGCGAAGAAATACCGGATCGGCGCCTACAAGGGCGATGCCATCGCCGAGTTCCTCGGCAAGAACGGTTTCGAGGCCGACCTGGCGCTACGCGACCAGGAAAACGCGCAGAAGCTGGTCAAGGGCCAGATCGACCTCTGGGCCAGCGGCGATCCCGCCGGGCGCTACCTGGCCAAGCAGGAAGGCGTGACCGGCCTGAAGACGGTGCTGCGCTTCAACAGCGACCAGCTGTACCTGGCGCTCAACCGCGAGACTCCCGACGAAGTGGTACAGAAGCTCCAGGCAGCCCTGGACGGCATGCGCAAGGAAGGCTTCGTCGAGGACATCCTCAACAGCTATCTCTGATTCGCTCCGTCCGGCCAACAGGGGGCCGGGCGGGGAAACGCCTTTGCCGGCCCCGCCGGCAATGCCATGGAAGGCCGACGAGCCAGGTATTTCGTCCTGACGCAGGGATGCCGCTAGCCAATAACGATAACCAAGCGAGCGGTGTGACCATGCTGAAAGTCCTGATCCAGACCCTGATCCTGGGGGTGTTGCTGGGGGCCTCCGCGGCCCGTGCCGAATTGCCCGCCGACTACAAGGTGGTGCTGCTGACCGAGAACTTCCCGCCCTTCAACATGGCGGTGGATGACAAGAACTTCGCCCGCGACGATGGCATCGACGGCATCAGTGCCGACATCGTCCGGGAGATGTTCAGGCGCGCCGGCATCGGCTATTCCCTGAGCCTGCGCTTCCCCTGGGACCGCCTGTACCGGTTGACCCTGGACAAGCCCGGCTACGGGCTGTTCTCCATGACCTACACCCCCGAGCGGGTGCCGCAGTTCAAGTGGGTCGGCCCGCTGGCCGACACCAGTTGGGTGTTGCTGGCGCCGGCCGGCAGCAAGATCGCCGTGAAGAATCTCAAGGACGCCGCCCGCTACAAGCTCGGCGCCTACAAGAACGACGCGGTCAGCCAGCACCTGGAAGCCCAGGGCATCCCGGTGATCAACGCCCTGCGCGACCAGGAAAACGTGAAGAAGCTTACCGGCGGGCAGATCGACCTGTGGGCCACCACCGATCCGGTCGGTCGCTACCTGGCCAAGCAGGAAGGCGTGTCCGGCCTGCAGACGGTGCTGCGTTTCAACGAGGCCAAGCTCTACCTGGCGTTGAACAAGGACACTCCGGACGAGGTGGTGGAGCGCCTGCAAAAGGCCCTGGAGCAGATGCGCCAGGAAGGCTTCGTCGACGAAGCCGTCGCCAACTACCTCTGAACCTGGCGGGCGCCCCTCCGTCGGCGCGGCGAGGGGGCGCTCAGTCCAGGTCGTAGGCCTGGACGCCGAGGTCGCGGCTGTCGTACCAGTTGCCGCGGGCCCAGAACACCCGGTCGTGCGCCTCGTCGAAACCGAGCACGCCGAGGTAGCCGGCGATGTCCAGGCGGCGCCAGGATGAGCCCCAGTCGTCCGAGTAGTACACCGCGTTGGCGGAGACGCTCGCCGGCTCTTCGTCGGGATACAGCCACAGCGGCACTTCGTAGTGGTTCATGGTGTTGGCCAGCAGCACATTCCTGCCCATGTAGAACTCGCGCAGCCCGGAACTGGACGGCAGGGGCCAGAACGGGCTGGGCAGCTTGCCGGTGATCTTCCATTCGAGCGCTTCGCGATCGAGCTCGGCGATCAGCGAGCGCGATTCGTCCGGGTGGTCGAGCACTGCGATCACCCGACCGTCCATGTTCTGTTCCAGGCGCTCGACGGCCACGCCGTCGGTGCGCCGGATCGCGCCCATCTGCCAGCGTCCGCCCTCGCGGCGCAGTTCGGCCTGGGTGGTGACCAATACCGAGCTGGTCAGGTAGCGCCCTTCGGGCGGGCCATAGCGGAAGGTCTGGCTTACCCAGATCGCGGCGCGCTCCGCGTCCAGTTGGGCGACGTGTGCCTTGATCTGCCCGTGCTTGCCGTTGTAATCGCCCCAGCTGACGCCGTTCGGCGCCAACTCGCGGGCGTAGGCGAGGTCGACCAGCAGCGGCGCGGAGGTGGCGATCGACTCGACGCTGGCGCCGCGGTCGGGCGAATAGAACAGCCCGCTCGGCTGGCCGGGTTCCCGGCCGCCATCGGCACCGCCGTATTCGAAATCACCCCAGACCCAGACTTCGTCCTTGCCGTGGAAGCGCGGTGCGAGAGCCCAGCCCAGTCGATTCGCCTCGGCCATGAAGCCTTCCTCGAGCCGCCGCCAGCTCTTGCCCTGGTCGTCGCTGCGCAGCACCACTGTCTGCTCGCGCTGACCGTTGTCCTTGCCCGGGCGCCGCAGGCCGGTGAGCAGGAAGACGCTGGAACCGTCCGGCGTGACTTCCAGGCAGGCGGTCTCGCCGAGCCGCGCCACTTCGTGGAACACGCCGTCCGCGCCCAGGCGCGAGACATAGGTGGTTTCCGGATCGCCGCCGGATAGCAGCATGCCGTTGAGGAAGTTGAAGAGGTGGGGTTCGGACTCTTCTTCCCTGGGCTGGGCGGCCGCCACCAGGTCCAGGTCGATGACGCCCTCGGGCAGTGCCTGCTCGTCGCGGCCGACCTCGCGCCGGCCTACCAGCCAGGTGCCGGCGGGCGTCGCCCGCACGCCGGTGCAGAATTGCTCCATGGCGCGCTGGTCGATGTTCTCGACCTTGCCGACGGTGCTCTCGCCGGGGCTGGCGCCGCCTATCTCGAACTTGGCGCTGGTGAGGATCCAGATGAAACCGAGGGGAATCGCGCCAGCGACCAGCAGGGCGGCGGCGAGCAGGGGCATGGGAGGGGAAGGGCGGGCCATCGGTGCGTCCGTGCAGGAATGACGAGGGCGTCACCTTAACCGCTGCCGCGACGCCGGTAAACCCGGGTTCAGTGCGGCGCCTGGCGTGGGTTGACGTTGCGGTTGCCGCGCTCGCCGATGAGCATCTGCGGCGGTACCAGCTCGATGCCCTGGGCGCGCAGCTTCGGCAGCTCCCGCGCCAGCACGTCGAGGGTGGCCTTGTGCGGGTGGCCGATGAGCAACGCCGAACCCTGCTTGCGGGCCAGGGCGACGCCGGCCTGCAGTTGTGCGGAGACCGCTTCCGGTGTGGCTTCGTTGTCGAGAAACACATCGCGCGAGACGCTCGCCAGGCCGATCCGCTGCGCCTCGCTGGCGGCCACGGTGGCGGCGCTGGTGCGGCTGTCGACCAGGTACAGGCCGCGACGCTGGAGTTCCTCGGCGAGCCAGGCCATCGCCGGGCGCACCGCGGTCATGCGGCTGCCCTCGTGGTTGTTCAGGCCCTGCACGAACGGCACCTTGGCCAGCGCCGCGTCCAGCCGCCGCGCACGCTCTTCCTGGGTCAGCTCCGGCCGCCAGGCGTAGGGACCGCCGGCTGGGTCCATCGGCATGTGCAGGATCACCGTGCGCCCGCGCTGGTGCGCCTCGCGGGCCAGTTCGGCGGCATGCGGGGTTTCCGGGATGATCGCCAGGGTTACGCCGGGGGGCAGGTCGAGGACCCGGCGGTCGCGCGCCAGGTTCTGCCCGAGGTCATCGATGACCACGGTCAGCAGCGGCGGGCGCTGGTAGGGGACGGGGTCCTGGCGGGCCTGGGCCTGGTTGAACAGCAGGCACAGGCCCAGCAGGGCAACGCGGAACGCCGACATCAGTTGCCGCGGGTGACGCTCAGGCCTTTCAGCAGGCTAAGGGCCTGGCTGAGCTGGTAGTCGGAATCCTGCGGGCGCTCGCTCGGCGCGGCACGCTTGCCGGTGGGGCGGTCGGCGCCGCCGTTGCCGTTGGCCAGGTGGCCCTGCAGGTCGGCTTCCTTGAAGCCCTCGAAGCTGCTCCGCTCCTGGGTCACCTTGGCGCGTCCGACCTCGATGTCCGGAACGATGCCCTGGGCCTGGATGGAGCGCCCGTTGGGGGTGTAGTAGAGCGCGGTGGTGAGCTTCAGGGCGCGGTCGTTGTTCAGCGGCAGCACGGTCTGCACCGAGCCCTTGCCGAAGCTGTCGGTGCCCATCAGGATCGCGCGCTTCTGGTCCTGCAGGGCACCGGCGACGATTTCCGCCGCCGAGGCGCTGCCACCGTTGATCAGCACCACCAGCGGAACCTTGTCGCTGGGATCGGCCGGGTCGGCGCTGAAGCGCAGCTCGGAGTTGGCGATGCGGCCCTTGGTGTAGACGATCAGGCCCTTGGTGAGGAAGGCGTCGGCTACCTCGACGGCGGACTGCAGCACGCCGCCGGGGTTGTTGCGCAGGTCCAGGACCAGGCCCTTGAGACGGCCCTTGTTGTCCTTGCGCAGCTGGTTCAGCGCCTTGACCACTTCCTCGCCGGTGTTGACCTGGAACTGGGTGATGCGCAGGTAGGCGTAGCCGGGTTCTAGGACCTGGCTCTTGACGCTCTTGACCTTGATGATGGCGCGCTTGAGTTCGACGTCGAACGGTCTGCCGCCATCGCGGACGATGGTCAGGGTGATCGGGGAGCCGGCCTTGCCGCGCATGCTGTCGACCGCTTCGGTCATCGACTGGCCCTTGGTCGGCTTGCCATCGATCTGCACGATCAGGTCGCCGGGCTGGATGCCGGCGCGGGCCGCGGGGGTGTCGTCGATCGGCGAGACCACCTTGATGAAGCCGTCTTCGCTGCCGACCTCGATGCCCAGGCCGCCGAACTCGCCGCTGGTGCTTTCCTGCAGCTCGGCGAAGTCCTCCGGGCCGAGGTAGGCGGAGTGCGGGTCGAGGTTGCTGAGCATGCCCTTGATGGCGTTCTCCAGCAGGGTCTTGTCGTCCACTGGCTCGACATAGGCGGCCTTCACCCGGTCGAGAACCTCGGCGAAGGTACGCAGCTCGTCGAGGGGCAGCGGGGCACTGCTACCGTTGGCCAGTGGCGCGGCGTCGGCCGGGGCGTCGGCAGCCTGGGCCGCGCCCGCGCCGAGCAGCAGGGCCAGCGCCAGGGTGGTGGGACGGAAGCAATGCAGCATGTTCAGCTCCTAATCACGAGTTCGGCGCCTATCCCTGCGCGCGGCACCAGGTAGTAGGGTCCGCCGGGCGGCCCTGATGGCGAATGGCGAAGTACACGGCCGGGCTACTCTGGCCGCCGCTGGTTCCAACGGTGGCGATCGGGTCGCCGGCCTTCACGGTGTCGCCGGCGTCTTTCAGCAGGCTTTGATTATGGCCATAAAGGCTGAGGTAGCCGCCACCGTGGTCGAGGATGACCAACAGGCCGGCTCCGCGCAACCAGTCGGCGAATACCACGCGTCCGCCGTGCACCGCGCGGACGGTGCTGCCGGCGCTCGCCGAAATCAGTACGCCGTCCCATTTCGCCCGCGGATCGTCGCCGCGCTGGCTGCCGAAGCGCGCCACGACGCGGCCATTCACCGGCCACGGCAGCTTGCCGCGGGCCGAGCCGAACGCGCCGCCGTAGACCGCGCCAGTGCTTGAGACCAGCGGGCCCGGCGCAGGTTCGCGCGGCGGGCTGGTGACTCGTCCGGGGGCGGCCTGCTGCTGACGCGCACGCTCGCGTTCGGCGGCCAGCGCGCGCTGGCGCTCGCGCTCCGCCGCGGCGGCGGCTTCGCGGGCCTGGCGGGCCAGGGTTTCCTCGATGGTCCGCAGTACCTTGGCCAGCTCGGCCTGGTCCTGTTGGCGGGACTTGAGCTTCTGGTCGCGTTCGCGGTAGTCGCTGTTCAGCTTGGCCAGGGCTTGCTGGCGCTCCTTGCGGGTCGCTGCCAGCGCCTCGCGGCGGCTGTCCAGCTCGCCTTGCTTGCTCAGTTGTTCGGCTTTCTGCGCAGAGATGTCCTGCTCGACGTTGGCCAACTGGCGGAGGGTTTCGTTGAAGCTGGCGAGCTGTTCGAGACGGGCTTTGTTGATGTAGTCGTAGTAGGTGAGGGTGCGGCTGAATTTTTCCGGGTGTTCCTGGTTCAGCAGCAGCTTCAGGTATTCCTCGCGTCCGCTCTGGTAGGCAGCGCGGGCCTGGATGGCGAGGAGGCGCTGTTGCTCAATGCGCGCGTCCTGGAGTTTTTTTTTCTCCCCATCCAGCCGTTTCAGCTCGGCTTCGCTCTTGTCCAGCTCGTCCTGCAGGGCCTTGATCTGTTTTTCCAGGTCGCCCATCTCGGTCTCGGTGGACTTCAGCTGCTTCTGCACGCCGCTCTTTTCCTGCTGGATGCCGTCCAGCAGCTTCTTCAGCTCGCCGATGTCCTTCTGCGTCTGTTCCAGCTGGCGTTGGGTGTCGGCGCGCTCGTCGGCGAAGGCCGGAGCGAGACAGGCGAGGGATAGCAGGAGAGGAAGGAGGCGGAGCATGGGGTGGCGGGCACCTGGGAATTGGACCGGCCTAGTATGCCCGTGGCCGCCGTTAAAAAAAACGCCCCGCACCGCGCGCTGTGGGGCGCTTCCACGTATTTCAGCCGGATGGCAGCGGCTGATGTCGTCGACGACGAAGGTCACGGGCATCAGGCGGGTCTGTAGAGCGGGTAGGTGAACAGCAGCAGATGCGTCAGGTTCAGCCCGAAGTGGAACAGCGTCGCCACCCACAGGCGGCCGCTCCACAGCCAGGCCAGCCCGTAGATCAGCCCGGCGAGGCCGGCGAACAGCATCAGCAGCGGGCCGCCGGCGAAGTGCGCCAGGCCGAACAGCGCCGAGGCTAGCGCCAGGGCGGGCCAGGGGCCCAGCCATTGGCCCAGGCGTTGCTGCAGGTAGCCGCGGAACAGCGCTTCCTCGGCAAGGGAAACGAAGAACAGGTTGGCCAGGACGAACTGCCAGAGCCAGGCCGGCGCGTGGAGTTCCGGCCGCAGCAGGCCGACGCCGACAGCCAGCAGAAGCAGCGCCGGCACCGCCGCCACGAGCAGCAGCCAGTGCCAGGGGCGGCCGGGAGCGCGGGCTTCGTCGCGGAACAGGCTCGGCAGGCAGGCCAGTAGCAGGAACGGCACCAGTGCCTTGTCGAAGTTGAAGTACATGGTGAACGGCAGGCTCTGCGGGCCGACCACCGCCTTGTCCAGGACCTTGGGGTTGGCGAAGCCGGGTAGCAGGTGCAGGAACAGGCCCACCGCGCCGGCGACCAGCAGCAGCTCCAGGCCCAGGGCCCAGGCGCGGCGTGCCGCCAGGCGCCGGCGCAACAGGGCGAGGACGCCCAGTACAGCCAGGGCGGCGACCGCAGGCGGAGCGAGAACTCCGTCGTAGAAGGCGAGGCAGCAGGTCGCGAGCAGCAAGGCGAGAGCCAGCAGGCGCTGGAAGGACAGGGCGAGGAGCGAGGTGGCGAGGAGGAACCACATCGGCGGAAATCCTTGTAGGGCAGATGGAAAAGACAGCGCGGGCAAGGCTAGCACGGGCCTCGGCGACGTAGCGGGAGGCAGGGGGGGAAGACGCGGAAAATGAAAACCGCGGCACACGTCTCGAGGTCGCGTGGCCAGGCCTGTCGGCCGATCGGCAGCGTTAAAGCGGGGAAGGTGACGTCGTGGAAACGGGGCGCGGCGCCCGGCCCGCTACGGCGGATAACGTCGCAGGCGTTCTCCGCCGATGGCCTGCAGAAGCGGCGGATAACCGCGACGCGGTTATCCGCCCTGCGCGGGAGTTCGTCGTTCGCGGATCAGCCGAGGATGACGATGCTGCGACCGGTCATTTCCGCCGGCTGCTCCAGCCCCATGAGGGTCAGCATGGTCGGCGCCACGTCGGCCAGCACGCCGCCTTCGCGGATGCTCAGCTTGCGCTTGCCGACGTAGACGAAGGGCACCGGTTCGCAGGTGTGCGCGGTGTGCGCCTGGCCGGTGGACTCGTCTTCCATCTGCTCGACATTGCCGTGGTCGGCGGTGATCAGGGCTTCGCCGCCGACCTTGTCCAGCGCCTCGACGATGCGCCCCATGCAGGTGTCCAGGCACTCCACGGCCTTGACCGCGGCCTCGAACACGCCGGTGTGGCCGACCATGTCGCCGTTGGCGTAGTTGACCACGATCACATCGTAGCGTTGTTGCTCGATGGCCTCGACGATACGGTCGGTGACTTCCGGCGCGCTCATCTCGGGCTGCAGGTCGTAGGTGGCGACCTTCGGCGAGGGGATCAGGATGCGCTCCTCGCCTTCGTAGGGTTCCTCGCGGCCGCCGGAGAAGAAGAAGGTCACGTGGGCGTACTTCTCGGTCTCGGCGATGCGCAGCTGGGTCTTGCCATGCTTGGCCAGGTATTCGCCGAGGACGTTGGTCAGCGGCTCCGGCGGGAAGGCACAGGGCGCCGGGATGCTCGCCGCGTACTGGGTCAGCATGACGAAACCTGCCAGTTGCGGGGCTCGTTCGCGGGGGAACTCATTGAATGCCGGCTCGACGAAGGCGCGGCTCAGCTCGCGGGCGCGGTCGGCGCGGAAGTTCATGAAGATCACCGCGTCGCCATCCTCGACCCGCACCGCTTCGGCGCCGGCCGGGACCACCGCGGTGGCCTTGACGAATTCGTCGCTCTCGCCGCGGGCGTAGGCGGCCTCGAGGGCTGCCACCGAGGAGTCGGCGGTGAACTCGGCCTTGCCGTCGACGATCAGTTCATAGGCGGCCTGGACGCGGTCCCAGCGGTTGTCGCGGTCCATCGCGAAATAGCGGCCGATGATCGAGGCGATGCGGCCCTTGCCGAGCCCGGCGAAGGTGGCGTCGAGACGCTCCAGCGACGGTTGCGCGCTTTTCGGCGGGGTATCGCGGCCATCCAGGAAGGCATGCAGGTAGATCTTGCCGGCGCCGCGCCTGGCGGCCATCTGCGCCATCGCCACCAGGTGGTCTTCATGGCTGTGTACGCCGCCCGGAGAGAGCAGGCCGAGGATGTGCACCGCCTTGTCGGCGGCGACGGCCTTGTCGACCGCCCCGGCGATCACCGGGTTTTCGAAGAATTCGCCGTCGCGGATGGCCTTGGTGACGCGGGTGAAGTCCTGGTACACCACGCGGCCTGCGCCGAGGTTCATGTGGCCGACCTCGGAGTTGCCCATCTGGCCGTCGGGCAGGCCGACGTCCATGCCGGAGCCGGAGATCAGGCCGTGCGGCTGGGTCGCCAGGAGGCGATCCCAGACCGGCTTCTTCGCGGCGTAGATGGCGTTGTAGTCAGGGCTTTCGCTGTGGCCGAAGCCGTCCAGGATGATCAGGACCAGGGGTTTGGGCGTGGCAGTCATATGTCCGGCTCTATTTCCGCGGGGTTCAGAAACTGACCAAATTTAGTGGGAACATTGTCGTTCAAGACGTAGGAAGAGGCTGATTGATTAAACCGATGACGCCGATCCGCAACCGAATGCCGCTATCCTCGCTCCCTCTGTCCTGCCCGAGCCGTGCCCGGGCCGGAACTGGCCAGCTTCACAGAAAAGGACCGGCATTCTAACCGTGAAGTTTCCCGCGACGCCATTTCCTGGAGCCGAGCGGGGCGCCGCCCGGCGGGTTCCCCCCTGGCCGGCGCGGTCTGTATACTGGCCGGCATTTTTACGCCCTGGATATCCGTCACCATGCAATTCGTTTCCCGTCTGATCGAGTTCGCCACCAACCACTACCTGCTGGTCGCGGCGCTGCTGGTCCTGCTGGTCCTGCTGTTGCTGCACGAGCTGCGCAAGGGCGGCAAGAGCCTGTCGACCCGCGAGCTGACCGCGCTGGTCAATGCCGACCAGGCGGTGGTCCTGGATATCCGTCCGGCCAAGGAGTTCGCCAGCGGGCACATCGTCGACGCGCTGAACATCCCGGCCGACAAGCTGAACAGCCGCATGACCGAGCTGGAAAAGTACAAGGGCAAGACCATCATCCTGGTCGACGCCATGGGCCAGCACTCCGGTACCTGGGGCGGCGTCCTGAAGAAGGCCGGCTTCAACGCCGCCAAGCTGTCCGGCGGGATCGGCAGCTGGCGCGGCGACAACCTGCCGCTGGTGAAGTGACATGCCGCCCGTCGTGATCTACACCACCGCCTGGTGTCCGTACTGCATCCGCGCCAAGCAGCTGCTGCAACGCAAGGGCGTGGACTTCCAGGAGATCGCCTGCGACGGCAAGCCCGAACTGCGCGCCGAGCTGGCACGCAAGGCGGGATCGACCACCGTGCCGCAGATCTGGATCGGCGAGACCCATGTCGGCGGCTGCGACGACCTTCATGCACTGGAGCGCGCCGGCAAGCTGGACGCGCTGCTGTCTGCCTGAAACCATTCATGAATTGACCCAAGGGAAGGCCCGAAAATGACCGAGCAAGCTACCAACGGCGCTGCCGACGAGCAGCAACCCCAGTTCTCCCTGCAGCGCATCTACCTGCGCGACCTGTCGTTCGAGTCGCCGAAGTCCCCGGAAATCTTCCGCCAGGAATGGAACCCGTCCATCAGCCTGGACCTGAACACCCGCCAGAAGCAGCTGGACGGCGACTTCTACGAAGTGGTCCTGACCGTATCGGTGACCGTGAAGAACGGCGAGGACACCACTGCCTTCATCGCCGAAGTGCAGCAGGCCGGCATCTTCCTGATCAAGAACCTCGATCCGTCGAGCATGAGCCATACCCTCGGCGCGTTCTGCCCGAACATCCTCTTCCCGTACGCTCGCGAAGCCCTGGACAACCTGGTGGTACGCGGTTCGTTCCCGGCGCTGATGCTGTCGCCGGTGAACTTCGACGCTCTCTACGCCCAGGAAATCGCCCGCATGCAGGCCTCCGGCGAAATCCCGACGCCGTCGGTCCAGTAAGCCCAGCGCTTGCGAGAAAGCCCGCCTTGCGCGGGCTTTTTCATGCCTGCCGGCCGGCTCAGTCCATGGCGAAGCCGAGCTGGCGCCAGGCTTCGTAGACGGTCACCGCCACCGTGTTGGACAGGTTCAGGCTACGGCAGCCTTCGCGCATCGGCAGGCGCAGGCGCCGATCGGTTGGCAGGGCGTTGCGCACGTCCTCCGGCAGTCCGCGGCTTTCCGGGCCGAAGAGGAAGGCATCGCCGCGCTGGTAGGCCACTTCGTGGAAGGCCCGCGACCCCTTGGTGGTGAAGGCGAACAGGCGTGGCTGGCCGAGGGCCTCGAGGCAGCTCTGCAGATCCGGGTAGCGGCGTACGCTGGCGTATTCGTGGTAGTCGAGGCCGGCACGGCGCAAGCGCTTGTCGTCCAGTTCGAAACCGAGCGGCTCGATCAGGTGCAGACTGCATCCGGCGTTGGCGCAGAGCCTGATAATGTTGCCGGTATTCGGAGGAATCTCCGGTTGAAACAGGATGACGTGGAACATGCAGGGCTCCGGAGCAGATAACGGGCGGCATTCTACCTCCGCCATCGACGATCTGCGGCGCCAGCGCTGGAAAGTCTGGGGTGCGCTGGTGCTTGCCGGGTTGTTGTTCGGGCTGATGCTCGGCAGGTTGTTCGGCCCCGCTTCGCTGCCGACGTCTGCGCCGCAACTGCTGGCGGTCGGGGAGAGCGAGCAGGGCCTGGTCCTGCGCTTCGATCGCCAGGCTGCGGTTACGGCGGCACGGGTGGAGGGTGCCCTGACGTTGCGCATCGTCGCCCGGGGCGCGGCGCAGCAGGGAGACGGGCGATGGTTGGGCCAGCCGTTGCGCTGGCGCGTCCGCGAGGAGGGAAAGGCGCTGCTGTTGAGCCTGGTCTCGACCCGCCCCTTGCAGGGGCGCTGGCAGTGGTCGGAGGACGGCGAGGGCTGGCGCCTGGTCGTCGAACTGCAGGAGCGCGACGGCCGGGAATAAAAGGGGGAATTCTCAGCCTGCCTGTACCGAGGTCCCCAAACGGGAGGGCGGAGGCGCGGATCGCTGCGCTGCCGCCGGGCATAAAAGAGGGGAGTTCTCAGCCTGCCTGTACCGAGGTCCCCGAAACGGGTGTGGCGGTTGCGCGCGGATGCTGCGTCTGCCGCCGGGTGTAAAAGAGGGGATTCCCCAGCCTGCCTGTACCGAGGCCCCCGAAATCTTCGTTATCTGCTCCAATGCAGGGGCTGTGCCAATTCTCATGAGACGCTGGCGGCGCGCTCGCTTTCCTGAAGGGTTGTGGATAAGTCTGTGGGCGAGCTGGTGATGAATGCCTCTGGAAGCCCGTGGATCAAGGGCTTGGCGGCATCCCAGGGGTTTGTGGGAAGTCGATTGCGGAAAAATGACGGAGCGGGCTTTTCCGCCAGCGATTGATGCCGATTTGTCGCCTGCTGGTGCACGCTGCCCAAAATCCGGGCAAGGGCCGCTGCCCCGCCGAACCGGCGGATAACCGCGATGCGGTTATTCGCCCTACGCCACGGTTTGATCGACGGTGCCGGGCGGGCGCTCTGCCGAGGCTGGGGCTGTGCTGCGGACGGTAGGGCGAATAACGCCAGCGGCGTTATCCGCCGCGGCCCTGCATAACCGGCGGATAACCGCGATGCGGTTATTCGCCCTACGCCACGGTTTGATCGACGGTGCCGGGCGGGCGCTCTGCCGAGGCTGGGGCTGTGTTGCGGACGGTAGGGCGAATAACGCCATAGGCGTTATCCGCCGCGGCCCTGCACAATCGGCGGATAACCGCGATGCGGTTATTCGCCCTACGCCATGGTTTGACCGGTGGTGCCGGGCGGGCGCTCTGCCGAGGCCGGGGCGGCGTCTCGCTTGGCAGGGGCGCGCGACGGACCATGAAAAACGGAGCCCGAAGGCCCCGTTGGGTCGCTCATGGGAGCAGTGGCGCTTCAGTCGTCGCCTTCGTCGTCGGCTCCATCGACGTTCATCCCCAGCTCCTTGATCTTGCGGGTCAGGGTATTGCGGCCCCAGCCGAGCAGCACGGCGGCATCGCGGCGGCGGCCGGCGGTGTGCTTGAGGGCGGTTTCTATCATGATCCGTTCGAAGGCCGGCACGGCGCTGTCCAGCAGGTTCGACTGGCCGCGGCCCAGCGCCTGGTCGGCCCACTGGCGCAGGGCCTGTTCCCAGTTCGCCGCCGGCGCGCTGTCCTGCGGCTGGGTCAGCAGCTCCGGCGGCAGGTCGTCGATGTGCACCTCGCGGCCGGAGGCCATCACGGTGATCCAGCGGCAGGTGTTCTCCAGTTGTCGGACGTTGCCCGGCCAGCCGAGGTTCTTCAGGTACTCCTCGGTTTCCGCCTTCAGCAGCTTGGGTTCCACCGCCAGCTCCTGGGCGGCGCGGCTGAGGAAGTGCCGGGCCAGCGCCGGGATGTCCTCGCGGCGGTCGGCCAGCCGCGGGATGTGGATGCGGATCACGTTCAGGCGATGGAACAGGTCCTCGCGGAACTTGCCGTCGCGCACCAGGCTTTCCAGGTTCTGGTGGGTGGCGGCGATGATCCTCACGTCGACCTTCACCGGCGTGTGCCCGCCGACCCGGTAGAACTCGCCGTCGGCCAGGACGCGCAGCAGGCGGGTCTGGGTGTCGGCCGGCATGTCGCCGATCTCGTCGAGGAACAGGGTGCCGCCATCGGCCTGCTCGAAGCGTCCGCGGCGCTGGGCGGCGGCCCCGGTGAAGGCGCCCTTCTCATGGCCGAACAGCTCGGACTCCATCAGGTCCTTGGGGATCGCCGCCATGTTCAGCGCGATGAATGGCGAGGCTGCGCGCGGGCTGTGGCGATGCAGGGCATGGGCGACCAGCTCCTTGCCGGTACCCGATTCGCCGTTGATCAGCACGGTGATGTTGGAATGGCTGAGGCGGCCGATGGCGCGGAATACCTCCTGCATCGCCGGCGCCTCGCCGATGATCTCCGGCGTGCGCGCCTGGTTCGCCGGCAGCTCCAGGCCCTGCTGCTCCTGGGCGTGCTGGTTGGCGCGCTTGACCAGGGAGACCGCCTCGTCGACGTCGAACGGCTTGGGCAGGTATTCGAAGGCGCCGCCCTGGTAGGAGGCCACCGCGCTGTCGAGGTCGGAATGCGCGGTCATGATGATCACCGGCAGGCGCGGATGCAGTTCGCGGATCTGCGCCAGCAGGTCGAGGCCGCTGGCGCCGGGCATGCGGATATCGGAGATGATCACGTCCGGCTGCTGCCGGCCGAGGCGGCCGATCACGCTGTCGGCGCTGTCGAAGCTCACCGTGGTCATGCCTTCCTGTTGCAGGGCCTTTTCCAGTACCCAGCGGATGGAGCGGTCGTCGTCGACGATCCAGACGGTCTCTGATCGGCTCATGGTCAATGCACTCCTTGTTCCAGGGGCAGGAACAGACTGAACACGGTATGGCCGGGGTGGCTCTCGCATTCAATCAGCCCCTGGTGCTGGCTGATGATGTTCTGGGCGATGGCCAGGCCGAGTCCGGTACCGTCCGGACGGCCGCTGACCATGGGGTAGAAGATGGTTTCCTGGAGCTCGGCCGGAATGCCCGGGCCGTTGTCGATGATCTCCACCTTGCACACCAGGCGGTGACGCGTGTGGCCGATGGTGAACTGGCGCAGGGTACGGCTGCGCAGGGTGATGCGACCGAGGCGCAGGTCGTTCTGCCCGGCGATCGCCTGCATGGCGTTGCGTACCATGTTGAGCACGGCCTGGATCATTTGCTCGCGGTCGAGCAGCAGGTCGGGGATGCTCGGGTCGTAGTCGCGGACCAGGGTGATGCTGCCCTGGCTCTCCGCTTCCACCAGGCTGCTGACCCGCTCCAGCACTTCATGGATGTTGGTCGGCGCCAGGTTCGGCAGTTTGTTCGAGCCGAGCATGCGGTCCACCAGGTTCCGCAACCGGTCGGCTTCTTCGATGATGACGTTGGTGTAGTCCTTCAGCGACTCTTCCGGCAGCTCGCGGGATAGTAGTTGCGCTGCGCCGCGGATGCCGCCGAGCGGGTTCTTGATCTCGTGGGCGAGCCCGCGCACCAGCAGCTTGGTGGTCTCCTGTTTGGACAGCTGTGCTTCTTCGCGGGTGATCCGCATCAGCCGGTCGCGCGGATGGACCTCGAGCAGCAGCAGCGTCTCGTTGCGGTTGAGGATGGGCGTCACCGCATAGTCGACCGTGATGCTGACGCCGGTGATAGAGGTCAGGGTCGCTTCGCGCTTGGTGAACGGATGCGCCTGTTCCACCGCCTGGCGCAGCGAGTTCAAGGCTTCCGGCGATTCGGTGAACAGCTCGCTGATGAATTGCCCGTGGCTGCGCTGGCCGCTCACGGCCAGGAGCATCTCCGCTGCCGGGTTCATGTACTCCAGGCGCAGTTCGCCGTTGAGCAGGATCACCGCGGTGGTCAGGTTGTCGAGCAACAGTCGGTGCAGGGTATCGGTCGGCATGGCGGGCAGCTGTTCCAAGGTTGGGCAGGAAAATGCAAAAAGCAAACCAGGCGCCGAAAAGGCGCGTTTTTTCTGCCGAGGCGCTGGCTAGAGGTGCGCCGGGAAGGTTTTCGGCGACGAGCGGTGACCCGAAATGGGGACAGTATAGAAAGTGGTGCGGGTAATCGCACCAATCTGGTGCGTTGACGTGGCCGGCGGCGTTTTCGCCAGGAGAGTCGGGAAAAAAACCGGAAAATCCCGCCCACGGCGGAGTGGGCAGGGGAAGTTCGGCTAGCGCTCGCTCGGCTGTACCGCGCTGACCAGCGGCGTATCGACCTCCGGCAGGGGTTGGCCGGCGATGCTCACTCGATGCAGGTGGAAGGGCTGGCTCGGGGTGCTTTCGACGGTCATGCCGTCGCCATCGATGATTTCCACTGCGACCTGGTGGGTGCCGCGATCGAGGTTCTTCAACGGGAACACCGGGCTGCGTCCCGGCGCTCCGGCAGGCTTGCCGTCGAGCAGCAGGCGATAGCGATGGCCGGGCAGCAGCGCCGGCTCGCTGGTGACGGTGACGATGACGTCGCCGCTGTTGGCGCGCAGGGTTGCGTCCGGTTCGGGGAAGAGGATGCGCAGTAGCTGGTAGGCCGGCGGCTTCACCTCCAGCGGCGCGGCGGGCGGACGATAGCGTATGCCCGGTGGTGCCACGCTGTTGCCCGGTGCCAGTTCGACGCGTTGGGCCTTGCGCCCGCTGGGCGGCTGGTCGGTGTAGACGCGGTTGCCCTCGGCGTCGATGTAGGTGTAGACCCCCGCTTGCGCGGCGCAGGCCAGGCACAGCAGGAGGGCGCCGAGAATGCGCGGGATCATCGCTTCTTCCCGAGGTGCACGCGCTGCACGGTGAAGGTCACCGGCGGGCTGGATTGCAGCACCCGTTCGCCGTTGAGTACCTGTACCGCGAGGCTGTGGTCGCCGCGGTCGATCTCGTGCAGGGTGAAGCGGGTGCCGCCGCTGGGCGTGCCGTAGGGTTTGCCGTCCAGCACCAGTTGCAACTGGTGGCCGCTGTGCAGGGCCGGGCGGATGCTGACGCTGACGTTGAAGGTGCCGTTGTTGGCGCGCAGCGCCTCTTCCGTGGGGAGGTCGCTGAGGGCAAGGATCTCGTAGGCGGCAGCCTCGCTATCGGCGGCCGGGGCATTGCCCGCGGAGGACTTTTCCGGCGTGTCGATTCCTACGGTATTGGTCGGCTGCAGTTCGACGGTCTGCGCCTGCACCCCGTCTGGCGGCTGGTTGGTGAATACCTTGTTGCCGTTGGCGTCGGTGTATTGGTAGATCTGCGCCATGGCCGGCAGGGCGGCGGCCAGGAGCAGGCAGCTGGTGATCAGGCGCATGGACGGTCTCCGGGTGAACCTGCCAAGCGTTGCACCGCATCGGCGCGCTGGCAAGCCGTGCATTGTGCGGCATGCGGGTATTCGAAGGTGTGCGCTGGGGCACGTTGGCGGTCGCTGTGCCCCGCCGCGCGGCTGCGTTCGTCTCAGCCGGCACTGGCGGGGCGAACCCTCGTTGCGCCAGAGTGTCTGTGCTTGCGCCGCCGGCCGGCGGCCCCGTTCGAAACGGCGGGTGTCCGGCTTGTATGATGCGGCTGTTTCGGTTTCTCACCTTGGGGACTGCCTTTCTCGTGCCGATCTTCGCCCGCTTCACCCTTCGCTCCCGCGTCCTGGCGGCCCTGCTGCTGTGCCTCTGCGCGGCCCTGTTCTACTCGCCGCCGGGCGCCGCGGCGCTGCCGAACCCGTTGGCGGGGAGTTCCTCCGGTGGCGAGAAGGTCAGCGATGCGCAGTTGGAACAATCGCTGAACCAGGTCATCCAGACCCTGGAGAACGACAGGCAGCGCGCCGACCTGCTGAAAAAGCTGAAACAGCTGCGCGACGTGACCAAGAAAGGCAAGGAAAGCGAGGGTGGGGTGCTGGGGCTGATCGGCGATACCCTGACCAGCCTGGAAAAGCAGTTCCAGGGCGCGAACAGCCCGGTCGCGTTATGGGGCAACCAGTTCCAGCTGGCGCGTGCCGAACTCGAGGAGCGCTTTCCCAGTTGGCGCGACCTGCCGGCGATGGTCTTCGATTTTTCGGTGGTGATCCTCCTCTGGGCCTGCCTGGCCAGCGCGCTGCTCTGGCTCAGCCGGCGCATGCGCGAGCGCTTCGGCCTGTCGGCGGAGTTGCCGCAGCATCCGAAGACCCGCGACCTGCTGCTGTTTTCCCTGCGCAAGCTGGGGCCCTGGCTGGTGGCCTTCCTCATCACCCTGTACCTGTCGGTGGTGCTGCCGGACTCCCTGAGCAAGACCCTGGCGATGGTCATGGCCTATGTGCTGGTTTGCGGCACGCTGTTCTCCGCGCTGTGCGTGATTTCCCTCTCGCTGCTCAGTGGCCCGCACCGCCAGCGCGCCCTGGATATCCTGCGGCGCCAGGCGTTCCGCCCGTTGTGGCTGATCGGCAGCCTCGCCGCGCTGGGCGAGGTCGCCCACGATCCGCGGCTGATCGCCGGCCTCGGCGAGCACACCTCGATCTGCCTGAGTACCCTGGCCAACGCCAGCGCCGCGCTGTTCACCGCGCTATTCGTGATGCGTTTCCGCCGGCCGATCGCCCACCTGATCCGCAACCAGCCGCTGGAGCGCCGCCTCAAGCGCCGTAGCCTGCACGACCTGGTGCAACTGGTCGGCTCGCTGTGGTTCGTGCCGGTGCTGGTGCTGGTGGGGATTTCCCTGTTCGCCACCTTCGTTTCCGCCGGCGACAGCAGTTCGGCGTTGCGCCGGGCGCTGGTCTGCGCGGTGCTGGCGGTGGTGGCGATGACCGTGATCGGGCTGATCCGCCGCCGTTCCAGTCGGGTCGGCGCCGGCCCGCGCCGCAGCGCGCCGTACATCGAGCAGTTGCAAAGCTTCGGCTACACCCTGCTGCACATCTTCGTGGTGCTGTTCTTCATCGAGGTCGCCTTGCGCGTCTGGGGCATGTCGCTGATTCGCTATGCGGAAGGCGAGGGCGAGCAGATCAGCATGAAGGTGGTCAGCTTCGGCACCACCCTGCTGGTCGCCTGGCTGATCTGGATCCTCACCGATACCGCGATCCAGCACAGCCTCGGCCTGGGCGGCAAGAGCCGGCCGAACACCCGCGCGCTGACCATGCTGCCGCTGATCCGCAACGTGCTGTTCGCCACCATCGCGGTGATCGCCCTGATCGTCGCCCTGGCCAACATGGGCATGAACGTCACCCCGCTGCTGGCCGGTGCCGGCGTGATCGGCCTGGCCATCGGCTTCGGTGCGCAGTCGCTGGTGGCGGACCTGATCACCGGCCTGTTCATCATCATCGAGGACTCGCTGTCGATCGACGACTACGTCGACGTCGGCGGCCACCTTGGCACGGTCGAGGGCCTGACTATCCGTACCGTGCGCCTGCGCGACCTGGACGGCGTGGTGCATACCATCCCGTTCAGCGAGATCAAGAGCATCAAGAACTACTCGCGCCAGTTCGGCTACGCGATGTTCCGCTGGCCGGTGCCGGCGAGCATGCCGATCGACGACGCGGTGGCGCTGGTGCGCGAGGTCGCGATGGAGCTGCGCAGCGACCCGGCGGTCTACCGCAACCTGTGGTCGCCGATGGAATTGCAGGGCGTGGAGAGTTTCGACAACGGCCAGGCGATCCTGCGCTTCCGCTTCAAGACCGCGCCGATCAAGCAGTGGGAGGTCCAGCGGGCGTTCAACCTGCGCCTGCGTCGGCGCCTCGACCAGGCCGGCCTCGAACTGTCCATGCCGCGTCTCAACGTACAGTTGAGCCGGGCGCCCAAGGCGAAATCCGCGGAACCGGACGAGCAGGGAACGCCGGCGGACGGCGGCATCTAGCGCGACAGGATGACCCGGCAGATGCGGCGCATGTCGCGGTCGTCGATGCCGTCGCACTGCCACGGCGCACGCGATACCACGGCCCGGCACTGGCGGCGCATGTCGCGGCTGTCGATGTCGTCGCAGCGCTTGCGGTCGCCGCGGACGATGGCGCGGCACTGGCGGCGCGTGTCGCCGTCGCGGATGTCGTCGCAGTCGTAGCGCTGTCCCGGCGCCAGCAGCGCGCCGCAGTAACGCCGCAGGTCGCGGCTGTCGATGTCGCCGCAATCCCCGCTGTCGCCGCGTTCCAGTGCGTTGCACATGCGCCGCAGGTCGCGGTCGTGGATATCGCGGCATTCGGTGGCGGCCTGGGCGGGCAGGCTGAGGATGGCGGCAAGCAGGAGCCAGAGAGAGTGACGCATGGACGGTCCTTATCCTTGGGGCGGGGAGCGCGGCAAGTCTAACCGAACGGCGCGGCGAACTTTGCGTTTCTCCATGGGCCGGCCCATAAAAAAGGCCTCCCGAAGGAGGCCTCAAGAGGGTGACTCGTTGTTATAGGAAAGGGTGGATCAGACGCTGTAGTACAGGTCGTATTCCAGCGGGTGCACGAAGGTGCGCACCTTGATCTCTTCTTCGCTCTTCAGCTCGATGTAGGCATCGATGAACTCGTCGGTGAACACGCCGCCCTTGGTCAGGAACGCGCGGCCCTTGTCGAGTTCTTCCAGCGCCTCTTTCAGGCTGCCGCAAACCTGCGGGATTTCCTTCGCCTCTTCCGGCGGCAGGTCGTACAGGTTCTTGTCGGCGGCATCGCCGGGGTGGATCTTGTTCTGGATGCCGTCCAGGCCGGCCATCAGCAGCGCGGCGAAGGCCAGGTAGGGGTTGGCTGCCGGGTCCGGGAAGCGCGCTTCGATACGGCGGGCCTTCGGGCTGGATACGTAGGGGATACGGATCGAGGCGGAACGGTTGCGCGCCGAGTAGGCCAGCATCACCGGAGCTTCGAAGCCCGGGACCAGGCGCTTGTAGGAGTTGGTCGAGGGGTTGGTGAAGCCGTTCAGGGCCTTGCCGTGCTTGATGATGCCGCCGATGAAGTACAGGGCGGTCTCGGACAGGCCGGCATAGCCTTCGCCGGCGAAGGTGTTCTTGCCGTCCTTGGAGATCGACATGTGCACGTGCATGCCCGAGCCGTTGTCGCCGTACAGCGGCTTCGGCATGAAGGTCACGGTCTTGCCGTAGGCGTCGGCGACGTTGTGCACGCAGTACTTCAGGGTCTGCACTTCGTCGGCCTTGGCGACCAGGGTGTTGAACTTCACGCCGATCTCGTTCTGGCCGGCGGTTGCCACTTCGTGGTGGTGGACTTCGACCACCAGGCCCATTTCTTCCAGGGCGTTGCACATGGCGGTGCGGATTTCATGGTCGTGGTCGACCGGCGGTACCGGGAAGTAGCCGCCCTTCACGCCCGGGCGATGGCCCTTGTTGCCGGACTCGATGTCGGCGTCGGTGTTCCAGGAAGCCTGCTCGGAGAAGATCTTGAACATCGAGCCGGAGATGTCGGACTTGAACTTCACTTCGTCGAAGATGAAGAACTCCGGCTCCGGGCCGACGAACACGGTGTCGCCGATGCCGGTGGACTTCAGGTACTCCTCGGCGCGCTTGGCGATGTTGCGCGGGTCGCGCTCGTAGCCTTGCATGGTGCTCGGCTCGATGATGTCGCAGACCAGGATCAGGGTCGGCTCTTCGGTGAACGGATCGAGGACGGCGGTGCTGTCGTCCGGCATCAGGATCATGTCGGAGGCTTCGATGCCTTTCCAGCCGGCGATGGAGGAGCCGTCGAACATCTTGCCGGCTTCGAAGAACTCATCGTCCAGCGCGTCGCGAGCCGGCATGGTGACGTGTTGCTGCTTGCCCTTGGTATCGGTGAAGCGCAGGTCTACCCACTTCACGTCATGGTCTTTGATCAGTTGGTGCGACTTGTACGACATGCTGTCCTCCAGGAGGGATTAGAGCTGGGAGCTTTTTCTGTGCCCCAGTATCGGGTGATGCCGGCCGGAATACTCCGCCAGGGCAACCTGCCTCACAAGTGAGCAAGTTGCGTGCCAGTGCCCGGAATCGGGCAGGGCCCCATGTTTGGCGGGGCCAGGTCTTCTTCAGGGTAGCTGGGCGGCCTTCGGGTGCACCGTTATGGTGCTCCATGTTGGTGCATCATTCCATTTTGGTGCAGCAAAAATAACTGTGCATATTTCTGCTCAATACGTGAGCAATTTCAGATATAATTCCGCCCCTTTTTTTCCGTCGCCCCGCGCGTTCGCGTCCCTCGCATGAAACTCATCGTCAAGACCTTCCAGGAAATCACCATCAAGAGCCGGCCGGTGCGCAAGCGCTTCATCCGGCAGTTGGCGAAGAACATCCGCGCGGTGCTGCGCGACCTGGACCCGGAGCTGAAGGTCGAGGGCGAGTGGGACAACCTTGAGGTAGAGACCGCCGTGGTCGACGCCAAGGCCAGGCGCGAGATGATCGAGCGCCTGACCTGCACCCCGGGCATCGGTCATTTCCTCGAGGTCCACGAGTATCCGCTGGGCGATTTCGACGACATCCTCGCCAAGTGCAAGGCGCATTTCGGCGACCAGTTGGCCGGCAAGACCTTCGCCGTGCGCTGCAAGCGCGCCGGCAAGCACGCGTTCACCTCGATGGAGGTGGAACGTTACGTCGGCAGCGGCCTGCGCCGCGAATGCGGGGCTGCCGGGATCGACCTGAAGCAGCCGGAAGTCGAGGTGCGGATGGAAATCCGCCTCGACCGCCTGTTCGTCATCCATCGCCAGCATCCGGGCCTGGGCGGCTATCCGCTGGGCGCGCTGGAGCAGGTGCTGGTGCTGATGTCCGGCGGCTTCGACTCGACCGTGGCGGCCTACCAGATGATGCGCCGCGGGATGATCAGCCACTTCGTGTTCTTCAACCTCGGCGGGCGCGCCCACGAATTGGGGGTGATGGAAGTCGCCCACTACCTGTGGGAGAAGTACGGCCGCTCGCAGCGCGTGCTGTTCGTCAGCGTGCCGTTCGAGGAAGTGGTCGGCGAGATCCTCACCAAGGTCGACGACAGCTATATGGGCGTGACCCTCAAGCGCATGATGCTGCGCGCCGCCAGCCGCGTGGCCGAGCGCCTGGAGCTGGACGCGCTGGTGACCGGCGAGGCGATCTCCCAGGTGTCCAGCCAGACCCTGCCGAACCTCTCGGTGATCGACCGGGTTACCGACACCCTGGTGCTGCGCCCGCTGATCGTCAGCCACAAGCAGGACATCATCGACACCGCCCGGCAGATCGGCACCGCCGAGTTCGCCCGGCACATGCCGGAATACTGCGGGGTGATCTCGGTGAACCCGACCACCCAGGCCAAGCCCTACCGCGTCGAGCACGAAGAGTCGAAATTCGACATGGCGGTGCTCGAGCGCGCCCTGGAGCGCGCCACCCAGCGCACCGTCGACCGGGTGATCGACGAACTCGGCCAGGACCTGCAGGTGGAAGAGGTCGGCGAGGTGCTGCCCGGTCAGATTGTCATCGATATCCGCCATCCTGATGCCCAGGAAGACGAACCCCTGGCCCTGGAAGGCGTCGAAGTCCAGGCGCTGCCGTTCTACGCGATCAACAGCCGCTTCAAGGAACTGGACGCCAACCGCCAGTACCTCCTGTATTGCGACAAAGGGGTGATGAGCCGCCTGCATGCCCATCATCTGCTCAACGAGGGGCACACCAATGTGCGTGTTTATCGTCCGGCTTAAGCAGCCGGGCTTGTTCGGCGGCAGCATCCGCCACCGTCCTCCCGACACGTCCGCCGCCTAGGCCGATGCCCGCCCTTCGGCGTGCCGGCCGGACCGGGGCAGCGTCCGCCTGCTGCCCGCCCCTTAATTGAAGAAGCCTGTCGTGTCGGGCGCCGCCCTGTCCGACCCCACCACCGCCGCGAAGCCGCGCTTCGGGCGTTAAACGAGACAAGACTTGTGATCGAAAATCTGCGCAACATCGCCATCATCGCCCACGTCGACCATGGCAAGACCACCCTGGTGGACAAGCTGCTGAAGCTGTCCGGCACCCTCGACCGCAAAGAAGCGGAAAGCGAGCGGGTGATGGACTCCAACGACCAGGAAAAAGAGCGTGGCATCACCATCCTGGCGAAGAACACCGCGATCAAGTGGAACGGCTACAACATCAACATCGTCGACACCCCCGGTCACGCCGACTTCGGCGGCGAGGTGGAGCGCGTGATGTCGATGGTCGACTCCGTGCTGCTGGTGGTCGACGCCCAGGACGGCCCCATGCCGCAGACCCGCTTCGTGACCCAGAAGGCCTTCAAGGCCGGCCTGCGTCCGATCGTGGTGGTGAACAAGATCGACCGCCCGGGCGCGCGTCCGGATTGGGTCATCGACCAGATCTTCGACCTGTTCGACAACCTCGGCGCCACCGACGAGCAACTCGACTTCCCGATCGTCTACGCCAGCGCCCTGAACGGCATCGCCGGCCTCGACCACGAGAAGATGGACGACAACATGGACGCGCTGTTCCAGGCGATCATCGACCACGTCCCGGCCCCGGTGGTGGACACCGAGGGTCCGTTCCAGATGCAGATCTCGCAGCTGGACTACAACAGCTTCCTCGGCGTGATCGGTATCGGCCGCATCACCCGCGGCAAGGTCAAGTCCAACACCCCGGTGGTGGCCATCAGCGACGACGGCAGCAAGCGCAACGGCCGCATCCTGAAGATCATGGGCCACCACGGCCTGCAGCGCGTCGAGGTGGCCGAGGCGGAAGCCGGCGACATCGTCTGCGTCAGCGGCATGGAGGAGCTGTTCATCTCCGATACCCTGTGCGACCCGCAGAACGTCGAGGCGCTGCCGCCGCTGACCGTCGACCAGCCGACCGTGAGCATGACCTTCCAGGTCAACGATTCGCCGTTCGCCGGCCGCGAAGGCAAGTTCGTCACCAGCCGCAACATCAAGGAGCGCCTGGAGAAGGAACTGCTGCATAACGTGGCGCTGCGCGTCGAGCCGGGCGACAGCCCGGAGAAGTTCAAGGTTTCCGGCCGTGGCGAACTGCACCTGTCGGTACTGATCGAGACCATGCGCCGCGAAGGCTTCGAGCTGGCCGTGGGCCGCCCGGAAGTGGTGATCATCGAGAAGGACGGCGAGAAGCAGGAGCCCTACGAGAACGTCACCATCGACATCGAGGAGCAGCACCAGGGCTCGGTGATGGAGCAGATGGGCCTGCGCAAGGGCGACCTGAGCAACATGATTCCCGACGGCAAGGGCCGCGTGCGCCTGGAGTACACCATTCCGGCGCGCGGCCTGATCGGCTTCCGCAACAACTTCCTGACCCTGACCTCGGGCACCGGCATCCTGACCTCGACCTTCAGCCACTACGGTCCGATCAAGGCCGGCGAAGTCAGCAACCGCCAGAACGGCGTACTGGTCTCCATGGCCACCGGCACCGCGCTGACCTACTCGCTGGAGACCCTGCAGAGCCGCGGCAAGCTGTTCCTCGGCCCGGGCGACGAAATCTACGAAGGCCAGTTGGCCGGCATCAACAGCCGTGACAACGACCTGGTGATCAACCCGACCAAGGGCAAGAAGCTCGACAACATGCGCGCTTCCGGCAAGGACGAAGTCATCGCCCTGGTTCCGCCGATCCGCTTCACCCTCGAGCAGGCGCTGGAGTTCATCGCCGACGACGAGCTGGTGGAAGTGACGCCGAAGTCGATCCGCCTGCGCAAGAAGATGCTCAACGAGAACGACCGCAAGCGCTACGAGCGCAGCAAGGTCTAAACCGTTGCCGTACCGGCGCGCCGCAACGGCGTGCCTCACGGCCGGCAGGCAGGGCAGGGGTGCCCGGCCTGCCGGCCGTTTTGCTATGCGCCGGGCGCTTTCCGGCGTGGCTTGATGGCCCCCGCGGCAGCGGCCCGCAGCAGGCGGCGGAACGTCGGGCAGTCCATGTGTTCGCGCGCCGGACAGGCCGCGGCATGCCGCAGGCCGTCGCGCATGGCGGCGAGGCGGCGGATCGTCCGGTCCAGTTCGTCGGCCTTGGCCGCCAGCGCCGCGCGGTCGATCCGCAACGCGCCGTCGGCTGCGCCCATGCCGGCAATCTCGTCCAGCGACAACCCGGCGGCGCGGCCCAGCCCGATCAGCGCCAGCCGCTCCAGCACGCCTGCATCGAACAGCCGGCGCAGGCCGTGCCGGCCGCTGGAGGCAATCAGTCCCTTTTCCTCGTAGTAGCGCAGGGTCGAGGCCGGTACCCCGGATCGTCGCGCGACCTCGCCTATGTCCAGTTGCCGCATGCCCTTGACCTCAAGTCGACTTGAAGTGGAAGACTAGCGTTTCGGCACCTGGGCCGTGACGAAATACAGACGAGGTGAACCTCATGTGGGACGAACGCTATGCCGCCGAAGAGTATGTCTACGGAACCGAACCCAACGCTTTCCTGAAGGAACATGCGCAGCGGCTGGCCGGGCCGGTGTTGAGCGTCGCCGAGGGCGAGGGGCGCAACGCGGTGTTCCTCGCTTCGCTGGGGCTGGAGGTGCTTGGCGTGGATGGCTCCGCCGTTGGCCTGGCCAAGGCGCGCCGGCTGGCCGAGGCGAAAGGCGTGTCGATCGACACCCTGGTGGTCGACCTGGCGGACTACGAACCGCCGGCAGCGGCGTTCGGCGCGGTGGTGTCGATCTTCGCGCACCTGCCCAGTCGCGTGCGCGGCAGACTCAACCGCCTGCTGGAGCGTTCGCTGCGACCGGGCGGTCTCTTCCTGCTGGAGGCCTATCGGCCGGAACAGCTCGGCCGCGGCACCGGCGGCCCGGCGGACGTCGACATGCTGGTGAGCCGCGCGGCGCTGGAGGCGGAGCTGCCGGATTGCGAGGTGCTGCTGGCGCGGGAAATCGAGCGCGAGGTGGTCGAGGGCCGTTTCCACACCGGCGCGGCCTGTGTGGTCCAGTTCATCGCCAGGAAGAGGTAGCTCGCCACGGGGCGGGCGTCGGAATGCGTCGAATCTCTGGAATGCGGGCTGTATACTCCCGGCGCGGGTTCCGCTCTGGCAGGATGGCCAGGGCAGGTATCAGTGGATCGTGGTACCTCTTGATCAAGGATTCGACGCATGCAATGGATTTTCATGCTGGTGGGCCTGATCCTCGGCGGCTTCGCCGGGGAATCGCTGGTCGGCGCCCTCCTCGGCGGCCTTTCCGGCCTGGCCCTGGGACAGGCAGTCTCGCTGCAAAACCTGGCGCAACAGAACGAGCGCCTGCGCAAGCAGATGAGCGAATTCGCCGAACGCTTCGAGCGCGGCACCGAGGTCATCCACCAGCGCTTGCTGCGCGTGGAGCGCCAGGCGCAGGACCTTCCCGAAAGCGTTCCCGAGCCGGCCGCCGGCATCGACCAGCCGCTCGCAGACACGCCTCCCGCTCCTTCCGCCGAGGTTGCCCCGCCGCTGGACTGGGACATCGAGCTGCCGGCCGTCGAGGCTGCGCCGCCTCCGCCTCGTCCCCCCGAGTCCGTCCAGCCCATCGAGCGTCAGCCGGCGTTCCAGCCTGACGCCCAGCCAGCGCCGCGCCGTGCCGCCCCTCCAGCGCCTCCACGCGAACCCTCGCTGGTCGAGCGTGGCTTCGCCGCGGCCAAGGGCTGGCTGTTCGGCGGCAACACGGTATTGCGCATCGGCGTGGTGCTGCTGTTCATCGGCCTGGCCTTCCTCCTGCGCTACGCCTCGGAACGGGTGGCGGTGCCGGTGGAGTACCGCTACGCCGGGGTGGCGCTGGCAGCGATGGCGCTGCTCGGCGTCGGCTGGTGGTTGCGCGAGCGGCGCGCCGCCTACGGCCTGATCCTGCAAGGCACCGGTATCGCGGTGCTGTACCTGACCATCTTCGCCGCCATGCGCCTGCATCCGCTGATCTCTCCCGGCGCGGCGCTGGCCCTGCTGGTGGTGGTGACGATCTGCTCGGCGATCCTCGCCGTGCTGCAGAACGCCATGGGCCTGGCGGTGGTGGCGGCGCTCGGCGGCTTCGCCGCGCCGATCCTGACCTCCACCGGCAGCGGCAACCATGTAGCGCTGTTCAGCTACTTCGCCCTGCTCAACGCCGGCATCTTCGCCATCGCCTGGTTCCGCGCCTGGCGGCCGCTCAACCTGGTCGGCTTCGTCGGCACCTTCGGCATCGGTTTCGCCTGGGGACTGCGCTCCTATACACCGGAGCTGTTCGCCAGCACCGAGCCGTTCCTGGCCCTGTTCTTCCTGATGTACGTCGGGATCGGCCTGCTCTTCGCCCGCCGCAAGCTGCTGGAGGCCGCGCAGGCGCCTGCCGAGCGCGGCGAACTGCTGCGCTGGTCGGCGCGACAGGCCGACTACATCGACGCCACCGTGCTGTTCGGCCCGCCACTGGTGGGGTTCGGCCTGCAATGCGCGGTGATCGGCCACATCGATTTTGGCATGGCCTTCAGCGCCCTGGCCCTGGGCCTCTTCTACATGGTCCTGGCGCGGGCGCTGCGTGGCCATGCTTCGGCCGGACGCACCAGCCTGCTGGTGGAAATCTGCCTGGCGCTGGGGGTGGTCTTCGGCACCCTGGCCATTCCGCTCGGCCTGGACGCGCGCTGGACCTCGGCCGCCTGGGCGGTCGAGGGCGCCGGCATCTACTGGCTCGGCCTGCACCAGCAACGCCGCCTGGCGCGGATCTTCGCTCTGCTGTTGCAGGGCGGTGCGGCGTTGGCCTACCTGAATGGCGTGCGGCCGGGTGAGACGACGTTGCTGGAGGGTTCGCCGCTGGGCGCGCTGATGCTCGGTGCGGCGGCGCTGTTCAGCTTCTGGCAGCTGCGTCGCGCGCCGGCGAAAGCGCTGGCCGACTGGGAGCCGGCCTGCCGGCCGTTGCTGGCAGCCGCCGGCCTGGCCTTCCTCTACCTGGTCGCACCGCTCTGCCTGGCCGTCGACGGCACCGCCATCGCCTGGGCCGTGGCCGGCCTGGCGAGCTTGTTCGCCGGCTTGCGCCTGGGCTCGCGTACCTTCCTGTTCTGCGCCTTCGCCGTGCAACTGCTGGGCGGTGCGCTGTTCCTCCTGCATTTGCAGGGCGGCGATGGCCAGGGTGGGGTATTCGACTCGGGCTGGCGTGGCTTGATGACCGCCTCGCTGATTGGCCTGGCGCTGATCGGCGGCATGCTGCTGGCGGCGCGCGACCCGCTGGTGAAGGACGACAGTCGGCTGCTCATGGGCTTGAGCCTGGTGCTGCTGGCCGGTCTGGCGTTCGTCAACCTGGCAGTGCTGTTCGTCCTGCCTTGGCGCAGCGCCAGCGCGGTATGGGCCGGTAGCGGGCTGCTGATCATCTGGCTGAGCCTGGTGCTGCGCCAGCGCCTGAGCTTCTACTTCGGCCTCGCCTTGCAGGTAGTGGGCGGCCTGGCGTTCCTCCTCGCCGGGCCGTCGCTGTTCGGCTCGCTGAGCGGCGAAGGCCTGCGGCCCCTGGCCCATTCCGGGTTCTGGACGCCGGCAGTGCTGGCCCTGGCGGCGCTGGTCGGCGCCTGGCGGCTGCGCCGCGCCGGCGAGCGCGAGCGGGCGCTGGGTATAGGTACCCTCGGCCTGGCCGAGCTGTCGCACCTGCTGCTGCTCTGGGGAGCCGGCTGGTGGGCGCTGACCGCGCTGTGCGAAACCGTCCGCTTCGTGCCTTATGGCCTGCGCGAGCATGCGTTGCTGCTGGTGGCCGCGGCGACAGTGGCGTCGTGGATGCTGCTGGCGCTGCGCGAGCGCTGGCGCGAACTGGCCCTGCTGTGCCTGGCGCTGGTCCCGGTGGCGCTGTTGGCCCTGGCCAGTGCCTGGCGTTTCGATTACCAGCCGTTCGGCGAATTCGGCTGGCTGGCCTGGCCGCTGCTGTTCGCCACGCACCTGCTGTCGCTGCGACGCCTTGCCCCGTTGCTGCCGGCGAAGGCCCTGAGCGTCGCCCATGTGCTCGGTTGCTGGCTGTTGCTAGGGGTGCTGGCGCTGGAGCTGCGCTACCTGTTCGCCCTGCTCGCCGAACAGTACAACGCCTGGCGTTGGCTGGGCTGGGCGCTGGTCCCGAGCGCCTACCTGCTGCTGGTGGCTGGCGGGCGGAGCCTGCCCTGGCCGCTGCGCGACTTCCCGCGGGAGTATCGGCTGCTCGCCGCTGCGCCGGTGGCGCTGTTGCTGCTCGGCTGGTTCTGGAGCGCCAACCTGCTCAGCGACGGCGCCGCCGAGCCGCTGCCTTACCTGCCGCTGGCCAACCCGCTGGAACTGGGGCTGCTGATCGTGCTGTTCGCCCTCTACCGCTGGAGCGACGCCAGCCTGGCCTCGCTCGTCGATGGCAATGCCAGCGCGCGCCTGGGGCGCCAGGCGTTGGCCGGCGCCTCGCTGTTCGCCCTGCTGACCCTGGCGGTGTGCCGCGCCGCGCACCACCTGGCCGGCGTGCCGTTCCAGGCCGAGGCGCTGGCCGCGTCGATGCTGGTGCAGGCGGGGCTGTCGCTGGTCTGGACGCTCTGCGCGCTGGGCCTGACCATCGCCGGTACCCGTCTCGGCCGGCGCGACCTGTGGATGGTCGGCGCGGCGCTGGTCGGCGTCGTGGTGGTCAAGCTGTTCTTCGTCGAGCTGGGCAACAGCGGCAGCCTGGAGCGAATCATCTCCTTCATCGGGGTCGGCGTCCTGTTGCTGGTCGTCGGCTACTTCTCACCCTTGCCTCCGCGTCGTGCCGAGGTCGCATCGGAGGCCGAGCAGCCATGACGCGCTCCTTTTCGTTCAGAACCGCCGGCCTGCTCCTGCTGGGCGCCTGCCTGTCCCTGCCGCTGTCGGCGAAGGAGTCTGCCGAAGGTTTCAGCCGCCAGGTGGCGCTGTCGCTGCAGGGCGAAGGTCCCTGGTATCGCCTGAGCATCCCGATGAGCGTGCAGTTGTCGGCTGCCCATGCCGACCTGCGCGACCTGCGGGTCTTCGATGCCGAGGGCGAGGCCTTGCCCTACGCCCTGATGGCCGGCAGCGAGCGCCAGGCCAGCACGTCGCATGAGGCCGAGGTGCGGCTGTTCCCGTTGCGAGGCACGTCCGCCGCCGACGCGACGCAGCCGAACCTGCGGGTGCAGCGCAACACCAGCGGCACCATAGTCGAGGTGCTGACGGAAAACGCCGGGCCGGCTGCCGAGACTTTGCGCGGCTGGCTGATCGACGCGAGCGCGGTGACGTTTCCCCTGGAGCGCCTGCGGCTGGACTGGAGCAGCCCGGAGGAGGGCTTCCAGCGCTTCTCCGTGGAAGCCAGCGACGACCTCGAGCATTGGCAGGCCTGGGGTGACGGACAGATCGCCCGCTTGACCTTCAACGGCGAACGCATCGATGTCAGCGAGGTCAAGCTTCCCGGCCGCCAGGCCCGCTACCTGCGTCTGGCCTGGCCGGCCGGGGCAACCGCGGCAGACCTCCATGGCGCCCGCCTGCAAGGCAGCACGCGGAGCACCGAGCCGGCGCCGATGATCTGGTCCGAGCCGCTGGCCGGGCGCCAGGCAGGGGACGGCGAGTACCGCTGGCAGTTGCCGCTGGCGTTGCCGTTGCAGCGGGTGCGGGTGTCCCTGGAGCAGGCGCTGACCCACACCATCGTCCCGGTGGAACTGTCCGGCCGTGATCGTACGGAGAACGCTTCGCCGCGCCGGGAGGCCGCCTGGAGCAGCCTGGCACGCGGGGTTCTCTACCGGCTGCCGATCGACGGCCGCAACGTACAGCAGAACGAGCTGGAACTGCCGGGCTGGGCGGTGCACGAGCTGCGTCTGCAGGTGGACCAACGAGGTACCGGCCTGGGCCCGGAGGTCCCGTCCCTGAGTGTCGGCCTGCCGGCCAGCGAACTGGTGTTCCTGGTGCGCGGCAGCCCGCCGTACCGGCTGGCGTTCGGCAAGCCCGGCGCGCAGTCGGCGGCGCTGCCGCTCGGCGTACTGATTCCCGGCTATACCGAGAGCAAGCGCGCCACCCTGGGTAGCGCCAGCCTGGGCGAACCGCTGGAGGTGGCCATGGCGGCCGCGGCGCCGGCACCGGGTAGCGACTGGAAGAAGATCGGCCTGTGGGCGGTACTTCTGCTGGGGGTCGCTCTGCTGGTAATAATGGCAATGAGCCTGCTGCGTTCCTCGCCGAACAAGCCATGAGCCGGTTCCGCGCTATGCTGTTCGGCTGAGGAGGCTTTACGACGGGCCCCGGGGCGCATGCCGACGACGCGGCGGCCCGACAATAAAAACAAATCACGGAGTAAGAGAATGATCAGAATGGCGCTCAAGCCACTGGTAGCGGCCTGCCTGCTGGCTTCGCTGTCCACCGCCCCGCAGGCTGCTCCTTCGCCCTATTCGACGCTGGTGGTGTTCGGCGACAGCCTCAGCGATGCCGGGCAGTTCCCCGATCCTGCCGGCCCCGCCGGAAGCACCTCGCGTTTCACCAACCGGGTCGGCCCGACCTACCAGAACGGCAGCGGCGAGATCTTCGGACCGACCGCGCCCATGCTGCTCGGCAATCAGCTCGGCATCGCCCCGGGCGACCTGGCTGCCTCGACCTCGCCGGTCAACGCCCAGCAGGGCATCGCCGACGGCAACAACTGGGCGGTGGGCGGCTACCGGACCGATCAGATCTACGACTCGATCACCGCGGCCAACGGCTCGCTGATCGAGCGCGACAATACCCTCCTGCGCAGCCGCGATGGCTACCTGGTGGACCGTGCCCGCCAGGGCCTGGGTGCCGATCCGAACGCGTTGTACTACATCACCGGCGGCGGCAACGACTTCCTCCAGGGGCGCATCCTCAACGACGTCCAGGCACAACAGGCCGCCGGTCGCCTGGTGGATAGCGTGCAGGCCCTGCAGCAGGCCGGCGCGCGCTACATCGTGGTCTGGCTGTTGCCCGACCTGGGCCTGACCCCGGCTACCTTCGGTGGTCCCTTGCAGCCTTTCGCCAGCCAACTCAGCGGCACGTTCAACGCCGAGCTGACCGCCCAGTTGAGCCAGGCCGGCGCCAACGTCATTCCGTTGAACATCCCGCTGCTGCTCAAGGAAGGCATGGCCAACCCGGCTTCCTTCGGCCTGGCCGCCGACCAGAACCTGATCGGCACCTGTTTCAGCGGCAACGGCTGCACCATGAACCCGACCTACGGGATCAACGGCAGCACGCCCGACCCGAGCAAATTGCTGTTCAACGACAGCGTGCACCCGACCATCACCGGCCAGCGCCTGATCGCCGACTACACCTATTCGCTGCTGTCGGCGCCCTGGGAGCTGACCCTGCTGCCGGAAATGGCCCACGGCACCCTGCGTGCCTACCAGGATGAACTGCGCAGCCAGTGGCAGGCGGACTGGGAGAACTGGCAGAACGTCGGCCAGTGGCGCGGCTTCGTCGGCGGCGGTGGCCAGCGCCTGGACTTCGACTCCCAGGACAGCGCCGCCAGCGGCGACGGCAACGGCTACAACCTGACCCTTGGCGGCAGCTACCGCATCGACGAGGCCTGGCGGGCCGGGGTCGCCGCCGGCTTCTACCGGCAGAAGCTGGAAGCCGGCGCCAAGGATTCCGACTACCGGATGAACAGCTACATGGCCAGCGCCTTCGTGCAGTACCAGGAAAACCGCTGGTGGGCTGACGCGGCGCTGACCGGCGGCTACCTCGACTACGACGACCTGAAGCGCAAGTTCGCCCTGGGCGGCGGCGAGCGCAGCGAGAAAGGCGACACCAACGGCCACCTGTGGGCGTTCAGCGCGCGCCTGGGCTATGACATCGCCCAGCAGGCCGACAGTCCCTGGCACCTGTCGCCGTTCGTCAGCGCCGACTACGCGCGGGTCGAGGTCGACGGCTATTCCGAGAAGGGCGCCAGCGCCACCGCGCTCGACTACGACGATCAGAAGCGCAGCTCGAAGCGCCTGGGCGCCGGCCTGCAAGGCAAGTACGCGTTCGGCGGCGATACCCAGCTGTTCGCCGAGTACGCCCACGAGCGTGAGTACGAGGACGACACCCAGGACCTGACCATGTCCCTCAACAGCCTGCCGGGCAATCGCTTCACCCTCGAAGGCTACACCCCGCAGGACCATCTCAACCGCGTCTCACTCGGCTTCAGCCAGAAGCTGGCGCCGGAGCTGTCGCTGCGCGGCGGCTACAACTGGCGCAAGGGCGAGGACGATACCCAGCAGAGCGTCAGCCTGGCGCTGAGCCTGGACTTCTGAAACGGCGGCCGGCGCCCGGGCGGCGCCGGTCGCGTTTCCCGTCGACGGAACGATCGGCGCGCGCCGGCATCAAGAGAGTAGTACCCCGCTGTTACTCGCCGCCCGGTCGACCGCCATACACTGCCGATCCGTTTCGTTCGAGGGAATCGCCCGATGAGTTTCAACACCGAAGTACAGCCCGGCATCTGCATGGAGCCGGACGCCATTACCCAGGAATACGTGTTCAACCACACCATGTTGCGGGTCAAGGATCCGAAGCGCTCGCTCGACTTCTACTCGCGGGTGCTCGGCATGCGCCTGCTGCGTCGCCTGGATTTCGAGGAAGGCCGCTTCTCCCTGTATTTCCTCGCCATGACCCGTGGCGAAGAGGTGCCCGACGCGCTCGACGAACGCCAGCGCTACACCTTCGGACGCCAGTCGGTCCTCGAACTGACCCACAACTGGGACAGCGAGAGCGACGACAGCCAGTACCACAACGGCAACCAGGACCCGCGCGGGTTCGGCCACATCTGCTTCTCGGTGCCCGACCTGGTGGCGGCCTGCGAGCGTTTCGAGACGCTCGGGGTGAACTTCGTCAAGCCGCTGGACCGAGGCATGAAGAACGTGGCCTTCATCAGCGATCCCGACGGCTACTGGGTGGAAATCGTCCAGGCCAGCCTGAACGGCGAGATGGGACGCGGCTGACGACCGTCGATCGGTTGCGCGCCGCGGAAATGAACCGCGCCACCGCCGCCGATCTCCAACCGGCGGTTGCGCGGAGTCAAGCGTGACCGCCAATTCCGCGTTAAACTGCGCGGGTTTTTTCCTCTCTCCGGAGCCATCCATGTCCCGCGTTACCCTGAGCCGCTATCTGATCGAGCAGACCCGCAGCCACAACACCCCGGCCGACCTGCGCTTCCTCATCGAGGTCGTGGCGCGTGCCTGCAAGGAAATCAGCCATGCGGTGTCCAAGGGCGCGCTGGGCGGCGTACTCGGCAGCATGGGCACCGAGAACGTGCAGGGCGAGGTGCAGAAGAAGCTGGACGTGATGTCCAACGAGATCCTGCTGGAAGCCAACGAATGGGCCGGCAACCTGGCCGGCATGGCCTCCGAGGAGATGGACCACCCCTACCAGATTCCGGGGCGCTATCCGAAAGGCGCCTACCTGTTGGTCTTCGACCCGCTGGACGGCTCCAGCAACATCGACGTCAACGTCTCGGTCGGCACCATCTTCTCGGTGCTGCGCTGCCCCAACGAGTACCTGAACCAGAACGATACCCTGCGCGAGGAAGCCTTCCTCCAGCCGGGCACCACCCAGGTCGCCGCCGGCTACGCCATCTACGGCCCGCAGACCATGCTGATGCTGACCCTCGGCAACGGCGTCAAGGGCTTCACCCTGGATCGCGAGCTGGGCAGCTTCGTCCTCACCCACGACAACATCAGCGTGCCGGAAAGCACCGCCGAGTTCGCCATCAACATGTCCAACCAGCGCCACTGGGAAGCGCCGGTGAAACGCTACGTGGAAGAACTGCTGGCCGGCAAGGAAGGCCCGCTGGGCAAGAACTACAACATGCGCTGGATCGCCTCGATGGTCGCCGACGTCCACCGCATCCTGACCCGTGGTGGCGTCTTCATGTACCCGCGCGACGCCCGCGAGCCGGAGAAGCCCGGCAAGCTGCGCCTGATGTACGAAGCCAACCCGATGTCGTTCATCATCGAGCAGGCCGGCGGCGCCGCCACCAACGGCACCCAGCGCATCCTCGACATCAAGCCGGAGAACCTGCACCAGCGTGTCGCGGTGTTCCTCGGCTCGAAGCAGGAAGTCGAGCGCATCACCGGCTACCACGCGGAGTAGGCCGATGAGCGCGCCCTGGGAGACCCTGCTCGACTGGTGGTTCGGCACCTCCAGCGATGCCGCCGAGGTGGTTGCCCAGCGCAACGGCCTGTGGTTCGGCAAGAACGTCTGCCAGGACGCCGATGCCGGCGGCCGTTTCGGCGACCTGGTGAACCAGGCGCTGGACGGCGGCTTGCAGGAGTGGACGGCCGAGGCCGATGGCTGGCTGGCGTTGATCCTGTTGCTCGACCAGTTGCCGCGGATGATCTACCGCGACACGCCGCGCGCCTACGCCGGCGACGCCCGGGCGCAACGGGTGGTGCGCGAGGGCCTGGAGAAAGGCTTCGACCGCCAGTTGCCGCCGGTGCGCCGGGTGTTCGCCTACCTGGTCCTGGAGCACGCCGAGGACCTGCCCAGCCAGGAGCGGGCGGTAGCCTGCTTCCGCGACCTGCGCGATCAGGTCGGCGGCAGTGCGCGCCAGCCCTTCGATGACTTCTACGACTATGCCGAGCGGCATCATGCGGTAGTCGCCCGTTTCGGCCGCTTCCCCCATCGCAACGCCATTCTCGGCCGCCCTTCCAGCGAGGAGGAGACGGCGTTCCTCAGGGAACCCGGTTCGCGTTTCTGACTCCAAGGCTTCGGATTTCCCCCGCGTATGCCAAGCTGTAGGGCAGCGCTTCCCCCGAACAAGGAGTTCCTCATGGCGTCGTTCCGTACCCTGGCCGTGGTCGCTTTCTGCGTCGTCCTGGCTGCCTGCAGCAAGATCAACCAGGAAAACTATTCCAAGCTCAAGGCCGGCATGAGCAAGGCCGAGGTCGAGGCGATCCTCGGCAAGCCCACCGAGTGCTCCGGCGCGCTGGGCATGTCCAGCTGCACCTGGGGCGACGAGAAGGCTTTCATCAGCGTGCAGTACGCGGCCGACAAGGCGCTGCTCTTCTCCGGCCAGGGGCTCAAGTGATCGGTCTGCCGATCCGGGTGCTCTGCACCCTGTGGCTGGGCTTGTTGCTGGTCGGTTGCGCGGGCTCGCCGAAGAATCCGCCGGCCACCGAGCAGGTCGACCTCCAGCGCTACCAGGGCACCTGGTACGAACTGGCGCGCTTGCCGATGTTCTTCCAGCGCAACTGCGCGCAATCGGAGGCGCATTACCGCTTGCAGGAAGACCAGAGCATCCAGGTGATCAATCGCTGCCTGACCCTGGATGGCGACTGGGAGCAGGTGGAGGGGCGGGCGGTCGCCCAGCAGCCGGGTCGCACCGACAAGTTGTGGGTGCGCTTCGACAACTGGTTCGCCAATCTCTTCCCCAACGTGGCGCGCGGCGACTATTGGGTGCTAGCGGTGGACGACGACTACCGTACCGCGCTGGTGGGCAATCCGAACCGTGAATACCTGTGGCTGCTGTCGCGTACCCCGCAGGTTTCGCAGCAGACCCGCGAACGTCTGCTGGAAGAAGCGCGCAGCCGCGGTTATGCGGTGGACGAGCTGATCTGGCGGGTACCCGACGGCCAGTTGAAGCGGAGCCAGTGAAGGAACGCCCCGCCGGGGCGTTTTTTCTTTCCAGCGCCGTTCACGCCTGGCGGCTGGCGTGGGAAGTATCGGCTTTTAGCGCCCGACGGCTCGAACGAGTGGGGCGGATAAGCGCAACGCGGTTGTCCGCCGCTGTGCAGGGTCAGTCGAGCAGTTCCCCCAGCACCTGGACGAATGCCCGTGCGCTGCGTTCTTCCCCGGCATGCCGGCCGTCGCGCACCACCCATCTGCCGGCCACCATCACGTCGCGCACCTGGCGGTCGCCGCCGGCGAACAGCCAGCGGTTGAGCAGGGCGTCGCCCTCGGCGCTGGCCAGGTAGGGGTCGTTGCCGTCGAGCACCAGCAGGTCGGCGCGGCGGCCCACGGCGAGGCTACCGATCGGCTGCCCAAGGGCCTGGGCGCCGCCAGCCAGCGCAGCGTCGTAGAGCGTGCGGCCGATCATCGGCTGGTCGTCGCAGTACAGCCGGTTGCGTTTCCGGTCGCGCAGGCGCTGGCCGTATTCCAGCCAGCGGAGTTCCTCGACCACGCTGAGCGAGACGTGGCTGTCCGAGCCGATGCCCAGGCGCCCGCCCTGGGCGAGGAAGTCCGTCGCCGGGAAGATGCCGTCGCCGAGGTTGGCCTCGGTGCTCAGGCACAGGCCGGCCACCGCGCCGCTACGCGCCATCGCCGCCACCTCGGCGGGGTCGGCGTGGGTCGCATGGACCAGGCACCAGCGCTGGTCGACCGCGACGTTCTCGTACAGCCATTGCAACGGCCGGCGTCCGCTCCAGGCCAGGCAGTCATCGACTTCCTTCTGCTGTTCGGCGATATGGATGTGGACCGGCAGGTCGCCGTGGCCGGCGGCGAGGACCGTGGCGATCTGCTGCGGAGTCACCGCGCGCAGGGAGTGGAAGCACAGGCCCAGGGAGTGGCCTGCCGCGTCCAGCGGCGCGCGCAGGCGCTGGAGCAGTTCCAGGTAGGCCTCGCTGCCATTGATGAAGCGCCGCTGGCCCTCGCTGGCCGGCTGGCCGCCGAAGCCTGCGTGGCTGTAAAGCACGGGAAGCAGGGTCAGGCCGATGCCGGCGGCGCTGGCGGCGCGGGAGATGCGCAGGGAAAGTTCGGCGGGGTCGGCGTAGGAGCGGCCGTCGAGGTCGTGATGGACGTAGTGGAATTCCGCCACCGCCGTGTAGCCGGCCTTGAGCATCTCGATATAGAGCTGGCGGGCGATGACCTCGATCTGTTCCGGCGACAGCCGAGCGACCATCCGGTACATCAGCTCGCGCCAGGTCCAGAAACTGTCGTTGGGATTGCCGGCGACTTCGGCGAGCCCGGCCATGGCGCGCTGGAACGCGTGCGAATGGAGGTTGGGCATCCCCGGCAGCACGGCGCCGCCGAGGCGTTCGGCGCCGTCGGCGTTGGCGTCGGGACGAATCTCGGCGAGGACTCCGTCCGCGGAAATCTCGAAACGGACATTTCGCGCCCAGCCTTCCGGCAGCAACGCACGTTCAGCGAAAATTGCGGACATAATCAGCTCACACGCAGTCTGTTTTATTTGTATATACATATACAGACGATTAAGCGGTGCGTAAACTCACTTCATCGACGCCTCGACAAGGAGTCTCTCCGTGACGTCCTCTTCTTCCGATCGTTCCCCGCTGGCCTCGCAACTCGGCGAGGTACCGGCGCCGCTCTACGCGCGGGTCAAGCAGATGATCGTCAGCCAGATCCAGTCGGGCGCCTGGCCGCCGCACCACCGGGTGCCCTCCGAGAGCGAACTGGTCAGCCAGCTCGGCTTCAGTCGCATGACCATCAATCGCGCCCTGCGCGAACTGACCAGCGACGGCCTGCTGGTGCGCATGCAGGGGGTCGGTACCTTCGTCGCCGAGCCCAAGGGCCAGTCGGCACTGTTCGAGGTGCACAATATCGCCGACGAGATCGCGGCCCGCGGGCATCGCCATCGTTGCCAGGTGATCACCCTCGGCGAGGAGGTCGCCGGCCCCGAGCGCGCCCTGGCACTGGACGTGCGCGAAGGCCAGCGGGTGTTCCACTCGCTGATCGTGCACTACGAGAACGATATCCCGGTGCAGATCGAGGACCGCTACGTGAACGCCGCGGTGGCGCCGGACTACCTCAAGCAGGATTTCACCCGGCAAACGCCCTATGCCTACCTGACCCAGGTGGCGCCGCTCACCGAGGGCGAGCATGTGGTCGAGGCGATCCTCGCCGAGCCGGCCGAGTGCAAGCTGTTGCAGATCGAACGCGGCGAGCCGTGCCTGCTGATCCGCCGCCGCACCTGGTCCGGGCGTGTCGCGGTGACCGCCGCGCGGCTGCTGCACCCGGGTTCCCGCCACCGTCTGGAAGGACGCTTCAGCTCATGAGCGAATTCCGCATCCTGCGCGCCGTCGACTACCCGAGAATGCCGTGGAAGAACGGCGCCGGCTCCACCGAGGAGATCGCCCGCGACGGCGGCGACGGCCTGGACGGCTTCGGCTGGCGCCTGTCGATCGCCGATGTCGGCGAGTCCGGCGGCTTCTCCCGCTTCGCCGGTTACCAGCGGATCATCAGCGTGCTGGAGGGCGGCGGCATGCGCCTGCGGGTGGATGGCGCGGAATCCGCGCCGCTACGCGCGCGGCAGGCCTTCGCCTTTTCCGGCGACAGCGAGGTGCACTGCACCCTGCTCGATGGAGCTATCCGCGACTTCAACCTGATCTATGCGCCCCGGCGCCATCGCGCGCGCCTGCAATGGCTGCGGGTCGAGGGCGAGCTGGACTGGCACGGCACGGCGAGCACGCTGCTGCTGTTCGCCCAGCAGGGCGGGGTAGCGATTTCCTTGCAAGGGCAACCTCGCGGGCAACTGGCTGCCCACGACTGCCTGTGCGCCGAGGGACTGCAGGGCTTGCAGCATTGGCGCCTGACGGCCCACGAGCCGGCGTGGGTCTGTGCGGTGGAACTCGATTCGCTGTGATTTGCCGGCGCCGCCAGGAAAAAGCGTCTACACCGAAAGGGTAGGCGCTTTTGTCTATCAAAAGAACCAAACGTTATTAATCCAATATTTTTAATGCCTATATAGTTCCGCATGCCGTCCGACTCCAACCGGGAGACCCGCATGCCCCCGCTTCGCCAGATCCTCGCCGTCCTCGCCCTGGGCGCCAGCCTCGCCAGCCAGACCGCCGTCGCGGCGGAATGCCCGTACCCGGGCAAAGTGGTGTTCGCCGGGCTGAACTGGGAAAGCGGCATGTTCACCACCGACCTGTTGCGCTACGTACTGGAAAAAGGCTACGGCTGCGAGACCGACGCGCTGCCGGGCAATACCGTGACCATGGAAAACGCCCTGCGCCAGAACGATATCCAGGTCACCGGAGAGCAATGGGCCGGGCGTAGCCCGGTGTGGCGCGCGGCGGAGGAGGCGGGCGAGGTGTTCTCCGTCGGCGAGACGGTGAAGGGCGCCACCGAGGGCTGGTGGGTGCCGGAGTACCTGGTCAAGGGCGACCCACAACGAGGCATCGAGGCGAAGGCGCCGGAGTTGAGGTCGGTCGCCGACCTGCCGCGCTACAAGGCGCTGTTCCGCGATCCCGAGGAGCCCGCCAAGGGGCGTTTCTACAACTGCCCGACCGGCTGGACCTGCGAGATCGTCAACAGCCAGAAGCTCAAGGCCTACAGGTTGCAGGACAGCTACACGAACTTCCGCACCGGCACCGGCCCGGCGCTGGATGCGGCGATCAGTGCGGCCTTCCGGCGCGGTGAGCCGGTGCTTTTCTACTATTGGTCGCCGACTCCGTTGATGGGCCGTTTCAAGCTGGTGCAACTGGAAGAGCCGCCGTTCAGCGAGAAGGCCTGGGCCACCCTGTCCGATCCGAAGAACCCCGACCCCATCGGTTCCCGCTCGTTGCCGGCGAAGATCACCATTGGCGTTTCCCGCGATTTCCATGACAAGGCGCCGGCGTTGGTCGAGCTGTTCCGCAAGGTCGAGATCCCCTTGCCGCTGTTCAACGAGCTGCTCGCCGACATGGCGCAGAATCATCGCGAGGTCGGCGAGGTGCGTGCGCAGTTCCTTCGCCAGCATCGCGAAATCTGGAGCCACTGGGTGCCGGCCGAAGTCGCCACGCGCCTCGATACCTCCCTGAAGTAAGCCTCGCCAGCCTTCATGGCGCACTACCTGAGCGGGCGTCAGCGCACCCTGGTGCGGCGGCTCCAGGATACCTTCCAGGCGCGCAGCGAATGGCCGACCTGGCTGCTGGTCGCCTGCCTGTACGGCGGTTGGGCACTGCTCGCCAGCCAGTATCGGCATTGGGGCTGGCCGGTGCTGGCGGGGCTGGTGCCGTTTGCCTCCCTCTACATGTCGTTGCAGCATGAGCTGATCCATGGCCACCCGACCCGCTGGCCGAGGTTCAACGCCGTGCTCGGCTATCTGCCGCTGGCCGTCTGGTATCCCTATCCGCTGTACCGTGACAGCCACTTGCGGCACCACCTCGACGAGCAACTGACCTACCCGGGGCTGGACCCCGAGAGTCGCTACGTCAGTCTGTCCGAGTGGCCGCGCCTGGGCTCCTGGCGGCGGCGCTGGCTCTGCCTGGACAAGACCCTGCTCGGTCGCGCCACCCTCGGCCCGTTGCTGGCCCTGGCGGCGATGGCGCGCCTGGAAGGTTCGCGGTTGCGCCAGGGAGAGGGCGCCGCCTGGCGCCTGTGGGGCCTGCATGCCGTGCTGCTGGGCGGGTTGCTGGCCGGGCTTTGGCGCTGGGCGGGCATCCCGCCCTGGCTGTACCTGCCGGCGGTGGCCTATCCGGCCCTCGGTCTGAGCATGCTGCGCTCTTTCTACGAGCACCGTCCGGCCCGCGAGCCGGCGCAGCGCAGTGTGCTGGTCGAGGCGGGGTGGCCGTGGCGGCTGCTGTTCCTCAACAACAACCTGCATCTGGTCCACCACGATCTGCCGGGCCTGCCCTGGTACCTGCTGCCGCGCGTGTATAACGCAAGCCGCCGTGCCTACCGGCGACGCAGTGGCGATTTCCACCTGCCCGGCTATGGTCGTCTATGGCGGCGCCACGGTTGGCGGCCGGTGGATGCGCCGGTGCATCCCGAGCATTGAAGGCAGGCGGACGAGAGCATGATCGATACCCCGGTGGTGGCGGCGCTGGACATGTATGTCGAGCCGGACTGCGTCAGGCAAGCCGGCGCAACCTTCATCGGCGAGGTCTGCCGGCGCCTGGGCGTGCGCCGTTACGCGCCGGCCGCCGCCGATCTGGCGGTGCAGTGGCGACAGCCTAACCTGCTGTTCGCGCAGACCTGCGGCTATCCGCTGATGACCCAGTTGCGCGGCCAGGTGGCGGTGCTCGCGGTGCCCAGCTACGACTTGCCCGATTGCGCTCCCGGCGAGCATTGCAGTCTGTTCGTCGCCGCCGAAGGACAGGCGCGCCAGCGCCTCGGCGACTTCCGCAATACCCGCCTGGCGCTCAACGACCGCGACTCCAACAGCGGCATGAACCTGCTGCGCCATGCGCTGGCGCCGCTGGGGCGAGACTCGGCGTTCTTCGCCGAAGTGCGCATCAGCGGCGGCCACCTGCGCAGCCTTGCGATGGTGGCGGCGGGTGAGGTCGAGCTGACCTCGGTGGATGCAGTGACCTTCGGCTACCTGCAACGCCACGCACCGGAGCGCCTGGCCGGCCTGCGCGTGCTCGGGCGCAGCGCGCCGAGCCCGGCCTTGCCGCTGATCACCTCGCTGCACTGGAGTGCGGCGCAACGCCGCGAACTGTTCGAAGCGCTGAACCTGACGCTGATCGAGTGCCCGCACCTGGCCGCGACACTGGCGCTGAAAAGCTTCCTCCCGGCCGGCGAGGAGCATTACCGGATTCTCCTCGACTACGAGCGTCAGGCGCAGGGCTGGGGTTACCCGCAATTGCGCTGAACGGTGTTACCGAAGGCCCCAAACCGGTGCGCGCACGCTTCGATCACGTGCACCCAGGGCCGTTCCGGCAGGCTCCTTCTCCCGGGGGAGAGGCTACCTTCGCTAATTCTTAACTACATAAAAATCAACGGGTTGAATGAAATTCACGGGAATGTGGAGATATCGCCGGAGGGCGTGGCGGCAGAATTGGCCCTTCCTTTGCTTATACTTGTATGTACAAGCATAGATGTGTTCGGTAGACCCAGCCCGACCTCTGCTTCGTCCCCGAATTCAGGCGCACCCTCGCGGGTCGCCGCCCGTTGAACGCCACGCCCAGGAGCCTGCCGTGACCACCCCGAGCAAATTCCGCGATATTGAAATCCGCGCCCCGCGCGGCACTACGCTGACCGCCAAGAGCTGGCTGACCGAAGCGCCGCTGCGCATGCTGATGAACAACCTCGACCCGGAGGTCGCGGAGAACCCCAGGGAACTGGTGGTTTACGGCGGCATCGGCCGTGCCGCGCGCAACTGGGAGTGCTACGACAGGATCGTCGAGACCCTCAAGCAACTGAACGACGACGAGACCCTGCTGGTACAATCCGGCAAGCCGGTCGGCGTGTTCAAGACCCACGCCAACGCGCCGCGGGTGCTGATCGCCAACTCCAACCTGGTGCCGCACTGGGCGACCTGGGAACACTTCAACGAACTGGACGCCAAGGGCCTGGCGATGTACGGCCAGATGACCGCCGGTTCGTGGATCTACATCGGCAGCCAGGGCATCGTCCAGGGCACCTACGAAACCTTCGTCGAGGCTGGCCGCCAGCATTACGACGGCAATCTCAAGGGCCGCTGGGTGCTTACCGCCGGCCTTGGCGGCATGGGCGGCGCCCAGCCGCTGGCGGCGACCCTGGCCGGCGCCTGTTCGCTGAACATCGAGTGCCAGCAGAGCCGCATCGACTTCCGCCTGCGCAGTCGCTACGTCGACGAGCAGGCCAAGGACCTGGACGACGCCCTGGCGCGGATCCAGCGCTACACCGCCGAAGGCAAGGCCATCTCCATCGCCCTGCTGGGCAATGCCGCCGAGATCCTTCCGGAACTGGTTCGCCGCGGCGTACGCCCGGACATGGTCACCGACCAGACCAGCGCCCACGATCCGCTCAACGGCTACCTGCCGGCCGGCTGGAGCTGGGAAGAGTACCGCGACCGCGCGCAGACCGACCCGGCCGCCGTGGTCAAGGCCGCCAAGCAGTCCATGGCGGTACACGTGCGGGCCATGCTGGCGTTCCAGCAGCAGGGCGTGCCGACCTTCGACTATGGCAACAACATCCGCCAGATGGCCAAGGAAGAGGGGGTGGCCAATGCCTTCGATTTCCCCGGCTTCGTCCCGGCCTACATCCGCCCGCTGTTCTGTCGCGGCTTCGGTCCGTTCCGCTGGGCCGCGCTGTCGGGCGACCCGCAGGACATCTACAAGACCGACGCCAAGGTCAAGCAACTGATCCCCGACGATGCCCACCTGCACCGTTGGCTGGACATGGCCCGCGAGCGCATCAGCTTCCAGGGCCTGCCGGCGCGCATCTGCTGGGTTGGCCTGGGGCTGCGCGCCAAGCTCGGCCTGGCCTTCAACGAGATGGTGCGCAGCGGCGAGCTGTCCGCGCCGATCGTCATCGGCCGCGACCACCTCGACTCCGGCTCGGTGGCCAGCCCCAACCGCGAGACCGAGGCCATGCAGGACGGCTCCGACGCGGTGTCCGACTGGCCGCTGCTGAACGCCCTGCTGAATACCGCCAGCGGCGCCACCTGGGTCTCGCTGCACCACGGCGGCGGCGTGGGCATGGGCTTCTCCCAGCACTCCGGGATGGTGATCGTCTGCGACGGTAGCGACGAGGCCGCCGAACGCATCGCCCGCGTGCTGACCAACGACCCGGGGACCGGGGTGATGCGGCACGCCGACGCCGGCTACCAGGTCGCCATCGATTGCGCGAAGGAGCAGGGCCTGAACCTGCCGATGATCACCGCCCAGCGCTGACCTCGGAAACCGCCTCCACGCCGGCGGGGCGTGGGGGCGGCCGCCCACTGTCCCGACCAGGCCACAACAAGAATGGCGGCGCGCGAGCCGCAGCGGAGTACAGCAGCATGACCCAGGGCAGCGACAGCAAGCCACTGATCGAACGGCGCTCGATCGACTACATCCCGGCGAACGAGCGTCACGGTCGCCTCTACAGCCAGTTCACCCTCTGGCTGGGGGCTAATCTACAAATCACCGCCATCGTCACCGGCGCCCTCGCCGTGGTCCTCGGCGGCGACGTGTTCTGGTCGCTGGTCGGCCTGCTCATCGGCCAGCTCCTCGGCGGTGCGGTGATGGCCCTGCACGCCGCGCAGGGGCCGCGCCTGGGGCTGCCGCAGATGATTTCCAGCCGGGTGCAGTTCGGCGTCTACGGCGCCTGCATCCCGATCGCCCTGGTGTGCCTGATGTACCTGGGCTTCACCGCCACCGGCACGGTGCTTTCCGGCCAGGCCATCGGCCAGCTCACCGGGCTCAGCGACAGCGCCGGGATCTTCATCTTCGCCGCCTTCATCGTCCTGGTGACGGTGCTCGGCTATCGCGTCATCCACATCATCGGGCGGATCGCCAGCGTCCTCGGCATCATCGCCTTCGTCTACCTGTTCAGCCGCCTGATGCTGCTCAGCGACATCGGCGATCTGCTCGCCATCCGCCACTTCAGCTGGGCCTCGTTCCTCCTCGCGGTGTCGCTGGCGGCGTCCTGGCAGATCGCCTTCGGCCCCTACGTGGCCGACTATTCACGCTACCTGCCGGCGTCCACCTCGTCGTGGAAGACCTTCCTCGCCGTCGGCCTCGGCTCGGTGCTCGGCGCCCAGGCCTCGATGGTCCTCGGGGTGTTCTCCGCAGCCCTGGCCAACGGTCAGTTCGCCGGCCGCGAGGTGGCCTACATCGTCGGCCTGGGCAGCAGCGGGACCGTCGCCGCGCTGCTCTACTTCAGTATCGCCTTCGGCAAGGTGACCATTTCCACGCTGAACTCCTACGGAAGCTTCATGTGCATCGCGACCATCATCAGCAGCGTACGCGGTCAACTGGAGATCACCCGCGTGCAACGCCTGTTCTTCGTCCTCGCGATCGTCGGCGCCTCGACGCTCATCGCGCTGCTCGGCCAGCACTCGTTCCTCGCTGCGTTCAAGTCCTTCATCCTGTTCCTGCTGACCTTCTTCACCCCGTGGAGCGCGGTGAACCTGGTCGACTACTACTTCATCACCCGCGAGCGCTATGACGTGCCCGCGCTGGCCGACCCCGACGGCCGCTACGGTCGCTGGAACCTGCCGGGAATCGCCGTCTATACCCTCGGCGTGCTGGTGCAGATGCCGTTCCTGGCGACCACGCTGTACACCGGACCGATGGTCGAGCACCTCGGCGGCGTGGATATCTCCTGGATCATCGGCTTGCTGGTGCCGGCGGTCCTCTACTACCTGGTGGCGCGGCGCAAGGCCACGCGCCAGGCCCCGGCGCGAATGATCCTGCCGGCCGATCCCGGCGCCTTCGAACGTCCCGCGCACGGGGCCTGAGACGAATTTCCAGGGCGGCGCGGCCGCCTTCAATCCCATGAAACGCCGCTGGCGGACGGCGCTGCCGAGCCCGCCGAACCGAACAAGGAGCCTTCGATGAGCCTGCATCTGAAACCCGGCCAGCTGACCCTGGCCGACCTGCGCCAAGCCTACCTGGCCCCCGTGCGCCTGAGCCTGGATCCCAGCGCCGACGCGCCGGTCGCCGCCAGCGTCGCCTGTGTCGAGAACATCATCGCCGAGGGCCGCACCGCCTACGGCATCAATACCGGTTTCGGCCTGCTGGCCTCGACGCGGATCTCCCCGGCCGACCTGGAGAAGCTCCAGCGCTCCATCGTCCTGTCCCATGCCGCCGGCGTCGGCGAGGCGCTGGACGACGCCATGGTGCGGCTGGTCATGCTGCTCAAGGTGAACAGCCTGGCTCGCGGGTTCTCCGGCATCCGCCGCAAGGTGATCGACGCGCTGATCGCGCTGATCAACGCCGAGGTCTATCCGCACATCCCGCTGAAAGGCTCGGTGGGCGCCTCCGGCGACCTGGCGCCGCTGGCGCACATGTCGCTGGTGCTGATCGGCGAAAGCCGGGCGCGCCATCGCGGTGAGTGGCTGCCGGCCGCCGAAGCGCTGGCGGTGGCCGGGCTGGAGCCGCTGACCCTGGCGGCGAAGGAAGGCCTGGCCCTGCTCAATGGCACCCAGGTATCGACCGCCTACGCGCTGCGCGGGTTGTTCGAGGCCGAGGACCTGTTCGCCGCCGCCACCGTCTGCGGCGGGCTCAGCGTCGAGGCCATGCTCGGTTCGCGGGCGCCGTTCGATGCGCGCATCCACGCCGCGCGCGGCCAGCGTGGGCAGATCGACGTGGCCGCGGCCTATCGCGACCTGCTCACCGCCAGCAGCGAGGTGGCGCGTTCCCATGAGAAGTGCGACAAGGTCCAGGACCCCTATTCGCTGCGTTGCCAGCCGCAGGTGATGGGCGCCTGCCTGACCCAGATGCGCCAGGCCGCCGAGGTGCTGGAGATCGAAGCCAACGCGGTTTCCGACAACCCGCTGGTATTCGCCGCCGAGGGCGACGTGATCTCCGGCGGCAACTTCCACGCCGAACCGGTGGCGATGGCCGCCGACAACCTGGCCCTGGCGCTGGCCGAGATCGGTTCGCTGTCGGAACGGCGCATCTCGCTGATGATGGACATGCACATGTCGCAGTTGCCGCCGTTCCTGGTGGCCAACGGCGGGGTCAACTCCGGCTTCATGATCGCCCAGGTCACCGCCGCCGCGCTGGCCAGCGACAACAAGGCCCTGGCCCATCCGGCCAGCGTCGACAGCCTGCCGACCTCGGCCAACCAGGAAGACCACGTGTCGATGGCGCCGAACGCCGGCAAACGGCTCTGGGCGATGGCCGAGAACGTCCGCGGGATTCTCGCCGTGGAATGGCTGGGCGCCTGCCAGGGCCTGGACTTCCGTGAGGGCCTGAAGAGTTCGCCGAAGCTGGAGCAGGCTCGCCGCCTGCTGCGCGACAAGGTGCCGTACTACCAGGAGGATCGCTTCTTCGCCCCTGACATCGAGGCCGCGAGCCAGTTGCTCGCCAGCGGTTGCCTGAACGCGCTGCTGCCGGCCCGGCTGTTGCCGAGCCTTTGATACCCGCCCCCGGCCGCTCGGCCGGGGCGCTCCAGCAAGAACAACAACAGGAGAGCCGAGGGATGACGCACGACACGGGGCTTCGGCGCGGGCTGAACGCCCGTCATATTCGTTTCATGGCACTGGGGTCGGCGATCGGCACCGGCCTGTTCTACGGTTCCGCATCGGCCATCCAGATGGCCGGGCCGGCGGTGCTGCTGGCCTACCTGGTCGCCGGCGCGGCGGTGTACATGGTGATGCGCGCGCTCGGCGAGATGGCGGTGCACGAGCCGGTGTCCGGCTCGTTCGGCCATTACGCCAGCAGCTATCTCGGCCCCCTGGCCGGGTTCGTCACCGGCTGGACCTACGCTTTCGAGATGATCATCGTCTGCCTCGCCGATGTCACCGCGTTCGGCATCTACATGGGGTTCTGGTTTCCCGACGTGCCGCGCTGGATCTGGGTACTGTCCATCGTGCTGTTCATCGGCGGGCTGAACCTCTGCCATGTCAAGGTCTTCGGCGAGCTGGAGTTCTGGCTGTCGCTGGTCAAGGTCGGCGCCATCGTCGCGATGATCCTCGCCGGGCTCGGCATCATGTTCTTCGGCTTCAGCCTGGGCGGCGCGGCGACGTCCGCCACCGGCGTGCACAACCTGTGGCAGCACGGCGGCTTCCTGCCCAACGGCTGGGCCGGGCTGGTCGCCTCGCTGTCGGTGGTGGTGTTCGCCTTCGGCGGCATCGAGATCATCGGCATCACCGCCGGCGAGGCACAGGACCCGCAGCGGGTGATCCCGCAGGCGATCAATGCGGTGCCGCTGCGCATCCTGCTGTTCTACGTGCTGACCCTGTTCGTGCTGATGGCGATCTTCCCCTGGCAGCAGATCGGCAGCAACGGCAGTCCCTTCGTGCAGATCTTCGACGGCCTGGGGATCGAGTCGGCCGCGGCGATCCTCAATGTCGTGGTGATCACCGCGGCGATCTCGGCGATCAACAGCGACATCTTCGGCGCCGGTCGCATGCTCTACGGCATGGCCCGCCAGGGCCAGGCGCCGGTCGGCTTCTCGCGGGTGTCGCGGCACGGCGTGCCGTGGATGACCGTGCTGCTGATGGCGGTGGCCCTGCTGCTCGGCGTGGCGCTGAACTACCTGATCCCGCAGAGCGTATTCCTGCTGATCGCTTCCATCGCCACCTTCGCCACCGTGTGGGTCTGGCTGATGATCCTCCTGGCCCAGGTCGGCATGCGCCGGCGCATGGGGCCGCGCCAGGTCGCCGCGCTGAAGTTCCCGGTGCCGCTGTGGCCATTCGCGCCGGCGGCGGCGATCGTATTCATGCTGTTCATCTTCGTGGTGCTCGGCTATTTCCCGGACACCCGCCCGGCCCTGTGGGTCGGGGCTATCTGGATCGCCGTGCTGGTGATCGCCTACCGGCGCTGGGTCAGGCCGAAGGGCGATGCCGCGCATGGCGTGCTTCAGGCCCAGGGAGGGCTGTGACGGAACCGACGGCGGCCTGAGCCGCCGGCCAATAACAACGATCGAGGCCGTTCCCCCGGGCGCGGCCCGCAGGTTTTCCAACTGCCTTTCCCAATCGTGCATCTGGAGCGTCGAACCATGCGATACAAGAAGTCGATGTTGAGTGTTCTCTGTGCCCTCGGCCTGCTCGCCGCCGCGGCGGGCGCCCAGGCAGAAGGTTGGTGCGAGTCCGGCAAGGCGGTGAAATTCGCCGGGCTGAACTGGGAGAGCGGGACCCTGCTCACCGAGCTGATGCAGTTCGTCCTGGCCAAGGGCTACGGCTGTACCACCGACAGCCTGCCGGGCAACTCGATCACCATGGAGCAGGCGCTGAGCACCAATGACATCCAGGTCTTCGCCGAGGAGTGGATCGGCCGCAGCGACGCCTGGAACAAGGCCGCCGCCGCCGGCAAGGTGGTCGGCGTCGGCGAACCCATCGTCGGCGCGGTGGAGGGCTGGTACGTGCCGCGCTACGTGATCGAGGGCGACCCGCAGCGCAAGCTCGAGGCGAAGGCGCCGAAGCTGCGCTCTATCGCCGACCTGGCGCAGTACGCCGAGGTCTTCCGCGACCCGGAAGAACCGGGCAAGGGGCGCTTCTACAATTGCCCGGCCGGCTGGACCTGCGAGCTGGAGAACAGCGAGATGCTGAAAAGCTACGGCCTGGAGGAGACGTTCACCAATTTCCGTCCGGGCACCGGCCCGGCACTGGACGCGGCGGTGCTGTCGAGCTATCGGCGCGGCGAGCCTATCCTGTTCTACTACTGGTCGCCGACGCCGCTGATGGGCCGCGCCGACCTGGTGCGCCTGGAGGAAAGGCCCGGCGTCGACAAGCGCATCAGGATCCAGGTCGGCCTGTCGCGGACCTTCCACGACCAGGCGCCGGAGCTGGTGGCGGTGCTGGAGAAGGTCAACCTGCCGGCGGAGCTGCTGAACAGCGACCTGGCGCGGATGGCCAAGGACAGGATCGATGCAGCGCGCCTGGCGCGCGAGTTCCTCAAGGAGCACCCCGAGGTCTGGCACGCCTGGGTCGACGAGGACGCGGCGAAGAAGATCGAAGCGGCACTCTGAACCCACGACCGACGAGAGCAGACCATGTTTCCCGAACGCCTGACATTTTCCATCGCCGACTGGGTCAACGCTTGGGTCGACGCCCTGGTGACCAACTACGGCGACCTGTTCCGCAAGATCTCCGACACCCTGCTGTGGGCCATCGTCAACCTCGAAGGGCTACTCCGCGCCACGCCCTGGTGGCTGTTGCTGGCGATCGTCGCGGCGATCGCCTGGCACGCCACCCGGCGCCTGCTGCCGACCCTGGTGATCACCGGCCTGCTGTTCCTGGTCGGCGCCGTCGGCCTCTGGGACAAGCTGATGCAGACCCTCGCGCTGATGCTGGTGGCGACCTTCATCTCGGTGCTGATCGGCATCCCCCTGGGCATCCTCGCCGCGCGCAGCAACCGCCTGCGCGCGGTACTGATGCCGCTGCTGGACATCATGCAGACCATGCCCAGCTTCGTGTACCTGATCCCGGTGCTGATGCTGTTCGGCCTGGGCAAGGTGCCGGCGATCTTCGCCACCGTGATCTATGCCGCGCCGCCGCTGATCCGCCTCACCGACCTGGGCATCCGCCAGGTCGACAGCGAGGTGATGGAGGCGGTCAACGCCTTCGGCGCCAACCGCTGGCAGCAGCTGTTCGGCGTGCAGTTGCCGCTGGCCCTGCCGAGCATCATGGCGGGGATCAACCAGACCACCATGATGGCCCTGTCGATGGTGGTGATCGCTTCGATGATCGGCGCCCGCGGACTCGGCGAAGACGTACTGGTGGGCATCCAGACGCTGAACGTGGGCAAGGGCCTGGAAGCCGGCCTGGCGATCGTCATCCTCGCGGTGGTGATCGACCGCATCACCCAGGCCTACGGCCGTTCCCGGCACGAGACGAGCAAATGAGCGGTGCGCAGATGAACAAGATCGAAGTGAAGAACGTGTTCAAGATCTTCGGCCCGCGCGCCGATGCCGCGCTGGCGCTGATCCGCCAGGGACGCAGCAAGGCCGAAGTGCTGGCGCAGACCGGCTGCGTGGTCGGCGTCAACGACCTGTCGCTGTCCATCGGCGCTGGCGAGATCTTCGTGATCATGGGCCTGTCGGGTTCCGGCAAGTCGACCCTGGTGCGCCACTTCAACCGCCTGATCGACCCCACCAGCGGCGAGATCCTGGTGGATGGCGAGGACATCCTGCGCTACGACATGGAAGCCCTCCGGCAATTCCGCCGGCGCAAGATCAGCATGGTGTTCCAGAGTTTCGGCCTGCTGCCGCACAAGAGCGTGCTCGACAATGTCGCCTACGGCCTGAAAGTTCGCGGCGAAAGCCGGGCGCAGTGCCACGAGCGGGCCCTGCACTGGATCGCCACGGTGGGCCTGAAGGGCTACGAGAAGTCCTATCCGCACCAGCTTTCCGGCGGCATGCGCCAGCGCGTCGGCCTGGCCCGCGCGCTGGCCGCCGACACCGAGATCATCCTCATGGACGAGGCCTTCAGCGCCCTCGACCCGTTGATCCGCGCGGACATGCAGGACCAGTTGCTGGAACTGCAGAAAACCCTGCACAAGACCATCGTCTTCATCACCCACGACCTCGACGAGGCGGTACGCATCGGCAACCGCATCGCGATCCTCAAGGACGGCCAACTGATCCAGGTCGGCACACCACGGGAAATCCTCCACCAGCCGGCCGACGACTACGTCGACCGCTTCGTCCAGCGGCGGGTGGCGAACCTATGAGCGACCTACCGAGCGTCGTGTTCGGCGACGGTCCGCTGCGTTGGCAGGAACTGGTCGCGGTGGCCCGGCACGGTGCGCGCCTGGAACTGTCGGCGGCGGCCTGGGCACGGATCGACAACGCCCGCGCCATCGTCTGCCGTATCGTCGCCAATGGCGAGCGTGCCTACGGCATCAGTACCGGCCTCGGCGCGCTGTGCGACGTCCTGCTGGAAGGCGAGCAGCTCGCCGAGCTGTCGCGCAACACCTTGCTCAGCCATGCCTGCGGGGTCGGCGAGCCGCTGCGCGACGAACAGACCCGGGCGATCATCTGTGCCGCCGTCGCCAACTACAGCCAGGGCAAGTCCGGGCTCGACCGTTCGCTGGTGGAAGGGCTGCTGGCGCTGCTCAACCACGGGATTACCCCGCAGGTGCCGGCCCAGGGCTCGGTGGGCTACCTGACCCACATGGCGCACGTCGGCATCGCCCTGCTCGGCATCGGCGAGGTCAGCTACCGCGGCAGCGTCGTGCCGGCCGCCGCCGCGTTGGCGGCGGAAGGCCTGGCGACGGTGCGCCTGGGAGCCAAGGACGGGCTCTGCCTGGTCAACGGCACGCCGTGCATGACCGGCCTCGCCTGCCTGGCCCTGGACGACGCGCAGCGCCTGGCGCAGTGGGCCGACGTGATCGGGGCGATGAGCTTCGAGGCCCTGCGCGGCCAACTGGCGGCGTTCGACGCCGAGATCGTTGCGCTCAAGCCGCATCCCGGGATGCAGCGGGTCGCCGCCAATCTGCGGGCCTTGCTGGCTGGCAGCCAGGTGCTGGAGAACGCCCGCGGCATCCGCACCCAGGATGCCCTGAGCATCCGCTCGATACCGCAGATCCATGGCGCCTGCCGTGACCAGTTGGCCCACGCGGCGCGGCAGATAGAGACCGAACTCAACTCGGCCACCGACAACCCGCTGCTGCTGGGTACGCCGGAGGCCTACCGGGTGGTATCCCAGGCCAATCCCCACGGCGAATCGGTGGCGATGGCCGCCGACCTGCTGGCGATCGCCGTGGCCGAGCTGGGCGGGGTCGCCGAGCGGCGCCTGGATCGCCTGGTCAACCCGCTGGTCAGCGGCCTGCCGGCGTTCCTGGTGGGCAAGCCGGGAGTCAACTCGGGGATGATGATCACCCAGTACGTCGCCGCCTCCCTGGCCGGCGAGAATCGCCAGCTGGCGCAGCCGGCGGTGGTCGACAACTTCGTCACCTCGGCGCTCCAGGAGGACCACCTGAGCCTCGGCACCAGTGCCGCGCTCAAGCTTGGCAGGGCCCTGGAGAACCTCCGGCGGATCCTCGCCATCGAGTACCTGCTGGCCGCCCAGGCCTTCGAATTCCTCGCCCCGCAACGCTTCGGCCAGGGCACCGCGGCGGCCTGGGGCATCCTGCGCGAGCGCGTGCCCGCGTACGACACCGACCGCTGGCTGGCTCCCGACATCGCCAGCGCGGCGGCCATCCTCGGCGAGCGGAAGAGTCTCGCCCGGCTGGCCGCGAGCATAGGAGACCTGCAATGAAACGACTCTGGCAGCATTGCCATGCCGCCACCCTCAAGGGCGGCAAGTACTCGATCGTCGAGGACGCCGCCCTGGTCACCGACGGTCCGCTGATCCACTGGATCGGCCCGCGCGCCGAACTGCCGCCCGACGACTACGCCGAACGCATCGACCTCGATGGCGCCTGGCTGACCCCGGGGTTGATCGACTGCCATACCCACGCGGTGTTCGGCGGCAACCGCAGCGGCGAATTCGAGCAGCGCCTGGAGGGCGTCAGCTACGCCGAGATCGCCGCCGCCGGCGGCGGTATCGCCAGCACCGTACGCGCCACCCGCGAGGCCAGCGAGGAAGAATTGCTGGCCAGCGCGCGCAAGCGCCTGGACCCCTTGCTGCGCGACGGCGTGACGGCGCTGGAGATCAAGTCCGGCTACGGCCTCGACCTGGCCAGCGAACGCAAGATGCTACGAGTCATCCGCCGCCTCGGCGAACGCCTGCCGGCGACCGTGCGCAGCACCTGCCTGGCCGCCCATGCGCTACCGCCGGAATACGCCGGGCGCGCCGACGACTACATCGAGCATATCTGCTCGACGATGCTCCCCGCGCTGGCCGGAGAGGGACTGGTGGACGCGGTGGACGCCTTCTGCGAGCACCTGGCGTTTTCCCCGGCGCAGGTCGAGCGGGTATTCATCGCCGCCCGCGAGCTGGGCCTGCCGGTGAAGCTGCACGCCGAGCAGCTATCCTCGCTGCACGGTTCCAGCCTGGCGGCGCGCTACCGGGCTTTGTCGGCCGACCACCTGGAGTACATGACCGAGGACGACGCCCGCGCCATGGGCGAGGCGGGCACCGTCGCGGTGCTGCTGCCGGGCGCCTTCTACCTGCTGCGCGAGACCCAGCTGCCGCCGATCGATGCCCTGCGCCGGCACGGCGTGGCCATGGCCATTGCCAGCGATCTCAATCCCGGCACCTCGCCGGCGCTGTCGTTGCGCCTGATGCTGAACATGGCCTGTACCCTGTTCCGCCTGACCCCGGAGGAGGCGCTGGCCGGTGTCACCCTGCACGCCGCCCGGGCGCTGGGGCTGGAAGCCCGCCACGGCAGCCTGGAGGTCGGCAAGCTGGCCGACTTCGTCGCCTGGGATATCGAGCGTCCGGCGGAGCTGGCCTACTGGCTGGGTGGCGATCTGCCGAAACGCGTCATTCGCCACGCCGAGGAGGTATACCGTGGATGAAGTCCTGAGTTTCAAGCGCGGCCGCGTGCCGCTACTGATCAGCATGCCGCACCCCGGCACGCGCCTGACCCCGGCGGTGGACGCCGGCCTGGTGGAGGAGGCGCGGGCGCTGACCGATACCGACTGGCACATTCCCCGGCTCTACGATTTCGCCGAGGAACTGGGCGCCAGCACCCTGGCTGCCCACTATTCGCGCTATGTAGTCGATCTCAACCGCCCTTCCGACGACAAGCCGCTGTACAGCACCGCCACTACCGGCCTGTATCCGGACACCCTGTTCGACGGCCGGCCGCTCTACCGCGAAGGCATGGCGCCGTCCGCCGAGGAACGCATGCGCTACCTGGCCGAAGTGTGGACGCCCTACCACCGGACCATCGCCGAGGAACTGGCGCGGCTGAAGGCCGAGTTCGGCTACGCGCTGCTCTGGGACGCCCACTCGATCCGTTCCCACGTGCCGCACCTGTTCGACGGCCGACTGCCCGACTTCAATCTCGGCACCAACGCCGGCGCCAGTTGCGATCCAGCGCTGGCGGCCCGCCTGGAGGCGGTCTGCGCTGCCGCCGAAGGCTACAGCCATGTGCTCAACGGGCGCTTCAAGGGCGGCCACATCACCCGCCACTACGGCCAGCCGGAGCAGCACGTCCATGCCGTCCAGCTGGAGCTGGCGCAGTGCACCTACATGGACGAGCAGGCCCCGTTCGCTTACCGCGCGGACCTCGCCGAAGCGACCCGCGCGGTCATCCGCGAACTGCTGGAAAGCCTCCTCGCCTGGGGTCGCGAGCGCTACGCCTGAGGTGCTCGGAGGCGGCGGACGCCTGGCCCGTCCTGGCGGACGTGAATGCCGCGGATGGGGTGGGGCGTCCGTGTCGGCATTCTGGAAATTTTCTGTTACAAACTTATTGAGGTCAGCGTTGATGCGGCCGGGAGGCCGAGTGCGCAAAGAGTTGCACAACTGTTCTCCTCTATCCTCTCGGCCAGCATTTCCATCGCGCGGGCGCAGGCGCGTCGCGCCCGGAACCGAATACGCCAGGAACGCACGGCTGCGTTTCCAAGAGGACAGTGAATGTTCGCCCCCGCCAACCAGACGCACTTCAGCCTTCGCATCGAAAACCTCCGGCACGACTTCCAGGTACTCGCCTTCCGCGGTCGCGAAGCCATCAGCCAGCCCTTTCGCTTCGACCTGGAGCTGGTCAGCGAGCGATCCGATCTGGACCTCGACGCGCTGCTGCACCAGCCGGCCTTCCTGATCCTTTCGCCGAGCGGGGAGGGGGTCCACGGACAGCTCACCAGCATCGCCCAGGGGGACTCCGGCAAGCGCCTGACCGGCTATCGCGCGACCCTGGAGCCGCGCCTGGCCTACCTGGGGCTGTGCAGCGACCAACGCATCTTCCAGCGCCTCAGCGTGCCGGAAATCATCGGCCGGGTGCTGGAGGGCCACGGCATTCTCGCCGACGCCTATCGCTTCCAGCTGGGCCCGACGCCGTACCCGGCCCGCGAATACTGCACGCAGTACGACGAAACCGACCTGGCGTTCCTCAGCAGGCTCTGCGAGGAGGAGGGCATCCATTACCACCATGAGTTTTCTGCCCAGGGCCATATGCTGGTCTTCGGCGACGACCAGACCTCCTTTCCGCGGCTGCAACGCCCCGTCGCCTACGTGCAGGACGCCGGGCTGGTCGCCGACCAGCCGGTGGTCAAGCGCTTCGGCGTGCGCTTCGACACCCGTGCCAGCCGGGTTACCCGGCGCGACTACGACTTCGAGCAACCCGCGTTGCAGATGCAGGCCGCCCATGGCCCGCAGCCCGGGGCGCAGCAACCGGACCTAGAGGACTACGACTATCCCGGCCGCTTCACCCACCGCGAGCGCGGCAAGCACCTGAGCCGGCGCGCGCTGGAACGGCATCGCGCCGACTACCTACAGGCCAGGGGCGAAAGCGACGAACCGGCGCTGCTCAGCGGACACTTCCTGACGCTGTCCGCGCATCCCCGCGGCGAATGGAACGATCTCTGGCTGCTTACTGAGGTTCTCCACGAAGGGCGGCAGCCGCAGGTACTGGAAGAGTCGATCGACAGCGACGTCGCGCAGGGCCGGGGCGATTTCCGCCAGGGCTATCGCAACCGTTTCGTCGCCACTCCCTGGAGCGTGCATTTCCGCCCCCCGCTGGAGCATCCCAGGCCACGCGTGCTGGGCTGCCAGACAGCGGTCGTGACCGGCCCCGCCGGCGAGACCATCCACTGCGACCAATACGGCCGGGTCAAGGTGCAGTTCTTCTGGGATCGCCTCGGCCAGGCCGACGACAACACCAGTTGCTGGTTGCGCGTCGCCTCCAACTGGGCGGGCAAACGCTATGGCGGCGTCGCCATCCCGCGGGTGGGCATGGAAGTCCTGGTGGGTTTCCTGGAGGGCGATCCGGATCAGCCGCTGGTCACCGGCTGCCTCTACCACAGCGAAAACCGGGTGCCCTACGAGCTGCCGCAGAACAAGACCCGCAGCGTTTTCAAGACCGACAGCTACCCCGGCGGCGGCGGTTTCAACGAACTGCGCATCGAGGACCGCAAGGGCCAGGAACAGATCTTCGTCCACGCCCAGCGCGACTGGGACGAGAACATCGAGCACGACCAGAAGATCCGCGTCGGCCACGAGCGCCACGACACGGTCGAGGGTGATAGCTACAGCGAGTTCAGGGCCGAGGAACAGCGCACGGTCCATGCCGACCGCAAGGTCGAACTGAAGGCGGCCGACCACCTCAGCGTCGCCGACGCGTTGCACCTGAGGATCGGCACCGGCCAGTTCGTCGAGGCGGGCGACGAGATCCATTTCAAGGCCGGCGACAAGGTAGTGATCGAGGCAGGCATGGAGCTGACCCTAAAGGGCGGTGGCAGCTTCGCCAGGCTCGACCCGGGCGGTGTCACCCTCGACGGCGCCCAGGTGATGATCAACAGCGGCGGCAGCCCCGGCATCGGTAGCGGCGTTCGCGCGCTGTCGCCGCTGCAACCGCTCGCGGCCGACGCCGCGGCGGCGGGAGGCGCCTTGTTGGGAGCCATCGCCCAGAAGATCGGCGAAGCGCCGCAGAAACTCCTACGTTTCGAACTCAGTCCGTTGCCCGGCGTGGCATCGGCGGCCAGGCAACCGTATCGGCTCTACGCCAATGGTGCCTTCAAGGAGGAGGGCATCGCCGACGAAGGCGGCGCAATCAGCTTCGAACCGCTGCCGGGCGAACGCACCTATCGCATCGAGACCGCCAATGGCCACGCCTACGAAGTGGAGATGGTCGACCAGCCGGACGCACTGCAGGCTGACGATCGGCTCGCCCAGCAGGGGTTCCGCGACTACCGGGCAGAAATGCCCCAGCACAAGCCGCGTTCCGCCCCGGACGCCTACCGGCGCGACGCCTCGCGGCCCGGCGCCGCCGACAAGGATGACCCCACGCCATGAGCGACCTGTACAAACCGCAGACCCTCAAGCTGTACGCGCAACAGGCCGGCAGCGTCCGGCTGACCCTCGACTGGTTCGCCAACAAGGCCTTCTACCCACCGCGCGCGGGTGTGCACATCAAGCCGCTGATCAATGGCCAGGCGGCCTTCGACGCGGTGCATGCGGCCATGGAAGCGGCCCGGCACAGCATCGACATCATCACCTGGGGCTTCGACCCGGCCATGCGCTTCAAGCGCCCCGACGGACCGCGAATAGGCGAATTGCTGCAGACGAAGGGCCGCGAAGGGGTGCAGGCGCGGGTGCTGGTCTGGAGCAACCAGCTCGCCAGGCTCAAGGAAAACACCATCCCCGGGGCCGGCGTCGGCGGTTCCGGCGGCACCTGGGCGGGCTCGGGCGTCGCCAGCGGCAGCGCAGTGGACAACGAGGTGCTGCGGCTGGAGCAGCGGCGCCAGCATAACCTCAACCTCATCGCGCGGCAGCAGGAAGCCCTGGAGCGCTCGGAACGGCTGCACCGCGAAGGCAGGCTGCCGAGCTTCGACCCGCGGGGCGCCGCCCACGCGCGGGCGCGCATCGCCGAGCTGGAGGCGGAGAACGCCGAGAACCAGCGCACTTTCGACAGCAGCGAGGCCCAGGGCTACGGCGGCAAGCGCGGTTCCGGCGGCACCCGCCAGGATCCCTGGGGGCAGATATTCACCCGCGACTGGTTCAAGGCGGTACGCGGCGGTGGGTTGCAGAACGTCGAGTTCCGTACCCGCGACTTCGAGCAGACGGCCAGGCCGGTGATGAACGGCGAGCAGGTGCGCCTCGTCAACGGGCGACTGCAAAGCCTGATCCACCTGCTGCGCGCCGATGGCATCGACGACCTGGGCATCGGCCAGTTGCTGGTACTCACCCAGTTCGCCAGCCATCACCAGAAGATGGTCCTGGTCGACTATGGCAGCCCGCAGGCCATCGGCTTCGTCATGGGTCACAACATGCACCGCAACTACTGGGACACCAGCGCCCACCTGTTCGACGACCGCGCCGCCGGTCGCGATCCCGGGTTCGGGCCCTGGCAGGATATCTCCATGCAGGTCCAGGGACCGGTGCTGGCCGACCTCAGCCGCAACTTCAGCGAGGCCTGGGACCTCGAGACGCCGTGGTACAAGCGCTGGTTCTCGACGCCATCGCTGACCGCCGAGCGCGACGCCTTGCCGCTGCCGAAGATCGCCACGCCCGCCAGCAACAGCGTCGCGCAGATTTGCCGAACCCAGCCACAGGACGGCGAGCGCTCGATCCTGGAGCACTATCTCAAGGCCCTGGGCAATGCCACCGACTACGTCTACATGGAAAACCAGTACTTCCGTTATGCCGGCTTCGCCGAGCGCCTGCGGAAGACTGCGCAGGTGCGCAAGGCCCGGGGCGTGCCCGGCGACCTGTACCTGTTCGTCGTGACCAACACCCCCGACTCCAGCGACGCCTCGAAGACCACCTACGACATGATGAAAGGCCTGGGCCAGGAGCAACTGATGCCGCAGGTACAGCGCGACCTGGCGCATGACTTGCGGGAAAAGCGGGAGCAGTTGAAGCAGGTCAGGGAAAACCTACATCCCGATCCCTATGTCCGGCGCGGCCAGGAAAACAACATCGAACGGCTGGAGCGCAAGATCGAAGCGCTCGAACAGAAAGGCGTGACGCCGGAAGTCGAGCAACGCCTCGGCGGACTCGGCGCGCAGGAGATTCCCGGACTGGCGAAGAACACCGGCGAGGACGACAAGCCCTATCAACTTGCCGAAGTACCCGGCCTCAAGGTGGTCGTCGCCACCCTGGCCACCAGCGACCCTGCCCCCGGCAGCCCGCCGCCAGCGCGCCTGTCCGCCGAAGCCGAGGCCGCCCTCGGGGCGCCGCCGCTGAAGGCGCGCTACAAGCACATCTACGTGCACTCCAAGCTGCTGCTGGTGGATGACCTCTATACCCTGCTCAGCTCGGCCAATATCAATGTCCGCAGCATGCATGGCGACAGCGAGTTGGGGATTGCCCAGCCCAATCCGGATTTGGCGAGGGCGATGCGGGAGGAGTTGTGGGGGGCGCATGTTGGGAGGTTGGCCGAAACGACCGAAAAAAACTTCGAATTGTGGAATCAGAAGATGGATGATAACTGGAAGGCCCAGGTGGCAGATGAGCCTTTTACTTCGCACTTGCTGCGCTTCTGGGATGTCACTACACCCTATAGTCAAAATCTTACGGTGGACTGAGCGATGCGAATCTCTATTGGTCTATTCATTTTCCTGTTGAGTTTCGGAGTTCCCGCTATGGCCGACAGTAAGCCGTTCATCTGCGTTAATGAGAAAGACCATTTGCCACCTCTCGATCCCCAGGCCGATGCCTGGTATCGGGAAGCAGTTGCGCTAGCTAAGCCTGACACCTTGCGTCCTTGGGGACGTATTGTGGACTTATACAGTAAGGCAGTTGAGCGTGGGCATTGGAAGGCGATGCATAATTTGGCGAATCTTTATCGCACAGGGTGGCCCGGAGGGGTAGAAAAAGATACGCAGAAGGCATTGGATCTCTATCAAAAGATGATCGATCTGGAGGTGCCCCAAGGGTTCTATGATATGGGAGCAATGATCGGCAATCGTGCAGGGGTCAAGAATCCTGCAACTGACGGGCTTACTTTTCTTGATAAGGCTGCTAGCCTAGGAAATCCGCCGGCACTAACCGAACTAGGTAAGCTTTATATATATGTGGCCAAAAAAAAGGATTTGGGGTTGGCGTATACTCACTGTGCTGCTAGCCAGGGCTATGCGCCGGCTAGTTATGAGTTGGGGGCGTATTACAAGATAGTAGAGCATAATTTTCCAAAAGCATTGGGTTATTATCAGGCGTCAGTCTCTCAGGGCGGAAAGAGTGCGGCTTTATTTATCTCCGGTGTTTTTGATAAAGCCAGTCCTGATGTCGATAGAATGTGGTACGCCCCCGATGAGAAGCTGCACAAACTATATGATGGTATTTACGATCAACTTGCCGCTGATCCTGATTTGCGTTTTCCCAACTTGATAAAGGACCATCCTCTGCCTCCTCACCCGACCCAGGGCTACGACGCAGATCGGCCCGACTGGAAACCGGGGCAGTGATGTGGCTGATGGCTATTGGACTTTGGGCCGTGCTCTGTCTTGCAGGCGTCCCCGTGATGGCCAACAGCAAACCATTTGTCTGCGCTAATGAAAAAGACCATCTGCCGCCGTTGGATCCGCAAGCCGATGCTTGGTACCGCGAAGCAGCAGCCTTGGCCAAGCCCGATACTCTGCGGCCCTGGGGCCGTATCGTCGAGCTTTACAGCAAGGCAGTGGAGCGCGGTCATTGGAAGGCCATGCATAATTTGGCGAATCTTTATCGTACAGGGTGGCCCGGAGGAGTAGAAAAAGATCCGCAGAAGGCATTGGATCTCTATCAAAAGATGATAGATCTGGATGTGCCTCAGGGGTTCTATGATATGGGGGCAATGATTGGTAATCGTGCCGGTGTTAAGAACCCTGCTACCGATGGTCTGACCTTCTTGGATAAAGCCGCTAGTTTGGGGAACCCGCCAGCACTGACCGAGTTGGGTAAACTCTATATTTATGTGGCCAAGGAAAAGGAATTGGGGGTGGTGTATACCAGTTGTGCTTCCAGTCAAGGTTATGCTCCGGCGAGCTATGAGCTTGGAAGCTACTATGAGTTGGTTGAGCATAATTATCCAAAGGCACTTGGCTACTATCAAGTCTCCGTCTCTCAAGGCGGCAGGAGTGCAGCCTTTTTTCTCTCGCGCGTCTTCGGAAAGAGGACGCCTCCTTCAAGTGCAATGTGGTATACGCCGGATGAAAAGCTTGAGAAATTCTACTACTCCCTCTATCTGCAAATTGATGCCGACCCCGATCTTCGTTTTCCCAATTTGGTAAAAGATAACCCCTTGCCACCCCACCCCGTCCAGGGCTACGACGCAGCTCGACCCGACTGGAAGCCGGGTCAGTGATTCGGATAATGGCTATTGGAATATGGGCTGTACTTTGTCTCGCAGCAGTTCCCGCTATGGCTGACAGCAAGCCTTTTGTCTGCGTTAACGAAAAGGACCATCTACCCCCTCTGGACCCGCAGGCCGATGCTTGGTATCGCGAAGCGGCGACCCTGGCCAAGCCCGATACCTTGCGTCCGTGGCCTCGTATCGTCGGGTTGTACAGCAAGGCGGCCGAGCGCGGCCACTGGAAGGCCATGCACAACTTGGCGAATCTTTATCGTACAGGGTGGCCCGGAGGAGTAGAAAAAGATACGCAGAAGGCATTGGATCTCTATCAAAAGATGATCGATCTGGAGGTGCCCCAAGGGTTCTATGATATGGGAGCAATGATCGGCAATCGTGCAGGGGTCAAGAATCCTGCAACTGACGGGCTTACTTTCCTTGATAAGGCTGCTAGCCTAGGAAATCCGCCGGCACTAACCGAACTAGGTAAGCTTTATATATATGTGGCCAAAAAAAAGGATTTGGGGTTGGCGTATACTCACTGTGCTGCTAGTCAGGGTTATGCGCCGGCTAGTTATGAGCTGGGGGCGTATTACAAGATAGTAGAGCACAATTTCCCAAAGGCACTTGTTTATTATCAGGTGTCAGTCTCTCAGGGGGGCAAGAGCGCGGCTTTTTTCCTATCACGAGTCTTCGGAAGTGAGACTCCCCCTGCAAGTGCAATGTGGTACGCCCCCGACGAAAAGTTGCGAGAAGCGTATTATTCAATCTACAAAAAGCTTGAAGCTGACCCCGACTTACGTTTCCCCAATCTGATAGAGGACTATCCTCTGCCTCCTAATCCCACCCAGGGCTACGACGCGGACCACCCAGACTGGAAGCCGGAGCGGTAAGTACGCGAGGCGTGGGCCAGAACGACGTCCAAGGTTTCCAGCGGCAGGCCAGGCGGCAAATGCTACATCTGCACGGCCCGCAAACGCTCCTCGGCCTGGCGGGCGAGCATCCGCAGCAGCGGAGCGAGGGTGTGCGGCGGGGTTTCGTCGGCGCGGGTGATGGCGTAGAGGGTGACCGGGAAGGCCGGGCTCAATGGGCGGATCGCGGTGCTGTGCGGGTCGGCGCCGAGGGCGGTGAAGGGATCGACCAGCGCCAGGCCGGCCCCAGCCTCCACCAGGGCGCGGGCGAGGGCGTAGGTCTGCACGGCGATCTTCACCTGCGGCGGTGGCTCCACGGCGCTGAGGTAATCCTCCAGGCGGGCGAACAGCGGGTCGGCGGTGGACAGCCCGATCAGCGCTTCGCCGGCCAGCCCGGCCAGGCTCAGCGGCTGCCGGCGTTCCGCTTCGGGCCAGTGTTCGCGCGGCGCCAGGGCCACCAATACGCCGCTGGCGATGGCTTCGCCGCGCAGGCCGGGGTGTTCCGGCTGCTTCAGGCTCAGGGCCAGGTCCAGTTCGCGCATCAGCAGGCCCTGCACCAGCTCGCGCGAATGCAAGGTGGCCAGTTCGCAGCCGCTCTGCGGATAGCGCGCGCTCCATTCGCCGATCGCCCGCGGCAGCAGCGACAGCGCCAGGGCCGGGGTGGCGCCGATGCGCAGGCTGTGGCCCGGCTGGCGCCGCAGGTTCTGCGCCAGGCGCCGCACGGCCTGCAGGCTATCGCTGAGCTTGGCCACTTCGCGCTCCAGTTCCAGCGCTTCCGGAGTCGCCAGCAGCTTGCCGCGCACTCGCAAGAACAGCGGGAAGCCCAGTTGCTGCTCGGCGTGCTGCAAGACCTTGCTCACCGCCGGTTGGGACACGTGCAGCAACTGTGCGGCGCCGCTGACCGAGCCAGCCTGGCGGATCGCCTGGAACACTTCGATATGGCGGAGCTTCATCGGCGCGAGCCCATAACCTGGATTTATACCCTGGCCATCTTTATTCATTGTCCTACCGCTGTCATCCGCGCCTATCGTCGAAGCCCTGGAAAACACCTGGATAACGATTGTCATGGCTCAGCGGGTTTGCATCATCGGCGCCGGCGTGGTCGGCCTGGCCACGGCCTACGCCCTGGTTCGCGAAGGATTCGACGTGACCCTGGTGGAAGCGCGCGAGCGGGGCGGGCTGGAAACCAGCTACGCCAATGGCGGGCAGTTGTCCTATCGCTACGTGGCGCCATTGGCCGACAGCGGCGTGCCGGCCCAGGCGCTCGGCTGGCTGCTGCGCAACGATGCGCCGTTGCGCCTGCGGCCGCGTCTTGATCCGGCGCAGTGGCGCTGGCTGCTGGGCTTCCTCGCGGCCTGCCGCGGCTCGCTGAACCGCCGCAATGCCGCGCACCTGCTGCGCCTGGCATTGCTCAGCCAGCGCACCCTGCAGGACTGGCGCGAGGAGGATGGCCTCGATGGCTTCGACTGGCGGCGCAACGGCAAGCTGGTGGCGTTTCGCCAACCGGCCAGCTTTGCGCGGGCCCGCCAGGGCCTGGCCGATCCTTCGGCGCAATTCGTCCTGACCGCCGCCGAGTGCCTCGCGCTGGAGCCGGCCCTGTCCGCCGCGCCCTTCGTCGGCGGCATCCACACGCCGGACGAGGAGGTCGCCGACTGCCATGCCTTCTGCGTGCAACTTGCCGAGCGCTTGCAGGCTTCCGGACATTGCCGGCAACTGCATGGCCGCAGGGTGACGAAGATCGTCGAGGGCGGCGCGGCGGTGCGTGGCGTCGAGGTCGGCGGCGATCTCATCGAGGCCGATCATGTGGTGCTGGCCGCCGGCTACCGCAGCGCCGAATTGATGCTGCCGGGCCTGCGCCTGCCGCTATACCCGCTCAAGGGCTATAGCCTGACCCTGCCGGTCGGCGCGCAGCACCGCGCGCCGGATACCAGCATCACCGATTACGACCGCAAGATCGTCTACGCGCGAATCGGCGAGCGGCTGCGGATCGCCGCGATGGTCGACATCGTCGGCTTCGACCCCGGCCTCGAGCCCGCGCGCCTGGCACTGCTGCGCCAGCAGGCGCGGGACACGTTCCCGCAGGGCGGCGATTTCGACGCCGCCGTCGAATGGGCCGGCATGCGCCCGGCCACGCCCACCGGGGTACCGCTGGTGGGCAACGGCGGCTACCGCAACCTCTGGCTCAACCTCGGCCACGGCGCGCTCGGCTTCACCCTGGCCTGCGGCAGCGGGCGCCTGCTGGCCGAGCAGATCGGCCGCCGCCCGCCGAGCATCGATACCACTGGCCTGCTGCCGCGCGGCGCGCTGGCTGGCTGATCCCCCCTCGACTGGAGCACTCCCATGGAACCGACCCGTATCGCCACCAACGACCGCCTGTCCGCCGCGGTCTGCTTCGACGCCCTGGTATTTCTTTCCGGCCAGGTGCCGGGCCAGGCCGAGGATATCCATGGCCAGACCCGCGAGGTGCTGGCGAAGATCGACGCGCTGCTGGCCGAGGCCGGGTCGCGCAAGGAGCGTATCCTCAGCGCGACCATCTACCTGAAGGACATCGCCCGCGATTTCGCCGCCCTGAACGAGGTCTGGACCCAGTGGTTGCCGACCGGCCAGGCGCCCAGCCGGACCACCGTCCAGGCGGAGCTGGCGCGTCCGTCGGTGCTGGTGGAGATCACCGTGGTGGCGGCCAGGGGCTGACTTACTTTCCATAGCCATAAGAAAAAAGAGGCAGAACCTCCGATGAAAACCCTTGTATCCAGCACCCTCGCCCTCTCCCTGTCGCTCGCCATCGGCGCCGCGCAGGCCGAGGAACTCAGCGGCACCCTGAAGAAGGTTGCCGACAACGGCACGATAACCCTGGGTTATCGCGATGCCTCGGTGCCTTTCTCCTACCTTGGCGATAACAGCGGCCAGCCCATGGGCTATTCGGTGGAACTGGCCGGCAAGGTGGTGGAACGGCTCAAAAGCACCCTCGGCAAGCCGGAACTCAAGGTGAAGTACAACCTGGTCACTTCGCAGACTCGCATCCCGCTGGTGCAGAACGGCACCGTCGACCTGGAGTGCGGCTCCACCGGGGTCACCGCCGAGCGGCAGAAACAGGTGGCGTTCTCCTATGGCTTCATCTACGTCAAGGGCCAGTTGCTGACCCGCAAGGACAGCGGCATAGCCCACTTCGACGACCTCAAGGGCAAGAACGTGGTGACCACCGCCGGCACCACCAACGAGCGCTACCTGAAGAACTACAACGCCGAACACAAGCTGGGGATGAACGTGGTCAGCGCCAAGGACCACGGCGAAGCCTTCCAGATGCTGCAATCGGGTCGCGCGGTGGCCTTCTACATGGACGATGCGCTGCTCTACGGCGAACGCGCCAAGGCGCGCCAGCCGCACGACTGGGTGGTGGTCGGCGAGCCGCAATCGCGGGAGATCTACAGCTGCATGGTGCGCAAGGACGACCCGCAGTTCCTTGCCCTGGTCAACGAGACCCTGGCCGGGCTGTATCGCTCGGGCGAGATACAGGGCATCTACCAGCGCTGGTTCCAGCAGCCGATCCCGCCCAAGGGGTTGAACCTGGAGTTCCCCATGACCGCGGAGCTGAAGGCGATCCTCGAGAACCCCACCAGCGATCCGGTGCAGTGAGCGTCTAGCGCTGCAGGCCGAGGTGGCGGATCGATGGCGTCGGCGCGTCCAGGCGCGACCAGACGTCGTCGGCCAGTTCGGCCGGATAGAAAGACGGCAGGCCAGGCAGTTCGTCGCGGGCGATCCAGCCGACCTCGCGGATATCGAACTCGTCGCCGCCCAGGCCCTTCAGGTTGGCCAGGGTCGGCTCGCCACGCCAGGCGTCGATGCGGTAGAACAGCTCCATGTGGAAGCGCCCGGCGGCGGGTTCGGCGAATTCGCGCACGTAGACCAGCGGGCCGACGTCCACCCGCAGGCCGGTCTCCTCGAAAAACTCGCGCCGGACGGTATCCTTCGTCGATTCGTCGCATTCCGACTCGAAGCCGCCGCCGGGCGGAATCCAGTAGATGTCGCCGCCGACCTCGTGGCGGACCAGCAGGATGCGTTGCTCCACCACCAGCAGGCCGGCGGCGCGGATACGGTGTCGCAAGGCCTCGGCCATGCTCGTTCTCCCGGCGCCAGGCGCCGTTGCTTGGATTGATGGTTTCCTGTCTACCGGGGCGGACATGAAAGCCGCTCGGTTTTTTTCCCGGCGCCGAAGTATCATGCGCGGCAGAGCAAAGGACGGGCCCCGCTGTCGACGTTTGCGCCGGGGGCCGAACACATCGCCTCGGGAGCGCATCATGCTAGTTCTGTATCCGGAAATTAAACCCTACGCTCGCCACGAGCTGGCCGTCGACGAACCGCATGTGCTGTATGCCGACGAAAGCGGTTCGCCGGACGGACTGCCGGTCGTCTTCGTCCACGGCGGCCCCGGCTCCGGTTGCGATGCCCTGTCGCGTCGCTTCTTCGATCCCAACCTCTACCGTATCGTCACCTTCGACCAGCGCGGTTGCGGCCGTTCCACGCCCCACGCCAGCCTGGAGAAGAACAGCACCTGGGAGCTGGTGGCGGACATGGAGCGCCTGCGCGAGCACCTGGGTATCGAGAAGTGGGTGCTGTTCGGCGGTTCCTGGGGCTCGACCCTGTCGCTGGCCTACGCGCAGACCCATCCCGAGCGGGTCCATGCGCTGATCCTGCGCGGCATCTTCCTCTGCCGTCCGCAGGACATCCACTGGTTCTACCAGGAAGGCGCCAGCCGCCTGTTCCCCGACTATTGGGAAGATTATGTCGCGCCGATCCCGCCGGAAGAGCGCGGCGACCTGCTGGCGGCCTTCCACAAGCGCCTGACCGGTAGCGACCAGATCGCCCAGATGCACGCTGCCAAGGCCTGGTCGACCTGGGAGGGCCGCACCGCCACGCTGCGCCCCAACCCCATGGTGGTGGACCGCTTCACCGAGCCGGGCAGGGCGCTGTCGATCTCGCGCATCGAGAACCACTTCTTCGTCAACCAGGGCTTCCTCAGGCCCAACCAGTTGCTCGAGGACATGCACCGCATCGCCCATCTGCCTGGCGTGATCGTGCATGGCCGCTACGACGCCATCTGTCCCCTGGACAATGCCTGGGCCCTGCACCAGGCCTGGCCGAACAGCGAACTGCAGATCATCCGCGACGCCGGGCATACCGCCAGCGAGCCGGGGATAGTCGATGCGCTGGTGCGCGCCACCAACGAGATCGGCCGGCGACTGCTCGACCTGCCGCCGGAGGCCGAATGAAGGCATTGCTGCAGCGCGTCGGCGCGGCGCGGGTGGAGGTTGGCGGCGAAATCGTCGGCTCCATCGATCGCGGCCTGCTGGTGCTGGTCGGGGTCGAGCCCGAGGATGGCGAGCGTTGCGCGGCGAAGATGCTGCACAAGCTGCTCAACTACAGGGTGTTCGGCGACGACGAGGGCAAGATGAACCGGTCCTTGCTGGACGTGCAGGGCGGCTTGCTGCTGGTCTCGCAATTCACCCTGGCGGCGAACACCCGCAGCGGACTGCGTCCGAGCTTCTCCAGCGCGGCGCCGCCGGCGCAAGGAGAGACGGTGTTCGAGCACCTGGTGAAACTGGCGCGGGAGGCCTATCCGCAGGTGGCGACCGGGCGTTTCGGCGCCGACATGCAGGTGCACCTGGTCAACGACGGGCCGGTGACCTTCCTGCTGGAGAGTTGATCGGCGTCGAGGGGATTGTCCCCAAGGTGCTTCAGGGAGGGATGGCGGGGCTGGAACGGTGAATTTTTGTGACAGATACATGGCCTTTTGTCACAACCTCGGTGCATCATCCGCACGCCGATTTCATGCTGTACAGGACAGGCCGGCCGGCATCCCGATGCCGGGCGGGGCGTCCTGCAACCCAATGGACGGGAATCATTCCGCCCGGGCAGGGTCGGAACCTCTGGGGTCGCTAGCCGACGAGCGGCATGCCCCCTGGTTCTCCAGGCCCGGTGCACGTAACGCGAATGACTGGAAACAGGCATTCTTTTTGTCAGATCGCGCCAAATCTGGCTATCTATCGGGTTTGGCAGCGAATGTGGCGAAACCATGTTCGACCGGCACTCCGGTGCCGTCGGAGACCCCTGAACGGTCAGGGCGTCTTCAGTAATTCATGTTCACGGACGAGGGGGCCTCGTGATTTTCCGTTCCGTTTCAAACACCGATTTCCGCGCCCGCGTGCGCACCCTGCTGCTTGCCGGCTCGACCGCGCTGGCATTCGTCGCCGCCCCGGTATGGGCGTTCAGCATCGACGACGTGGCGAGCAAGGCCAAGGACCTGGCCGGCGACAAGTATTCCGCGCCGACCAGCAACCTGCCATCAGAATTCAGCGAAATGAAATTCGCCGATTACCAGCAGATCCGTTTCATCAACGAGCGCGCCTACTGGGGCAAGCTGAAGACGCCGTTCAAGCTGAGCTTCTATCACCAGGGCATGCACTTCGACACGCCGGTGAAGATCAACGAGGTGACCGCTACCACGGTCAAGCCGATCAAGTACGATCGCACCAAGTTCGATTTCGGATCCCTGAAGTTCGACGAGAATGCCACCAAGGATCTCGGCTATGCCGGTTTCCGCGTGCTCTATCCGATCAACAAGGCCGACAAGCAGGACGAGATCGCCACCTTCCTCGGCGCGAGCTACTTCCGCGTGGTCGGCAAGGGCCAGGTCTACGGTCTGTCGGCGCGCGGCCTGGCGATCGATACCGCGCTGCCTTCGGGCGAAGAGTTCCCGCGCTTCCGCGAATTCTGGATCGAGCGGCCGAAGGCGCAGGACAAGCAACTGGTGATCTACGCCCTGCTCGACTCGCCGCGGGCCACCGGCGCCTACCGCTTCGTGCTGCGTCCGGGCAAGGATGCGGTGATGGATGTCCAGGCCCGCGTGTTCCTCCGCGACAAGGTCAGCAAACTGGGCCTGGCGCCGCTGACCAGCATGTACCTGTTCGGCTCCAACCAGCCGTCCGAGCAGCACAACTTCCGGCCCGAGCTGCATGACTCCAGCGGTCTGCAGATCCATGCCGGCAACGGCGAGTGGCTGTGGCGTCCGCTGAACAATCCGAAGCACCTGTCGGTGAGCACCTTCAGCGTGGAGAACCCGAAAGGCTTCGGCCTGCTCCAGCGCGGCCGCGAGTTCTCCCGCTACGAAGACCTGGACGACCGCTACGACCTGCGTCCGAGCGCCTGGATCGAGCCGAAGGGCGACTGGGGCAAGGGCACCGTGGAACTGGTGGAAATCCCGACCCCGGACGAAACCAACGACAATATCGTCGCGTTCTGGAACCCCGAGACCCAGCCTGAGGTCGGAAAGCCGCTGGACTTCGCCTACCGCCTGCACTGGACCATGGATGAAGACGAGCTGCACGACCCGAAATCCTCCTGGGTCAAGCAGACCATGCGCTCGGTCGGCGACGTGAAGCAGAAGAACCTGATCCGCCAGCAGGACGGCAGCACCGCCCTGGTCGTCGACTTCGAAGGGCCGGCCCTGAAGGACCTGGCGCCGGACGCGCCGGTGACCACCCAGGTCAGCACCGACAGCAACGCCGAGGTGGTGGAGAACAGCCTGCGTTACAACCCGGTCCTGAAAGGCTGGCGCCTGACGCTGCGGATCAAGGTCAAGGATCCGAAGAAGCCGGTGGAAATGCGCGCGGCGCTGGTCGACGAGGCGCAGAAGCCACTGAGCGAAACCTGGAGCTATCAGCTGCCTGCCGATGAATAACCCATCCACTACGAAAGCACCGCTGGCCGACTACCTCGCTCATCTTCCCCTGGCGGAAGAGGAGCGGGAGCGGCTTGGCGAGTCCGCTTCCTTCTCCGAGCTGCACGCTTGCCTGGCGGGAGCGGAAGGCGCCGCTGCCGATGCCGGGGGCGATCCCGCCCTGGCCTCGGTACGCGCCCGCCTGCAGCTGGGCACCCCTGAGCTGGACGACGCCGAGATGTTCGGCGTCGACGCCCAGGGTCGCACCTTCCTCAAGATTTCCCCGCCGATCCGCCGTACCAAGGTGATTCCCGAGCCCTGGCGCACCAACATCCTGGTGCGCGGCTGGCGTCGGCTGACCGGACGCAGCAACCCGCCCAAGCCCAAGCGTGCCCTGCCGCGGGCCCGCTGGCAGCGGGTCGGCTCGCTGCGCCGGTTCATCCTGCTGTTGTTGATGCTGGCGCAGACCTCGGTCGCCACCTACTACATGAAAGGCATCCTGCCCTACCAGGGCTGGGCCTTCGTCGACCTGGAGGAACTGGCCCAGCAGAGCCTGCTGGATACCGTCCAGCAGGTGCTGCCCTATGTCATCCAGTTCGGCATCCTGGCGCTCTTCGCGATCCTCTTCTGCTGGGTCTCGGCCGGCTTCTGGACCGCGCTGATGGGCTTCTGGGAGCTGCTCACCGGGCGCGACCGCTACCGGATCTCCGGCAGCAGCGCCGGCAGCGAGCCGATCGCCGCCGACGCCCGCACGGCGATCGTCATGCCGATCTGCAACGAAGACGTGCCGCGGGTATTCGCCGGCCTGCGGGCGACCGTCGAGTCGATGGCCGCCACCGGCGAGATGGAACGCTTCGACTTCTTCGTCCTCAGCGACACCAACGACCCGGATATCGCCGTCGCCGAGCAACAGGCCTGGCTCGAGCTGTGCCGCGAGACCAAGGGCTTCGGCAAGATCTTCTACCGTCGCCGCCGGCGCCGGGTGAAGCGCAAGAGCGGCAACATCGACGACTTCTGCCGGCGCTGGGGCGGCGACTACCGCTACATGGTGGTGATGGACGCCGACAGCGTGATGAGCGGCGACTGCCTAGCCAAGCTGGTGCGCCTGATGGAGGCCAATCCTGAGGCGGGGATCATCCAGACCGCGCCGAAGGCGTCCGGCATGGACACCCTGTATGCGCGCATGCAGCAGTTCGCCACCCGCGTCTACGGCCCGCTGTTCACCGCCGGCCTGCACTTCTGGCAACTCGGCGAGTCGCACTACTGGGGCCACAACGCGATCATCCGCATGCAGCCCTTCATCGACCACTGCGCCCTGGCGCCGTTGCCGGGCAAGGGCTCGTTCGCCGGCGCGATCCTGTCCCACGACTTCGTCGAGGCTGCGCTGATGCGCCGTGCCGGCTGGGGCGTGTGGATCGCCTACGACCTCGACGGCAGCTACGAAGAACTGCCGCCGAACCTGCTCGACGAACTCAAGCGCGACCGCCGCTGGTGCCACGGCAACCTGATGAACTTCCGCCTGTTCCTGGTCAAGGGCATGCACCCGGTGCACCGCGCGGTGTTCCTCACCGGGGTCATGTCCTACCTGTCGGCGCCGTTGTGGTTCTTCTTCCTGGTGCTTTCCACCGCGCTGCTGGCGGTGCACCAACTGATGGAGCCGCAGTACTTCCTGGAACCGCGGCAGTTGTTCCCGATCTGGCCGCAGTGGCATCCGGAGAAGGCCATCGCGTTGTTCTCCACCACCCTGACCCTGTTGTTCCTGCCCAAGCTGCTCAGCGTAATGCTGATCTGGGCCAAGGGCGCCAAGGGTTTCGGCGGGGTGATCCGAGTGACCCTGAGCATGCTCCTGGAGATGTTCTTCTCGGTGCTGCTGGCGCCGGTGCGCATGCTCTTCCACACCCGCTTCGTGCTGGCCGCCTTCCTCGGCTGGTCGGTGCAGTGGAACTCGCCGCAGCGCGACGACGACGCCACGCCCTGGAGCGAGGCGATCCGCCGGCACGGCATGCAGACCCTATTGGGTATCGCCTGGACCCTGCTGGTGGCCTGGCTCAACCCGCGCTTCCTGTGGTGGCTGTCGCCGATCGTCGGTTCGCTGATCCTGTCTATCCCGGTATCGGTGATCTCCAGTCGGGTGAAGCTGGGCCTGCGCGCCCGCGATGAAAAGCTGTTCCTGATCCCGGAGGAGTACGACACGCCGCGCGAGCTGCGCGCCACCGACGAGTACACCTACGAGAACCGCTGGCATGCGCTCAAGGATGGCTTCCTCAAGGCCGCCGTCGATCCGTTGCTCAACGCCCTGGCCTGCGCCATGGGCACGGCTCGCCACAACCGTGCGCAAGCCATCGAGACGGTGCGCGGCGAGCGTATCGGCAAGGCCATCGAGAAGGGCCCGGAACAGCTCGACGGCGCCACGCGCCTGGCCCTGTTGAGTGACCCGGTAGCACTTTCGCGCCTGCATACGCGGGTCTGGGAAGAGGACCGCGACGACTGGCTCGGCCGCTGGCGCAAGGCCGAGGCGGACGACCCCCACGCCGCCAGCGTACCGCTGGCCCAGGTAGTGCCCGGCGACGCCGGCCTGCTGCCCGCCGCCCAGTCCTGATCCCATGCCCCCGGCGGAACGCCGCCGGGGGCATGGTCTGTTTCTTGCCTGTTTTCCCCGTGCGGCGCTGCTGTTACCCTGCGCCGGCAATCCAGAAAGTCTCGTATCGTTCGCCAGCTGAGGTACTATCGGCCGCCTTTTGCGCAGCCGGTCATGGCCTGCTGCCCGCCCGGGACGGCGACACGACGAGAGCATCCGTTCGACGACTGTGTTTCTAAGACTGCTGGGGATTGGGGAATGAAAAAGTATCTTGCTTCATTGGTTCTGGGCGTCTGCGCCCTGGTGGGCGTGGCTTCGGTCCAGGCGGCCGGCGCGGTGGAGGACGCGGTCAAGCGCGGCACCCTGCGGGTCGGCATGGACCCGACCTACATGCCGTTCGAGATGACCAACAAGCGCGGCCAGATCATCGGCTTCGAAGTCGACCTGCTCAAGGCCATGGCCAAGTCCATGGGCGTCAAGCTGGAGCTGGTCTCCACCAGCTACGACGGCATCATCCCGGCGCTGCTGACCGACAAGTTCGACATGATCGGCTCGGGCATGACCCTGACCCAGGAGCGCAACCTGCGCCTGAACTTCTCCGAGCCCTTCATCGTGGTCGGCCAGACCCTGCTGGTGCGCAAGGAGCTGGAAGGCAAGATCAAGTCCTACAAGGACCTGAACGATCCGCAGTACAGCATCACCTCGAAGATCGGCACCACCGGTGAGATCGTTGCCCGCAAGCTGATCAGCAAGGCCAAGTACCACGGCTTCGACAACGAGCCGGAAGCGGTGATGGACGTGGTCAACGGCAAGGCCGACGCCTTCATCTACGACTCGCCCTACAACGTGGTGGCGGTGAGCAAGTTCGGCGCCGGCAAGCTGGTCTACCTCGACCAGCCGTTCACCTACGAGCCGCTGGCGTTCGGCCTGAAGAAAGGCGACTACGACAGCATCAATTTCATCAACAACTTCCTCCATCAGATCCGCGAAGACGGCACCTATCAGCGCATCCACGACAAGTGGTTCAAGAACACCGAGTGGCTGAAGGAAATGGAATGAACCGCTGACGGCCCCCGCGAAGGGGGCCGTCGTACCTGCGCATTCCATCGTTCGAGAGAGTTTCCGTGACCAAGAAGAAACGTTCCGTCTGGCCCTGGCACCTGCTGACCGGGCTGATCCTGCTGGTCCTGGCCTGGGCGCTGTGGTTCTCCACCTCGCTGATTTCCTATGAATGGCGCTGGAACCGCGTTCCGCAGTACTTCGCCTACCAGGCCGAGGAGCCGTTGCGGGCCAACGAGATCGGCCGGGTCGAGGCTATCGAGGAACAGGGCAGGGACGCGCGCGTCACGCTGCTTGGCGAGAGCGGCGAGAAGCAGGTCGTGACCGTCGCCCAGGACAGCCTGCAATTCTCCGAAGGCGACGACGTGGCCGAGGGCGACGCGGTCGGGGTGACCCGCCACTGGGCCGCCGGCCCACTGCTCTGGGGCCTGTGGACCACCCTCTGGCTATCGCTGGTGTCCGGTGCCATCGGCCTGGCGATCGGCCTGGTCGCCGGCCTCTGCCGGCTGTCGGAGAACCCGACCCTGCACGACCTGTCGACGATCTACGTCGAGCTGGTGCGCGGCACGCCGTTGCTGGTGCAGATCTTCATCTTCTACTTCTTCATCGGCACCGTGCTCAACCTGTCCCGCGAGTTTGCCGGGGTCGCGGCGCTGGCGCTGTTCACCGGCGCCTACGTGGCCGAGATCATCCGGGCCGGCGTGCAGTCCATCGCCCGCGGACAGAACGAGGCCGCCCGTTCCCTGGGCCTGAACGCCGGCCAGTCGATGCGCTACGTGATCCTGCCGCAGGCCTTCAAGCGCGTGCTGCCGCCGCTGGCCGGGCAGTTCATCAGCCTGGTCAAGGACACCTCGCTGGTCTCGGTGATCGCCATCACCGAACTGACCAAGAGCGGCCGCGAGGCGATCACCACCTCGTTCTCCACCTTCGAGATCTGGTTCTGCGTCGCCGCGCTGTACCTGCTGTTGAACCTGCCCCTTTCGCACATGGCATCCCGACTGGAGCGGAGGCTCGGACAAAGTGATTGAAGTACGCAACCTGCTGAAGGTCTTCGATACCCGCGGCCAGGTAGTGCGCGCGGTGGACGACGTGAGTACCCGCGTGGCCAGGGGCGAGGTGCTGGTGGTGATCGGTCCGTCCGGTTCCGGCAAGTCGACCTTCCTGCGCTGCCTGAACGGCCTGGAGGAGTTCGACGAAGGCTCGGTGAGCATCGACGGCGTCGACCTGGCCGACCCGAGGACCGACATCAATGCCTACCGCCGCGAAGTCGGCATGGTGTTCCAGCATTTCAACCTGTTCCCGCACATGACCGTGCTCGAGAACCTCTGCCTGGCCCAGCGCGTGGTGCGCAAACGCGGCAAGGCCGAGCGCGAGGCCAAGGCGCGGGCGCTGCTGGCCAAGGTCGGTATCGGGCAGAAGGCCGACGAATATCCCTCGCGCCTGTCCGGCGGCCAGCAGCAGCGCGTGGCGATCGCTCGCGCGTTGTGCATGGACCCCAAGGTGATGCTGTTCGACGAACCGACCTCGGCGCTCGATCCGGAGATGGTCGGCGAAGTCCTCGACGTCATGAAGACCCTGGCCGTGGAAGGCATGACCATGGTCTGCGTGACCCACGAGATGGGCTTTGCCCGCGAAGTGGCCGACCGCGTGCTGTTCTTCGACCACGGCAAGCTGCTGGAGGACGCGCCGCCGGCGCAGTTCTTCGACAATCCGCAGGACCCGCGGGCCCAGGCCTTCCTCCGCCAGGTCCTCTAGTACCGCGCTAGGCGAACGGCTTGCCCGGCGGCGGCAGGAGCGACGTCGGACTCTGCCGCGCGGCCGGCTGGATATCGTTGTCCTCCAGCCAGTCCAGCGCCCATTCGCGCAGGCGCTCGTTCTGGTAGCGGTACCAGTCCTGCAACAGTTCCGGGTACTCCATCAGAGAGTGCTTGAAGGCCTTGAACGGCTTGCGGCTCTGCAGCGCGTTGGCGAGCGTCGCATAGGCGTGCGGCTCTTCCACCTCGCGGAGGAAATCCTGCATCAGTCCCAGCGACTGGGTGGTGCTCAGCGGGTCGATCAGCAGCAGGCGTTCCGGCTCGTTTTCCAGCAATGCGTCCAGTTCGGGATCGGGCGCCTCGGCGGAGATCAGCAGCACCTTGCCGCTGTACAGGTCGAGGTAGTGGTCGATTCCCGGGGTATCCAGGGCGAAGGCCAGTTCGTCGATATCGATGGTCATCGGGCGCATGGCGTCATCTCCCAAAAGGCGAAAGCCTGATCCTACGCAAAGGTGCCCCTCCTGTCCGCTTTCGATGGACGGGAGGGGCTGCCGATGCAAGGAGGATCCTCTCGGGATGTTACAGGCGGAAGCGTCCCACCTGCGCCTGCAACTGCGTGCCCAGGCGCGCCAGCTCGCCGCTGGAGGCGGCGGTCTGCTCGCTGGCGGCGGCCGACTGCTCGGCGACGTCGCGTACGCTGAGGACGCTGCGGTTGATCTCCTCGGCCACCGTGCTCTGTTGCTCCGCGGCAGTGGCGATCTGCAGGTTCATGTTCTGGATGTCGGAGACGGTACGGGTGATGCTGTCCAGCGCGGCGCCGGCGCGGCGCGCCAGTTCCACCGTGCTGGCGGTCAGCGAGCGGCTGTTCTCCAGGCGTTCGGCGGCTTCACCGGCGCCCTGCTGGAGACGCTGGATCAGGCCCTCGATCTCGGCGGTGGACTGCTGGGTGCGCTTGGCGAGGCCGCGGACCTCGTCGGCGACCACCGCGAAGCCGCGTCCGGCGTCGCCGGCGCGTGCCGCTTCGATGGCGGCGTTGAGCGCCAGCAGGTTGGTTTGCTCGGCCACCGACTTGATCACGTCGAGGACGCTGCCGATCTGCTCGCTGTCGTTCTTCAGGCGCGCCATGGCTTCGCTGGAAACGTCCATTTCGGTAGCCAGGCGCTCGATGCGGGTCACCGCCTGGTCGACCACCGCGTCGCCCTGGCGCGCCTCTTCATCGGCCTGGCGAGCGGCCTGGGAGGCCAGCTCGGCGTTGCGCGCGACGTCCTGCACGGTGGCGGCCATCTCGTGCATGGCGGTGGCGACCTGGTCGGTCTCCACTTTCTGGCTGTTGACCCCGGCGCGGGTCTGCTCGGTGACCGCCGAGAGTTCCTCGGCGGAGCTGGCCAACTGGCTGACGCCGTCGCCGATCCGCCCGACCAGCTCGCGCAGGCTGTCACCCATGCGCTGCATGACTCGCTGCAACTGGCCCAGTTCGTCGCGGCGCTGGAGGGTCAGGGGATTCTGCGGACGCTTGCCGAGGTCGCCGGCGGCGATGGCCTCGGCCTGCGCGAGGGCTTCGTCCAGCGGCCGGACGATCTGCCGGTTGATCGCCCAGCCGGCGACGCAGCCGAAGGCCAGGGCCAGCGCGGCGATCAGCCAGAGGCTGGTGCGGTCGCGGCTGGCGGTGCTCTCGCGCAATTGGCGACCGGCTTCGGTGAGGGTCCGGCCGGCCCGGGCCATATCCTGGGTGCTGCTTTGCATCGCTTGCTGCGCCTGGCGCGTGCGGACGACGCCGGCACGGAACTGCTCGATGCCGCCACGATAGCCCTGGAGGCTGCCCATGGCCTGTTCCAGCGCCGCATCGGCCTCGCCGGGCAATTGGCCTCGCAGCGTCGTGCCGGCCTGGCGGAGGGCGTCGAACGCGGCGAACGCGGCCTGCTCGGCCTTGTCGCTGCGCTCGAAGACGTAGCCGCGCACCTGGTAACGCACCATGAGCAACTGTTGGTGCAGGTCGGCCACCGCACGGCTGCGTTGCAAGGCCTGCGGGTCGCCGGCCTGCTGCGCGAGGCTGGCGTCCATCAGTTCCTCGAGGCGGGCGAAGCTGTCCAGCGCCTGCTGTGCAGTGCCCACCAGCACACCACGGGCGGCGCTGCGTTGCTGATCGGCTGCGGTGAGGTCGTCGAAGGCCTTGCGGTAGGCTTCGATGGCTTCGGCCTGGTGGGCCAGGGCGGCCGGGTCAAGCTCGCTGTCGCGCAGCGCCTGCAGGCGCTGGAGCATCCCGGCCAGGGTCTGGCGGACCTGCTCGGCCTGGCGCGGGTCGCTGCCGGCTTCGAATGCCAGGCGGCCTTGTTCGGCTTGCTGGGCCTGTTCCATCAGGCTGGCGACTTCGGCGAGCTGCTCGCTGAGGGCGGTCTGGTGCGTGAGGGTGCGGTTGCTGCTGATCACCACCAGCAGAAGCAGCGCGAGGAGGACACCGAAACCGACCATCAGCTTGCGGCTGACGCTCAGCTTGGCCAGTTGGAGAACCCACCAATCGTACATCGTCATTACTCCAGGCAGTGCGACACCCTGGGTTGGCAGCCCCATGGCGTGGCGGAACAGGTAATGGCTCAGCGTCGTCGCGTCCGGCGTGCGGGCGCGGAGGGCCGGTACGTGGCCGGCGGGCGAGGTCTTATGGTTGTCGTGCGGAGCCCTGCGCGACAGAGGATGTCGGCCGGGCGAGGAAAACCTTCAGTCTTTTACCGGAGTTTTTTCAGAACAACCGCGCAAGCAAGGCGCTGACCGCGGTTTCCACGCGCAGGATGCGTTCGCCGAGCTGCACCGGATGCAGTCCGGCTTCGCGCAGCTTGTCGACCTCGTAGGGAATCCAGCCGCCTTCCGGGCCGATCGCCAGGGTCACCGGCTTCTCCACCGCGCGCGGACAGGCCGGCCAGGGACCGGGATGGCCGACCAGGCCGAGGCTGCCGGCGGCCAGGGCCGGCAGGCGGTCTTCGACGAAGGGTTTGAAGCGCTTCTCGACGATGATTTCCGGCAGCACCGTATCGCGGGCCTGCTCCAGGCCGAGGACCAGGTTCTCGCGGATCGCCGCCGGGTCGAGGAACGGGGTCTGCCAGAAGCTCTTTTCCACGCGGTAGCTGTTCAGCAGCACCAGCTTCGGTACGCCCATTGCGGCGATGGTCTGCAACACCCGGCGGAGCATCTTCGGTCGCGGCAAGGCCAGCAGCAGGGTGATCGGCAACTTGGCCGGCGGCGGCTGGTCGAAGCGCACCTCCAGGGTCGCCTCGCTGGCGTCGAGCTTCAGCAGGCGGCCTTCGCCCATCCAGCCGCCGAGGCGGCCGACCCGCAGGGTGTCGCCGTTCTCGGCGCGGTGCACTTCGTGCAGGTGCTTGAGGCGGCGATCGTGCAGGACCGCACGATCCGCCGACACGAAGTCGGCGTCGTCGAGGAGCAGCAGGTTCACTGGCGGGTGGCCGGAGGCTGGTCGCCGTCGCTGGCCGGTTGGTCGTCCGGATGCTCGCCGCGCTTGCGTACCAGGCGGCCGAACAGCAGGCCGATCTCGAACAGCAGCCACATCGGCACCGCGAGCATGGTCTGGGAGAAGATGTCCGGCGGGGTCAGGACCATGCCGACCACGAAGCAGCCGATGATCACGTACGGGCGGATCTTCTTCAGGTACTCGACGTCGACCACCCCGATCCAGATCAGCAGCACCGTGGCCACCGGGATCTCGAAGGCGACGCCGAAGGCGAAGAACAGGGTCAGGACGAAGTCCAGGTAGCTGTTGATGTCCGTCATCATCGCCACGCCCTCGGGCGTCACGCTGGCGAAGAAGTGGAAGATCATCGGGAACACCAGGAAGTAGGCGAAGGCCATCCCGGCGTAGAACAGGATGATGCTGGACACCAGCAGCGGCAGCGCCACGCGCTTCTCGTGCTTGTACAGGCCGGGCGCGATGAAGCCCCAGACCTGCGCGAGGATCACCGGCATGGCGAGGAACAGAGCCACCACCATGGTCAGCTTGAACGGCGCGAGGAACGGCGAGGCGACGTCGGTGGCGATCATGCTGGTGCCTTCCGGAAGGAAGCGGCGCAACGGCTCGGAGACCAGGGTGTAGATCTTCTGCGAGAAGTAGAACAGGCCGGCGAAGATCAGGAAGATCGCCGCCACGCTGCGCAGCAGGCGCGTACGCAGTTCGGTCAGGTGCGAGACCAGGGGCATTTCCTGGTCGTGCTCGGGCTGCTCGGGTTTATCGGCGCTCATGGATTACGCGGCGTCTCGGACGGTGGCGAAGGGGGAGTGGAGGTAGCGACTGCCGGCGGTGCCGCGGCGTCCGCGGGCGTGCTGGTCGGCGGCGGCGTGGGTACGCTCGGCGCCGGGTTCTCGGCCGCCGGCGGCGGGGTTTCCTGCGGGGGATTCTGGCCGGTCAGCGGGGCCAGCAGCTTCTGCGCTTCGCGCTCCATCGAGAGGATGTGCTCGTTGTGCAGTTGCCGGCGGATCTCGTCCGCACCGATTTCCCGTTCCACTTCCTGCTTGATGGTATTGAAACTGCGCTTCAGGCGGCCGATCCACAGGCCGGCGGTACGTGCGGCGCCCGGCAGGCGCTCGGGGCCGAGCACCAGCAGGGCGACCAGCCCGACCAGCAACAGTTCGCTGAAGCTGATTCCGAACATCGATGGCTACCCGTCAGTCCTTGCGCGCCGGTTCTTCGACCTTCTGCGCCTGGGCGTCGATGGTGTGCGGCTGGTTCAGCGGTTGGGCCGGCTGGGCGGCGGGCTGGTCCTTCTTGTCGTCTTCCTCGGTGTTCACCGCCTTGCGGAAGCCCTTGATCGCTTCGCCGACGTCGGAACCGAGGTTCTTCAGGCGCTTGGTGCCGAACACCAGTACCACGACGATCAGGATGACGATCCAGTGTTTCCAGTCAAAAATGCCCATGTCGTATTCCTCGCAATGTGTAGGTTCAGGCCGATGGTTGGCGGGCGGCTTTCTCGGCGTGGCCGGAAAGGCCGAAGCGGCGCTCCAGTTCGTCCAGCACGGCTTGCGGATGCTGGCCGAGGGCCGAGAGCATCACCAGCGAGTGGAACCAGAGGTCGGCGGTTTCGTAGATCAGGTCCTGGCAGTCGCCGCTGGCCGCGGCATCCTTGGCGGCGATGATGGCTTCCACCGACTCCTCGCCGACCTTCTCCAGGATCTTGTTCAGGCCCTTGTGGTACAGGCTGGCCACGTAGGAGCTGTCGGGCGCGGCGTTCTTGCGCTCCTCGAGCACCGCCGCCAGACGGGTCAGGGTGTCACTCATGGTGGTGTCCTGCGTGTTCGTAGATGGCGTCCGGGTCCTTCAGCACCGGATCGACGGTCTTCCAGGCGCCGTTCTCGAAGACGCGGTAGAAACAGCTTTCCCGGCCGGTATGGCAGGCGATCCCGCCGACCTGCTCGACCATCAGGATGACCACGTCGGCGTCGCAGTCCAGGCGCAGTTCGTGCAGCTTCTGCACATGCCCGGACTCCTCGCCCTTGCGCCACAGCTTGCCACGCGAACGCGACCAATAGATTGCACGGTTCTCGCTGGCGGTCAGGGCCAGCGCCTCGCGGTTCATCCAGGCCATCATCAGCACGCGCCCGGTCTCGTGATCCTGGGCGATCGCCGGGACCAGGCCGTCGGCGTTCCAGTGAATCTCATCCAGCCAGTCTTTCATGGTCTTTCCACGTTCGTTGCCGGTACGTTGCGTGCGTTTCCGGCGGAAATGGGAGTAGTGTGCCAGCCGGGAGCGCGACTGGCTATCGGCGCGGGCCTAGTGGCCGTGCGCGGCGCTAGCGGCGCAGGATCAGGAACACCCCGCCGGCCAGCATCACCCACGCCGGCCAGGCTTCCAGCTGCTGACCCAGGCCGACCTCGGCGGCGCCGACCAGCAGCACCGCGCCCACCAGGCGCCCGAGCCAGTCGTGGCGGGAACCTTTCCACTCCGGCGGCGGCGCATTGTGGGCGTGCGGTTGTGACAGGCGTTCGAGGGTATCGCGGGCCATTTGCGACAGGTGCGGCACCTGCTCGACCTGTTGCTGGAAATTGCGCAGCAACTGCTTCGGGCTGACCCGTTCGCGCATCCAGCGCTCCAGGAACGGCTGGGCGGTGGCCCACAGGTCGAGTTCCGGGTAGAGCTGGCGGCCGAGGCCTTCGATGTTCAGCAGGGTCTTCTGCAGCAGCACCAGTTGCGGCTGGATCTCCATGTTGAAACGACGCGCGGTCTGGAACAGGCGCAGCAGGACCTGGCCGAAGGAGATGTCCTTCAGCGGCTTCTCGAAGATCGGTTCGCAGACGGTACGGATCGCCGCCTCGAAGTCGTTGACCTTGGTTTCCGCCGGGACCCAGCCGGAGTCGATATGCAGTTGGGCGACCTTGCGGTAGTCGCGCTTGAAGAAGGCGATCAGGTTGCGCGCCAGGTAGTCCTGGTCCTCGTCGGTCAGGCTGCCGACGATGCCGCAGTCCACCGCGATGTATTGCGGGCTCCAGGGCGCGCGGGTGCTGACGAAGATGTTGCCGGGGTGCATGTCGGCATGGAAGAAGCTGTCGCGGAACACCTGGGTGAAGAAGATCTCCACGCCGCGCTCGGCCAGTGCCTTGAAGTCGGTGCGCTGGTCGCGCAGGGTTTCCAGGTCGGTCACCGGGATGCCGTAGATGCGCTCCATCACCAGCACCTTGGGCCGGCACCAGTCCCAGTAGACCTGTGGCACGTAGAGCAGCGGCGAGCCTTCGAAGTTGCGCCGCAGCTGCGAGGCGTTGGCTGCCTCGCGGAGCAGGTCGAGTTCGTCGACGATGGTTTTCTCGTAGTCGCTGACCACTTCCACCGGGTGCAGGCGCCGCGCCTCGCTGGAGACCCGCTCGGCGAGGCGGGCGAGGATGAACAGCCAGGCGATGTCGGAGCGGATCACCGGTTCCAGGTTCGGCCGGATCACCTTCACCACCACTTCCTCGCCGCTCTTCAGCCGCGCGGCGTGGACCTGGGCCACCGAGGCAGAGGCCAGCGGTTCGCGTTCGAAGCGGGCGAAGACCTGTTCGATCTTCGCGCCCAGTTGTTCCTCGATGCGCTTGACCGCCAGCTCTGGCGGGAAGGGCGGCACCTTGTCCTGCAGCCAGGCCAGTTCGTTGGCGATGTCGTCGGGCAGCAGGTCGCGGCGGGTGGAGAGAATCTGGCCGAACTTGATGAAGATCGGTCCGAGGTCCTGCAGCGCCAGGCGCAGGCGCGCGCCGCGGGTCAGTTCCAGCTTGCGCCGCGGCAGCCAGCGCCAGGGCAGGGTGGCACCGAGCAGGCGCAGCCACCAGGGCAGCATCGGCAGTTCGAGGATCAGGTCGTCCAGGCGGTAGCGGATGACGACGCGCTGGATGCGCAGGAGGCGGCGGACAGCGAGGAGCTTCATGCGTCGGGCTTGGTCTTTTGGCTGAGGCGTCCGACGCGCGCGTCGAGACGATCGAGGGCCAGCTTCAGCTGGTCCAGTTCGGCGAAGCGGGCTTCGGCTTCGTGCTGGCCGACCAGCGTGCGGCTTTCCTCGGCAAGGTAGTCGGCCAGGTTCAGGCGCAGGCTGTGCAGGCTCTGCGCGCTCCAGCGCGAAGCGTCGCGCAGGCCGCTGCCGAGCACCTGGGTGGCGAGCGGGCCGAGCCAGCGCGACAGTTCGTACTCCCAGTCCAGCTCCAGGCTCTGCAGGATGCCGGCCAGTTCCAGCAGGGCCGCGCTGTCGCCGTCCATGCTGACTTCCGGGCTGTGCAGGACGCGGGTCTTGTCGCGCGCCAGGGCCAGGTGCAGGAGGTTGCCGGCCGGCGCACGCAAGGTGCAGTCGACCTCCGCCTCATGCTGCGCGGCGAAGTGCAGGCCGTCGCCGGCGGGCAGGATGAAGACCCGCAGCGGCGGGCTCAGGCAGTCGACCTCGATGACCTTGGTGGAAAGCCTGCGCAGGTGCGGCAGCGCTGTCCCGTCGAGGCGCAGGACGCGATTGATGCCGGTTTCGGCGGCGGCCAGCACGGCCTGGATCAGCAGCGAGCTCATCGGCGCGCCCTCGGTTAAGGCTTGATACCGCGGTGCAGGGCGACGATGCCGCCGGTCATGTTGTGGTAGGTCACGCGGTCGAAGCCGGCTTCCACCATCATCGCCTTCAGGGTTTCCTGGTCGGGGTGCATGCGGATCGACTCGGCCAGGTAGCGATAGCTCTCGGAGTCGTTGGTGACCAGCTTGCCCATCAGCGGCAGCAGGCTGAACGAATAGGTGTCGTAGGCCTTGGACAGCAGGTTGCTGCTCGGCTTGGAGAACTCCAGCACCAGCAGGCGGCCACCGGGCTTGAGCACGCGCAGCATGGAGCGGATCGCTTCGTCCTTGTGGGTGACGTTGCGCAGGCCGAAGGCGATGGTCACGCAGTCGAAGTGGTTGTCCGGGAAGGGCAGCTTCTCGGCGTCCGCCTGGACGAAGCTGACGTTGCCGGAGACGCCCTTGTCGAGCAGCTTGTCGCGGCCGACCTTGAGCATCGAGGCGTTGATGTCGGCCAGCACCACCTCGCCGGTCGGGCCGACCAGGCGCGAGAACTGCCGGGTCAGGTCGCCGGTGCCGCCGGCGATGTCGAGCACGCGGTTCCCGCTGCGCACGCCGGACAGCTCGATGGTGAAGCGCTTCCACAGGCGATGGATGCCACCGGACATCAGGTCGTTCATCAGGTCGTACTTGGCTGCCACCGAGTGGAATACCTCGGCGACCTTCTTCGCCTTCTGGCTTTCCGGAACGTTCTGGTAGCCGAAGTGGGTGGTGGGTTCGGCGTCGGCGCCTTTGCGGGGATCGTTCATGACGTTCTCACCTGGAAAGAATGCCGGGCATTCTAACAGGATGTGGGGAAAGTGCTGTGCCGCCGTCCGACGGCGCGGGTGCGGTGTTTTGTCTGGCCGCGTATAGTTTTCCGATCTGCAATCAGGAGTCGATCCATGTCGCGTATCCACATCGAACGTCCGCACAGCCTGGGGCTGGACGCCGCACGGGCCAAGGCGGAGAAACTGGCCGAACGTCTGGCGAAGGAGCACGGCGTGCAGTGCGAATGGCAGGGCGACGAGCTGACCTTCAAGCGCAGCGGCGTCGACGGCAGGATCGCAGTGGGGGCGGACAAGGTCGCGGTGGACGTCAAGCTCGGCCTGATGCTGTCGGCCATGAGCGGCCTGCTCAAGGGCGAGATCGAGAAGGCGTTGGACAAGGCGCTGGCCTGATCCTGCCGGGCGTTCGCCGTCCTGGCGGCGCCCATCTTCCGCTTAGTATGCGGTTTCTAATTTTCCCCGATACCTTGCTCTCACGCTGCCAGCGTTCCGGCGGCGCCTGCGGTTTCTTCAACCCAACGAGCGTGAGGTGCCCCATGGCCAAGATTGCCCTGAAGAAAAAGACCGTTTCCGAATCCACTTCCCTGGTCTCCGAGATCCGCCACTATGCCCGCCAGATCTGGCTTGCCGGCCTGGGTGCGTATTCCCGCCTGGGCACCGAAGGCAGCGACTACTTCAAGGAATTGGTGAAAGCTGGCGAAGCCCTGGAGAAAAAAGGCAAATCGCTGGTCACAAGTCAGGTCGATTCGGCCAATGACAGTGTCAAGACCGGCCTCTCTTCGGTGAAGGGAAAGGTCGAAGACCAGCTCGACAGGATCGAGCAGGCATTCGACAGCCGTGTCGCTAGCACGTTGAACCGGATAGGCATACCTTCCCGGAACGATGTCGAAGCACTCTCTGCTAAGCTGGATGAGCTGAGCGCAGTGCTCGAGCGTGTCGCGAGAACCCAATAAGGAGAGCAGGATGGCTGGCAAGAAGAAGAGCGAAAAAGAGTCCAGTTGGATCGGCGAGATCGAGAAATACTCGCGGCAGATCTGGCTGGCTGGTCTGGGGGCCTACTCGAAGGTCAGCAAGGACGGCAGCAAGCTGTTCGAGACCTTGGTGAAAGACGGCGAGAAGGCTGAAAAAGAAGCGAAGTCCGATGTGGACGCGCAGGTCGGTGCGGCGAAGGCTTCTGCCCGCTCTGCGAAGAGCAAGGTCGACGAGGTTCGGGACCGTGCGCTCGGCAAGTGGAGCGAGCTCGAGGAAGCTTTCGACAAGCGCCTGAACAGCGCCATCTCGCGTCTCGGCGTGCCGAGCCGCAACGAGGTGAAGGAGCTGCACGGCAAGGTCGATACGCTGACCAGACAGATCGAGAAACTCACCGGCGTCAGCGTCAAGCCGGCGGCGAAGGCAGCGGCCAAGCCTGCGGCGAAACCGGCTGCCAAGCCCGCGGCGAAAACCGCAGCGGCCAAGCCGGCAGCTAAACCGGCAGCCAAGGCCGCCGCCAAGCCTGCGGCGAAACCCGCGGCGAAAAAACCTGCAGCGAAGACCGCGGCCGCCAAGCCGGCAGCCAAGCCCGCCGCCAAACCGGCTGCGAAGGCCGCCGCGAAACCGGCGGCCAAGCCGGCAGCCAAGGCTGCGGCGAAGCCTGCTGCGAAACCTGCCGCAGCCAAGCCCGCCGCGAAGCCGGCAGCCAAGCCGGCCGCTGCGACCGCCGCCAAGCCCGCGGCGAAACCTGCCGCCAAGCCGGCTGCGAAAAAGCCTGCGGCGAAGAAGCCGGCCGCTCCCGCCGCGTCTTCGAGCGCGCCCGCTGCCCCCGCCGCCACACCGGCTGCCAGCGCTCCGGCAGCGAACGCTCCGGCGACGCCGAGCAGCCAGGGCTGAGTCCTGGCGGCAACGCACACGCCCGGCACTCGCCGGGCGTTTTTCATTCCGGTCCCAGGTAGCGCTGCGCCAGGCTTTCCGCCGAGCGTTGGGCCTCGCTGCGCAGATGCGGGGCGACCAGCATCATGATCTGGTAGACCACCGTGCGCACCTCGCCCTTGCTGCCCAGTACCCGCTGGTAATCCAGGGAGAACAGCAGGGTCAGGGTGATCTGTTCGACCAGTTGCCCGAGTGCCGGCGCATCGCCGCGCAACTGCCGGTCGGTCTTTAGGCGGGCCAACAGGGTGGCCAGGGTCCGCTTCAGCGCGCCGAGCCAGGTACGGATGCCGCGAGCCAGCCGTGGCAGGCGCCCGGTCAGGTTGGACAGGTCCTGGAACAGGAAGCGGTAGTGGGCGAGGCGCTCGACGATCAGATGCAGGAACAGCCAGTAGTCCTCCGCGCCCAGGCGCACCTCCTCGGGCGGATCGAGCAGCGGCGCCAACTCGGCCTGGAACCGCTCGAACAGCGCCATCACCAGCGGTTCCTTGCCATGGAAGTGGTAGTAGAGATTGCCCGGGCTGATGCCCAGTTCGTTGGCGATTTCCAGTGTCGAGACGTTGGGTTCGCCCTGTTCGTTGAACAGCAACAGCGAGCATTCGAGGATACGGTCGCGTGTCTTCATCCGGACTTCTTCTGGGGATCGAGGTGCCCGGCTCCAGGCGCCCGGGCCGGGTCTTTCAGCGTATATGCACGTAGGTGCCCGGGGCTGCTTCGAGGGGCGGATGCGTGGCGCTGCCAAGGTTGAAGTCAGGGTCGCCCAGCTCGCCCGAGCGCTCCTGCAGCCAGCCCAGCCAGACCGGCCACCAACTGCCCTCTTCGCGCTTGGCGTCGTAGTACCAGGCGCGTGGATCGCTGCTCAGCTTGTCGTTCTCGAAGTAGCAGGCCTTGGGGTTTCCGGGAGGGTTGAGGATGCTCTGGATGTGCCCGCTGTTGGACAGGATGAAGCGGCGCTGGCCGCCCAGCAGGAGGGCCGAGCGATAGACCGCGTCCCAGGGCGTGATGTGGTCGGTGATGCCGGCGACGTGGAAGCTGTCGATCGCCACCTTGCCCAGGTCCACCGCGGTCCCGCTGACTTCCAGCGCGCCCGGGCGGGTCAGCGGGTTGTGCTTGAACAGGTCGAGCAGTTCGCCGTGGAACGCCGCGGGCAGCCGCGTGTTGTCGTTGTTCCAGTAGAGGATGTCGAACGCCGGCGGCTGCCTGCCGAGCAGGTAGTTGTTGACCCAGTAGTTCCAGATCAGGTCGTTGGGACGCATCCAGGCGAACACCTTGGCCATGTCGCGCCCGTCCAGCACGCCATGCTGGTAGGAGCGGCGCTTGCTGCTCTCCAGGGTCTGCTCGTCGGCGAAGAGCATCGCCGGGCTTTCCATCTGGCTGTCGAGCAGGCTGACCAGGTAGGTGACGCTACTGACCTTGCGCAGTTGCCGGCGCACCTGCAGGTGGCCGAGCAAGGCGGCCACGGTGAGCCCGCCGGCGCAGGCGCCGGCCAGGTTCACGCTGCGGCTGCCGGTGATCTCGCGGCTGACCTCGATGGCCTGGTCGAGGGCCTCGACATAGGTGCTCAGGCCCCATTCGCGGTGCTGGGCGTCGGGGTTGCGCCAACTGATGACGAAGACCTGCAGGTTGTTCTTCAGGGCGTACTGGACGAAGCTCTTTTCCGGCGACAGGTCGAAGATGTAGTACTTGTTGATCTGCGGCGGCACGATCAGCAGGGGCTTGGCGTACTGGCGCTCGCCCAGCGGCTTGTACTGGATCAGTTCCAGCACCTCGTTGCGGAACACTACCGCGCCTTGCGTGGTGGCGAGGTTGCGGCCGATCTCGAAGGCGGTCTTGTTCACCTGGCTGGGCATGCCGCCGTTGTGCACCAGGTCTTCGAGCAGGTGGCGGACGCCATTGAGCAGGCTGATCCCGCCGGTATTGAACAGTTCCTTTACCGCCAGTGGATTGATCAGGCTGTTGCTGGGTGCCACGGCGTCGGAGAGCAAGGCGACGAGGAAGCGGGCGCGGGCGCGATCGTCGCAGTCCAGGTTGCTTTCGTCGATCCAGGCGAGCAGTTGCTTCTGCCACGCCAGGTAGGCCTGCAGGGTGCGCCGGTAGAAGGGATTGAGGCGCCAGGATGGATCCTGGAAACGGGCGTCCTGAGGGTTCGGCTGGTGCAGGGTGTCGCCCAGCAGCACCTTGCCCAACTGGCCTCCGAAGGCGACCAGGTGCCGCGCACTGTGCAGCGGCTGGCGCAGGCCGTGGACGGCCAGGCTGCGGACCGTCGTCAGCAGGTCCTTGCCGCGCAGGCCGACGATGGCGCTCTGCGCACTCATGAACTCGGCGGGCACCGGCACGCTACCCGATTCCTGTTTTTCTCGCATGGACCACACTCCGTCGTAGGACCACAGTCTGGATGCCATGGGCGATAGTCCCCTGGCTCGGAATACTCAGTTATAGCCTGTGAATTCCGTTTCACCCGGGGCAGAACCGCACACCTGCCTGAACAGGGAGGATGCCGCCCGACAGTGGGGCAGCAAGCGCTGTACCACAACGCCGGGAGGGGCGTCGCAGAGCTTGCGCTGTCGCGGCGAAGCCAGGCGCCATGCGCCGTTGCGGAACATTGACTATGCACCTGCACCATGACGAAGCAGTGTCTGCTGCCCTGGTGTTGCCCGCGCAGCAGTTCAGCCGGTCTTGGGCAGGAACGGACGAGGGTGCATGACGGCGCGGCGGCGCTCCTCGGCGAGGAACTTCATGATGATCGGCGCCACCGATTCGGCGCGGGTCACCAGGAACAGGTGGCCGTCGTCGATCACGTGCAGTTCGGCATTGGGAATGCGCCAGGCCAGCACGCGCATGTTGATCAGCGGGATGATCGGGTCGTCGTCGCCGGCCAGCACCAGGGTCGGCTGGCGGATCCTATGCAGCCAGTGGATGCTGGTCCAGCCGAGCCCGGCGAACAATTGCCAGTAGTAGCCCAGCTTGCCCGACGAACGCACCTTGCTGGCATGCGCCATGGCCAGCTTGGGGTCGCGGCGGAAGGCCCCGCCGTAGATGTCCGGTGCGATGTGTACGCCATAGGAGGGCTGGATGTAGCGCCGCGGGCTGGCCATGCGCATCAGTACCTTCGGCTTGCCTGGCACCATCACCGCGCCAGCCGAAGTGGCGGCGAGGATCAGCTTCTTGCAGCGTTCCGGATAGTCGTGGGCGAACTGCTGGGCCAGCGCGCCGCCCCAGGACACGCCGATCGCGTTGACCTGGCCGTAGTCCAGGTAGTCGAGCATCCGCGCCGCCAGCTTGGCCAGGCCGGGAAAGCGGTAGGGCACGCTGGGCGTCGAGGAACCGCCGACGCCGGGAACGTCGAAGGCGATCACCTCCAGTTCCGGGTCGAGCGCCTGGACGAAGGGGAATACCAGTTCCAGGTTGGCGCCTATGCCGTTGAAGATCAGCAGCGGAGTGCTTCCTTCCTTGCCCGGCCGCACTGCGGTGCGGATGGTCTGGCCGTCGAGGTCGATGGTCCGGAAGACGAAGGGCTGGGGCATGCTCGGGGTCCTCGGCGGCGCAGCCGCGGGCTCGGCGATACGGGGCCTGGCCGGCTTCCGCGCGGCGCGGGGCCGCGCCGGAGGCGCTGGCGGGGTTTCGTCGGCGGAGGCCGCGGATCGCTCCTGCGGCAGTTCTTCAGGCTGGTCGCTTTTCATCGTTCATGCACGTAGGTTCCGGGCGCGGCTTCGCCGGCCGGATAGGTCTTGTTGCCCAGGCTGGCGGGCGCCTTGCGGGTCTTGCCGGAGCGTTCGGCCAGCCATTGCTGCCAGTGCAGCCACCACGAATCGGCGTGCTTGCCGGCCTGTTCCAGCCAGGCCTTGGGCTCGGCGGGCAGTTCCGGATTGGTCATGAAGCGTGCCTTGGGGTTGCCCGGTGGGTTGAGGATGCTCTGGATGTGGCCGCTGTTGGAGAGGATGAACTCGCACTTGCCGCCCAGCAGCCTGGCCGACTTGTAGCACGACTCCCAGGGGGTGATGTGGTCGTTCAGACCGGCGACACAGTAGAAGTCGCAAGTCACCTGCTTCAGGTCGATGGGCGTGCCGGAGACCTCCAGGGCGCCGGGGCGGTTCAGCGGGTTGCTCTTGAACAGTTCCACGAACTCGCCGTGCAGCGCGGCGGGCAGGCGCGTGGTGTCGTTGTTCCAGTAGAGGATGTCGAACGCCGGCGGCTGGTTGCCGAGCAGGTAGTTGTTGACCCAGTAGTTCCAGATCAGGTCGTTGGGGCGCATCCAGGCGAACACCTTGGCCATGTCCTTGCCCTCCAGCACGCCGGACTGGTAGGAGCGACGCTTGGCGGCCTCCAGGGTCTTCTCGTCGGCGAACAGCGCGACCTGGGTATTCAGTTCGAAGTCGAGCACGCTGACCAGTTGGGTGAAGGCGTTGACCTTCTTCTCGCCGCTGGCGACGTAGTGGCCGACCAGGGTCGCGGTGGTGATCCCGCCGGAGCAGGCGCCGAGGAGGTTGAGGTCCTTGCTGCCGGTGATCGACAGGACTACCTCGATGGCCTCCTTGAGCGCCTCGATATAGGTGGTCAGGCCCCATTCGCGCTGCGACTTGGTCGGGTTGCGCCAGCTGACGATGAAGGTCTGCACGCCGTTGCGCAGGCAGAAGCGCGCCAGGCTCTTGTCCGGCGACAGGTCGAAGACGTAGAACTTGTTGATCTGCGGCGGCACCACCAGCAGCGGGCGTTCGTGCACCGATTCGGTGATCGGCCGGTACTGGATCAGTTCCAGCACGTCGTTGCGGAACACCACGGCGCCCTCGGTGGTGGCCAGGTTCTTGCCCACCTCGAAGGCGTCCATGTCCACCTGGCTCGGCATCCCGCCGTTGTTCACCAGGTCCTTGGCCAGGTGGCCGAGGCCGTCCAGCAGGCTCTTGCCGCCGGTCTCGAAGAAGCGCTTGACCGCCGCCGGGTTGCTCAGGCTGTTGGTCGGCGACATCGCCTCGGTCAGCAGGTTGATGACGAACTGGCCACGACTGATGTCCTGCGGCGACAGGTCGCTGTGGCTGATCCAGCTGTGCAGCTCCTTGCGCCAGGCCAGGTAGGTCTGCATGTAGCGCTTGTACAGCGGATTCTGGCTCCAGGCCGGGTCGGAAAAGCGCCGGTCGTCGTCGCCTGGGCGCAGCTCCGACTGGCCGAGCAGGACGTTCTTCAGCTCCAGGCTGAAATGCGCCACGTGCCTGGCGCTGTGCAGTGGCTGGCGCACCGCCTGGAGCAGGACCATGCGCGCGGAGGTGAGCAGGTCCTTGCCCCGGATGCCGATCACCGGATTCAGGTTCAGCGTGTTTTCCGCGGCTTGCTTGGGAAGCTCGTTATTGTTCTTTTGACTCATCGGCAACGCTCCATTGTTCGAGGCGAAACAGGGGACCGCAACGAAACCGGGGACCAGGTGTCCGGCCGGCTACTGCTCGACTACCAGCCCACCCGCACGTTTCAGGGCGGGGCGGACGCACGTCAGGGAAGGGAACCCGGACAAGGGGCTGCACCGTCTTGGTTACGCGAGTTTCCGCTGGCGTGCAAGCTGGCAGAAGCATCGGTGGCCGGCGTGGCTGGCCCGGCGAGCGGCCGACCTGCGGACTAGAGCGTTGCTGCCGTGCAGGGTAGGACATTCGCCGTGGCGACCGCGCCGACCGGATGTCTGGTCTGGCAGTCTGCGGGGCGAATGTTGCAAATGACGTGCCCTCGTTCGGGGCAGCGGGGAAAAATCGCCAGGATGCCGTGTGCCGCGAAGGGGCACTCGGCCCGGCGCTTCAGAGCATCAGCTTGACGACCGACTCGTCGGGGTCGCGCGACTTGCCGGCGCTGGCCAGCTCCGCCAGGTAGTCGGCCCACAGCTGGTCCTTGCGGGTCGCCAGCTCGTACAGGTAGTCCCAGGTGAACAGGCCGCTGTCGTGGCCGTCGTCGAAGCTCAGCTTCAGTGCGTACTGGCCGGCGGGTTCGACGCCGACCAGGCCGACGTTCAGCTTGCCGTACTGCAATACCGGGTTGCCGTGGCCCTGGACCTCGGCCGAGGGCGAATGCACGCGGAGGAACTCGGCAGGCAGGTCGTAGCTGTCCTCGCCGTAGCGCAGGGTCAGGGTCTTCGAGGCTTTGTGCAGCTGGATGGCGGAAGGGATACGCATCGCATCGGACTCGCGGAAGGGCGGAGTACAAGGATACCCCGGTTCGGGACCGCGCGGCCCGCCGCCACGGTGCTGGCCGTGGCGGCGGCGGTGGTCAAAGGATGTAGCGGGACAGGTCCTCGTCCTCGGCCAGCTCGCCGAGGTGGCTGTTGACGTAGCCGGCATCGATCAGGATCGGCTTGTCGCTATGCTCGCTGGCCAGGTCGGCTGCGCTGAACGAGACCTCCTCCAGCAGCCGCTCGAGCAGCGTATGCAGGCGGCGGGCACCGATGTTCTCGGTCTTCTCGTTGACCTGCCAGGCGATCTCGGCAAGGCGCTTGATGCCGTCCTCGGCGAACTCGATGGCCAGTCCCTCGGTCTTCAGCAGCTCGCGGTACTGCTCGGTGAGCGAGGCATGCGGCTCGGTGAGGATGCGCTCGAAATCGTTCGGGCTGAGGGCCTTGAGCTCCACGCGGATCGGCAGGCGGCCCTGCAGCTCGGGAACCAGGTCGCTCGGCTTGCTCAGGTGGAAGGCGCCGGAGGCGATGAACAGGATGTGGTCGGTCTTGACCATGCCCAGCTTGGTGTTCACCGTGCAGCCCTCGATCAGTGGCAGCAGGTCGCGCTGTACGCCCTCGCGGGAGACGTCGGCGCCGCCGGCGTTGGCGCGCTTGGCGATCTTGTCGATCTCGTCGATGAAGACGATGCCGTGCTGCTCGACCGCCTCCAGGGCGCGTGCCTTGAGCTCTTCCTCGTTGACCAGGCGCACCGCCTCTTCGTCGCGGATCAGCTTCAGGGCCTCGGCGACCTTCAGCTTGCGGGTCTTCTTCTTGCCCTTGCTCATGCCGGAGAACAGGTTCTGCAACTGGTTGGTCATCTCCTCCATGCCGGGCGGGGCCATGATCTCCACGCCGGCCGGGTTGTCGGCCACCTCGATGTCGATTTCCTTGTCGTCCAGCTGGCCTTCGCGCAGGCGCTTGCGGAACAGCTGGCGGGTGTTGCTGTCCTCGCGTGCCGGCTCGTCGCCGAAGCCCATGGCGGGACGCGCTGCCGGCAGCAGGGCATCGAGGATGCGCTCTTCGGCGGCGTCCTCGGCGCGATACTTGACCTTCTGGATCTCCTGTTCGCGGAGCATCTTCACCGCGGCGTCGGCGAGATCGCGGATGATCGACTCGACGTCGCGTCCGACATAGCCGACCTCGGTGAACTTGGTCGCCTCGACCTTGATGAACGGCGCGTTCGCCAGGCGCGCCAGGCGGCGGGCGATCTCGGTCTTGCCGACGCCGGTGGGGCCGATCATGAGGATGTTCTTCGGCGTGACCTCGGCGCGCAGCTCGGCCGGCAGTTGCATGCGTCGCCAGCGGTTGCGCAGGGCGATGGCGACGGCGCGCTTGGCGTCGTCCTGGCCGATGATGTGGCGGTTGAGTTCGTGGACGATCTCGCGGGGCGTCATGGACATTCGTTTACTCCAGCGGGGGACGAGCGCTTCAGACGGCGCTGTCCAGCTCCTCGATGGTCAGGTTCTGGTTGGTGAAGACGCAGATCGAGCCGGCGATGTTCAGCGCGGTCTCGGCGACTTCCCGAGCGCTCAGCTCGGCGTTGTGCTGCAGCAGGGCCAGGGCCGCGGCCTGGGCGAAGCCGCCGCCGGAGCCCATGGCGATCAGGCCGTGTTCGGGTTCGACCACGTCGCCGTTGCCGGTGATGATCAGCGAGGCATCCTTGTTGGCGACCGCGAGCATGGCTTCGAGGCGGCTCAGGGAGCGGTCGGTGCGCCAGTCCTTGGCCAGTTCGACGGCGGCGCGGACCAGGTGCCCCTGGTGTTTCTCCAGTTGCTGCTCGAAGCGCTCGAACAGGGTGAAGGCATCGGCGGTGGCGCCGGCGAAACCGGCCAGTACCTGACCGTGATACAGGCGCCGGACCTTCTTGGCGTTGCCTTTCATCACGGTGTTGCCCAGGGAAACCTGGCCGTCGCCGCCCATGACGACTTTGCCGTTGCGGCGGACAGATACGATGGTGGTCAAGGGGGAAATCTCCACACTGCGGGGCCGAATGCCCGGAATGCTGGGAGATATAGGGGCGATCCGCGGCTTTTCAACCGCACGCACCGCCGTGCGTCGGAACGCACGGCGTGGCCCGCGTTCAGCGGGCCTTGCGTTGCTGTAACAGCAGGTTGCTGAAGCCGTTGGAGGACAGTGTCTTCTGCGCCTGGGACAACTGGTCGCGGCTGTTGAAGGGGCCGACCATCACCCGGTACCAGGTCTCGTCGCGGACGTTGCCGGCCTCGACGTTCACCGACTGCCCGAGCAGGATGATCTGCGCGCGCACGCGGTCGGCGTCGGACTGCTTGCGGAACGAGCCGGCCTGCAGGAAGAACTGCGTGCTGGCGGCGACCACCGCTTTCGGCAGCGGCGGTGGCACCTGCCCGGCGAGTGCGGCCTTGGCCCGCGCTTCGTCGGCCTTGGCCAGCTCGGCGGGGGTGGGCGGCGGCGGGGCCTTCTCCGGTACCGCTTCCGGCGGCACCACGACCTCGGACTCCGGCAGCAGGGTGTAGAACTCGTACTTCGGCTTGGCCTGGGCCGGCGTCTGCGTTTGTGCGGGCTGCTGGGCCTGGCCGTTCTGCTGCGGCTGCTTGCCCTGCACGGCGGCCGGGCGCTGGGCGTCCGGGCGTTCGCGCTGGACGTCCTTGCGCCCGGGTTCGAGCTTCATCAGGAACATGATGAAGCCGCCGATGGCCAGGCCGGCGACCAGCCAGACCCAGCCGGGAACGCCGTTCTTCGCGGCGGGCGCCTGGTAGCGGCTGGCGCCGCGCTTGGGGGCGGGTTTCTTCTTTGCCATGGGGGTTCCCGGACTCCTGTTCGGGCGGGTTCGATTACATGCGTTCCAGAGTCTTCAGACCGAGCAGCTCCAGGCCCTGTTCCAGGGTACGGCCGGTCAGCGCGGCGAGACGCAGGCGGCTGTCCTTCTGCGCCGGGTCCTCGGCGGTGAGGATCGGGCAGTGCTCGTAGAAACTGGAGAACAGCCCGGCCAACTCGTACAGGTAGGCGCAGAGCAGGTGCGGCACGCCCTTGAGCGCGACGTTGTTGATCAGGTCGCCGAACTGCGCCAGCTGTGCGGCCAGGGTCAGCTCCTGGGGCTGCTCGAGGACGATCTTCCCGCCCAGTTGCTCGCGGCCCTGGCCGAGCTTGCGGAAGACGCTGGCCACGCGGGTGCAGGCGTAGAGCAGGTAGGGTGCGGTGTTGCCTTCGAAGCTGAGCATCAGTTCGAAGTTGAAGCTGTAGTCGCTGGTGCGGTGCTTGGACAGGTCGGCGTACTTCACCGAGTCGATCCCCACCACCCGGCCGATCTCGCGCAGCTGGACCTCGTCGAACGGCTCTTCGCCACGCTCGGCGCGCTGCTCGTTGCGTTCCTTGACCAGCGCATAGGCGCGGCTCTCGGCCTCTTCCAGCAGGTCGATCAGCTTCACCGTACCGCCGTCGCGGGTCTTGAACGGACGGCCGTCGGCGCCGTTCATGGTACCGAAGCCCATGTGTTCCAGCTCCATGCCGGCCGGAACGAAACCGGCGCGGCGCGCCACTTCGAAGACCTGCTGGAAGTGCAGGGCCTGGCGCTGGTCGACGAAGTACAGCACGCGGTCGGCGTGCAGCACGTTGTGCCGATAACGCATGGCGGCGAGGTCGGTGGTGGCGTAGAGGTAGCCGCCGCCGGCCTTCTGCACGATCACCGGGAGCGGATTGCCCTCGGCGTTCCTGAACTCTTCGAGGAAGACGCACAGCGCGCCGTTGTCTTCGGTGAGCAGGCCCTTGGCGGTCAGGTCGGCGACCACCTGGGCGAGGTCGTCGTTGTAGGCGCTCTCGCCCATGACGTCGGCCATGCTCAGCTTCACGCCGAGACGGTCGTAGACCTTCTGGCAGTGCGACAGGGAAATCTCGTTGAAGCGGGTCCACAGGCGCAGGCAGTCGGGGTCGCCGGCCTGCAGCTTGACCACCAGTTCGCGGGCGCGGTCGGCGAATTCGGGAGACTCGTCGAAGCGTTTCTTCGCCGCGCGGTAGAAGACCTCCAGGTCGTGCAGCTCGGCCTCGGCGTCGACCGGTTGCTCTTCCAGGTAGGCGAGCAGCATGCCGAACTGGGTGCCCCAGTCGCCGACGTGGTTCTGCCGGATCACCGTGTCGCCGAGGAACTCGAGGACGCGCGCGACGGCGTCGCCGATGATGGTCGAGCGCAGGTGGCCGACGTGCATTTCCTTGGCCAGGTTCGGCGAGGACAGGTCGATCACCACGCGCTGCGCCGGGCCTGCCTTGCGCACGCCGAGACGTTCGTCGGCGAGGGCGCGGTCGAGGCTGGCGGCGAGCCAGACGTGATCCTGGAAGAAGTTGAGGAAGCCGGGGCCGGCGATCTCCACCTTGGCCAGTTGCTCGTGGGCGGGGATTGCCTCGACCAGCCTGGCGGCCAGGTCGCGCGGCTTCATCCCGGCCGGCTTGGCCAGCATCATGGCGATGTTGCTGGCGAAATCGCCGTGGCTACGGTCCTTGGTGTTCTCCACCTGGATGTCCGGGGTCAGGCCGGCGGGTAGGGTGCCGTCCGCGGTCAGTTGGTCGAGGGCTTGCTGGATCAGCTGGCGAATCGTGTCTTTCATCGTTCTCTCCGTGCTCGCGGGCAGAGGGGCGGCGCGCGACGGTCGGGCAGGGGAAGGGCCGGCGGATGCGGCGCTCCGAAGTTCACTCCCCGCGATGTGCGCGGGGTGGCCGGTCGAGGCTCAGAACCGTGCATTATCCGTGGGCGGACAGGCGTTGCCAACCGTTGCGGCGATTAGCCGACAGTTTGCGCCGGACATCGCGGATTCCGGCTGACCCCAGTCAAGCGGGGCGTCTTCCAGGAAGGCGCTCAGAACAGGTCGATCGGATCGATATCGAGCGACCAGCGCACCTGGCGCCCGCCGGGCAACTGTTCGAGGCTCTGCAGCCAGGGCGTCAGCAGGCGATGCAGCGGCGCCCGGCTCATGCACTGCAGCAGCAGTTGCGCGCGGTGCTTGCCGGCACGCCGCTCCATGGGCGCGGGCACCGGCCCGAGCAGTTCCACCTCCGGTCCGCCCATCTGCTCGAGCAATTGCTCGGCGGCACTGCAGGCGCTGTCGAGGAAGGCTTCCGCCTGGCCCGGCTTGTGCGCTTCGGCGCGCAGCAGGGCGAGGTGGGCGAAGGGCGGCAGGCCGGCGGCGCGGCGTTCGCTGAGGGCCTGTTCGGCAAAGGCGAAGTAGCCGTCCTCGGTGAGCTGGACCAGCAGCGGGTGATCGGCCAGGTGGGTCTGGATCAGTACCCGCCCGGGCTCCTCGGCGCGTCCTGCGCGGCCGGCGACCTGGACGATCTGCTGGGCCATGCGTTCGCTGGCGCGGAAGTCGGCGGAAAACAGGCCGCCATCGGCATCGAGGATCGCCACCAGGGTGACCCGTGGGAAGTGGTGCCCCTTGGCGAGCATCTGGGTGCCGACCAGGATGCATGGCTCACCGCTGTTGATGGTGGCGAAGAGGTCGCGCATGGCGTGCTTGCGCGAGGTGCTGTCGCGGTCGATGCGCAGCACCGGATGGTTCGGGAAGAGAATCCGCAGGCGTTCCTCGGCGCGCTCGGTGCCGGCGCCTAGCGGACGCAGGTCGAGCTTGCCGCACTGCGGGCAGTTCATCGGCGGCCGCTGGCGGTGGTCGCAGTGGTGGCAGCGCAACTCGCCGCTGCCCTGGTGCACGGTCATCCGCGCGTCGCAGCGCGGGCATTGGCTGATCCAGCCGCAGTCGTGGCAAAGCAGGGTCGGAGCGAAGCCGCGGCGATTGAGGAATACCAGGACCTGCTGGCCGGCCGCCAGGGTATCGCCGATGGCCTGTTGCAGCGGACGGGAAAGGCCGGCGTCGAGCGGCATGCTCTTCACGTCGAGGCGGATGAACTTCGGCGGGTGCGCGCCACCGGCGCGCTGGGTCAGGCGCAGCAGGCCGTAGCGGCCGGCCTGGGCGTTGTGCAGGCTTTCCAGGGCGGGCGTGGCCGAACCGAGCAGGATCGGCACATTCTCCAGGCGCGCGCGTACCAGTGCCAGGTCGCGGGCGTGGTAGCGCAGGCCGTCCTGCTGTTTATAGGAGGCGTCGTGTTCCTCGTCGACGATGATCAGTCCCGGCCGCTTCAGCGGCGTGAACAGTGCCGAGCGGGTGCCGATGACGATGTCGGCCTCGCCATCCCGGGCGGCGAGCCAGGCATCGAGGCGCTCGCGGTCGGTCAGGGCCGAATGCAGCAGGGCGATGCGCGCGTTGAAGCGGCGTTCGAAACGCGCCAGGGTCTGCGGGCCCAGGTTGATCTCGGGAATCAGCACCAGGGCCTGGCGGCCTGCGGCCAGGGTTTCGCGGATCAGTTGCAGGTAGACCTCGGTCTTGCCGCTGCCGGTGACCCCGGCCAGCAGGAAGCAATGGAAACCGCCGTGGCTGGCGCGAACCGCCTCGAAGGCGGCGCGCTGCTCGGGGTTCAGCGGCAACTCCGCCTGGGCCAGCCAGCCGCCTTCGCGCGGCGGGGTGCTGTGGCGCCGCACCTCCAGTTCGACCAGGCCTTTTTCCTTGAGCAGGTCGAGGCTGTCCTTGTTTATTTCCAGTTGGTTCAGCAACTCATGGGAAACCCCGTGCGGATGCTGCTTGAGAATCGCCAGGGCCTGGCGCTGGCGCGGCGCCCGGGCCAGGCGCGGATCGTCGAGGCTGGATTGCGCGGTGGCATGCCAGAAGCGCTGCTGGCGCGCCTCGGCCGGCTCGCCCTGGCGCAACAGGTTGGGCAGCGCCCAGGACAGGGTGTCGCCGAGGCTGTGCTGGTAGTACTGGGCGGTCCAGCGACAGAGTTCGAGCAGGTGCGCCGGCATCGGCGGCTTGGCGTCGAGTACCCTGAGGGCAGGCTTGAGCTTGTCTTCGGGTACTTCGGAACGGTCCGTCACCTCTATCAGAACGCCAACCAGCTCCCGGCGCCCGAACGGCAGCAGCAGGCGAATCCCCGGCTGTAGGGCGCTGCGCGGAATGCCGCGGGGCGCGCGGTAGTCGAACAGGCGGCGGAGTGGCGAAGGCAGGGCTAGGCGTAGGATCAGGTCTGACACTCAGCGGCTTCCGGGGATGAAGGAAACGAGGACTGGGCCGGCGATGTTAGCAGACGACCGGCGGGCGGGGTCGCTTGCATAGATGAATCGGTCTGGTATGATCCACGCCCTTAATTACGTGCGGTGCCTGGTAAACGCGCTGGGTGGCGGCACACAACGCCTCGAGGATTGAATCATGAAAGCGGACATCCATCCGACTTACGAAGCTATCGAAGCTACCTGCAGCTGCGGTAACGTCATCAAGACCCGTTCCACCCTGTGCAAGCCGATCCACCTGGACGTGTGCTCCGAATGCCACCCGTTCTACACCGGCAAGCAGAAGGTGCTGGACACCGGCGGCCGTATCGACCGCTTCAAGCAGCGTTTCGGCGTATTCGGCGCCACCAAGTAAGCCGCTTGCCGCGAACGCGCGCAATGCTACTTGTCGCTGTACCGAGAAAGGCGTCCCTGGTGGGCGCCTTTTTCATGTCCGTGGTTTCCGTCTTCGCCGGTGCGGCGGAGGCCTGCCGGCCTACCGGTGCCTTGCAGAACGTCGAGGTGGCGCGGGTGGTGGACGGCGATACCGTGCGCCTGCGCGATGGCCGCAGCGTGCGGCTGATCGGTATCAATGCACCTGAACTGGCGCACAACGGCCGCACCACCGAGCCCTTCGCCGAAGCCGCGAAGCAGCGGCTGCAGGCGCTGGTATCGGCCAGCGACGGGCGTCTCGCCCTGCAGCCGGGCCGCCAGCCCCGCGATCACTACGGGCGGACCCTGGCGCACCTGTTCGATGCCAGCGGCGCCAACCTCGAGGCGCGCCTGCTCGGCGAGGGCCTGGGCTACCTGGTGGCGGTCGCGCCGAACACCGAGCTGACGGCCTGTCAGCAAGCGGCGGAACGTGCCGCGCGTTCGGCTAATCTGGGTGTATGGAAGCGTTCGCCGGTGCTTTCGCTCGATCGACTGGCGCAGAGCGGCTTCGCCGTGGTCCGCGGGCGGGTGCTCGAGGTCGAACGCAACCGGGGCGGTATCTGGCTGGAGATGGACGGTCCGCTGGTCCTGCGGATCGAGCCGAAGGTGCTCAAGGCGTTCGATGCGAAACGGGTGATGCAGATGGCGGGACGTTCGCTGGAAGTGCGTGGCTGGGTGGTCGATCGTTCCCGCCGTGGCGCTGTGCCGGCCGGCAAGGCGCGCTGGCAGATGTCGGTGACCGATTCGGCGATGCTGGAATGGTTGCCATGAAGACCGCCTGGCTCCTGCTGCTGTTGCTAGGAGTCGGCGCGCTGGGCGGCTGCGCGGTGAACCCGGCCACCGGCAAGAGCGATTTCGTGATGATGAGCGAGCAGCAGGAACTCGGCATGGGCGCTCGCTACAACCAGGAAATCCTCAAGCAGTTCCCCCGCTACAACGATGAAAAGCTCCAGGCCTACGTGCAACGGGTAGGCGAGCGGGTCGCCCGCAGCAGCCACCGCAGCAACCTGCAATATCATTTCACCGTCATCGATTCGCCGGACATCAACGCCTTCGCCCTGCCGGGCGGCTACATCTATATCCATCGCGGACTGATCGCCTACCTTGGCTCCGAGGCCGAACTGGCCGCGGTGCTCGGTCATGAGGTCGGCCATGTCACGGCGCGCCACAGCGTGCGCCAGCAGAGTCAGGCCAGCGCCTGGAACATCCTTGGCCAGGCGGTGGCGATCGGCACCGGGGTCGGCGCCGCCGGCGACCTGGCCAACGTGCTCGGCACGGCCTTCGTCCGCGGCTACGGGCGTGACATGGAACTGGAGGCCGATGGTCTCGGCGCCCAGTACCTGGCCCGCGCCGGCTACGATCCGACGGCGATGATCCAGGTGGTGCGGGTGCTGAAGAACCAGGAGGACTTCGCTCGCGAAGAGGCCGCGCGTAATGGCCAGGCGGTACAGGCCGGCGGCTACCACGGGTTGTTCGATACCCATCCGGACAACGACCGGCGCCTGCAGGAAGTGGTCGGCCCGGCCCGGCAGCTGGCCAACGGACAGCAGGAAGTGGGGCGCGAGGTCTTTCTTCGCCATCTGGAAGGCATGCCGTTCGGCGACTCGGCATCGGCCGGGGTGCGTCGCGGGCAGAACTTCTACCATGCCGAGCTGGACTTCACCCTGAGCTATCCGGCGGGCTGGAAGATCCTCAACCAGCCCAGCGCCCTGCTTGGCTATCCGGCGGACGAGCAGTCGTTCATCGGCATGAAGCTGGTGCCCCATGATTCCCGCCTGACGCCCGCGGAGTTCCTGCGCAAGAACGCCGGGCAACGGCTGGCCCAGGAAGAGTCGCTGAAGCAGGCCGGGCTGAACGGCTACACGGCGGTGGTGCCAGGCAACCCGGCGCGACGGGTTGCTGTGATCTACCAGGGCGACCGCGCCTACCTGTTCGTCGGCGTGGTCAAGGTCGGTTCCCTGGAGACCCAGGACGACCGCTTCCTCAGCGTGATCCGCAGCTTCCGTCCGCTGCGCGACAAGGAGCGGGCTCTGGCGCAGCCGCGACGCCTGCATCTGGTGCAGGTCAAGGCGGGGCAGACGCTGGAGCAATTGGCGGCTGGCGGCGAGGGGTCATTGAGTGACTCCGTGGCTCGTCTGCGTCTGCTGAATGACCTTTATCCGAGCGGTGAACCCCGTCCGGGCGATTGGCTTAAAGTCGTACGCTAGAGGTCTTGACAGCCGGGTCCTGACGATCTTGTGGGGCGTCGTCTTCTTGCGTATGCTCGGTCGCCCCGTCTGTCCAACAAGCAATAAAGCGGAAGTGCCCAAATGTCCGATCTTAAAACCGCTGCCCTCGAATATCACGCACAACCCCGTCCGGGAAAACTGAGTGTCGAGCTGACCAAACCCACCGCTACCGCCCGGGACCTGTCCCTGGCCTACAGCCCGGGTGTCGCCGAGCCGGTGCGTGAAATCGCCCGCGATGCCGAACTGGCCTATCAGTACACCGGCAAGGGCAACCTGGTGGCAGTGATTTCCGACGGCACCGCGATTCTCGGCCTGGGTAACCTCGGCCCGCTGGCCTCCAAGCCGGTGATGGAAGGCAAGGGTGTGCTGTTCAAGCGCTTCGCCGGCATCGACGTGTTCGACATCGAGGTCGACGCCGAGAGCCCGCAGGCTTTCATCGATACCGTCAAGCGTATTTCCATCACCTTCGGCGGTATCAACCTCGAGGACATCAAGGCTCCCGAGTGTTTCGAGATCGAGCGCGCGCTGATCGAACAGTGCGACATCCCGGTGTTCCACGATGACCAGCACGGCACCGCCATCGTTACCGCGGCGGGCATGCTCAACGCGCTGGAACTGGCCGGGAAGAAGCTGGAAGAAGCGAAGATCGTCTGCCTCGGCGCCGGCGCTGCCGCCATCTCCTGCATGAAGCTGCTGGTGAGCATGGGCGCCAAGGTCGAGAACATCTACATGATCGACCGCAAGGGCGTGATCCACGCCGGTCGCGACGATCTGAACCAGTACAAGTCGGTGTTCGCCACCGAGACCGACAAGCGTACCCTGGCCGACGCCCTGGAGGGCGCCGACGTGTTCGTCGGCCTGTCCGGCGCCAACCTGCTGGAGCCGGAAGACCTCAAGCGCATGGCGCCGAACCCGATCGTGTTCGCCTGCTCGAACCCGGACCCGGAGATCAAGCCGGAACTGGCCCATGCCACCCGCAACGACGTGATCATGGCTACCGGACGTTCCGACTATCCGAACCAGGTCAACAACGTGCTCGGTTTCCCCTTCATCTTCCGCGGTGCCCTGGACGTACGTGCCACGCGCATCAACGAAGAGATGAAGATCGCCGCCGCCCTGGCCCTGCGCGACCTGGCCAAGCAGCCGGTCCCGGAGGACGTCTGCGCCGCCTATGGCGTGGACAAGCTGGAATTCGGCCGCGAGTACATCATTCCGAAGCCGATGGACAAGCGCCTGATCACCGTGGTCTCCGATGCCGTGGCCAAGGCTGCCATCGAGACCGGCGTGGCTACCCTGCCGTATCCGAAGAACTATCCGCTGAAATCGGTGGACGAAGTCTTCAACGGCTGATCGATCCGCCGGATAAAAAGAAACCCCGCCTTGGCGGGGTTTCTTTTTGCCTGCGCCTCGCGCTCCGTCGTCGTCGACGAAGCGCAGGCGCCGGTTCAGAACAGGTCGATCGGCGCGCCTTCGTCATCCGGCAGCGGGCTGCCAGGGAAGCTGCCCGGCGGCAGTTCGTTGACCGAGGGCGGGGTGTCCTCGTTCTTGAACATCTCGAAATAGGCGCCGGGAGTGCCCGGCGCGGCCGAACGGCCGGTTACCGGGTCGATGCGCAGGCTGACGATGCCTGGCGGCTCGGCCATGGTGTGCATCGGCTTGTCCTTGAGGGCGAAGCCCATGTACCTGATCCAGATCGGCAGCGCGACGGTACCGCCGTACTCGCGGCGACCCAGGGTCTCCGGCTGGTCGAAGCCGACCCAGACGCTGGTCACGTAGTCGGAGTTGTAGCCGGAGAACCAGCCATCCTTGGAATCGTTGGTGGTGCCGGTCTTGCCGGCCAGGTCGGTGCGCTTCAGCGCCAGGGCGCGGCGCCCGGTACCGCGCTTGATCACGTCCTGCAGCATGCTGGTCATGATATAGGCGGTACGGGCATCGATGATCCGTTCGGCCGGGGTCGGCTCGAAGGTGGTCTGGGCCTTGGCGGCGACTTGCTGGGCTTCGATCGAACCTTCGCCTTCGGCGCTCTCCGGATGCTCGGGGTCGCCAGGATTCCCGGCGTCTTCCGCATCCGGCGCAGCGACCTGTTCTTCCACCGGCACGCGGGGCGGATTGGCCTGGTACAGCACCTGTCCGTCGCGGCTCTCGATGCGTTCGATGACGTACGGATTGACCTTGTAGCCGCCGTTGGCGAATACGCTCCAGGCGCCGGCGATTTCCATCGGTGTGACTGTCGCGGTACCCAGGGCCAGGGAGAAGTTGCGCGGCAGTTCGTCGCGCTGGAAGCCGAACTTGGTGATGTAGCTGATCGCCCGCTCGATGCCCAGGCCCTGCAGGACGCGGATCGAGACCATGTTGCGGGACTTGTACAGGGCTTCGCGCAGCGGGATCGGGCCGAGGAAGGTGTTGGTGTCGTTCTTCGGTCGCCAGACCTTGTCCAGGTACTCGTCGACGAACACGATCGGCGCATCGTTGACCAGGCTGGCGGCGGTGAAACCGTTGTCCAGGGCCGCGCTGTAGATGAACGGCTTGAAACTGGAGCCCGGCTGGCGCTTGGCCTGGATCGCGCGGTTGTAGTTGCTCTGCTCGAAGGAGAAGCCGCCGACCAGCGAGCGGATCGCCCCGTCCTTCGGGTCGAGGGAGATCAGCGCGCTCTGTGCGGCGGGAATCTGTACGAAGCGCAGGGTGCCGTCTTCCTGGCGCTGCACGCGGATCTGGTCGCCGGCCTGGGCCACGTCGGCGGGCTGGCGCGGCATCGGGCCCATGCTGTTGTTGCTGAGGAAGGGGCGTGCCCATTTCATGCTATCCCAGGTCACGGCTTCTTCCTTGCCGTCGCGGGTCATCACCATGATCCCGCTCTTTTCCACCTGGGTGACGATCGCCGGCTCCAGGCCGCCGATGCTGCGCTGCTGGCCCAGGTGCTTGAGCCAGGCGTCGCGGGTCTGGCCCGGCAGGCGGGTCTCCGGGCCGCGGTAGCCGTGGCGCTGGTCATAGTCGATGAGGCCGTCGCGGACCGATTGGCTGGCGGCGTTCTGCAGGTCGCTGCGGACCGTGGTAATGACCTTGTAGCCCTCGGTATAGGCCTCGCTGCCGTAGCGGCCGACCATCTCGGCACGGGCCATCTCGGCGATGTAGGGCGCATTCAGTTCGGGGGTCTGCACGTGGTAGGAGGCGTTGATCGGCTCCTCGACGGCGGCCTGGTAGCGTTGCTGGTCGATGAAGCCGAGCTTGAGCATGCGCTCGAGGATCCAGTTGCGCCGCTCCGTACTGCGGGTCGGGTTGACCAGCGGGTTGTAGCGCGAGGGCGCTTTCGGCAGGCCGGCGATCATCGCCATCTCGGCCAGGCTCAAGTCTTTGATCGGCTTGCCGTAATAGACCTGTGCGGCAGCCTCGATGCCATAGGCACGGTTGCCCAGGTAGATCTTGTTGACGTAGAGCTCGAGGATCTCGTCCTTGGTCAGCTGTCGCTCGATCTGCAGGGCCAGGAGGATTTCATTGATCTTTCGCGAGAAGCTTCTTTCATTGGTAAGGAAGTAGTTCTTCGCTACCTGCATGGTGATGGTGCTGCCGCCAGTCTGGATGTGACCGCTTTTCAATAATTGCGCGGCGGCGCGCATTAGGCTTTTCACATCGACGCCATAATGGTTGGCGAAATTGTCGTCCTCGGCGGACAGCAGGGCATGGATGAAGTCCTGCGGGATGTCGGCGAAGCGGATCGGCGTCCGGCGCATCTCGCCGAACTCGGAGATCAGCTTGCCGTCCTCGCTGTAGACCTTGAGGGGGATCTGCAGCTGGACGTTACGCAGAGCTTCCACCGAGGGCAGGCTGGGACTCAGATAGAGATAGGCGCCGCTGAAACTGAGCAGCACTCCACAAATCAGGGTGACGCAAGTCCACCACAGGAACTTCAGCAGGCGCATGGGTAGATTCGGATTTCCAGGAAAAAGAAAGAGTTAAGCGAATAGGACAGGAAAAAGGCAAAAGCTGTTCACATTATAAGCAATTTTTCTGTGACCTAGCCATTTGCCTGGCCTTCGGCTCTGGTATCTAATGTGAAAAAAGAAGAATCGTTCGTAAGTATTGAACGCTAATAGGGAATTGGTCGTGCTAGGGCTCATAAAGAAGAAAGCGAACACCTTGCTGGGGATCGACATCAGCTCGACCTCGGTAAAGCTCCTTGAGTTGAGCCGCTCCGGAGGCCGCTACAAAGTGGAGGCCTATGCCGTCGAGCCGCTTCCGCCGAATGCAGTCGTGGAAAAGAACATCGTCGAGCTGGAAGGGGTCGGCCAGGCGTTGTCACGGGTGCTGGTCAAGGCGAAAACCAACCTGAAGTCGGCCGTGGTCGCCGTCGCCGGTTCGGCGGTGATCACCAAGACCATCGAGATGGAGGCCGGGCTTTCCGAGGATGAACTGGAAAACCAGCTGAAGATCGAGGCCGACCAGTACATCCCCTATCCGCTGGAGGAAGTCGCCATCGACTTCGAGGTCCAGGGACTCTCCGCGCGCAATCCCGAGCGCGTGGACGTACTCCTGGCCGCCTGTCGGAAAGAGAACGTCGAGGTTCGCGAAGCGGCCCTGGCGCTGGCCGGCCTGACCGCCAAGGTGGTCGACGTCGAGGCTTACGCGCTGGAGCGCTCCTATGCGCTGCTGAGCAGCCAGTTGGGTGCCGACACCGACCAGTTGACCGTGGCGGTAGTGGACATCGGCGCGACCATGACCACCCTGAGCGTCCTGCACAACGGACGCACCATCTATACCCGCGAACAGCTGTTCGGCGGTCGCCAGCTCACCGAGGAGATCCAGCGGCGTTACGGACTCTCGGTGGAGGAAGCCGGTCTCGCCAAGAAGCAGGGTGGTCTTCCGGATGACTACGACAGCGAAGTTCTGCGTCCGTTCAAGGACGCCGTGGTGCAGCAGGTTTCCCGCTCGCTGCAGTTCTTCTTCGCCGCCGGACAGTTCAACGACGTCGACTACATCGTCCTGGCGGGCGGTACGGCGTCTATCCAGGATCTCGATCGGTTGATCCAGCAGAAGATCGGCACCCCGACCCTGGTCGCCAACCCGTTCGCCGACATGGCGCTGAACGGCAAGGTGAATGCCGGCGCCCTGGCCAGCGACGCTCCGGCGTTGATGATCGCCTGCGGCCTGGCGTTGAGGAGTTTCGACTGATGGCACGGATCAACCTTCTACCCTGGCGCGAAGAGCTGCGCGAGCAGCGCAAGCAGCAGTTCCTGGTGATTCTTGGCGGCGTCCTGGTGGCATCGGCGGCGCTGGTATTCCTTGGCGACCAGTACTTCACCGCGGCCATCGAGAACCAGAACGCCCGCAACGATTTCCTGCGCAAGGAAATCGTCGTACTCGACGCCCGGATCAAGGAAATCAGCGAACTGAAGTCGCGTCGCCAGCAATTGCTCGAGCGGATGAAGATCATCCAGGACCTGCAGGGCAACCGTCCCATCATCGGACGGGTGTTCGACCAGCTCGTGCGGACCTTGCCCGACGGCGTGTATTTCACCGACCTGAAGATGACCGGCAAGAACATTGCCATCGCCGGCGCGGCCGAGTCCAACAACCGCGTTTCCAATCTCATGCGCAACATGGACGCGTCCGAGTGGTTGACCGCCCCGACCCTGAACGAGGTCAAGGCGGTGACCCAGGGCGCGGTGGACCAGGCCAACGTGTTCCAACTGACCGTGCAGCAGACGCAGCCCGGCGAGGAAGACGCCAAGGCGAAGCATGGGGTTGCGCAAGGAGCCAAGAAATGAGTCTGGCCAGTTCCCTGGAAAGTCTGCGCAAGATCGACGTAAACGACCTCGATCTGAACAACATCGGTTCCTGGCCGGCGGCGGTCAAGGTCATCGTCTGCGTGCTGCTGACCGCGGCGGTCCTGGCGCTGGGGTACAACTTCCATCTGAGCGACATGCAGGCTCAGCTCGAACAGCAGGCCGCGGAAGAGGAGACGCTCAAGCAGCAGTTCTCCACCAAGGCCTTCCAGGCCGCGAACCTGGAAGCCTACAAGGCACAGATGAAGGAGATGGAAGAGTCCTTCGGCGCCTTGCTGCGGCAGTTGCCCAGCGACACCGAGGTACCCGGGCTGCTCGAGGACATCACTCGTACCGGCCTGGGCAGCGGCCTTGAGTTCGAGGAAATCAAGCTGCTTCCCGAGGTTGCCCAGCAGTTCTACATCGAGCTGCCGATCCAGATCAGCGTGGTCGGCGGCTACCACGACCTGGCGACCTTCGTCAGCGGCGTGTCCAGCCTGCCGCGGATCGTCACCCTGCATGACTTCGAGATCAAGCCGGTCGCGCCCGGCAGCACGTCCAAGCTGCGCATGAGCATCCTGGCCAAGACCTATCGCTACAACGACAAGGGGCTGAAGAAATGAGAGCCCGCCTGATTCTGAGCAGCCTGCTGCTCGCCAGCCTGGCCGGATGCGGCGGCGGTTCCGATTTCGCCGATCTGCAGTCCTACATGGACGAGGTTCGCGCCCGACCCAAGGGTACCATCGAGCCGTTGCCGAAGTTCCAGCCGTACGAGGCCTTCACCTATAGCGCCGCGTCGCTACGCAGCCCGTTCCAGCCGCCGGTGAAGATCGACCTGACCGTGCGGCAGAAGGGCAACAAGGTGATCAAGCCCGATGAGACGCGGGTCAAGCAGTTCCTGGAAGGCTTCAACATCGAGACCTTCGAGATGGTCGGCACCCTGTCCAACGCCCAGGGCACCTTCGCCCTGGTGAAGGGCGCGGGTGGCGTGCACCGGGTGAGGGTCGGGGACTACCTGGGGCGCAACGACGGCAAGGTCGTCGGCATCAGCGAAGGAAAAATAGACGTGATCGAAATCGTTCCTGACGGAGAGGGGAACTGGCTGGAGCGTCCGCGCAGCCTGACTCTCAAGGAACGCTCCTGAGGGCGGGGAAAAACATGCATAACCAACAGCAGTCTGTACAACGGAGTCGGACGATGAACAGTGGCCTCTCGCGCCTCGGGATCGCTTTGCTGGCCGCCATGTTCGCGCCGGCATTGCTCGCCGCGGACCTGGAGAAACTCGACGTGGCGGCACTGCCTGGCGACCGGGTCGAGCTAAAGCTGCAGTTCGACGAGCCCGTCGCCGCGCCGCGTGGCTATACCATCGAGCAGCCGGCGCGAATCGCCCTCGATCTGCCGGGGGTGCAGAACAAACTCGGCACCAAGAATCGCGAGCTGAGCGTGGGCAATACGCGCAGCGTCACGGTGGTCGAGGCGAAGGATCGCACACGGTTGATCATCAACCTGACCACGCTGTCGTCCTACACCACCCGGGTGGAAGGCAACAACCTCTTCGTGGTGGTCGGCAATTCGCCGGCCGGCGCCAGCGTCGCTTCCGCCGCTCCGGTCAAGGCAAGCCCGGCTCCGGCCAGCTATGCCCAGCCGATCAAGCCCAAGCCGTACGTGCCGGCGGGTCGTGCCATCCGCAACATCGATTTCCAGCGTGGCGAAAAGGGCGAGGGCAACGTGGTCATCGACCTGTCCGACCCGACCTTGAGCCCGGATATTCAAGAACAGGGCGGCAAGATCCGCCTGGACTTCGCCAAGACCCAGCTGCCGGATGCACTGCGGGTTCGCCTGGACGTCAAGGACTTCGCCACGCCGGTGCAGTTCGTCAACGCCAGCGCGCAATCCGACCGTACCAGCATCACCATCGAACCGAGCGGGCTCTACGACTATCTGGTCTACCAGACCGACAATCGCCTGACCGTCAGCATCAAGCCGATGACCACGGAAGACGCCGAGCGGCGCAAGAAGGACAATTTCGCCTATACCGGTGAGAAACTGTCGCTGAACTTCCAGGACATCGACGTGCGTTCGGTACTGCAGCTGATCGCCGACTTCACCGACCTGAACCTGGTGGCCTCGGATACCGTGCAGGGCAATATCACCCTGCGCCTGCAGAACGTGCCGTGGGACCAGGCGCTGGACCTGGTGCTGAAGACCAAGGGCCTGGACAAGCGCAAGCTCGGCAACGTGCTGCTGGTGGCCCCGGCCGACGAGATCGCCGCCCGCGAGCGCCAGGAGCTGGAAGCGCAGAAGCAGATCGCCGAGTTGGCGCCACTGCGTCGGGAACTGATCCAGGTGAACTACGCCAAGGCCGCGGACATCGCCAAGCTGTTCCAGTCGGTGACCAGCGATGGTGGCCAGGAAGGCAAGGAAGGCGGGCGCGGCTCGATCACCGTCGACGACCGCACCAACAGCATCATCGCCTATCAGCCCCAGGAGCGACTGGACGAACTGCGGCGGATCGTTTCGCAGCTGGATATTCCGGTGCGCCAGGTGATGATCGAGGCACGCATCGTCGAGGCCAACGTCGGTTACGACAAGAGCCTCGGTGTGCGCTGGGGTGGCGCTTATCACAAGGGCAACTGGAACGGCTACGGCAAGGACGGCAATATCGGGATCAAGGACGAGGACGGCATGAACTGCGGCCCGATCGCCGGCAACTGTACTTTCCCCACCACGGGAACCAGCAAGTCGCCGTCGCCGTTCGTCGACATCGGCGCCAAGGATGCCACCTCCGGGATCGGCATCGGCTTCATCACCGACAACATCATCCTCGACCTGCAACTGTCGGCGATGGAAAAGACCGGCAACGGCGAGATCGTCTCCCAGCCCAAGGTCGTGACCTCGGACAAGGAAACCGCGAAGATCCTCAAGGGCCAGGAAGTACCCTACCAGGAGGCCAGCTCCAGCGGCGCTACCAGCACCTCGTTCAAGGAGGCCGCGCTGTCCCTCGAGGTGACCCCGCAGATCACCCCGGACAACCGGATCATCGTCGAAGTGAAGGTGACCAAGGATGCGCCGGACTTCGATCGCGCACTGAACGGCGTACCGCCGATCAACAAGAACGAGGTCAACGCCAAGATCCTGGTCAACGACGGCGAGACCATCGTCATCGGCGGCGTGTTCAGCAACACCCAGAGCAAGTCGGTGGACAAGGTGCCGTTCCTCGGCGACCTGCCTTACCTGGGGCGGCTGTTCCGGCGCGATACGGTCTCGGACGTGAAAAACGAACTTCTGGTTTTCCTGACACCGCGGATCATGAATAATCAGGCCATCGCAATCGGTCGCTGATATCGAACAACGTGGTCAACCTGATCCTCGTCGGCCCGATGGGTGCTGGAAAGAGCACCATCGGGCGCCTGCTCGCCAAGGAGCTGCATCTCGCGTTCAAGGACTCCGACAAGGAGATCGAACAGCGGTGCGGCGCGAATATCCCATGGATCTTCGATGTCGAGGGCGAGGTCGGTTTCCGCGAGCGCGAGCAGGCCATGCTCACCGAACTCTGCGCCGCCGACGGCATGGTGATCGCCACCGGCGGCGGGGCGGTGATGCGCGACGGTAACCGCCAGGTGCTGCGCGCCGGTGGCCGGGTTGTGTACCTGCATGCCTCGGTCGAGCACCAGATCGCGCGCACGGCGCGGGACCGCAACCGCCCCTTGTTGCAGAAGCCCAACCCGGGACAGATCCTCCGCGACCTGATGGCGCTGCGCGACCCGCTCTACCGCGAAATCGCCGATGTGGTGGTGGAGACCGACGAAAGGCCGCCGCGCCTGGTCGTCCAGGAAATTCTCGAACGCCTGCGCAAGTTGCCGCCCCGCTGAGGCGCGGCGAATTGCGTTATCCTATTGCCCTTTCCTGTCTGGGGGCCTCATGCGCACACTTCACGTCGATCTAGGCGAGCGTAGCTATCCCATTTACATCGGTGAAAACCTGCTGGGCGACGCCCGCTGGTTCGCGCCGCATATCGTCGGTCGCCGGGTCGCGGTGATCAGCAACGAAACGGTCGCTCCTCTCTATCTGGAAACCCTGCTCAAGGCACTGCAAGGCCACGAGGTCACCCCTGTGGTGCTGCCCGACGGCGAGGCCTACAAGCAGTGGGAAACCCTGCAACTGATCTTCGATGCCCTGCTGAAGGAGCGGCATGACCGCAAGACTACCCTGATCGCCCTGGGCGGCGGCGTCATCGGTGACATGGCCGGTTTCGCCGCGGCCTGCTACCAGCGTGGGGTCAACTTCATCCAGGTGCCGACCACCCTGTTGTCCCAGGTCGACTCCTCGGTGGGCGGCAAGACCGGGATCAACCATCCGTTGGGCAAGAACATGATCGGTGCGTTCTACCAGCCCCAGGCGGTGGTCATCGACACCGCGTCGCTGAAGACGCTGCCGTTCCGCGAGCTGTCCGCCGGGCTGGCGGAGGTGATCAAGTACGGTTTCATTTGCGACGAACCGTTCATCACCTGGCTGGAAGAGCACATGGATGCCTTGCTGGCACTGGAGCCGACCGTTGTCACCGAGGCCATCGAGCGCTCTTGCGCGGCGAAGGCCCGCGTGGTGGGCGCCGACGAGCGCGAGTCGGGCGTGCGTGCCACGCTGAACCTCGGCCATACCTTCGGTCACGCGATCGAGACCCAGCAAGGTTACGGCGTCTGGTTGCACGGCGAAGCGGTAGGGGCGGGAACCGTGATGGCACTCGAGATGTCGCATCGGTTGGGTTGGCTGAGCGCCGCCGAGCGCGATCGCGGTATCCGTCTGCTGCGCCGGGCTGGCCTGCCCGTGGTACCGCCGGCCGAGATGACGGCGGAAGATTTTATGGAACACATGGCCGTCGACAAGAAAGTGCTCGATGGCCGCCTGCGTCTGGTTTTGCTGCAAGGACTGGGGAATGCCGTGGTCACCGGCGATTTTCCCCGTGAGATCTTGGACGCGACCCTGCGCACCGACTATCGGGCCTTGGCCGACCAGCTTGGAGATGAATGAGGTCCCATGACCAGCTTGCATGCCGATGAGGCCTTCCTGGGCCACTACCAATTCAGTCACGACCCGTTCGCGCCGCGCGTTCCGGGTTTCAAGTTCTTCCCGGCGCAGCGCAAGCCGGTGCTCGGCCAGTTGCACCATCTGGCCCGCTACAGCCAGCTCCTGCTGCTGGTCACCGGGCCCCTGGGCAGCGGCAAGACCCTGTTGCGCCAGGCGCTGGTGGCCAGCACCAACAAGGATGCGGTCCTCAGCGTGGTGATCTCGGCGCGCACCGCCGCCGACGAGACTTCGTTGCTGCGCCAGGTGGCGCAGGGCCTGAGCATCAACCAGGCGAGCCTGGAGGCGATCCTGACCAAGGTGGCGCAGCTGGCGATCACCGGGCAGGACGTCTACCTGATGGTGGACGATGCCGAGCAGCTCCAGGACAGCGCGCTGGAAGTGCTGTTGCTGCTGGCTTCCGGCACCAACGAGGGACGCCTGCATGTATTCCTGTTCGGTGAGCCGTCGTTGCTGCCGCGCCTGGAGGTGTTTTCCGAGGGTGAGGAGCGCTTCCATGCCATCGAGTTGCAGCCATACAGCGAAGAGGAAACCCGCGACTACCTGGCCCAGCGTCTCGAGGGCGCCGGGCAGGGCATCGAGCTGATTTCCAACGACCTGCTGGTGGACATCCACGAGCAGTCGGAAGGCTGGCCGGGAGCGATCAACCAGGTCGCCCGCGATGCCCTGATCGAAGCGATGCTGGCCAATCGTGGCGCAGCGCGCAAGGCAACCGGAGGGTCTTTCAACTTGCCCAAGAAGCATCTGGTGATTCTTGCGGTCGTGGCCATCGGCGTGATCGCCGCCTGGTTCATGCAAGGCAAGAGCAAGCCGGAGGCGCCGCAGACCGCCTCTACCGAATTGTCCATGAATGGCGCTACGCCGGCCCAGGCCCAGCAGCCGGGCAGCGGCCCGGCCGTGGAGTTCAACGGCTCCAGCCAGCCGTTGCCGCTACCGTTGGTCGGCGAGTCGCAGCCGGTCATTCGCGAGCCGCTGGCCCAGGCCGCCGGGCAAGGTGGCGACGACGAAGGCGGCCTGCCGTCCGCCGCGGTGCCGCCTACCGTTTCCAGCTCGGCTCCTCCGGTGACGCCGCTGGCCAACAACGGCGTCACGCCGATGCATCCGGTGCCGCCGGCGCCGACCGAACCGACCGCGCCTGCGGCGACCCCGACTCCGGCGCAGACCCCGGCACCGGCCGCGCCGGTCGCCAGCGCCCCGGCCAGCAAGCCGGCCCCCGCCCCCGCCCCTGTCCCCGCTCCGGCCAAGCCGGCGGCGAGCAAGCCGGCCACCACCGCCGCGGCGAAGCCGGCCCCGGCTCCGGCCGCCAAGCCGGCCAGCGGTGGCGGTGCGGGAAGTCAGTGGTATCGCAACCAGTCTGGTGGTAACTTCGCCCTGCAGATCCTCGGTACCGGCTCCGAAGCCAATGCCCAGGCGTTCATTCGCCAGCAGGGCGGCGGCGATTTCCGCTACTTCAAGAAAACCCTGCAAGGCAAGCCGTTCTACGTCGTCACCTATGGCAGCTTCCCGAATCGTGCCGCCGCCCTGGCCGCAGTGAAAAAACTGCCGTCCAAGGTGCAGGCCGGCAAGCCGTGGCCGCGTACCTTCGCCAGCATCCAGCAGGAGATCGGCCAGGCGCATTGATCCGACCTGCCGTCGCCTCTTGACGAAACTCGCTAGTCGTTAGCATGACCGGCGGGTTTCGTCTTTCATTTTGGCGACATTGAATTTCATTTTCTCGCCGCAAAATTTGTGAGGCCTTGTGCACCTATGTACAATGGCCTCCCTTTGCCTGTCGAAAACTCGCCGCATGAGCGGGTGACAGGCGAAGTAGATGACTAAAAAAGTTTTGCCGGTGAGAGTTCCTTATGAAAGCAGGTCTGTACCATCCTGAAACGTTCAAGGATAACTGCGGATTTGGCCTGATCGCCCATATGCAGGGCGAGCCGAGCCATCAACTTCTGCAAACCGCAATCGAAGCACTGACCTGCATGACCCACCGCGGTGGGATCAATGCCGATGGCAAGACCGGGGACGGCTGCGGGCTGCTGATCCAGAAGCCCGACCTGTTCCTGCGTGCCGTCGCCAGGGAAGCCTTTTCTGTCGACCTGCCCGAGCAATACGCGGTGGGCATGGTGTTCTTCAACCAGGACCCGGTGAAAGCCGAGGCGGCACGCGAGAACATGAATCGCGAGATCGTCGCCGCCGGACTGGAGCTGGTCGGCTGGCGCAAGGTGCCGATCGATACCAGCGTTCTCGGCCGCCTGGCGCTGGAGCGCCTGCCGCAGATCGAACAGGTGTTCATCGGCGGCGCCGGCCTGAGCGACCAGGACTTCGCCATCAAGCTGTTCAGCGCACGGCGCCGCTCGTCGGTGGCCAACGCCGCCGACAGCGACCACTACATCTGCAGCTTTTCGCACAAGACCATCATCTATAAGGGCCTGATGATGCCGGCCGACCTGGCCGCCTTCTATCCGGACCTTGGCGACGAGCGCCTGCAGACCGCGATCTGCGTATTCCACCAGCGCTTCTCCACCAACACCCTGCCGAAATGGCCGCTGGCGCAGCCTTTCCGCTTCCTCGCCCACAACGGCGAGATCAACACCATCACCGGCAACCGCAACTGGGCCCAGGCGCGGCGGACCAAGTTCACCAACGAACTGATCCCCGACCTGGAAGAGCTAGGCCCGCTGGTGAACCGCGTCGGCTCCGACTCGTCGAGCATGGACAACATGCTCGAACTGATGGTCACCGGCGGCATGGACCTGTTCCGCGGCCTGCGCATGATCATCCCGCCGGCCTGGCAGAACGTCGAGACCATGGACGCCGACCTGCGCGCGTTCTACGAGTACAACTCGCTGCACATGGAGCCCTGGGATGGCCCCGCCGGCGTCGTGCTGACCGACGGTCGCTATGCCGTCTGCCTGCTCGACCGCAATGGCCTGCGCCCGTCGCGCTGGGTCACCACGAAGAACGGCTACATCACCCTGGCCTCGGAGATCGGCGTCTGGGACTACAAGCCCGAGGACGTCATCGCCAAGGGTCGCGTCGGTCCGGGGCAGATCCTCGCGGTGGACACCGAGACCGGCCAGGTCCTGCACAGCGACGACATCGACAACCGCCTGAAGTCGCGCCATCCCTACAAGCAATGGCTGCGGCAGAATGCCCTGCGCATCCAGGCGACCCTGGACGACGACCATGGCGTGGCCAGCTACGACGCCGACCAGCTCAAGCAATTCATGAAGATGTTCCAGGTCACCTTCGAGGAGCGTGACCAGGTGCTGCGTCCGCTCGGCGAGCAGGGCCAGGAAGCGGTGGGCTCCATGGGCGACGATACGCCGATGGCGATCCTCTCCCGGCGCATCCGCTCTCCGTACGATTACTTCCGCCAGCAATTCGCCCAGGTCACCAACCCGCCGATCGACCCGCTGCGCGAAGCCATCGTGATGTCCCTGGAAACCTGCCTGGGCGTCGAGCAGAACATCTTCGAGGAAGCCCCGCACCATGCCAACCAGGCGATCCTCACCACTCCGGTGATCTCGCCGGCGAAGTGGCGGACCATCATGACCCTGGACCGCCCGGGCTTCGACCGCCACTTCATCGACCTCAACTACGACGAGTCGATGGGCCTGGAGGCCGCGGTGCGCAACATCGCCGACCAGGCCGAGGAAGCCGTGCGCGGCGGCAAGGTGCTGCTGATCCTCAGCGACCGCCATATCGCTCCCGGCAAACTGCCGGTGCATGCTGCCCTGGCCGTCGGCGCGGTGCATCACCGCCTGGTGCAGACCGGGCTGCGCTGCGACTCCAACATCCTGGTGGAGACCGCCACCGCCCGCGATCCGCACCATTTCGCGGTGCTGATCGGCTTCGGCGCCTCGGCGGTCTATCCGTTCCTCGCCTACGAGGTGCTGGCCGACCTGATCCGCACCGGTGAAGTGCTGGGCGACCTCTACGAGGTGTTCAAGTACTACCGCAAGGGGATCTCCAAGGGCCTGATGAAGATTCTCTCGAAGATGGGCATCTCCACCGTCGCGTCCTACCGTGGCGCGCAGCTGTTCGAGGCGGTGGGCCTGTCCGACGAGGTTACCGGCCTGTGCTTCACCGGAGTCGCCAGCCGCATCCAGGGTGCGCGCTTCGTCGATATCGAGAACGAGCAGAAGCTCCTGGCCGCCGAGGCCTGGAGCAACCGCAAGCCGATCCAGCAGGGCGGCTTGCTGAAGTTCGTCTATGGCGGCGAATACCACGCCTACAACCCGGATGTGGTGAATACCCTGCAGGCTGCCGTGCAGCAGGGCGACTACGAGAAGTTCAAGGAATACACCGCGCTGGTGGACCAGCGCCCGGTGTCGATGATCCGCGACCTGTTGCAGGTGAAGACCGCCGCGCAGCCGCTGGCGCTCGACGAGGTGGAGCCGCTGGAAGCCATCTTCAAGCGCTTCGATGCCGCCGGGATTTCCCTCGGCGCGCTGTCGCCGGAGGCCCACGAGGCGCTGGCCGAGGCGATGAACACCCTGGGCGGTCGTTCCAACTCCGGCGAGGGCGGCGAGGACCCGGCGCGCTACGGCACGCTGAAGAGTTCGAAGATCAAGCAGGTGGCTACCGGCCGCTTCGGCGTGACCCCGGAATACCTGGTCAACGCCGAGGTCCTGCAGATCAAGGTGGCCCAGGGCGCCAAGCCCGGCGAGGGCGGCCAGTTGCCGGGCGGCAAGGTCAACGGCCTGATCGCCCGCCTGCGCTATGCGGTGCCCGGCGTGACCCTGATCTCGCCGCCGCCGCACCACGACATCTACTCCATCGAAGACCTGGCGCAGCTGATCTTCGACCTCAAGCAGGTCAACCCGCAGGCGCTGGTATCGGTGAAGCTGGTATCCGAGCCTGGCGTCGGCACCATCGCCGCCGGCGTGGCCAAGGCCTATGCGGACTTGATCACCATCTCCGGCTACGACGGCGGTACCGGCGCCTCGCCGATCACCTCGATCAAGTACGCCGGCTCGCCCTGGGAACTGGGCCTGGCGGAAACCCACCAGACCCTGCGCGGCAACGACCTGCGCGGCAAGGTCCGGGTGCAGACCGATGGCGGCCTGAAGACCGGCCTGGACGTGATCAAGGCGGCCATCCTCGGCGCCGAGAGCTTCGGCTTCGGCACCGCACCGATGATCGCCCTGGGCTGCAAGTACCTGCGCATCTGCCACCTGAACAACTGCGCCACCGGCGTGGCGACGCAGAACGACAAGCTGCGCAAGGACCACTTCATCGGCACCACCGCGATGGTGATCAACTTCTTCACCTTCATCGCCACGGAAACCCGCGAGTGGCTGGCGCGCCTCGGCGTGCGCAGCCTGGGCGAACTGATCGGCCGCACCGACCTGCTGGAGATCCTCCCCGGCGAGACCGCCAAGCAGCAGAACCTGGATCTCGCTCCGTTGCTGGGCAGTGACCTGATCCCGGCCGACAAGCCGCAGTTCTGCGAGGTGGAGAAAAACCCGCCGTTCGACCAGGGCCTGCTGGCCGAGAAGATGGTCGAGCTGTCGAAGGCCGCCATCGAAGGCCTGAGCGGCGGCGAGTACGAGCTGGACATCTGCAACTGCGACCGATCCATCGGCGCGCGGGTATCCGGCGAGATCGCCCGCCTGCACGGCAACCAGGGCATGGCCAAGGCACCGGTGGTGTTCCGTTTCAAGGGCACCGCGGGACAGAGCTTCGGCGTGTGGAACGCCGGTGGCCTGCACCTGTACCTGGAAGGCGACGCCAACGACTACGTAGGCAAGGGCATGACCGGCGGCAAGCTGGTCATCACCCCGCCCAAGGGCAGCCCGTTCAAGACCCAGGAATCGGCCATCGTCGGCAACACCTGCCTGTACGGCGCCACCGGCGGCAAGCTGTTCGCCGCCGGAACCGCCGGCGAGCGCTTCGCCGTGCGCAACTCCGGTTCCCATGCGGTGGTGGAAGGCACCGGCGACCACTGCTGCGAATACATGACCGGCGGTTTCGTCTGCGTGCTGGGCAAGACCGGCTACAACTTCGGCTCCGGCATGACCGGGGGCTTCGCCTACGTTCTCGACATGGACAACACTTTCGTCGACCGCGTGAACCACGAGCTGGTGGAAATCCAGCGGATCAGCGGCGAGGCGATGGAGGCCTATCGCAGCCACCTGCGCAAGGTCCTGGTCGAGTACGTGAACGAAACGGCAAGCGAGTGGGGCGCGAACATCCTGGAAAACCTGGATGACTACCTGCGTCGGTTCTGGCTGGTGAAACCGAAGGCGGCCAGCCTCGGTTCGCTGCTGACCAGCACCCGTGCCAACCCGCAATAAGCGCCCGAAGTTGTGATGAGGTTTCGATATGTCTGAACGTCTGAATTCCGACCGCCTGAACAACGATTTCCAGTTCATCGAAGTCGGGCGCAAGGACCCGAAGAAGAAGCTGCTGCGCCAGCGCAAGCGCGAGTTCGTGGAGATCCACGACCTGTTCAAGCCGCAGCAGGCCGCCGACCAGGCCCACCGCTGCCTGGGCTGCGGCAACCCCTACTGCGAGTGGAAGTGCCCGGTGCACAACTTCATCCCGAACTGGCTGAAGCTGGTTTCCGAAGGCAACATCCTGGCCGCCGCCGAACTGTCGCACCAGACCAACACCCTGCCGGAAGTCTGCGGCCGGGTCTGCCCGCAGGACCGCCTCTGCGAGGGTGCCTGTACCCTCAACGACGGCTTTGGCGCGGTGACCATCGGCTCGGTGGAGAAATACATCACCGATACGGCCTTCGCCATGGGCTGGCGCCCGGACCTGTCCAAGGTCAAGCCGACCGGCAGGCGCGTCGCGGTGATCGGTGCCGGCCCGGCCGGCCTCGGCTGCGCCGACGTGCTGGTGCGCAACGGCGTGACCCCGGTGGTGTTCGACCGCAACCCGGAGATCGGCGGCCTGCTGACCTTCGGCATTCCCGAGTTCAAGCTGGAGAAGCACGTCCTCAGCCGTCGCCGCGAGGTGTTCACCGGCATGGGCATCGAGTTCCGCCTGAACACCGAGATCGGCAAGGACGTGACCATGGAGCAGTTGCTCGATGAGTACGATGCCGTGTTCATGGGGATGGGCACCTACACCTACATGAAGGGTGGTTTCCCCGGCGAGGACCTGCCGGGCGTACACGACGCCCTGGACTTCCTCATCGCCAACGTGAACCGCAACCTCGGCTTCGAGAAGTCGGCCGAGGACTTCGTCGACATGAAGGGCAAGCGCGTGGTGGTCCTGGGCGGCGGCGACACCGCGATGGACTGCAACCGCACTTCGATCCGCCAGGGCGCCAAGTCGGTGACCTGTGCCTATCGCCGTGACGAAGAAAACATGCCGGGCTCGCGCAAGGAAGTGAAGAACGCCAAGGAAGAGGGCGTGAAGTTCCTCTTCAACCGCCAGCCCATCGCCATCGTCGGCGAGGACCGGGTGGAAGGCGTGAAGGTGGTCGAGACCCGTCTCGGCGAGCCGGACGCCCGCGGACGCCGCAGCCCCGAACCGATCCCCGGCTCCGAGGAGATCATCCCGGCGGAAGCCGTGCTGATCGCCTTCGGCTTCCGGCCGAGTCCGGCGCCGTGGTTCGAGCGCTTCGAGATCGCCACCGACAGCCAGGGCCGCGTGGTGGCTCCGGCGCAGGCGCAGTTCAAGCACCAGACCAGCAACCCGAAGATCTTCGCCGGTGGCGACATGGTCCGTGGTTCCGACCTGGTGGTGACGGCGATCTTCGAAGGGCGTACCGCGGCCGAAGGCATCCTCGACTACCTTGGCGTCTGACCCGCGGCGCCACCGGCGCTGCGACAAATCACCGCGATAGACAAAAGGCACGGCCCCCGCCGTGCCTTTTGTTTTGTGCTTTGCGACAATAGCGGCCCTTTTCGCCCGCCGGCCTGTGGATAACCCTCTTCCGCACGCGCCCGCGTGAAGCCAGCAGCCTTTGATCGGATGCCGTTATGACTGCCCTGAAGAACGACCGCTTCCTCCGCGCCCTGCTCAAGCAGCCCGTCGATGTCACCCCCGTCTGGATGATGCGCCAGGCCGGTCGTTACCTGCCGGAATACCGTGCCACCCGTGCCAAGGCCGGCGATTTCATGAGCCTGTGCATGAACCCGGAGCTGGCCTGCGAAGTGACCTTGCAGCCGCTGGACCGTTACCCGCAGCTGGACGCCGCGATCCTCTTCTCCGACATCCTGACCATTCCCGATGCCATGGGCCAGGGCCTGTACTTCGAGACCGGCGAAGGCCCGCGCTTCCGCAAGGTGGTCTCGTCGCTGGCCGACATCGAGGCGCTGCCGGTTCCCGACCCGGAACAGGACCTGGGCTATGTGATGGACGCCGTGCGCACCATCCGCCGCGAGCTGAACGGCCGCGTACCGCTGATCGGCTTTTCCGGCAGCCCCTGGACCCTCGCCACCTACATGGTCGAGGGCGGCTCGAGCAAGGACTTCCGCAAGTCCAAGGCGATGCTCTACGACAACCCCAAGGCCATGCACGCTCTGCTGGACAAGCTGGCGCAATCGGTGACCAGCTACCTCAACGGGCAGATCCGCGCCGGCGCCCAGGCGGTGCAGATCTTCGACTCATGGGGCGGCAGCCTGTCGGCGGCGGCCTACCAGGAGTTCTCCCTGGCCTACATGCGCAAGATCGTCGATGGATTGATCCGTGAGCACGACGGACGCCGGGTGCCGGTGATCCTCTTCACCAAGGGAGGCGGCCTGTGGCTGGAGTCGATGGCCGAGGTTGGCGCCGAGGCGCTGGGCCTGGACTGGGCCTGCGACATCGGCAGCGCCCGGACCCGTGTCGGTGAGCGCGTAGCCCTGCAAGGCAACATGGATCCCTCGGTGCTCTACGCCAATCCGGCGGCGATCCGCGCCGAAGTCGCGCGGATCCTGGCGGCCTACGGCAAGGGTACGGGGCATGTGTTCAATCTCGGCCACGGCATTACCCCGGAAGTCGACCCGGCCCATGCCGGCGCCTTCTTCGAGGCGGTGCACGAGCTGTCGGCGCAGTACCACGGCTGAGCCGGAACGAAAGAAGGGGAGCAGAGGCTCCCCTTTTTCATGCGCGGGCCGACGGCCCTCCGGCGCGTTGGTTGGCGGGGTCGCGCCGGTGGCGTACCCGCCCTACGCAACCCGCCCGGCTCAACTGCTTACCTTGCCGGTGCGGTCGTTGATCACGAACAGCTTGCCGTTGGCGTCGCGCACGAGGATTTCCGCGCCCGGCTGGCCATCCATGTCGGCCACCGAATCGATGCTGTAGTTGACGTCGCCGATGCGGTAGTCGTTGCTGGCGCCGCTGGCGTGGTGGATGACCCGCACCTTGCCCTGCATCACCACGATCAGCTCGTTGCTCGGCTTGCCGTCGGTGTCCGCGGTGCCGCCATAGAGTGCCCAGGCGCTGGCGCCGATGCTGTATTCCTTGCGGGAACTGGCGTTGCTGATCACGTAGATGCCGGTGCTGGTGCGGCCGATGATCTCCGCGCCGGGCTGGCCGTCGAGGTCGGCGATCTGTGCGAGCGCGTGGTAGCCGCTGAAGGTGAAGTCCTTGGCGCCACTGGTGCGCGGGTCGATGACCTTGACGCCGTTGCCCATGTTCAGCACCAGTTCCTTGCCCGGCGCGCCGTCCACGTCGGCGACGTCGAACAGGCCCCAGGTGCCGTTGTAGCTGAAGGTGGCGTCGCGTTGCGTACGGGTGCGATCGAATACGGTGCGCACGCCGTTGCCGATGCTGAGGATGACTTCGTCGCCGGCGACGTTGTCGACGTCGGTGGCACGCATGATCGCCCAGGAGACGTTGCCTACCGGGTACTTGCGCTGGGTGGTGCTGGCGTGGGAGACGATCACCAGGTCGGGACCGGCCTTGACCAGGATTTCCGCGCCTGGCTGGCCGTCGGTATCGGTGGCGCCGAAGACCGACCAGACCACGTTGCCGAAGCTGTAGTTGCGGGTGCTGCCGCCTTCCACCACCTGCAGGTTGGCGCCGTCGCGGTAGACCGCGGCGAGCTGGCCGTTGCCCCGCAGGTCCCAGGTTCCTACCAGAACGCCGGCCGCCTGGGCTGCGCTGGCGCAGAGGGAGAACAGTGCCGTGCCGAGCAGGCAGGCGCGCTTGATCGCTGGTTTCATAAAGTCCCTTTCATATCGCTGTCGAGGCCGGCCGGATGCCGGCCGCAGCAGCATAGGACAGCGCTTGCCGCGCTCAAGGGAAACGCGAGGGATTTGTCGAGCGCTTGGCATTTGTTCGTGAAACTGGTTGCCCGCCCAGCAGGCGGGCGCGGGTGTCGCTCGGCGGCTCGCCGGTCCAGCGCTTGAAGGCGCGGGTGAAGTTGGTTGGATCGCTGTAGCCCAGGTACAGGGCGATACGCTGCAACGACACCTCGGGACGCCGCAGCAATCGCAAGGCCTGGCGCTGGCGAGCCTGGCCGAGCAACTGGCGAAAGCTGGTGCCGGCGTCATGCAGATGCCGCTTGAGGCTGCGGCTGGACAGGTGCAGGCGCGTGGCTACTTCCTCCAGGTTGGGGAAACGCTGTTCCTGCCGTTCCAGCTCCAGCCGCACGCGGGCGCAGATGTCCCGGCGGCCGGCATCGAGCAGCGCCAGTTCGCGTTCGCAGTGTTCGCGGGCGCGGCGCAATGCAGCCGGATCGGCCATCGGTAGCGAGCGGGCGAGCAGGATGGCGGGGAACACCAGCTGGACGTGGGCCTGGTCGTAGCGGCACTGCGGCAGTGGCACAGGCACGGCAGGTTCGGGATAGTCGAAGTCGAGCCTGCCGACCAGGGCCGGTTCGCCGAGCAGCCAGGCGCCGGAGCGATACAGGCCGATCAGCAGGGCTTCGCTGAAGTACCGGTGCAGCGCCGGCGGGAGCGCGGGGCCTGGCAGCAGGCGCAGGATCACCTGCTCGTCCTCGCGCAGCAGGCTGATTTCGACGTTGCCCTGCAGCAGCGGCATGTAGCGCAGCGCCAGGCACAAGGCATCGCCGAGCGTCGCCGAGGCCATCATCGCGTAGCCCAGGCTGCCATGGGCGGTGGGAGGCGTGCGCAAGGCGAGCTGTGCGCCGAGGCCGGGGTCGCCGCTCAGCGCGAGCGCCGCGGCGGCGATCGCCTGGTACTGCTGCGATGTGACGCGTGCTTCCGGCTCTTCCAGTCGCAGCGTCGACAGACCGATTTCCCGCAGCAGCGCGCGTCCGTCCAGGCCGCGTTCCTCCAGCAGGCCGAGCAGCAGGCGCGGATAGGCGGCGGTGATGGTCGGTGCGTCGGAGTCCGTGCGGCGGCTCATGCTGGCGTGTCCTGGCCCGAAATGATCGGCAGTCTGGCGCGAGCGCGTCTGCCGCTGCATTGGCTGGCGCCGCGATACTGCCCGGCAACGCAGTCAAGCGGAGAACGAGCGATGCATCCCTGGGCACGACGCAACATTCCGCAACTGGCCGGGCGCCTGGCGCTGGTCACCGGCGCCAACAGCGGCCTGGGTTGGCAGGCGGCGCGCACGCTGGCCGGCAAAGGGGCAACCGTGGTGATGGCCTGCCGCAATCGCGAACAGGCGGAGCGGGCGCGGCGGGCGATCCTCGACGAGTATCCCCAGGCACGCCTGGAGCTGGCCGATCTCGACCTGGCCGACCTCGCCTCGATCCGCGCCTGCGCCGCCGGTTTCCGCCAGCGCCACGAACGCCTCGATCTCTTGTTCAACAACGCCGGAGTGATGTTCCTGCCCCTGCGGCGTACCCGCGACGGTTTCGAGATGCAGATGGGCACCAATCACCTTGGCCACTTCGCGCTTACGGGACTGCTGCTGGACTCGTTGCTGGCCGCTCCACGGCCCAGGGTGGTGGGTATGACCAGCGGTTTCAACCAGTTCGGCCGGCTGCCGCTCGACGACCTCAACGCCGAGCGCGGCTACAACCGCTATCTCGCCTATTGCCACAGCAAGCAGGCCAATCTGCTGTTCAGCCTGGAGTTGCAGCGCCGCGCCGGCCAGCGGGGCGTGCTTCTGCAGAGCCTGGCGGCGCATCCGGGCTACGCGGCGACCAACCTGCAGTACGCGGCACCGGCGATGTCCGGTTCGCGCCTGGGACGCTGGGCGATGAAGGTGGCCAACGGAGCGTTCGCGCAATCGGCGGAGATGGGGGCGTTGCCGGCACTTTCCGCGCTGACCGAACAGCGCTGGTATGGCGGCGCCTATGTCGGCCCGGATCGCTGGCTGGAAACCCGCGGTTATCCGGCAGCGGCGCGGATTCCGCGGAATGCGCGCGACCTGGGGCTGGCCGCGCGGCTGTGGGCGCTATCGGAAGAACTGACCGGAGTACGCTTCTGGTCGGAGTGAAGGCGCCGGGAGACCGGCGCCTCGAACTCAGTGGGCGGGCTGCGCCAGGGTGTTGCCAGGCAGGGCCGGCAGGCGCGCCAGGTGCAGCGAGACCAATACCGCGACCACCAGCAGCGAGCCGATGAACAGCCCGATGCCGTTCCAGCCGTAGTAATGCCAGAACACCCCGCCAAGGGTGCCGGCCAGGCTCGAGCCGACGTAGTAGCTGAACAGATAGAGCGACGAGGCCTGGCCCTTGGCGCGCAGGGCGCGGCGCCCGATCCAGCTGCTCGCCACCGAGTGCGCGCCGAAGAAGCCGAAGGTGAACAGCAGCAGGCCGGCGAGCATCAGCGGGATCGGCTCGAACAGGGTCAGCAGCAGGCCGCCGAGCATCAGCAGGATGACCGCCCAGAGCACCTTGCGTCGCCCCAGCTTGTCGGCCAGCGAACCGACCCAGGCCGAGCTGTAGATGCCCGAGAGGTAAACCACCGAGAGCACGCCGACCACCGCCTGGCTCATGTGGTAGGGCTCGGCCAGCAGGCGGTAGCCGATGTAGTTGAACAGGGTGACGAAGCTGCCCATCAGCAGGAAGCCGATCAGGAACAGCCAGGGCAGTCCGGCGTCGCGGAAGTGCAAGCGGTAGCCGTTGAGCAGGGTCGCCGGCTTCAGCGGTGCCGGCCGGAAGTGTTTCGATTCGGGCAGCACGCGCCAGAACACCAGCGCGGCGACCAGGGCCAGGCCGCCGAGGACCGCCAGTGCGGCATGCCAGGAGATGAAATCGACCAGGACGCCGCTGATCAGGCGTCCGCTCATCCCGCCGATGGCGTTGCCGCCGATGTACAGGCCCATCGACAAGCCGATGTGCTGCGGATGGATCTCTTCGCTGAGATAGGTCATCGCCACCGCGGCCAGGCCGCTCAAGGACAGCCCGACCAGCGCGCGCATCAGCAGCACGCCATGCCAGGTGGGCATCACCGCGCTGCCGAGGGTGAACAGCGCGGCGGCCAGCAGCGAGACGACCATCACCGGCTTGCGGCCGATCGCGTCGGAGATCGGGCCGGTGACCAGCAGGCCAAGGGCGAGCATGGCGGTGGCGACGGACAATGCCAGGCTGCTTTCCGCGGCGCTGATGGAAAACGCCTTGGACAGCACCGGCATCATCGGCTGGATGCAGTAGAGCAGGGCAAAGGTGGCGAAACCGCCGGAGAACAGCGCCAGGGAGGTGCGCATGAACTGCGGGGTGCCTTTTTCGATATAGCGTTCGACTTCGGTGGCGGCTTCCAGCACCTCGTTGGCTGCTTCGCGGGCCGCCTCGATTAACGCGGGTTCTTCTTCGGCCTGTGGCCGGACTTGCGGATTGCTCACGGGGCACCTCTGGGGACGGTGGCGAGCAGGCACAACGAGGCCGCGCCACCTGGATTTCAGGGACAAGGGGTCGTTGTTGGAGGTTATGTGGCAAAGGATATAGATAGGTTTATATGATTTCCAATATATTGATCGACACGATTGATATGTAAAAACACCTAATAGGAGGGGCCGCTTGGAACTCAGGCACCTGCGCTATTTCATCGCCGTCGCCGAGGAGCTGCACTTCGGCCGCGCCGCCGAGCGCCTGGGGATCTCCCAGCCGCCGTTGAGCCAGCAGATCCAGGCGCTGGAGGAGGAAATCGGTGCGCGCCTGTTCGAGCGCACCAACCGCCGCGTCGAACTCACCGACGCCGGCCGGCTGTTCCTCGACGAGTCCCGCCAGGTGCTGGCCCAGGTAGACAAGGCGGTGCTGCTGGCGCGTCGCGCCCACCTGGGGGAACTGGGCGAGCTGAAGATCGGTTTCACTTCCTCGGCACCCTTCACCTCGACCATACCCAGCAGCATCCATGCCTTCCGCAAGGCCTATCCGGACGTACACCTCGACCTGCAGGAAATGAGCAGCCGCCAGGTACTCAAGGCGCTGCTCGAGGAAAGCCTGCAGGTGGGCGTGATCCGCCCGCTGGCGCTGCCGGATGCGGTGCATTGGGTGGAGTTGTTCCGCGAACCGCTGGTGGCGGTGCTGCGGGCCGACCATCCGCTGGCGGCCGGCAGCGAGGATGGCCTGGCCATCGCCGCCCTGGCCGAGGAGCCCTTCGTGTTCTTCCCGCGCAGCTACGGCACCGGGCTCTACGACCAGGTCATCGCCCTGACCCGACAGGCCGGCTTCAGCCCGCGCATCGCCCAGGAGGCCAGCGAGGCGATGACCATCATCGGCCTGGTCTCGGCTGGACTGGGGGTGTCGATCCTGCCGGCGTCGTTCCGCCGCACCCGGGTCGACGGCGTGGTCTACCGCACCCTGAGCGATCCCGAGGCGACGACTGCGGTATGGCTGGTCCGCCGGCAGAACGAGGGCTCGCCGCTGGCGCTGTCCTTCATCGACCTGGTGACCCGCGAGGCGGCCAGCCTGCGCCGGCGCTGAACCGCTCTACGTCAGGACCGAGACGGCGCTCGCGCTTGCCCGCGGCTTTGCCTATCATCCGGGATCAGGCTCGGCTCACGGAGATTTCCCATGCGGCGCGTGGTGTTCAATCAGAAAGGCGGGGTAGGCAAGTCCAGCATCGCCTGCAACCTGGCGGCGGTCAGCGCGGCGGAGGGCTATCGCACCCTGCTGGTGGACCTGGACGCCCAGGCCAACTCCACGCACTACCTGACCGGACTGACCGGCGAGGACCTGCCGGTGGGGATCGCCGACTTCTTCAAGCAGACCTTGTCTTCCGGACCCTTCAGCAAGAAGGGCAGGGTCGACATCTACGAGACGCCGTTCGACAACCTGCACATCGTCACCTCCAGCCCCGAACTGGCCGACCTGCAGCCGAAGCTGGAGTCGAAGCACAAGATCAACAAGCTGCGCAAATTGCTGGACGAACTGGACGAAGACTACGACCGGATCTACCTGGATACCCCGCCGGCACTGAATTTCTACACGGTATCTGCGCTGATCGCTGCCGATCGCTGCCTGATTCCCTTCGATTGCGACAGCTTCTCCCGCCAGGCGCTGTATGGCCTTCTCCAGGAGATCGAGGAACTGCGCGACGACCACAACGAAGACCTGCAGGTCGAGGGCATCGTGGTCAACCAGTTCCAGCCGCGCGCCAGCCTGCCGCAGCAACTGCTCGACGAGCTGGTGGCGGAGGAACTGCCGGTGCTGCCGGTGTACCTGATGAGTTCGGTGAAGATGCGCGAGTCGCACCAGGCTTGCACCCCGCTGATCTTCCTCGAACCGCGGCACAAGCTGACCCAGCAGTTCGTCGAGTTGCACGGGCTGCTCGAAAGCTGAGCAGCCTCTGCGGCAGCGCTTCTACGAGGTAACCAGGACGTCGCAGCTCGGCTGGCGCAGGTAACGCTGCGCCAGGTTGCCGAGCAGCGCCTGCATCAGCGCGTTTCGGCTGTGCCGGCCGAGGGCGAGCAGCTCCGGCTGGCGCTGCTTCAACGCGGCGTCCAGGCTGTACGGCAGCACGCCGGGAACCACTTCGTGGCTCAGCTGCGGCCCGACGCCCGGCAGGCGCTCCTGCTCGTCGCTCAGCAATTGTTCGATCAGCCCGGCCTGGGTGGCCAGGTGCGCGGCATTCTGCCGGGGCAGGCCGAGCACGCCGTCGTCGGGGGACTCGAACACGTGCAGGGCGTGCAGGTCGGCTTCCACCGGCAGCAGGCGGTAGGCCTGGCGCAGCGCGGTACAGGCGCACTGGGAAAAGTCCAGGGCGCTGAGCGCCTGGCGGTAGGGTTCGTCCGCCTCGCGCACGGCGAGCAGCACCGGCACCCGGCTGCGCCGCACCACCTGGTCGAGGGTGGTGTTGCCGAAGCGTTCGAAGGTCTTCTGGTGGTGTGCGCCCATCAGCAGCAGGTCCGGTTCGAGCGCCCGGGTCTGCTGCAGGATGCCGTCGATCGGCTGGCCCCTGAACAGGTGGATGGCGCTGTCCTCGTCGAGGCCGGCCTCCTTGCGCTTGAGTTGCAGCATGGCGCTGACGGTCTTCACCGCCGACGCCGATAGCCCCGGGTCGTACACGTGCAGCAGACTGACCCGCGCATCGTGCTGGCGGGCCAACTGGGCGGCGCGGGCGAGGGCGACGTCGGCTTCCGGGGTGAGGTCGTGGGCGACCAGGAGGTGGCGGATCATGGCGGACTCCGTGGGATGGCTACGCTGGCTTCCCCACTGTCGCGCCGCAGCTCGCTACGGACCTTGATCCACGGCAGAAAAAACCTTCGCCGGGCCCTGCGAAATCTGCCAGTCAGGGCCGCGCGTGGCTGCGTAGCTGGTACAACGCGGTGCTTTCCGCCACCACCTCCCCCTGCTCGTCGGTGAGTTGCAGTTCGAGGCTGTATTCGGCCTTGCCGCGCTCTCCGGCCTCGGTTTCCAGTTGGCGGATGCGCTCGGCATCCAGGCGTGCCTCGACGCGGATGTCGCCCTTGGCCGGGCGGCGGAAGCGCAAGGTCATCTCCTTGACGATGGGATAGAAGCGGGCGCTGTCGAAGCTGGTCAGAAACAGCGCGCCACCGGGAATTTCGGCGAGGGTGAAGAGCGCCCCGGCGTACATGCTGCCGATGTGGTTCTCGTTGCCGGCGCCCGGCATGCGCAGGCGCACGTGGCCGGGTTCGAGGACTTCCGCCCTGAGTCCGCTGCGCTGGACGAAGGCGATCTTTTCTTCGGTCAGGTGCCTGGCGAGTTCGGTGGGCAGTGGCATGGCGTTCTCCATGTCGGGGATCCCAGCCAGACTAGCCGGCTGGCCAGGCCGGGCAAGGACCGAAACGCTCGCCCGGACTGACCGATCCGCTCAGCGTGCGGCGGCGGCCAGGGCCTGGTCGAGGTCGGCGAGGATGTCGTCGATGTGCTCGATGCCGATCGACAGCCGCACCATGTCGTCGGAGACTCCGGCGCGGGCCAGTTCCTCCGCGTTCAACTGGCGGTGGGTGGTGCTCGCCGGGTGGCAGGCCAGGGACTTGGCGTCGCCGATGTTGACCAGCCGCACCACCAGCCTCAACGCGTCGATGAAGCGCGCGCCAGCGGCGCTGCCGCCCTGGATACCGAAGGACAGGATCGCCGCCGGGCGGCCCCCCAGGTAGCGCCGGGCCAGGGCGTGCTCGGGGTTGTCGGCGAGGCCGGCGTATTTCACCCAGGCCACCTGCGGATGTTGTTGCAGGTAGCGGGCTACGGCGAGGGCGTTGTCGCAGTGGCGCTCCATGCGCAGCGCCAGGGTCTCCAGGCCCTGCAGGATGAGGAAGGCGTTGAACGGCGAGAGCGCCGCGCCCATGTTGCGCAGCGGTACTACCCGGCAGCGGCCGATGAAGGCGGCGGGTCCGAAGGCCTCGGTGTAGGTGACGCCGTGGTAGGACGGATCGGGCGTGTTCAGCAGCGGGAAGCGCGACTTGTTCGCCGCCCAGTCGAATCTGCCGGAGTCGACCACGATCCCGCCGATGCTGGTGCCGTGGCCGCCCATGTACTTGGTCAGCGAGTGCACGACGATGTCGGCGCCGTGCTCGAACGGCCGGCAGAGCACCGGGGTGGCTACCGTGTTGTCGACGATCAGCGGCACGCCGTGGCGGTGAGCGGCGTCGGCCAGTGCCTGCAGGTCGATGATGTTGCCCGCCGGGTTGCCGATGGTTTCGCAGAACACGGCCTTGGTCCGCTCGTCGATCAGCGCTTCCAGGGCGGCGATGTCGTCGTGGGCGGCGAAGCGCGCCTGGATGCCGATGCGTGGGAGGGTGTGGGCCAGCAGGTTGTAGGTGCCGCCGTAGAGCTTGGCCACCGAGACGATGTTGTCGCCGGCCTCGGCGACGGTCTGGATCGCGTAGGTGATGGCCGCCATCCCCGAGGCCACCGCCAGCGCCCCGACCCCGCCTTCCAGCGCCGCGACGCGCTGTTCCAGTACGTCGTTGGTGGGGTTCATGATCCGTGTGTAGATGTTGCCCGGTACCTTCAGGTCGAACAGGTCGGCGCCATGCTGGGTGTCGTCGAAAGCGTAGGAGGTGGTCTGGTAGATCGGCACCGCCACCGCGCGGGTGGTCGGGTCAGGGCTGTAGCCGGCGTGGACGGCCAGGGTTTCCAGTTTCATGCAGCGTTCCTTCGGGCAGATTGGAAGGACGCAGCATGGGAAAGCGCGCCGGGCGGGTCAATGCGCCCGGGCAAGGAAAAGCGTGCCTGGTTAGACTGTTGTGTTCGCCGCTTATGCCTGAGCGGCGGCGTCGGTTTCAGCGCAGGCCGATGTAGATGTTGTAGGCGCTGATCAGGGTGATCAGGGTGCCGACGATGACCAGCAAAGTGCGCGGCGAAAGCTTCTTGCACAGCAGGGCGGCGAACGGTGCGGCGAACAGGCCGCCGAAGACCAGCCCGGCGACCATCTTCCAGGTGTCCGGCTGGCCGGCGAGGAGGATGAAGGAGGTGGCGCTGGCGATGGTCAGGAAGAACTCGGCGAAGTTCACCGAGCCGATGGTGGTGCGCGGGTCGCTACCCGAGCCGATCAGGCTGCTGGTGACCACCGGGCCCCAGCCGCCGCCGCCGGCAGCATCGACGAAGCCGCCGAAGAGTGCCAGCTTGGCCACGTGGCGCGGTGCCCGGCGCTTGATCACGTGGCGGTAGGCCTTGCTCAGGATGTACAGGCCCATCAGCAGCAGGTAGGCGGAGATGAAGGGCTTGAGCTGGTGGCCGTCGAAGCGGGTTATCAGCACGGCGCCGAGCACCGCGCCGATCATTCCCGGCAGCAGCAGGCGGAGGAAGAGTGACTTGTTGACGTTGCCGAGCTTGACGTGGGAAATCCCGGAAAAGCCGGTGGTGAACACTTCGGCGATGTGCACGCTGGCGCTGGCAGCGGCCGGCGTGGCACCAGCGCTGAGCAGGAAGGTAGTCGCGGTGATGCCATAGGCCATGCCCAGCGCACCGTCGATCACCTGGGCGAAGAAGCCCACCGCCACCGCGCTCCAGAAACCCCGGCTGGTCAGGGCCTGCTCGATGATCTCGAAGCCGTTGCTGCCGCCGTTGTCGAAGAACAGGCGCCAGGCCAGGAAGGCGAGCAGGCCGACCAGGATCAGCACCGCCGCCCACATGGCGGCGCGCAGTACCGGGTGGTCGTCCGGATGGGTGACGAAATCTTCGACAGGAGGCAGACCTAGCGCCTGGTGTTCGGTGTTGATCGAACTCTGGCTGAGATCGAGGTCGCGTATCTTCATGCGGCAAGGCGCCTGACAGGAGGTGGTAGAACAGGCTGGAATAAGTGTGGCGGCGAAGATAATCGGCTTTTCTTAGTGCGTCTAAGAAGTTTTCCGAAGGTATTTATTCCATTGCGGCATTATCGGCCGCCGTTCTGTCAGGGCATCCCGTCAGGAGGAGCAACTGATTTCCAGGTGCCGCCCCCAGTCCGGTGGGCGCCGAGTGAAGCGCTCCATGCCCGGCTGTTCCTCGAACGGGCGACTCAGCACCTGGTGCAGCAAGCGGACTTCCGTGTAGTCGCCCTGCTCGGCCGCTTCGATAGCCTGCTGTGCCAGGTAGTTGCGTAGCACATAGAGCGGATTGACCGCGTGCATGCGCCGGCGCCGCGACTCCTGGTCTCCGCCTTCTTCCTCGACGCGCCGGCGGTAGGCCTCGGCCCAGCGGTCGAAGGCCTCGCGGTCGACGAAGTCGTCGCGCAGGCTGGCCAGCGCCCGCTCCGGAGTCTCCTCGCCGAGTCGGCGGAAGAACAGCGAGTAATCCACCGCGCTGCCCTGCATGCGCTGCAACAGTTCCTGGACCAGGGCCTGGTCGTTCTCCGCGGCGACGCCCAGGCCCAGGCGCCGGCGCATCAGATCGAGGTAGTGGGCCTGGTAGAGGGGCAGGAACAGGTCGAGGCTGGCGCGCAGTTCGTCCACTTCCACCAGTGGCGTCAGCGCCTGGGCCAGGGCGGCCAGGTTCCAATGGGCGATCGGTACCTGGTTGCTGAAGGAGTAGCGGCCGGCGTCGTCGGAGTGATTGCAGATGTGATTGGCGTCGAAATCGTCGAGGAAGGCGTAGGGCCCGTAGTCAAAGGTAATGCCGAGGATCGACATGTTGTCGGTGTTCATCACCCCGTGGCAGAAGCCATAGGCCTGCCAGCGGGCGATGAGTTCGGCGTTGCGCTCGACGACCTGGCGGAACATCGCCGCGTACGGCCGCTCGGCTGCGTTGCAGTCGGCGAAGTGGTGTTCCTGGACGAACGCCGCCAACTGTTTCAACTGGTCGTGCTGGCGGGTGTAGTAGAAGTATTCGAAGTGACCGAAGCGCACGTGGCTGGGCGCCAGGCGCAGCAGCATCGCCGCGCTTTCCTTCTTCTCGCGCCAGACCGGCGTGCTCGAACCGATCACGCAGAGCGCCCGGCTGCTGGGAATGCCCAGTGCCGGAAGGGCTTCGGAGGCGAGGAACTCGCGGATCGACGAGCGCAGCACGGCGCGCCCGTCGCCCATCCGCGAGTAGGGGGTCTGGCCGGCGCCCTTGAGGTGCAGGTCCCAGTGCTCGCCGGCCTGGTTGATCACCTCGCCGAGCAGCAGGCCGCGGCCGTCGCCCAGGCGCGGGTTATAGGAGCCGAACTGGTGGCCGGAATACACCATCGCCCGCGGCTCGGCCTCCGACCACAGCTTGTGCCCGCCGAACAGCTCGGCGAACAGCGCTTCGTCACTGGTTTCCGCTGGCAGGTCGAGCAGCGCCAGGGCGGCGGGGCTGGCTACCACCAGGCGCGGCTCGGCGATGGGGTCGGGCAGGACTTCGGTGGAGAAGGCGTCGCCCAGGCGGGCGAAGCGGTTGTCGAAGTCGAGGTCGTCGAGTGATTTCAAGAGAGGCCTCCGGCAATTCCCGAGCATTGTGCTGGGAATTGCCGGAGGGCGTCCAGGCCCGGAGGTTCAGCGGGTCGGTTCGGCGGGACCGTCCTGGCCCTTGAGCGCGGGCGGATTGCCGACGCCGCTGTGCTGCGGCTCGCCGACGAACAGCTGGACCTGCTGGCCCTGGAGGTTCTTGACGAACACATCGACCTGGTTGAAAGCCATGTCGATCTTGTGTTCGCGGAAGCTGGTGGCGATCTTCGTCAGGATCTCGTCGGTGGAGGGGTTGCGGTCGCCCAGTTCGCGGACGTGGAAGCGCAGCTCGTAGTCGAAGGTACTGGCGCTGATGGTCAGGAAGTACAGCAGCGGCTCCGGGTCGCGCAGTACCCGCGGGTTTTCCTTGACCGCCTGCATCATCAGCTTGCGCGCCAGCGGCAGGTCGGTCTCGTAGGCCAGGCCGATCTTGATGGTGACCCGGGTCACGGTATCGCTCAGCGACCAGTTCACCAGTTGCCCGGTGATGAAGGTCTGGTTCGGGACGATGATCTCCTTGCGGTCGAAATCGGTGATGGTGGTGGCGCGGATGCGGATCCGACTGACCGTGCCGGACAGGTTGCCGATGGTCACCACGTCGCCGATTCGTACCGGACGCTCGAAAAGGATGATCAGGCCGGAGACGAAGTTGGAGAAGATCGCCTGCAGGCCGAAGCCGAGCCCTACCGAGAGCGCCGCCACCAGCCATTGCAGCTTGTCCCAACTGACCCCGAGGGTGGACAGGGCGCTGACGATGCCGATGCCGCTGATGGCATAGGAAAGCAGGGTGGTGGTGGCGTAGGCGCTGCCCTGGGCCAGGGTCAGGCGCTGTAGCACCAATACCTCCAGCAGGCCGGGCAGGTTGCGCGCCAGGGCCACGGTGACCACCGCGATGGCCAGCGCCGCGAGGAAGTCGCGCAGGCTGATCGGCACGCTGGTGGCCGCTTCGCCGGTGCCGGCGGTGTACTGGTACAGGGTGACGTTGTCGAGGTAGGAGATCACGCTGATCAGGTCGGCCCAGACCCAGTACAGGCAGACGATGAAGCCGATCAGCAGGGCCAGGCGGATCAGCCGCAGCGATTGCTGGTTGATCTGCTCGATGCCGAGGGTCGGCTCCTCGACGTTGGTCTCGCCGTCGACGCCTTCCTTCGCCGCGTTCTGCCGTTTCGCCAGGGCCCGGGCGTAGGCCAGGCGCCGGGCCGCCACGCCCAGGCCGCGGACGAAGGCGGCTTCGATGACGAACCAGAGCAGCAGCAGGTAGAGGGTATCGATGAGACGGTCGGTGAGCTTCAGCGAGGTGTAGTAGTAGCCGAAGCAGACCGCGACGAAGAGCACCAGCGGCAGCGCGGTGAAGAGGAGGCCGACGATCATCTTGATCAGCGACGGACGCTCGTCGCCGGGGCTGCTGAACAGCAGGCGGCTGAGCAGCCAGGCCATGGCCGCGTAGCCGAGCAGGACCACGGCGATGCCGATCACGTCGTCGGCCAGGCTCGCCGGCTGGTGCTCGGCCACCGTCACCACGCCGACCAGCGCCAGGACCACAACGCCGAGGCGGACCAGGTGCCTGTCGAGGAAGCCGACCTGTTCGCGGCTCCAGTGGAAATGCCGCTCGGCGATGCCGCCCGGGGTGAGGATGCGATGGGCGGTGTAGAACAGCAGCCAGACCTGAGCCATTTCCAGCAGGGCGCTGCCGAGGGTGGCGTTCTGGCCGCGGGCGTCCAGCAGCAGGGCCAGGCCGGCGACGGCGAAGGTCAGGGTGCCGGGCAGGGCGAGGAGGATGGTGATCAGGATCGCCAGCGGGGTATGCAGCTGGCTGTCGCGCTTGAAGTGGCCGATGTCGTCGTTCAGCTCCGCCAGCTTGTCGTACAGGTAGCGGCGTTTCCACAGCAGAGCGGCGATCAGCAGGAACAGCGGCAGGAACAGCAGCGGCCGATCGACCAGGCCTTCGCCCAGTTCACGCACCCCGGAGCCCCAGGGGATCTCGGTGAGCTGGTTCTTCAGCAGGGTCGGGGTCATCTTGAACCAGGACAGGTCGAGCGGCTGGTTGCTGGGAATCCAGAACATCTGCTCGTCGAGGGTGGTGCGCAGGCTCTCGCTGGTGGAAAGCAACTGCTTCTGGTTCAACTGCAAGGTGATCGCTTCGTTGAGCAGCGCGTTGAGTTCGTGGTTGAGCCGTTCGAGCAGCTCGGAACGGGTTGCCAGCAGGGTGTCGAGATCCTTGCGCAGTTCCGGCGTGACCTGCTCGCTGGGCTGCTGGGCGAGCAGGTCGTCCAGGTATTGCTGCGGGGTCGCCAGCTTGTCGCGTTCCTGGTTCAGTTCGAACTGGCCGAGGCGCAGGTCGGCGATCTCGTCGGCCAGGCTCTGGTCGGTCTTGATCTTCGGCAGCGCCTGTTTCTGCTTGTAGAGGATGCGCGACAGCAGCAGGCTGCCGCGCAGGACGTTGATCTGTTCCTCGAGGGCCTGGTTGGACTGGGTCAGGTTGTCCAGTTGCTGCTTGGTCTCGAGGTTGCGCCGGGTGAGCACGTTGAGGCGGTCGGTGGCGCGCAGCAGGTAGTCGGAGAGACGCAGGTTCTTGGCGTTCTCCTGGCTCAGCAGGCTGTCGGTGCCGGCCCCCTGGGCGCCTTCCTTGGACAGCTCGGCGACGGTCTTTTCCGACTGCTCGCGGCGCTTCTCGCTGATCAGCGCCTGCAGGTCGAGGGTTTCCTTTTCCAGGCGCGAGATCTTCTCGGTGAGCAGATCGTGCTGGCTCTTGCCGAGGTCCTGCAGCAGGTTGTTGCCGGCCAGTTCCTGGCGCAACAGCTGGCTCTGCACGGTCAGCGCGGCCTGCTCGGCGAGCAGCTCGCCGCGACGGTCGGCGTTGATCGCCTTGCCGCTTTCCTTGCCGGCCTTGAGCAGCGAGCCGATCTCCAGGATCCGTGCCTGCATGCTGCTGATGCCGGCCTGGGCTCGTTCCGGGCGGGTCTCGGCGGTGATCGACAGGCTGTTGGCCTCGCCCAGGGCCTTCTGCCACTCGGCCTGCTGGGTGGTGCGGTCGTTGAGCAGCATCTCCAGGCGGGCCACGCTCTCGCCGCTGTAGCGCTCGCTGACCGGGCGTTCGCGGGTCTTCTTCAGGCGCTCCAGTTCGCGCTGGTTATCCTCGATCTGCCGGGGCGCGTCGCTCAGGCGCTTTTTCAGGTCTTCCAGGCTCTGCAGCGCTTCGTCGCGCGCGGCGAGGAACTTGAGGGTCTGTTCGAGTCTGGCCTTGACGACCTTCTGGTCGGCTTCGGCGAGCTTGCGTTCGGCCAGCTTGTCGAGGCTTTGCTGGACGGCTTCGGCCGAGGGCGGCTCGGACTGGGCGAGGAGCGGCGGACTGGCAAGGCAGAGGCCGAGGAAAAGAGTAGCGATCAGGGAGCGGAGGGCAGGCATGGTCGAGAAGAGACTCGAAGAAGGGTGAATGCAGGTTAGTGGTGGCTCCGGGACGCCGCAAGGCGTCACGGAACGGGGATTCGACAGGAAATCAGAGGAAAAGTCCGGGCCCTGGGCGGCCTTCCGGAAACTTCACGCCGACCTTGCGGATACGGTTGCCTTCCAGGGCGGCCACGGTCCAGGTCAGGCCGTTCCACTCCACCTGGTCGCCGATCACCGCTTCGCCGCCGATCTCGTGGGCGATGAAGCGGCCCAGCGCTTGCTCGCCGTCGATGCCGTCGAGCTTCAGGCCGTAGAGCGAGGCCACCGCCGACAGCTGGGCATCGCCTTCCAGCACGAAGTCGCCGAAGAAGCGCGCGCCGAGGCCGCGGTCGGGCGCCTGGCTGAACAGCTTGCCGAGGGCCGGCAGGTCGTGTTCGTGGCCGATCACGCAGAGGATGTCGTCGGCCTCGAGGATGGTGCTGCCCGACGGGTGGAGCAGTTCGGTGCCGCGGAACAGCGCGGCGATCCGGGTCCCGCCGGGCATCTTCAGCTCGCGCAGGGCGGCGCCGATGCACCACTTTTCCTTGTTCAGGTGGTAGACGAACAGCTCCCACTCGCTGGTCGGGTGGATCTCCAGGCCGGCGCGGGATATCGGTGCCGGGTCCGGCGGCACCACCACCCGCAGCAGCCTGGCCGCCCAGGGCAGACTGGTGCCCTGCACCAGCAGCGAGACCAGGACGATGAAGAAGGCCACGTTGAAGAACAGCTGGGCGTTCGGCAGGCCGGCCATCAGCGGGAACACCGCGAGGATGATCGGCACCGCGCCGCGCAGGCCGACCCAGGCGATGAAGGCTTTCTCGCGGTCGTGGAAGGCGCGGAACGGGATCAGTCCGATCAGCACCGACAGCGGTCGCGCCACCAGGATCATCCACAGCGCCAGGGCCAGCGCCGGCAGGGCGATCGGCCACAGGTCGTGGGGGGTGACCAGCAGGCCGAGGACCAGGAACATGCCGATCTGCGCCAGCCAGGCCATGCCGTCGAGCATGTGCAGGATGCCGTGGCGGCTGCGGATCGGCCGGTTGCCGAGGAGCAGGCCGCACAGGTAGATGGCCAGGATGCCGCTGCCGCCGACGGCGTTGGCCAGGGCGAACACCAGCAGGCCGCCGCTGATCACCAGCAGCGGGTAGAGGCCGCCGGCCAGGTGCATGCGGTTGATCAGTTGCAGCAGCAACCAGCCGCCGCCGAGACCGAGCAGGGCGCCGAGACCGAACTGCTGCACCAGGTGCAGGACGAAGCCCCAGCTGAGGCCGGTCTGGCCGCTGGCGAGCATCTCGATCAGGGTCACGGTGAGGAATACCGCCATCGGGTCGTTGCTGCCCGATTCGATCTCCAGGGTCGCGGTGACCCGCTCGTTGAGACCTTTGCCGCCGAGCAGGGAGAACACCGCGGCGGCGTCGGTGGAGCCGACGATGGCGCCGATCAGCAGGCCTTCCATCCAGTGCAGGTCGAACAGCCAGGCCGCCGCGATGCCGGTCAGGCCGGTGGTCACCAACACGCCCAGGGTGGCCAGCGACAATGCCGGCCAGAGCGCCACGCGGAAGCTGGAGACGCGGGTGCGCAGGCCGCCGTCGAGGAGGATCACGGCGAGCGCCAGGTTGCCCACCAGGTAGGCCACCGGATAGTTGTCGAAGACGATGCCGCCGACCCCATCGTTGCCGGCGATCATGCCGACGGCGAGGAAGATCACCAGGATCGGGATGCCCAGGCGGGAGGACAGCGAGCTGACGAGGATGCTCATGCCGACCAGCACCGCCCCGATCAGGAAGAAATTATTGACGGTGACGGCGTCCAAGGTCGGCCTCCTCGCGGCGGGACAGGGGGAAGGCGACGCTACGGGTCGGTTTTACGTAGGGGAATTACGTAGACAGGATGCAGGCCGCATGCCAAGTGATTCTAACCTGCGGATTTGGCGGACTGTAAAGGGGCGTCGGCGGTTTTTTTCGAAGGAATTCCGAGGCTTTCGCGTTGTCCGGGCGAGTGCGCGCGAACTCGCTGGCGTGGCCGCCAGGCAACGGCAACCCGGCGTTCATGCCCGGACATAAAAAAGCCCCGGACGTGACCGGGGCGGGAAAGGGCAGGCAGGATCAGAACCATTCTTCCTGCATGCTCGAACACACGTCGTCGCGGGCCTCCAGCAGCGCCAGTTCGTGGTGGCAGCCAGGCACTTCCCAGGTCAGGAAGTAGCGAGCGGCCTGCAACTTGCCGCGATAGAAGTCGGCGTCGGCGCAGTCGCCGCGAGCCAGCCCTTCCTCGGCGCGGATCGCCTGCTCCAGCCAGCGCCAGCCGATCACCGCATGGCCGAACACCTTCAGGTACAGCGCCGAGTTGGCCAGGCCCTGGTTGACCTGGCCCTGCATCAGGTCGCCGAGCAGCGCCAGGGTCACCTCGGACAGCCGCGCCACCAGCCGTTCCAGCGGCTGGCGCAGGGCGGCCAGGGATGGATGGGCTTCGGCGCGCCGGCAGGCGTCCTGGATCAGGCGGGTCAGCTGGCGCAGGCCGGCGCCGTTGTTCTGCCCGACCTTGCGTCCCAGCAGGTCGAGGGACTGGATGCCGTGGGTGCCTTCGTGGATCGGGTTCAGGCGATTGTCGCGGTAGTACTGTTCCACCGGGTATTCGCGGGTGTAGCCGTGGCCGCCGAGGATCTGGATCGCCAGCTCGTTGGCCTTCAGGCAGAACTCCGAGGGCCAGGACTTGACGATCGGGGTCAGCAGGTCGAGCAGTTCGTGGGCCTGGCGGCGCTGTTCGTCGTCCTCCAGGGTCTGGCTGTCGTCGAACAGGCGCGCGGCGTACAGGCCCAGGTCGAAAGCGCCTTCGACATAGGCCTTCTGGGTCAGCAGCATGCGCCGCACGTCGGCGTGGCGGATGATCGCCACCTGTGGCGCGCTCGGGTCCTTGCCGTCCGGCAGGCGGCCCTGCGGGCGTTCGCGGGCGTACTCCAGCGAATAGAGGTAACCGGCATAGCCAAGCATCACCGCGCCCATGCCGACGCCGATGCGCGCCTCGTTCATCATCTGGAACATGTAGGCCAGGCCGTGGTGCGGCTTGCCCACCAGGTAGCCGACGCAGGCGCCGTTGTCGCCGAAGTTCAGCGCGGTGGAGGTGGTGCCGCGATAACCCATCTTGTGGAACAGGCCGGCGAGGATCACGTCGTTGCGCGGCCCTAGGCTGCCGTCGGCGTTGACCAGGAACTTCGGCACGATGAACAGCGAGATGCCTTTCACCCCCGGCGGTGCATCCGGCAGCTTGGCCAGGACCATATGCACGATGTTCTCGGAGAGCGGGTGGTCGCCGCCGGAGATGAAGATCTTGTTGCCCTTGATCCGATAGCTGCCGTCGGCAGCCGGTTCGGCGCGGGTGCGGATGTCGGAGAGGGAGGAGCCGGCGTGCGGTTCGGTGAGGGCCATGGTGCCGAAGAAGCGGCCCTCGATCATCGGTTGCAGGAAGCGCTGCTTCTGCTCCTCGCTGCCGAAGCTCTCGATCAGGTTGGCGGCGCCCATGGTCAGGAACGGATAGGCCGAGCTACCGACGTTGGCCGCCTGGAAGTGGGCGAAGCAGGCCTGCGACAGCAGGGTCGGCAACTGCATGCCGCCCTGCTCGAAGCTGCGGGTGGCGTTGAGGAAGCCGGCGTCGAGGAAGGCATCCACTGCCGGCTTCACTTCCGGAATCAGCGTGGCTGAGCCATTCTCATAGAGCGGCTCGTGTTCGTCGCCCTTGCGGTTGTGCGGGGCGAACAGCTTTTCCGCCAGGCTCCGCGCGGTGCCGAGGGCGGCATCGAAGGTTTCGCGGCTATGTTCGGCGAAGCGCGGGCGCTGGGTCAGGGCTTCGGCATCGAGGACTTCGTACAGCTCGAACGCCAGGTTGCGGGAACTGAGCAGGGTTTCGGACATGACGACCTCGGCGAAAGGGGATCGTGGGGCGGCGCGGCGAAGGCATCGACCGTCGCAGGCGGTGCCAGGGTGCCAGCGAGTCTAGGCTGGTGAATGAAGGTCGCCAACCAACATCGATATGCGTGATACAAGGGCCAAACCTGCGACGGCGAGACCGCTGCCGAAGCCTCGGGAGGCTGGTAGAATCCGCGCCCCTCGCCCATGGGCGAGGGCCTGTGCCGACGCGGGGTCGGCGCGAATCCGCCGGGGCCGGGCGGTCTGGCTAGCAGCGCTGCCTGGCGCTGTCCAAGGAGCAGTCATCATGAACTATCGTCACGCTTACCACGCCGGCAACCATGCCGATGTCTTCAAGCACCTGGTGCTGGCGCGAATCTTCGCCCTGCTGGGGCGCAAGGACACGCCGTACGCCTACCTGGACAGCCATTCCGGGGTCGGCCTCTACGACTTGCAGGGTGACGAGGCCAGCCGCACCGGCGAGTGGGAGCAGGGCATCGCCCGCCTGTGGGAGCGCGAAGGCCTGCCCGAGCAACTGGACGATTACCTGGACGTGATCCGTCACCTGAACCCGGACGGCTCCCTGCGCTACTACCCGGGCTCGCCGGAACTGGCACGGCGCCTGACCCGCGCCCAGGACCGCGTGCTGCTCAACGAACTGCATCCCGAGGACGGCCGCCTGCTCAAGGCCAACATGGCTGGCGAACGGCGGGTCGCCGTGCACCAGGGCGACGGTTGGCTGCTGCCGCGGGCGTTCCTGCCGGCGCCGGAAAAGCGCGCGGTGCTGCTGATCGATCCGCCGTTCGAGCAGGCCGACGAATTGCAGCGTTGTGTCGCTGCGCTCGACGAGGCGATCGGGCGGATGCGCCAGACGGTGGTGGTGATCTGGTATCCGATCAAGGACGAGCGCCAGCTCAAGCGTTTCTACCAGGCCCTGGAACGTAGCGTCGCGCCGAAGCTGCTGCGTGCCGAGCTGCACGTGCATCCGATCGACGACGCCGAGCGTTTCAACGGCTCCGGGCTGGCCATCGTCAATCCGCCGTGGCCGCTGGAGGACGAACTGCGCGACCTGCTGCCCTGGCTGGCCGAGGTCATGGCCCAGAGCCAGGGCGGCTGGCGTCTCGACTGGCTGGTGGCGGAATAGTCGTCAGGCCGGCAGGCACACCCCGGTGCCGCCCAGGCCGCAGTAGCCGTTGGGGTTCTTCGCCAGGTACTGCTGGTGGTAGGCCTCGGCGTAGTAGAAGGGCGGGACGTCGGCGATCTCGGTGGTGATGCGGTCGTAGCCGGCTTTCGCCAGTTCGGCCTGGAAGCTCTCCCGGCTGGCCATGGCCGCGGCCTTCTGGGCCGCGTCGAAGGTGTAGATCACCGAGCGGTACTGGGTGCCGATGTCGCCGCCCTGGCGCATGCCCTGGGTCGGGTCGTGGGCTTCCCAGAATACCTTGAGCAGCTGTTCGAAGCTGGTCTCCTGCGGGTTGTAGACCACCAGCACGACCTCGCTGTGGCCGGTCAGGCCGGAGCAGACTTCGTCGTAGGTCGGGTTCGGCGTGTAGCCGCCGGCATAACCCACCGCGGTCACCCAGACGCCCGGTTGCTGCCAGAGGCGACGCTCGGCGCCCCAGAAGCAGCCCATGCCGAACAGCACCTGTTGCAGGCCGGCGGGGAACGGCGCGGTCAGCGGGCGGCCGTTGACGAAGTGCGCTTCGGGCACCGGCATGGCGCTTTCGCGACCCGGCAGGGCCTGGTCCGGCGTGGGCAGCTCGCTTTTCTTGGTGAGGATTTCAGAACGCAGAACCATGGCTCTCGTCTCCTGCTCAGGGGGTAGGCGAATGACTCGCGGATGAGCACAGAGAGTACAGCCTTTCCGCGCCGGCGGGGGAGGCCTGGGCGATCAGTGCAGGGTGCGGCAGGGATAGCGCAGCAGGCTGGTATTGAGCAGGTCGCTGGGGATCGGCCGGTCGAACAGGTAGCCCTGGCCGATGTCGCAGCGGTTGCGCCGGAGGAAGGCCAGTTGCTCGGCGCTCTCCACGCCTTCGGCGACTACCTTGAGCTTGAGGTTGTGGGCCATGGCGATCACCGCCGAGGTGATTTCCATGTCGTCCTGGCTGTCCGGGATGTCCTTGATGAAGCTGCGGTCGATCTTGATCACGTCGATGGGGAATTTCTTCAGGTAGCTCAGTGACGAGTAGCCGGTGCCGAAGTCGTCCATCGCCAGGGTCAGGCCGAGGCTCTTCAGGCGTTCGAGTTGCTGGCGGGTATCGTCGGTGGCGTCCAGCAGCAGGCTTTCGGTGAGCTCCAGTTCCAGCTGGCTGGCCGGAATGTTCTCTTCGTGGAGGATCGCCGCGATCGAGCCGACCAGGTCCGGGTCGGTGAACTGCTTGGGCGACAGGTTGATGGCGATCTGCAGCTCGCCCAGCCCGGCCTCGGCCAGCTCGCGGGCCTGGCGACAGGCTTCGCGGATCACCCACTTGCCGATCGGCACGATCAGCCCGGTTTCCTCGGCCACGCTGATGAAGCGGTCCGGGCGGATCATGCCTTTTTCCGGATGCTGCCAGCGCAGCAGGGCTTCCAGGCCGAGCAACTGGCCGCTGCGCAGGCACAGCTTGGGCTGGTAGTGCACCGCCAGTTCGTTCTGCGCCAGGGCGCGGCGCAGGTTGCTCTCGACGAACAGCTTGTAGCTGGCCTCGGCGGTCAGCGCCTCGGTGAACACCTGGACCTGGTGCTTGCCGTTGGCCTTGGCCTTGTGCAGCGCCAGGCCGGCGTACTTCATCAGGGTCTGCGGGTCGCAGCCGTGCTGCGGGGCGCTGGCCAGGCCGATGGAGCCGGTGATGTTGATCAACTGGTTGTCGACGAACAGCGGCTTGTCGAGCATGTGCAGGACCTGCGCGGCAATGCTTTCGCCCTTTTCCACCGCGGTGTCGTCGAGCAGCACGGCGAACTCGTTGCTGGCGAAGCGCGCCAGGGTGGCGCCGTCGCCGAGGCAACTGCGCAAGCGCCGGGCCAGGCTGACCAGCAGCTTGTCGCCGGTCTGGTGGCCGAGGCTGTCATTGATCCGCTTGAAGTTGTCGATGTCCACCAGCAGCAGGCTGAGCGGGCGGTCGCCGCTGCTTTCCAGGCGTTCCTCGAGGGCGCCGATGAAATAGTGCCGGTTGGCCAGGCCGGTGAGGTTGTCGCGGTAGGCGAGTTTCTCGATGTGCTGCTGGGCCAGCTTGTTCTGCGTGATGTCTTCGTAGATGCCGATGTAGTGGGTCAGCTCGCCGAGATCGTCGTAGACCTTCGACAGCGACAACTGGCCCCAGTAAGGCTCGTGGTTCTTGCGGCGGCTGCGGAACTCGCCCTGCCAGCTGTTCTGCTGGGTCAGCGCGGAACGCGCGTCGAACAGCAGCTCGCTGAGGTTCTCCAGCGCCGGAAGCTCGGACAGGCGTCGGTTACGCACTTCGTCGGCGCTGTACTGGGTGATCGAGGTGAAGCTCGGATTGACGTATTCCACCACGCCGTTGCGGTCGATCAGCAGGAAGGCGCTGGCGCTCTGTTCCACCGCGCGCTGGAACAAGTGCAGGGCGCTGGAGACATTGCGTCGCTCGTGGTTCATCAGGACCTGCGCGTACTGGTCGGCGAGTTCCCCGGCGAAGGCGATCTCGTCGCTCTGCCACATGCGGTTCTCGCCGGCGTGTTCCAGGCACAGCACGCCGACCACCTCGCCGCCGATGCGGATGGTGGCGTCGAGCAGGGCGTTGACGCCCAGCGGCTTCAGGTAGTCCTTGTAGAGTTCCTGGGTGCGTGGGTCGCGTTGGGCGTTGTGGGCGTCGATGGCGCGCCCGCTGTGTACCGCCTCGAGGTAGGCGGGGTAGCGGCTGGCGTCGATGCTCTGGGGCTTCTCGTACTGGTCGAGGTCGCGGCGGTAGACGGTCACCGCTTCCAGGCGCTGGTCGTCGAGCAGGCGCCAGATGCCGGCGCGCGCGGTGCCGTAGGCTTCGCAGGCGGCCTGGGTGATCAGTTGCGCGGCTTCCAGCAGCGGGTCGCTGGACAGGTAGCGATGGCGGGCCAGGCGGACGATCAGGTTCTGCTGGGTGCGCGAGCGCAGCAGGTGTTGCAGGTGGTCGTCCTGGGAGCGCTGGTAGAGGTCCAGGGACGCCTTCAGGCGCAGGTTCTGCGATTCCAGGTCGAGCAACTGTTCGCTGCGCTCGGCGCTCTCCGCTCGCTCCTCGACCATCAGGTAGCCGTGCAGCAACTGGCGGCCATGCTGCTGGAAGGCTTCGCCGAACTCCAGCATGGTCAGCACGCCGTTGGGTGTGTGCAGCTTGTAGCTCACCTGGTAGTGCGGGCGCTTCACCAGTTGCTGCTGGATCTGCTCGTGCAGGCGGTGGCGGGCCTCGGGTTCCATCAGGCTGGCGTAAGGCGCATCGAGCAGTGCGCAGAGGGTAGTCGCCGGCAGCCCGAGCTGGCGCTCGCAGGCAGGATCGAGGAACAGCAGTGCCCAGCTCGGCTCGTTCAGCCGCTCGAAACGCAGCAGCCCGAGCCGCGACGGCACGGGTAGCTGCGTGACAACCTCGGCCGCCGAACGGCTGGCGGCATCGGGATGACTTTTCATGCGAGGCTGATTCCAGGTACTGAGCGAGGGGGAGGCCTCGACCCGTTTCGATGGGGTGCAGGCAAAGGGTGCATTATGCCGATTGGTCTGACAAGTAACTCTGTATCGGCCCGGCAGGGCCCAAGTTAAGCGTATCCGGGAAAAAACCGCTGGACGGTCGGAGGTCTGCGGCGCCGCTGGAAAAGCCCTGTTTTTCGTAGGGTTGGCTTCGCCGGGAGGGTTGGCGTCGAGCGCCTGTCATCGTGCGCGCCGAACTCGCGCCTGTGGGTCCTTTGGCATTCGCTGGCGGTACGACGGGTCGCAGTTTCGCCGAGCCGTCAGGCGGGCAAAAAAAGCCCCACCATCCGGTGGGGCCGAGAGACGAGCGTGGCATGCTCGCGAGAGGGGCTGGCCGCTCCGTGGGGAGCGGCGCAGGTATTACAGGAGCAGGGTGCGGATGTCCGCCAGCAGCTCGCCCAGGCGCTTGGTGAAGCGCGCCGCGGCGGCGCCGTTGATCACGCGATGGTCGTAGGACAGCGACAGCGGCAGCATCAGGCGCGGCTGGAAGGCCTTGCCGTCCCATACCGGCTGCATGGTCGCCTTGGACACACCGAGGATCGCCACTTCCGGCGCGTTGACGATCGGCGTGAAGCCGGTGCCGCCGATGTGGCCGAGACTGGAGATGGTGAAGCAGGCGCCCTGCATGGCATCGGCCGAGAGCTTCTTGTTGCGGGCCTTGTCGGCCAGCTCGGCGGCCTCGGCGGCCAGTTGCAGGAGGCTCTTCCGGTCGACATCGCGGATCACCGGGACCAGCAGGCCGTCCGGAGTGTCCACGGCGAAGCCGATGTGTACGTACTTCTTGCGGATCAGCGCCTTGCCGCTGGGGGCCAGCGAACTGTTGAAGTCCGGCAGTTCCTTGAGCAGGTGGGCGCAGGCCTTGAGCAGGATCGGCAGTACGGTCAGCTTGACCCCGGCCTTCTCCGCCGCGGCCTTCTGGGCAACGCGGAAGGCTTCCATGTCGGTGATGTCCGACTGGTCGAACTGGGTCACGTGCGGCACGTTCAGCCAGCTGCGATGCAGGTTGGCGGCGCCGACCTGCATCAGGCGGGTCATCGCCACTTCTTCCACTTCGCCGAACTTGCTGAAGTCGACTTCCGGGATCGGCGGGATACCGGCTCCGCCGGTGGCGCCGGCACCGCCGGACTTGGCGCGCTGCAGTTGCTCCTTGACGAAGACCTGGACGTCTTCCTTGAGGATGCGGCCCTTGGGACCGCTGGCTTTCACTTCGCTCAGCTCGACGCCGAACTCGCGCGCCAGCATGCGCACCGCCGGGCCGGCGTGGACCTTGGCGCCGTCGCGGCTGGGTGCGCCGACCGGAGCCGGGGTATCGGCCTTGGCTGGCGCAGGGGCCGCCGCGGCGGGCTTCTGCTCGGCGGCGGGCGCCGCGGCCTGGGCCGGAGCGGCTGCCGGCTGCTCTTCGGCTGCCGGAGCGGCGCCTTCCACCTTCAGCTTGAGGATCAGGTCGCCGGTGCCGACTTCGTCACCGACCTTGATCGAGACGCTTTCCACCACGCCGGAGGCCGGCGAGGGGATCTCCATGCTGGCCTTGTCGGATTCCAGGGTGATCAGCGACTGGTCGGCCTCGACCGTGTCGCCGGCCTTGACCATCACTTCGATGACGTTGGCCTTGCCGGCCGAGCCGATGTCCGGGACCTTGATGTCCTGGACGCTGGCCGCGGCGGGGGCGGCCGGCTTGCTCTCGCTCGGTGTGGGAGCAGGCGCTTCGGCTTGCGGCGCTTCCGGTTGGGCGGGCGCTGCCTCGGCCTTGGCTTCGGCAGGCTGTTCGCCGCCTTCCACTTCCAGCTCGAGGATTTCGTCACCTTCTTTCAAGGTGTCGCCGACCTTCGCCTTGATGCTTTTCACTACCCCGGCCTTGGGACTGGGGATTTCCATGCTGGCCTTGTCGGATTCCAGGGTCAGCAGGCTCTGATCGGCCTCGACCTTGTCGCCGGGTTTGACCAGCAGCTCGATGACTTCACCCTCACCGTTGCCGATGTCGGGTACGCGAATGAGTTCGCTCACATTCCTCTCCTTTTACGTGCCACCACCGCTGTGCGGCGCGCAAAACAAAGACTTTTGGTCCTTGGTTCGTTGTGAGCCGGCGCCGCCCGTTGGCGGCGCCGGCGTGCTCGAAACCCCTCGCTGCCGAGGGGAGTATGGAGCGAATTAGCAATCCAGCGGGTTGCGCTTCTCCGGATCGATACCGTACTTGGCGATGGCCTCGGCCACCACTTTCGGCTCGATATCGCCGCGATCGGCCAGCGCTTCGAGCGCGGCCAGCACCACCCAGTGACGATCCACTTCGAAGAAGTTGCGCAGCTTCTTGCGGCTGTCGCTGCGGCCGAAGCCGTCGGTGCCGAGCACCTTGTACTCCTTGGAGGGAACCCACTGGCGGATCTGCTCGGCGTAGAGCTTCATGTAGTCGGTGGAGGCGATCACCGGGCCGCGACGGCCGCCCAGGCACTCCTCGACGTAGCTCTGCTTCGGCTTCTGGCCCGGATGCAGGCGGTTCCAGCGCTCGACGGCAAGGCCGTCGCGACGCAGTTCGTTGAAGCTCGGCACGCTCCAGACGTCGGCGCCGATGCCGAAGTCGTTGCGCAGCAGCTTGGCCGCTTCCTCGACTTCGCGCAGGATGGTGCCGGAGCCCAGCAGTTGCACGTGGTGAGCGGCTTCCTTCTTGTCCTCCTCGAGGAGGTACATGCCCTTGATGATGCCTTCCTCTACGCCCTTCGGCATGGCCGGCTGGACGTAGTTCTCGTTCATCACGGTGATGTAGTAGAAGATGTCCTGCTGCTCTTCGATCATCTGCCGCGAGCCTTCGCGGATGATCACCGCCAGTTCGTAGGCGTAGGTCGGATCGTAGGTGCGGCAGTTCGGGATGGTCGAGGCCAGCAGGTGGCTGTGGCCGTCCTCGTGCTGCAGGCCTTCGCCGTTCAGCGTGGTGCGACCGGCGGTGCCGCCGATCAGGAAGCCGTGCGCGCGGCTGTCGCCGGCGGCCCAGGCCAGGTCGCCGATGCGCTGGAAGCCGAACATCGAATAGAAGATGTAGAACGGCAGCATCGGCTGGTTGTGGGTGCTGTAGGAAGTACCGGCGGCAATCCAGCTGGACATGGCGCCGGCCTCGTTGATGCCTTCCTCTAGGATCTGGCCCTTCTTGTCCTCGCGGTAGAACATCACCTGGTCCTTGTCCACCGGCTCGTAGAGCTGGCCGACCGAGGAGTAGATGCCGAGCTGGCGGAACATGCCTTCCATGCCGAAGGTACGGGCCTCGTCCGGGACGATCGGGACGATGCGCGGGCCGAGTTCCTTGTCCTTGACCAACTGCGAGATGATCCGCACGAAGGCCATGGTGGTGGAGATCTCGCGATCGCCGGAGCCGTCGAGCATGGCCTTCAGGGTTTCCAGCGGCGGAACCGGCACGCTCATGCTCTTCTGCCGGCGCACCGGCATGAAGCCGCCCAGCGCGGCGCGGCGCTCGGCCAGGTACTTGGCCTCGGCGCTGCCTTCTTCAGGCTTGTAGAACGGCAGCTTCTCCAGGTCGGCGTCCTTGACCGGGATGTCGAACTTGTCGCGGAACGCGCGCAGGCTGTCGACGTCGACCTTCTTCACGTTGTGCGCGATGTTCTTCGCTTCGCCGCTGCCGGTGCCGTAGCCCTTGATGGTCTTGGCCAGGATGACGGTCGGCTGGCCCTTGTGGTTGACCGCCTGGTGGTAGGCCGCATAGACCTTGTAGGGGTCGTGGCCGCCGCGGTTGAGCTTCCAGATTTCCTCGTCGGAAAGGTCCTTGACCATTTCCAGCAGTTCCGGACGCGCGCCGAAGAAGTGCTCGCGGACGTAGGCGCCGTCTTTCGCCTTGTAGTTCTGGTATTCGCCGTCGATGACCTCGTCCATGCGCTGCTGCAGCAGGCCGGCGGTGTCCTTGGCGAACAGCGGGTCCCAGAAGCGACCCCAGATGACCTTGTTGACGTTCCACTCGGCGCCGCGGAACACGCCTTCCAGTTCCTGGATGATCTTGGCGTTGCCGCGGACCGGGCCGTCGAGGCGCTGCAGGTTGCAGTTGATGACGAAGATCAGGTTGTCGAGTTTCTCGCGGCCGGCCAGGGAGATCGCGCCGAGGGATTCCGGCTCGTCGCACTCGCCGTCGCCCATGAAGCACCAGACCTTCTGCTTGCCGGCGGGGATGAAGCCGCGGCTTTCCAGGTACTTCATGAAGCGTGCCTGGTAGATCGCCTGGATCGGGCCAAGGCCCATGGATACGGTGGGGAACTGCCAGAAGTCCGGCATCAGCCAGGGGTGCGGATAGGAGGACAGGCCGTTGCCGTCCACTTCCTGGCGGAAGTTCTCCAGTTGTTCCTCGCTGATGCGGCCTTCGAGGAAGGCGCGGGCGTAGACGCCGGGGGACGCGTGGCCCTGGAAGAACACCAGGTCGCCGCCATGTTCGTCGGTGGGAGCCTGGAAGAAATAGTTGAAGCCGATGTCGTAGAGGGTCGCCGAGGAGGCGAAGGTGGAGATGTGGCCGCCCAGGTCCGGGTCGTGCTTGTTCGCCCGCATCACCATCGCCAGGGCGTTCCAGCGCACCAGGGAGCGAATCCGGCGTTCCATGAACAGGTCGCCGGGCATGCGTGCTTCGTGGGTTACCGGAATGGTGTTGCGGTAGGGCGTGGTGATCGCGTAGGGCAGTTGGGTGCCGCTACGGCTGGCCAGCTCGCCCATGCGGGTCATCAGGTAATGAGCGCGGTCTTCACCTTCGCGGTCGAGTACGGACTCCAGGGCGTCCAGCCATTCCTGGGTTTCGACGGGATCGAGGTCTTGCATGGCTTGCTCCAGGGCGGAAAGGCTTCCAGAATCGGATGCCATAGGTGAGCGGCCGGCCTCGTGGGCGACCGCAGCTAATTCTTGGATGTTCTCCGGGGGTGTACCCGGCGACTTGTAGTTTTACTACAGATCAGTCTGAGAAACAGCCCTCTGGATACAATTTTTAGTAGTAAAACTACATTTCGATTGTCGCTGTCAGGCTATAAGGCCCGATGTAGAGCCTTTTCGACGTTGTGCGTCGAGCCTGTGGTCTTCGGTCGGAAGCCCAAACAGGATAGACCATGAGCCTGCCTTCGCTGGCGAATCTGCCGGCCACCCTGCTGCCCGCCGCCGAACGCGCCGGGACTGCCCTCCGCTCCGCTGTCGCCGCTCTCGATGCCGCCGCCCTGGCCCGCCTGGAGGCCTGGCCCGAGGAGCGCCTGGAGGATTTCCGACGGGTCGCCGCGGCCAGCGATTTCGTCGCCGAGCAGGCGGTGCGCGACCCGGCGATGCTGCTGGAACTGGCCGAACGCGGCGAGCTGGAGAACCCCCACGCGCCCGGCGAACTGCGCAGCCAGTTGCAGGCGCGGCTGGAGGATTGCGCCGACGAGGACGAACTCGGTCGGCGTCTGCGACGTTTCCGCACACGCCAGCAACTGCGCATCATCTGGCGCGACCTGACCCGTCGCGCCGCGCTGGCGGAAACCTGTCGCGACCTGTCGGCCCTGGCCGACGCCTGCATCGACCTGGCTTGCGAGTGGCTCCATCGGCGCCAGTGCGAGCAGTTCGGCACGCCGATCGGCCGGCGCTCCGGCGAACCGCAGCGGATGGTGGTCCTCGGCATGGGCAAGCTGGGTGCGGTGGAACTCAACCTGTCGTCGGACATCGACCTGATCTTCGGTTACCCGGAGGGCGGCGAGACCGAGGGGGCGAAGCGTTCGCTGGACAACCAGGAGTTCTTCACCCGCCTGGGGCAGAAGCTGATCAAGGCGCTGGATGCGATCACCGTCGACGGCTTCGTCTTCCGCGTCGACATGCGCCTGCGTCCCTACGGCTCCAGCGGACCGCTGGTCTACAGCTTCGCCGCGCTGGAACAGTACTACCAGGACCAGGGGCGCGACTGGGAGCGCTACGCGATGATCAAGGCGCGGGTGGTCGGCGGCGACCAGCAGGCAGGCGAGCAACTGCTCGGCATGCTGCGGCCGTTCGTCTATCGGCGCTACCTGGACTTCTCCGCCATCGAGGCGCTGCGCACCATGAAGCAGCTGATCCAGCAGGAGGTCCGGCGCAAGGGGATGTCGGAAAACATCAAGCTGGGCGAAGGCGGTATCCGCGAGGTGGAGTTCATCGCCCAGGCCTTCCAGTTGATCCATGGCGGGCGCGACCTGAGCTTGCAGCAACGACCGCTGCTGAAGGTGCTGGCGACCCTGGAGGGGCAGGGCTACCTGCCGCCGGCGGTGGTCGAGGAGCTGCGCGGCGGCTACGAGTTCCTGCGCTACGCCGAGCATGCCATCCAGGCGCTGGCCGACCGGCAGACGCAAATGCTGCCCAGCGACGAATACGACCGCATCCGCGTGGCCTTCATCATGGGTTTCGCCAGTTGGGCCGCATTCCACGAGCGCCTGAGCCACTGGCGGGCGCGCATCGACTGGCACTTCCGCCAGGTGATCGCCGACCCGGACGAGGACGAAAGCGGCGAGGCGGCCTGCGGCAGCGTCGGCGCCGAGTGGATCCCGCTGTGGGAGGAGGCGCTGGACGAGGAGTCGGCCAGCCGGCAACTGGCCGACGCCGGCTTCGTCGATGCCGAGGCGGCCTGGAAGCGTCTCAGCGATCTGCGCCACGGCCCCCAGGTGCGAGCGATGCAGCGTCTCGGCCGGGAGCGCCTGGATGCCTTCGTTCCGCGCCTGCTGGCGATGACCGTGGAAAACCCCCAGCCGGACCTGGTGCTGGAGCGGGTCCTGCCGCTGGTGGAAGCGGTGGCGCGGCGTTCCGCCTACCTGGTGTTGCTGACCGAGAACCCCGGCGCGCTGGAGCGCCTGCTGACCCTCTGCGCGGCCAGCCCGATGGTTGCCGAGCAGATCGCGCGGTTCCCGATCCTGCTCGACGAACTGCTCAACGAGGGGCGCCTGTTCCGTCCTCCACAGGCCGCCGAACTGGCCGCCGAGCTGCGCGAACGGCTGATGCGGATTCCCGAGGACGACCTCGAGCAGCAGATGGAGACCCTTCGTCACTTCAAACTGGCCCACGGGCTGCGGGTGGCGGCCTCGGAGATCGCCGGCACGCTGCCGTTGATGAAGGTCAGCGACTACCTGACCTGGCTGGCCGAGGCGATCCTCGTCGAGGTCCTCGAACTGGCCTGGCGGCAGTTGGTGCAGCGTCACGGCCGGCCGTTGCGCGCCGACGGCACGCCGTGCGATCCGGACTTCGTCATCGTCGGCTACGGCAAGGTCGGCGGGCTGGAGTTCGGTCATGGCTCGGACCTCGACCTGGTGTTCATCCATGACGGCGACCCCCACTGCGAGACCGATGGCGGCAAATCCATCGATGGCGCGCAGTTCTTTACCCGCCTGGGGCAGAAGATCATCCATTTCCTCACCGCGCAGACGCCATCCGGCACCCTCTACGAGGTCGACATGCGCCTGCGTCCGAGCGGCGCGGCCGGCCTGCTGGTGAGTTCGCTGGGCGCCTTCCAGCGCTACCAGGAGCAGGAGGCCTGGACCTGGGAGCACCAGGCGTTGGTCCGCGCCCGGGTGCTGGCCGGTTGCCGGCGGGTGCAGGCGAGCTTCGAGGCGGTACGTGCCGAGGTGCTGGCGAGGCCGCGCGATCTCGACGCGTTGCGCACCGAAGTCAGCGAAATGCGCGCCAAGATGCGCGACAACCTGGGAACCCGCGCGACCGCCGCCGGCACCGCCTCGAATGCCTTCGAGGCCACGGCAGCCTTCGATCTCAAGCACGATGCCGGTGGTATCGTCGATATCGAATTTATGGTGCAATATGCGGTTCTAGCTTGGTCCGGAGAACACCCGGCGCTGCTCGAATTCACCGATAACATCCGCATTCTGGAAGGACTGGAACGGGCTGGCCTGATCGCCAGCGAGGACGTCCGTCTCCTGCAGGAGGCCTACAAGGCCTATCGCGCAGCCGCACACCGCCTGGCACTACAGAAGGAGGCCGGGGTCGTGAGCGGCGAGCACTTCCAGACGGAGCGGCGAGAAGTGATCAGGATCTGGCGCGAGCTGCGGCTCGGCTGATCCACTCAGGCACGTAACGCAAGTACGTAACGAATATCTGAAGGAGCTGGCAACTATGTCGATGGCCGATCGTGATGGCGTGATCTGGTATGACGGTGAACTGGTGCAGTGGCGCGATGCGACCACGCACGTGCTGACCCATACCCTGCACTATGGAATGGGCGTGTTCGAGGGCGTGCGCGCCTACGACACCCCGCAGGGCACGGCGATCTTCCGCCTGCAGGCGCACACCGACCGGCTGTTCGACTCCGCGCACATCATGAACATGCAGATCCCGTACAGCCGCGACGAGATCAACGAGGCGACCCGCGCCGCCGTGCGCGAGAACAACCTGGAAAGCGCCTATATCCGCCCGATGGTGTTCTACGGAAGCGAAGGCATGGGCCTGCGCGCCAGCGGCCTGAAGGTCCATGTGATCATCGCCGCCTGGAGCTGGGGCGCCTACATGGGCGAGGAAGCCCTGCAGCAAGGCATCAAGGTGCGCACCAGTTCCTTCACCCGCCACCACGTCAACATCTCGATGACTCGCGCCAAGTCCAACGGTGCCTACATCAACTCGATGCTGGCCCTCCAGGAAGCGATCTCCGGCGGCGCCGACGAGGCCATGATGCTCGATCCGGAAGGCTATGTGGCCGAAGGCTCCGGCGAGAACATCTTCATCATCAAGGATGGCGTGATCTACACCCCGGAAGTCACCGCCTGCCTGAACGGCATCACTCGTAACACTATCCTGACCCTGGCCGCCGAACACGGTTTTAAACTGGTCGAGAAGCGCATCACCCGCGACGAGGTGTACATCGCCGACGAGGCCTTCTTCACCGGCACCGCCGCGGAAGTCACGCCGATCCGCGAAGTGGACGGTCGCAAGATCGGTGCCGGCCGCCGTGGCCCGGTCACCGAAAAGCTGCAGAAAGCCTATTTCGACCTGGTCAGCGGCAAGACCGAGGCCCACGCCGAGTGGCGTACCCTGGTCAAGTAAGCACCGAAGAAGGGTGTGACAGGGAGGCGAAAGCCTCCCTGATCATTTCCGGAGCCTGAATGAGAATTCTGATCGTAGGTCCCTCCTGGGTGGGGGACATGGTGATGGCGCAGACCCTGTTCCAGTGTCTGCGCCAGCGGCATCCCGAGTGCGTGATCGATGTGCTGGCGCCCGAATGGAGCCGACCGATCCTCGAGCGCATGCCCGAGGTGCGCCAGGCCCTGAGCTTCCCGCTCGGCCACGGGGTGATGGACGTCGCCACCCGGCGCCGGATCGGACGCGGCCTGCGCGGTCAGTACGAGCAGGCGATCCTGCTGCCCAACTCGCTGAAGTCGGCGCTGGTGCCCTGGTTCGCCGGAATACCGAAGCGCACCGGCTGGCGCGGCGAGATGCGCTACGGGCTGCTCAATGACATCCGCAAGCTCGACAAGCAGCGCTATCCGCTGATGATCGAACGCTTCATGGCCCTGGCCTTCGAGCCGGGCGTGGAGTTGCCGAAGCCCTATCCGCAGCCGCGCCTGCGGATCGACGACGGCAGCCGCCAGGCGGCGCTCGACAAGTTCGCCCTGAGCCTGGACCGCCCGGTGCTGGCGCTCTGTCCCGGCGCCGAGTTCGGCGAGGCCAAGCGCTGGCCGGCGGAACACTACGCCGCGGTCGCCGAGGCGAAGATCCGTGCCGGCTGGCAGGTCTGGCTGTTCGGCTCGAAGAACGACCATCCCGGTGGAGAGGAGATTCGCCAGCGCCTGATTCCGGGGTTGCGCGAGGAGTCCTTCAATCTTGCCGGGGAGACTTCGCTGGCCGAGGCCATCGACCTGATGTCCTGCGCTGGCGCGGTGGTGTCCAACGATTCCGGCCTGATGCACGTGGCGGCCGCGCTGGATCGCCCGCTGGTGGGCGTCTATGGCTCCACCTCGCCGCAGTTCACCCCGCCGCTGGCGGACCGGGTGGAGATCGTCCGCCTCGGTCTCGAGTGCAGCCCGTGCTTCGAGCGCACCTGTCGCTTCGGCCACTACAATTGCCTCCGCGAGCTGCCGCCTGGCCTGGTATTGCAAGCCCTGGAGCGGCTGGTCGGCGATCCTGCCGAGGTCGCCGGATGAGGGTACTGCTGGTCAAGACCTCGTCCCTCGGCGACGTGATCCACACCCTGCCGGCGCTTACCGACGCCGCCCGGGCGATTCCCGGCATCCAGTTCGACTGGGTGGTGGAGGAAGGTTTCGCCGAGATTCCCGCCTGGCATCCGGCGGTGGCGCGGGTGATCCCGGTGGCGATCCGGCGCTGGCGCAAGAACCTCTGGCAGACCCTGCGCAACGGCGAATGGCGGCGCTTCAAACAGCGCCTGAAGGAAGTCGATTATGACCTGGTGATCGACGCCCAGGGGCTGCTGAAGAGTGCCTGGCTGACCCGCTACGTGGGCAAGACGCCGGTCGCCGGTCTCGATCGCGACTCGGCGCGCGAGCCGCTCGCCAGCCGCTTCTACCGCCGTGCCTATCCGGTCGCCTGGGGGCAGCATGCGGTGGAGCGCACGCGCCAGTTGTTCGCCCAGGCGCTGGACTACCCGTTGCCCGAGTCGGTCGGTGACTATGGCCTGGACCGCGAGCAGTTGGCCGACGCCGACCCTGGCGCGCCGTACCTGGTGTTCCTGCACGGTACTACCTGGGTCACCAAGCATTGGCCGGAAGCCTACTGGCGCGAACTGGCCGAGCGCATGTGCGAGCGCGGCTGGTCGGTGCGCCTGCCCTGGGGCAGCGCCGCCGAGCGGGAGCGGGCCGGGCGCCTGGCGGCGGGGTTGGAAAATGCCGCGGTACTCCCCAGATTATCCCTGGCCGGCATGGCCAAGGTGCTTGCCGGCGCGCGCGCCTGCGTGGCGGTGGATACCGGCCTCGGTCACCTGGCGGCGGCGCTGGACGTGCCGACGCTGTCGCTGTTCGGTCCGACCAATCCTGGCTTCACCGGCGCCTACGGGCGCTCCCAGGTCCACCTGGGCAGCGACTTCCCCTGTGCGCCGTGCCTGAAGAAGACCTGTACCTACCAGCCGACCGAAGAGGACCGCAAACTGTTCGATCTCAAGCGTGAGCAGCCGCTGTGCTTCACCCGGCTGAATCCCCAGCGCGTGGCCACCCAGCTGGAGGCCATGCTGCTGGCCCCGGAGACCCTCCGATGACCCTGGCGTTCATCCTCTACAAATACTTCCCCTTCGGCGGCCTGCAGCGCGACTTCATGCGCATCGCCCTGGAATGCCAGCGGCGCGGGCACGGCATCCGCGTCTATACGCTGATCTGGGAGGGCGACGTGCCGGACGGCTTCGAAGTGCTGGTGGCCCCGGTGCGCTCGATCTTCAACCACCGGCGCAACGAGAAGTTCACCGCGTGGGTCCGCGCCGACCTGGCCAGGCGCCCGGTGCAGCGGGTGATCGGCTTCAACAAGATGCCCGGACTGGATGTCTACTACGCCGCCGACGCCTGTTTCGAGGAAAAGGCCCAGACCTTGCGCAACCCGCTGTACCGCCAGTGGGGCCGCTACCGCCACTTCGCCGGCTACGAACGGGCAGTGTTCGACCCGGCCTCGAAGACCGAGATCCTGATGATCTCCGAGGTGCAGCAGCCGCTCTTCGTCAAGCACTACGGCACCCAGGCCGAGCGTTTCCATCTGCTGCCGCCGGGGATCAGCCAGGATCGCCGGGCGCCGGCCAACGCCGCGGACGTGCGTGCGGAATTCCGCCGCGAGTTCGGCCTGGAGGAGGACGACCTGCTGCTGGTGCAGATCGGTTCCGGCTTCAAGACCAAGGGCCTGGATCGTAGCCTGAAGGCGCTGGCCGCGCTGCCCAAGGCGTTGCGCAGGCGTACCCGGCTGATCGCCATCGGCCAGGACGATCCCAAGCCGTTCCTGCTACAGATCGCCGCCCTCGGTCTCAACGACCAGGTACAGATCCTCAAGGGTCGCAGCGATATCCCGCGCTTCCTGCTCGGCGCCGACCTGCTGATCCACCCGGCCTACAACGAGAACACCGGTACGGTGCTGCTGGAGGCGCTGGTCTCCGGCCTGCCGGTGTTGGTGACCGATGTCTGCGGCTATGCCCACTACATCGCCGAGGCCGACGCCGGGCGGGTGCTGCCGAGTCCGTTCGAGCAGGACAGTCTCAACCGCCTGCTCGCGGAAATGCTGGAGGACGCTCCGGCGCGCGCCGCCTGGTCGCACAATGGCCTGGCCTACGCCGATCACGCCGACCTCTACAGCATGCCGCAGCGCGCCGCCGACCTGATCCTCGGGGAGGCCTCATGAGGCTGGTGCTGGAAGAGCCGTTCAAGCGCCTGTGGAGCGGGCGCGACCCGTTCGAGGCGGTGGAGGCGCTGCAAGGCAAGGTCTACCGCGAACTGGAGGGGCGCCGCACCCTGCGCACCGAGGTCGACGGGCGCGGCTACTTCGTCAAGATCCACCGTGGCATCGGCTGGGGCGAGATCGCCAAGAACCTGCTCACCGCCAAGCTCCCGGTGCTCGGCGCGCGCCAGGAGTGGCAGGCCATCCGGCGCCTGCACGAGGCCGGCGTAGCGACCATGACCGCGGTCGCCTACGGCGAGCGCGGCAGCGATCCGGCGCGGCAGCATTCCTTCATCGTCACCGAGGAACTGGCGCCGACCGTGGACCTCGAGGTGTTCTCCCAGGACTGGCGCGAGCGTCCTCCACCGCCGCGGCTCAAGCGCGCGCTGGTAGAGGCGGTGGCGCGGATGGTCGGCGACATGCACCGTGCCGGAGTCAACCATCGCGACTGCTACATCTGTCATTTCCTGTTGCACACCGACAAGCCGGTGAGCGCGGACGATTTCCGCCTCTCGGTGATCGACCTGCACCGTGCCCAGACCCGCGACGCCACGCCGAAACGCTGGCGTAACAAGGATCTGGCGGCATTGTATTTCTCTGCGCTGGACATCGGACTGACGCGTCGCGACAAGCTACGCTTCCTGCGCACCTATTTCCGCCGGCCGTTGCGCGAGATACTGCGCGACGAGGCCGGCCTGCTGGCCTGGATGGAACGCAAGGCGGAAAAACTCTACGAACGCAAGCAGCGTTACGGAGACCTGCTCTGATGGCGGGGTGGACCCTCGAACCCGATTACCGTCACCTGGCCGCCGACTTCGGTAGCCTCGATAGCGTGTTCGCCCTGGAGGGCGAGCGCCTGACCCGCGACCCGTTGTCCGAAGTCATCCGCATCGAGCGCGACGGCGTGCGTTACTACGTCAAGCGCTACCGCAGCGCCGGCAAGGGCTTGCGCCGCTACCTGGCGCGACCGCGGATCAAGGCCGAGTGGCAGAACCTCAAGCGCTTCGAGAAGTGGGGCATTCCCACCGCCGAAGTGGTCGCCTGGGGGCTGGAGCGCAAGGCTGGCGCCTTCCAGCGCGGCGCCATGATCACCCGCGAACTGCCGGGCACCGAGGACTTGTCGGTGCTCGCCTGCAACCGGGATCCGCGCCTGAAGGACCCACGCTGGGTGGACGGCGTCAGCCGGCAGATCGCCAAGGCTACGCGCCTGATGCACGACCAGCATTTCACCCACAATGACCTGAAGTGGCGCAACCTGCTGGTGGACGACCAGCCGCTGGTGTATTTCATCGACTGCCCGAACGGCGCATTCTGGTGGAGCTTCATGCTGCGCTACCGGATCACCAAGGACCTGGCCTGCCTGGACAAGGTGGCCAAGTACCACCTGTCGCGCACCCAGCGCCTGCGCTTCTACCTGCAATATCGCCGTCGCCGGCACCTGAACGAATCCGACAAGAAGCGTATTCGCCAGGTGGTGGCTTTCTTCGAGGGGCGCGAATGAGCGTTTTCATCGCCGCGCAGGACCACGACCTGCTCCAGCGCAACCGTCTGGACAGCTTCGACGCCCTGTGGGCCTTGCAGCTGGACGCCGTGGACGAACCGAATACCGAGCGGGGTGGCTGGAGCAGCGTCTACCGCCTCGACCTGGGCGACTCCGCCTACTACCTGAAGCGCCAGAGCAACCACCTGACCCGCAGCCTGCGCCATCCGCTGGGCGAGCCGACCTTCGCCCGCGAGTTCCGCAACATCGAGCGCTACCGGGCGCTGGGCATTCCCGCCCTGCAGGCGGCGTTCTTCGCCCAGCAGGCGGTCGGCGGAGAGCGCCAGGCGATCCTCCTGACCCGTGCCCTGGACGGTTGGCAGGACCTGGACACCTGGCTGGCGTCCTGGCACGACCTGGCCGAAGAGCGGCGCCGGGCGATTCTCCGGGCGGTTGGCAGGCTGGCGCGCCAGCTGCACGCGGCCGGACAGATGCATGGTTGCTTCTATCCCAAGCATGTATTCCTCCGCGAGGGGGCCGATGGTGTCTTCGAGGCCTGCCTGATCGACCTGGAGAAGACCCGCCCGATCTGGTTCGGCCGCCGCGACCAGGTCAAGGACCTGGAGCCGATGCTGCGCCGTGCCCCGGACTGGAGCGAAGCGGACGTGCACGAATTCATCTCCGCCTATGTCGACGAACCCCTCGACTCGGCCGAGGTCGAGCAGTGGTATCGCCTTCTCGACCAGCGCCGCCGGCGCAAGGAGTCGCGCCGATGAGACTGGCCGAACTGCAAGCCGCCGGGCGCCACCCGCAACTGCCATTGCGGGTGACCCTGGCGGATGGCGCTGGCGCTGCCGAACTGCGCCTGGACAGTCTGCTGCGGGTGCTGCCCGGGCAGCGCTACGTCGGTGCCGGCGAATGGCGTGGGCGCAAGGTGCTGGCCAAGCTGCTGGTGGGCGGCAAGGCCGCACGGCATTTCCAGCGCGAACTGGAAGGGGCGCGTCTGCTCGCGGCCCAGGGGCTGACCACCCCGGCGCTGCTGGCCGACGGGCTGCAGGAGGGCGAGGGCGGCTGGCTGCTGTTCGACTACCTCGACGCGGCGCAGAGCCTCGGTGACGCCTGGCGTGCGGTGGAGGCCCAGGCGCCGCTGGGCGATGCCCAGCAAGCGGTGCTCGGCGAAGCCCTGGCAGCCATTGGCGAGCTGCATGCAAAGGGCCTCTGGCAGGCCGACCTGCACCTGGACAACCTGTTGCGCCACGCCGGCCGCCTGTATCTCATCGACGGTGGCGGCGTGCGTGCGGAAACTCCCGGCCAGCCGCTGTCGCGACAGAAAGTGCTGGAAAACCTCGGGGTGTTCTTCGCCCAGTTGCCGGCGCTCCTCGATCCTTTCCTGGAGGAGTTGCTGGTGCACTACCTGCTGGCCAACGGCGAGCATGCGCTGCCGCTGGAAGCTTTGCAGAAGGAAATCGCCAAGGTTCGCCGCTGGCGGGTGCGCGACCTGCTGAGGAAGGTCGGTCGCGACTGTAGCCTGTTCAGCGTCGTGCGCGGTCCGTGCCGCCTGTTCGCCGCCCGCCGCAGCGAGGCCGAGACGATGGCGCCCCTGCTGGCGGACGCGGACCGCCTGATCGCCGCCGGCCACGTCTACAAGGACGGCGGCGCGGCCACCGTCGCCCGGGTCGAAGCGAACGGCCGCACGCTGATCATCAAGCGCTACAACATCAAGGGCTGGGTCCATTGGCTGAAGCGCTTCTGGCGGCCGAGCCGGGCCTGGGCCTCCTGGCGCGAAGGCAACCGCCTGGAATTCCTCGGCATCGCCACCGCCCGTCCGCTGGCGATGCTGGAGCGGCGCTGGTGCTGGCTGCGCGGGCGCGCCTACCTGATTACCGATTATCTCGGCGGTCAGGATATAATCGCTCGTTTTAAGCCTTGCCTGGACATGCCCGATGGCGCCGTTTCGCCACCGGAAGCCGAGTTGGCGGCACTGGATCGGCTGTTTTCGACGCTGATCCGCGAACGCATCAGCCACGGCGACCTGAAGGGACACAACCTGTTCTGGCAGGCCCATGAACAAGGCGGCGAATGGGCGCTGATCGACCTGGACGCGATGCGCAAGCATCACAGCCAGGTGTCCTTTGCCCGCGCCTACGCCCGCGACCGCGCGCGCTTCCTGCGCAACTGGCCGCAGGACAGCGGCCTCTACCGGCTGCTGGAGCAACGGATTCCCCGCCTCGGCGACGCCGCCGGGGCTTGAACGACAAGCGACGACCACCGCCTGCGGCGGTCGACGAGTTAAACGAAAGCCGCGGTTGTCGGTCCCACTCCGCAACCGCGAGCTGCTTTGAAGAGGTTCTACCGTGGCATTGACCGTCCTAGGCCTGTCTGGCGCCGTAAGCCATGACCCGTCCGCCGCCCTGTACATCGACGGCAAGCTGGTCGCGGCCGTCGAGGAAGAGCGCTTCGTGCGCGACAAGCACGCGAAGAACCGCATGCCCTACGAATCGGCGAAGTTCTGCCTGGAGCAGGCAGGGATCGAGCCGGCCGATGTCGACGTGGTGGCGATTCCCTTCGCTCCCATCAGCATCATGGAAAAGGCCCGCTGGCACTACGCCAAGCGCTACGCCTACGCGCCGGATCGCGCGCTGGATGCGATCCTGCTCGGCAACCGCCGCTACAAGCGTTACTACAAGCGCATCGAGTGGTGCCTGCAACAACTCGGCTTCGACCTGAAGAAAATCAAGATCCAGCCGGTCGAGCACCACCTTGCCCACGCCTCCAGCGCCTACCATTGCTCGGGGTTCAAGGAAAAGACCGCGATCCTCGGCATCGACGGCAAGGGCGAGTACGCCACCACTTTCTTCGGCTGGGGCGAGAACGGTCGGATCCACAAGATCAAGGAGTTCTACGATCCGGATTCGCTGGGCGGCCTGTACGGCGCGATCACCGAGTACCTCGGCTTCGACATGCTCGACGGCGAGTTCAAGGTCATGGGCATGGCGCCCTACGGTGACGCCAGCAAGTACGATTTCTCCCGTCTCGCCAAGTTCGAGAACGGCGAACTGGTGATCAACACCGACTATGCCAACGTCATCGGCTTCCGCCGCTACAAGGAGAAAGGCAAGGGCTACTACTTCTCGCCCAAGCTGATCGAGTGGCTGGGGCCCAAGCGCGAAGGCGATATCGCCGACGATCCCTACATCCATTACGCCGCGAGCATCCAGGCGCTGTTCGAGAAGCTCGCGCTGGAGATGATGGACTACTACCTCGGCGATATCATCCGCGAGACCGGCAAGGTCGCTTTCGCCGGCGGCTGCGCGCTGAACGTCAAGCTCAACCAGAAGATCATCTCCCGCCCCGAAGTGAAGGAGTTGTTCGTCCAGCCGGCGGCCAGCGACGCCGGCACCGCGGTCGGCGCGGCGGCCTACGTGTCGCACCAGCGCGGCGTGCCGGTGGAGAAGATGGAGCACGTCTACCTCGGCCCGGAGTATTCCAACGAGGACGTCATCGCCGCCTGCGCCCGTCACGAGGCCAGGCCGCAGTGGCAGAAGATCGACAACCGCAGCCGGCGTATCGGCAGGATCCTTGCCGACGGCAACCCGGTGGCCTGGTTCCAGGGACGCATGGAGTTCGGTCCGCGTGCCCTCGGTGGCCGCTCCATTCTCGGCTGCCCGAGCGTGCCGGGCGTGGCCGACCGGATCAATGCGCAGATCAAGTTCCGCGAGCGCTGGCGACCCTTCTGCCCGTCGATGCTGGATACCGTCGGCCCGCAGATGTTCAAGATCGACCACCCGGCCCCGTTCATGACCTTCACCTTCGAAGTCAACGAAGAGTGGAAGGAGCGAGTGCCGGAAGTGGTGCACGAGGACGGCACCTCCCGCGCCCAGGTGCTGAAGCGCGAGTACAACCCGCGCTACTACGACCTGATGAAGGAACTGGAGAACCTCACCGGCAACGGCGTGGCCCTGAACACTTCGCTCAATCGTCGTGGCGAACCGATGATCTGCTCGCCGACCGACGCTCTGAACATGTTCTTCGGCTCCGATCTGCAGTACCTGATCATGGAGGACATCCTGGTCGTGAAGGAGGGCGTGGACTGGTATGACTCGGTCGGCTGAACCTCGCGTCCTGCAGTTCTGTCACGGCTACGACGGGCCTTTCCTCGACTGTGCCCGTCAGTACGCCAGCCTGTTCGCCGGAACCCCGTACAAGGTCACCACGGTGTTCCTCACCGGGCGTTCCGATCCTGAGGTGGCGGCGCGTTGCGCCTCCGACGAGGTACTGTTCCTCGAGTACGGCTCCAGGGACATCCGTGGCCTCAAGCTGAAGGCGATCCGCGACTTGCGCGAGATCGCCCGTTCGCGCGACTTCCGCTTCTGCATCGCGCACCGCTTCAAGCCGATCTGGATCGCCAGCCTGGCCACTCGTCTGCCGATCGTTGGCGTGCACCACGCCTTCGGCGATTACCAGCGGTTGTCGCGCAAGGTCTTCGCCGGCCTGATGAGCAAGCGCCTGAGCCTGCTGGCGGTGTCCGACGCGGTGCGCGACGATATCCGCCGTTGCCTGCCGAAGTGGCCGGCGGAGCGGGTCGAGACGCTCTACAACCGCATCGACGTCGCTGCGCTGCAGGCCGAGCAGGTCGAGCGCCTGAGTGCGCGCCGGCAACTGCGCCTGCCCGACGAGGCCTGGGTGGTCGGCAACGTTGGCCGCCTGCATCCGGACAAGGACCAGGCTACTCTGCTGCGCGGCTTCGCCGCCGCGCTGCCGCGCCTGCCACAGAACAGCCTGCTGGCGATCCTCGGCAGCGGCCGCCTGGAAGAGCAGCTCAAGGACCTGGCCTGCGAACTGGGCATCGGCGAGCGCGTGCTGTTCCTCGGCCAGGTCGAAGAGGCACGGCGCTACTTCAAGGCGTTCGACGCCTTCGCCCTGAGTTCCGACCACGAGCCGTTCGGCATGGTCCTGCTGGAGGCCATGGTCGCCGGCGTACCGCTGATCGCCACCGCCTGTGGCGGCACCCGCGAAGTGGTGGAGGGGGTCGGCATCCTCTTCCCGCTGGGCGACGAGACGGCCTTGGCCGAGGGCCTGACCCACCTGGCGGCGCTCGACCGCCGCCAGCGCGAGGCCTGTGCGCGGCTCATGCTCGAGCGCCTGGAGACACGCTTCTCCGACGCCGCGGTGCGCCGCGAATTCTGGCGCCTGCCGACGATTGCCGGCTTCGCTTCGGAGTCTGCATGCTGAACAGGTTGCGCGCCTTCCGCGAACGCGGTTGGCGCGAAGTGGATGCGCTGACCTACGCCCAGGCCTGGCAGCGTTTCGGCGGCAGCGTCGCGACCCACCCGCTGGTGGTCGAGCAACTCGCCGAAATGGCCGGAATCCCGGTGCGTTACCTGGGTTGGGAGAGCGCTGGCGAACTGGTTGCGGCGATCCCGACCTGGGGCCGCCACCTGGCGTTGTCCAAGGACGTGCTCAAGCGGCGCGGCAAGAAGGGCTTGTACGACCTGGGCAACGCCGAACTGATCCTGCCGGTGGCCGGCGATGCCCGCATCGCCCTCCGCCATGGGGGACGCTACCTGTCGGCGCTGCATGAACGGAACATCGTCACGCTGCGCCCGCAGGCCGAGCAACTGGCGTTCGCCCGCGCCCCCGAGGATTTCTCCAAGAAGTTCCGCTACAACCAGCGGCGCGAAGTGCGCCTGGTGGAGGAGGCCGGTGGCCAGGTGCGCCAGGCAGACAGCTTCGCCCCGGCCGAGTTCGCCGCCATCTATCTCGAACTGTTCCAGCGTCGCTGGGGCTTCCCGGCCACCGGTGCGGAGCGCATGGCCGAGGTCTTCGAGCGGCTGCGCGAATTGCTGCGCGGCTCGGTCCTGCTGCTCAACGACCAGCCCATCGCGGTCCAGGTACTGTATCGCGCCGAAGCGCCGTGCTGGCTCAGCGTCGAGTACATCAACGGCGGCGTCGATCCGCAGACCCGCGAGTTCAGCCCTGGCAGCGTGCTCAGTTACCTGAACACCCAGGCCGCCTGGGAGGATGCGCGAGCGCTGGGCAAACCCCTGCGCTATTCGTTCGGTCGCGCCGACCGCGAATACAAGGATCGCTGGTGCCATCCTTCTCCGGTCTTCCAGGTCTGAAGCATGAGCGCACGCAAGCAGCAGTTGCTCAAGCGTCATCGACGCAACAAGCGGATCGGCCTACTGGTTGCGCTGCTGGCATTGCTGGCCGTCGGTCTGCTGGTCAGCCCCTGGTTGTTGCCGATCCTCCTCGTGGCCCTGTGGGTCGCCCACGAAGCCTGGTTCGCCGATCACCTGTTCTATTCGCCGGGCGAGGACTACCGCTACCGTTTCGCGGAAGGGGTCGAGTCGCTGCCGGTACGCCTGGCGGATGGCCGTCTGCGAGTCGACGGCGAGCTGCGCGAAGGCGATACGCTGGTGCTTGGCATCGGCGTGCGCGCTGGCTGGCTGGGGCGTTTCCTCGAACCCTCGGTGCTGCTGGAAGGTGGCGCGGAGGCCGATGCCCAGGCTTTCGAACGTGGGGTGAACGGCTTGCGCTACCTGAACCTGACGGGACTGGCCGGGCCGCTGGGCGAGGGCCGGATTCGCCTGCGCGGCCGGCATTGCCGGTTGGTCGGCGAACCGACCCTGTGGCGTGCGCGCCATCCCGATTACCGTGAGCGGCGGGTGATGGTCATCGCTCCGCATGCCGACGACGCCGAGCTGGCCGCCTTCGGCCTCTACAGCCAGGCATGCGAGGCCTGGATCGTGACCCTGACCGCCGGCGAGATCGAAACCGAGCATTACCGCCGCATGGGCCTCGACGGAATAGCTGCGGCGCGCCTGAAGGGCCGCCTGCGCGCCTGGGATAGCCAGGCCGTGCCGGCGTGGGGTGGGGTGCCGGCCGAGCGCTGCGTGCAACTGGGTTATTTCTGCCTGCAATTGCCTGCCATGCAGGCGAACCCGGGCGAGGTGGTACCGTCCCGTGAGGCCGATCTCGCCGATATCCGTCCGTTCCGCCAGTTCAACCGCCTGCGCCTGGCCAGCGATGCCGACGGCCTGTCGACCTGGAACAATCTGCTGGCCGATCTCCGCGAGCTGATCCTGCTGGCACGTCCCGAGGTCATCGTCCTGCCTCATCCGCATTTCGATCCGCACCCGGACCATGTCCGCGCCCAGGAGGCCGTGCGCGAGGCGCTCCAGGGGCTGGACTGGCAGCCGCAGGCATTGTTGCACTATGCCAATCACCTGCACGACAACGATCGCTGGCCGATGGGCGATGCGCACATGGGGGTCAGCCTGCCGCCGCTGACCGAAGAATGCTCGCCGTTGCTGCCATGGACGCTGGCGCTGGAGCGCACGCGCCAGGTGGACAAGGCCATGGCCTTGGGCATGATGCACGACCTGCAACCCAGGCCGCCGTTCAAGCGCCGTCTGCGCCGCCGTCTGCAGGGCTGGCTCGCCGGGCGTCGCTGGCCGGCATACGGCGAGGACGAGTTCATGCGCAAGGCGGTGCGTCGGCACGAGTTGTTCTGGGTGGAGTCGCTGGACGGGGAGGCATGATGCTTGGGTCGAGCGTTCGGCAAGGTTCGAGCCGCCATGCTGCTTCGGAGCAGCCGCGAGGATGAAGGTCTGATGAAAGTTCTGTTTCTGGTCCAGAAAGAGCAGCGAGCGATCCTGGATCGCCTGTACGACGGCATCGCCGCCCATTGCGAGTGCGATACCCGCTGGCTGAGCAGCGAGGAGCAGGCCGACCTGCGCGGCTACTTCCGCAAGCACGTGGATGTCTCGCGCTACGACCGCATCCTGTTCTTCCTCCGTTTCAAGAAGGAAATGCGCCAGGTCCGCTTCATCCGCAGCGTGCCCAACCTGGTGATCCTCGAGCACGATGCCTACCAGAACTACATTCCCTGCAAGTACACCGGCAAGTTCAGCGCCCATTACCGGCGCCTGCCCTGGGCACGGGTGATCAGTTCGGGCCATACGGTCAGCGAACGCCTGCGCCAGGAGGGATTCGACGCGGTATTCGTGCCCAAGGGCTACGACCAGACCCTGTTGCATGACCTGGGCCTGGCGCGCGATATCGAGCTGGGCTTCGTCGGCAGTACCGGCAGCGTGGCCTACAGTGGACGCAAGGCGCTGCTCGACGAGTTGGGCGGAGTGGAGAACCTGCTGGTGACCAAGACCAAGTCCGGCGAGGAGTACCTGCGCACGCTCAACCGCATCCGTTTCTTCGTCAGCGCGGATGTCGGCATGGGCGAATACATGATCAAGAATTTCGAGGCGATGGCCTGCGGTTGCGTACTGCTGGCCTACGACCAGGGCGAGCGGGAAAACGAGGCCTTGGGTTTCCGGGACATGGAGAATATCGTGCTGTATCGCTCGGTGGCGGACATCCAGGAAAAGCTCGCGATCCTGCGCCTCGACACGGCCCTCGCCGAGCGGATCGCGCGAAGCGGCCAGGCGCTGGCCATCGAACGATTCAGCTTCGCCGCTGTCGGTCAGAGTATCGTCGAGGCCATGCGGCCCGCGTTGCGCGAGCCGGAGCGTCCCGGATGGCTGGAGAAGACCTGGCGACGTATTTTTACCTGAGAGTAGCAGCCGAAAAGAGCTGGGGCTTCAGGCGTGTTTGCTATTGTTCAGCTTGTTTTTCCGGGCTGGGGGGAGGTGTAGGACCGATGAAGATCGCAGGATCGCTCATGCATGTCTGGCGCTTTGAATGGGGACGTGAAGGACAGGTAAGGTTGTAGTTATGGCGCTCGTCGATGATGGTTCGCAGCCATTGGTTTCCGTGATCATCGCTTCCTATAACCACGAAAAGTACATAGAAGCGAGCATCGCCAGCGTGGCTGCGCAGACATACCGCAACGTGGAGCTGCTGGTGGTGGACGATGGTTCCAGCGATGGCAGCGTCGAGCTTTTGCGCGGGCTCCAGGCGAAGTATGGCTTCGACCTCAGGGTCCAGCAGAACCAGGGACTGTCGAAAACGCTCAACGAGGCGATCGCCAGGGCCAGGGGAAATCTCATCGTGCCTTTCGGTTCGGACGACATCATGTTGCCGCAACGCCTGGAGAAACAGGTGGCACACATGTGGGACAAGCCCGAGGTAGGTATCTGCGCGGGCAATATCGAGATCATCGACTCCAATGGCCGGGTCATGCCGGGTAAGGAGCAGCGCAAACGCGACCTGCCTTTCCGCCGTCTCGACTTCGATGACCTGTTCCTGGACCGCAAGCCGGGCCCGATGGCGCCCACCCTGATGTTCCGGCGGGAAGCCCTGGAGAAGGTCGGCGGTTTCGATCCGGACATACGCCTGGAAGATGTCTACATCGAACTGGCGGTAACCAAGGCTGGCTACGTCATTGACATTCTTGGCGAGGTCCTCGCCCAGTACCGCAAGCATCCCACCAATACGTACAAGAACGCCCGTTTCATGGTGGACAACGTATTCAAGACGTACAGCCAGTTCAGCGATCACCCCGATTACGAGCAGGTGATCATGCGCTTCCGCAATTCGATGTTCCTCAAGTGCTCGAACCGGGACAAGGTGCTGGCCCGGGAGCTGCTCTCCGGCTTGCCGCTGAAGTACTGGAACGAGAAGACCTTCCGCGGCATTGCGCGGCTGTTCTTCTCCTGACCGCTGATACCGCCGCGCTCAAGGCGCGGCGATATCTTCACCGCGCCTGCTGGCGGCGAACCTTTGCTGGATCCACAGCGCATACAGCAGCGCCATGGGAATCCAGATCAGGAACCAGTGTTCCTTGGGACGGGGCAGGAAGGCGTTGCCCTCCGTGAGTCCGGCTGCCAGGCCGAACACCAGCCAGGTCGAGGCTAGCAGAACGGCTGGAGACTTCCGGTTTTTCCAGGAGAAGGCGAAGGCCAGGGCGTAGATCGCCACCCACAGCAGGAGCCCGATGATCCCTCCAGCGAAAAGCACACCCAGTTCGATGTTGTGCGGGTCGGCGAGCAGCATGCCGTTGCTCAGGACGATTCGCATCGGATGATCGTAGCCGTGTCCGAGCCATGGATGCTCGCCGATCTGGCGTAGGGCGTCGGCCCAGATTTCCGGGCGGAACGATGCCCCTCTCTGGGTGAACACTTCCGGGTACAGGATGTAGCCCAGTAGCGCTCCAGCCAGAGCGAGTGCCAGGGCGATGAGGGCCTTTTTCCTGTCTCCGGCCAGGACCAGCCACATAAGGGCTGCTGTGAGCCCTACCAGGGGAGTACGCGAACCGGTCGCGATGAGAAGGCCACCGAGCAGCGCCAGAGAAATCAGTGGCAAGGGGGCCAGGATAGGGCGCGACTGCATCCAATAAGCCAGCCAGAATGCCGTGAAGGCGCCATAGACATGGGCACTCAGTAATGGGTTATAGAGAGCGCCATAACCGGTAAGGCGCAGCGGGTTGGCGTCCCAGTAGTATTGCAGCAAGGTGGCTGCCGCGGAGATCACCGCGCCAAGGGCTGCCAGCCAGGTCACGGTCTTGAGGCGGAGGGGGGCTTCGAGCGCCAGGATGGCGGCGCAGAAGAACAGGAGAGCGATGTACAGGGGGCGCTTGAGCAGCGAGCCGGTGGAGTTCTCGGGGGCCGACCAGGACAGGCTCAGCATCATGTAGCTGCTGAAGGCGAGGAAGGCGATGAACAGCGGCGAGCCCATTAGCGGGCGAAGCAGACGCGGTTGCAGTATCACGTACAGTAGCGTCGGTGCCGCCAGGAGGATATAGAAAAGGCGATGGTAGTCGGAACGGTCGCCGACCCAGAACATTCCGGTGAGCAGGGCCAGCCAGCCCAGCGGCAGGATCCAGTGGCTGAGGATGCGGCTGGTATCGTGGCGAAGACGGGTCAGTCGGGTAGCTGCGAACATTCCTTGCTCAATCCAGTTGCAGTTGCTTGAGGAGCTGCTCGAGTGTCCAGTGGACCTGGCTGCTGCGGAGATAGGCCTTGAGCACCAGGTGCTCGCTGTCGTCGAGGAACCAGGTTCGATCCTGTTCGTAGCGCAGCAGGTGCTTGAAATTGCGAATGCGCTGGGCGGCGCTGAGCGCCGAGCGCTGGACCCGCAGGTCGGCGATGTCGATCAGGCCCATCCGGCCTTCCGGCGTGCGCACCACGTTGCCCAGGTGCAGCGAGCGGAAGTACACCCCCTTGGCGTGCAGCACGGCGATCAGCTCGCCCAGTTGCGTCCGGACTGTATCGCCGCACTCCGGGTCGTTGCGGTCGAGTTGGCGGAGGGTCTGCCCCGGTAGCGGCTCGTAGTGCACCGCGTCGCGCTGGATATGTGGGATCCGCAGTACGTCCAGCACCTTCGGGCAGACGATGCCGCGCCGCGCCAGTTCGCTGGCATTGCGGGCGAAGCGCTCCGCATAGGGGAACAGGGCTGCGGAGGAAATCAGGCGCTTGCGGCGAAACAGCTTGAGGAAGGACCCGTCGCGCAGACGCAGTACCTTGTCCCCATGACCATCGGCTTCCAGCACTTCTGCGTTGTCACGCAACTGCAAGTAGGAGGGGTAGTCTATGACTCGCATGCGAGCTCCTGAACGAACGGCCCGCCATCTTACCCCAACACGCCTTCCAGGCAGAGTGATGGAGGTCCTGTGCTACACTCCGGGACCTTTTCAGCATGTAAGAAACCATGAGCGATAGTCCTCAGAATCCCGGACCTTCCAGTCTCAAGATCTATTTCCGCCTGTTGGGCTACGTGAAGCCCTACATCGGAATGTTCCTACTCAGCATCGTCGGTTTCCTGATCTTCGCGTCGACCCAGCCGATGCTGGCGGGCATCCTCAAGTATTTCGTCGACGGCCTCTCCAATCCTGACGCGGCATTGTTTCCGAATGTGCAGTGGCCCTGGTTGCGCGACCTGCACCTGGTCTACGCGGTGCCGTTGCTGATCATCCTGATCGCTGCCTGGCAGGGGCTGGGCTCGTTCCTCGGCAACTTCTTCCTGGCCAAGGTTTCCCTGGGGCTGGTGCATGACCTGCGGGTCGCCCTGTTCAACAAGCTGCTGGTGCTGCCGAACCGCTATTTCGACACGCACAGCTCCGGCCACCTGATCTCGCGCATCACCTTCAACGTGACCATGGTTACCGGAGCGGCCACGGATGCCATCAAGGTGGTGATCCGTGAAGGCCTGACCGTGGTCTTCCTGTTCCTCTACCTGCTGTGGATGAACTGGAAGCTGACCCTGGTGATGCTGGCGATCCTGCCGGTCATCGCGGTGATGGTGACTACTGCCAGCCGCAAGTTCCGCAAGCAGAGCAAGAAGATCCAGGTGGCCATGGGCGACGTCACCCACGTCGCCTCGGAAACTATCCAGGGCTACCGGGTGGTGCGCAGCTTCGGCGGCGAAGCCTATGAAGAGAAGCGCTTCCACGACGCCAGCCAGAGCAATACCGACAAGCAGTTGCGGATGACCAAGACCGGCGCGGTCTACACGCCGATGCTGCAATTGGTGATCTACGTCGCCATGGCGATACTGATGTTCCTCGTGCTGTGGCTGCGCGGGGACGCCTCGGCCGGCGACCTGGTGGCCTATATCACCGCGGCGGGCCTTTTGCCCAAACCGATCCGCCAGCTTTCCGAGGTCAGTTCCACGGTCCAGCGCGGCGTCGCCGGCGCCGAGAGCATCTTCGAGCAGCTCGACGAAGCGGCGGAGGAAGACCAGGGGAGCGTCGAGAAGGAGCGGGTCAGCGGGCGCCTGGAAGTGCGCAACCTGAGCTTCCGTTATCCCGGAACCGACAAGCAGGTGCTGGATGACATCAGTTTCGTCGCCGAACCCGGGCAGATGATCGCCCTGGTCGGCCGTTCCGGTAGCGGCAAGTCGACCCTGGCCAACCTGGTTCCGCGCTTTTATCAGCACAATGACGGCAAGATCATGCTTGATGGCGTTGAGGTCGAGGATTATCGCCTGCGTAACCTGCGCCGCCACATCGCCCTGGTGACCCAGCAGGTCACGCTGTTCAACGACAGCGTGGCCAACAACATCGCCTACGGCGACCTGGCTGGCGCGCCGCGCGAGGAAATCGAGCGGGCGGCGAAGGCTGCCAACGCCAAGGAATTCATCGACAACCTGCCGCAAGGCTTCGACACCGAGGTCGGCGAGAATGGCGTGCTGCTTTCCGGCGGCCAGCGCCAGCGTCTGGCGATCGCCCGGGCGCTGCTCAAGGACGCGCCCCTGCTGATCCTCGACGAGGCGACCTCGGCGCTGGACACCGAGTCGGAGCGGCATATCCAGGCGGCGCTGGACGAAGTGATGAAAGGGCGCACCACCCTGGTGATCGCCCACCGCCTGTCGACCATCGAGAAGGCCGACCTGATCCTGGTGATGGACCAGGGGCAGATCGTCGAGCGCGGCAGCCACGCCGAGCTGCTGGCGCAGAACGGCCACTATGCGCGGCTGCACGCGATGGGACTGGATGAGCAGGCGCCGGCGCCTGTCGGCTGATAAACTGGGCGTCTGCCCCGAGAGGTTGTTTGGAGTTCCCATGAAGTTGTCCATGCCCCGTTTCGACCAGGCCCCGGTGTTGGTGGTCGGTGATGTGATGCTTGACCGCTACTGGCATGGCGCGACTTCGCGCATTTCGCCGGAGGCCCCGGTGCCGGTGGTCCGCGTCGAACAGCACGAGGACCGCCCCGGCGGCGCCGCCAACGTCGCGCTGAACATCGCCGCGCTGGGCGCACAGGCCTTGCTGGTCGGCGTCACCGGCCGCGACGAGGCCGCCGACAGCCTGGCCAACAGCCTCAAGGCCGCTGGAGTGGACGCGCGCTTCCAGCGCATCGATAGCCAGCCGACCATCGTCAAGCTGCGGGTCATGAGTCGTCACCAGCAACTGCTGCGGGTCGACTTCGAGGAACCGTTCCGCACCGACGCGGCGGCCCTGGCCGTGGACGTCGAGTCGCTGCTGGCCAAGGTCAAGGTGCTGGTGCTGTCCGACTACGGCAAGGGCGCGCTACAGAACCACCAGGTGCTGATCCAGGCGGCGCGGGCGCGCAACATTCCGGTACTGGCCGATCCCAAGGGCAAGGACTTCGCCATCTATCGCGGCGCCAGCCTGATCACCCCGAACCTGTCCGAATTCGAGACCATCGTCGGCCGTTGCGCCGACGAAGCCGAACTGGTCGCCAAGGGCCAGGCGCTGATGAGCGAACTCGACCTCGGCGCCTTGCTGGTGACCCGCGGCGAGCATGGCATGACCCTGCTCCGCCATGGCCAGCCGGCCCTGCACCTGCCGGCGCGGGCGCGGGAAGTGTTCGACGTCACCGGTGCCGGCGATACGGTCATCTCCACCCTGGCCGCGGCGCTTGCCGCCGGCGAGGAGCTGCCGTCCGCGGTGGGCCTGGCCAACCTGGCCGCCGGCATCGTGGTCGGCAAGCTGGGTACCGCGGCGATCAGCGCGCCCGAACTGCGTCGCGCGGTGCAGCGCGAGCAGGGTTCCGAGCGTGGCGTGCTGGGCCTGGAGCAACTGCTGCTGGCAATCGAAGACGCCCGCGCCCACGGCGAGAAGATCGTCTTCACCAATGGCTGCTTCGACATCCTTCACGCCGGCCACGTGACCTACCTTGAACAGGCGCGCGCCCAGGGCGACCGCCTGATCGTCGGGGTCAACGACGACGCCTCGGTCACTCGCCTGAAGGGCGTTGGCCGGCCGATCAACTCGGTGGACCGGCGCATGGCGGTACTCGCCGGGCTCGGCGCGGTGGACTGGGTGGTGAGCTTCGCCGAAGACACTCCCGAGCGCCTGCTCGAGCAGGTGCGTCCGGACGTGCTGGTCAAGGGCGGCGATTACGGCGTCGAGCAGGTGGTCGGCGCGCAGATCGTCAAGGCTTACGGCGGCGAGGTACGGGTGCTCGGCCTGGTGGAGAACAGCTCCACCACCGCCATCGTCGAGAAGATCCGCCAGAAAGGCTGAGCCTTTCCCCGGCCGGTCGCCCCTGGCGGATGACTGGCTGGTCTGACAACTCCCTTCGGCGAGACGGTCATAGGCGCTGCCCATGCGGCGGCGCATGATCCGGGCATCCCATCCTGCGTGGAGCAAGATGCCCATGAGCACCGATGTACAGGGCCGTGCCCTAGCTGTACTGAACCGTGTCGCCCAGGCCGACTGGCCGGATCGCTTCAATCTTCGCAAACCCTTCGAGAAACTGCTCTACAGCGGCAGCCGTACCGGCTTCCGCCTGGCCAGCGAGCGTTCGGCGAAGCAGGCGAAGGGACCGCGCAAGGCCGATCCGGACGGGTTGTTCGACCTGTCGTTCTCCGACGACCAGCAGATGCTGGTGGACATGCTCGAAGGCTTCGCCCTGGAGGTGTTGCGTCCGCTGGCTCATGACGCGGATGCCGAGGCCAGCCTGCCTGCGGAACTGCTCAACCAGGCGCTGGAGCTGGGCCTGACCCACTATGGGGTCGGCGAGGTGCACGGCGGCATGGCCGGTGAGCGCACCACGGTGACCACTGCCCTTATCGCCGAGGCCCTGGCCAAGGGCGACCTGTCGCTGGCGGCGGCCCTGCTGGTGCCGTTGTCGGCGGCCAACTGCATCCGCCGCTGGGGCAGCCCCTCGCAGCAGGCGCAGTGGCTGCCGGCGTTCGTCAGCGAAGAGGGGGCGCCGCTCACCGCCATCGCGGTCAACGAGCCGAGTCTGCTGTTCGACCCGCAGAAACTGGCGACCCGCGCCCGGCGCAAGGGCAGTCACTACCTGCTTTCCGGAGAGAAATGCCTGGTCCTGCGCGGCCTGGAGGCCAGCCGCCTGATCGTCGCGGCGAAGACCGACGAGGGGCCTGCGCTGTTCCTGGTGGAAGCCTCCGCCAAGGGCGTCGAGCGACGTGCCGAGCCGGCGATGGGACTGAAGGCCGGCGGCACCGCCCGGTTGCGCCTGAAGAGCGTCAAGGTGCCGGCGGACAACCGCCTGGCCGCCGAGCATTTCGACTACCGGGCCTTCCTCGATCACGCGGCCCTGGTCTGGTGTGCCCTGGCGCTGGGCACCGGGCAGGCGGCGCTGGACTACGTGATCGCCTACTGCAACGAGCGCGAGGCCTTCGGCGAGCCGATCAGCCATCGCCAGGGGGTCGCCTTCATGGTCGCCGACATCGCCATCGAACTGGACGCCATGCGCCTGATGGTCTGGCGCGCCTGCGCCCTGGCCGAGCGCGGCCAGCCGTTCCAGCGCGAGGCTTACCTGGCGCGTCTGCTGTGCGCCGAGAAGGCGATGAAGATCGGCACCGACGCCGTGCAACTGCTCGGCGGCCACGGCTTCACCAAGGAGCATCCGGCCGAGCGCTGGTACCGCGACCTGCGCGCGGTAGCGCTGATGGCCGGCGGCCTGCACCTGTGAACCCGAGCGAGTGCGCGGTCCGCCGCGACGAGTGAACGAGGAATCGACATGTACCTGGAAACCCCGAAGAAATTCCGCAGCCTGGCTAACCAGGCGCATCAGGTCGCGGAAAACTATTTCCGGCCGATCTCGCGCAAGTACGACAAGGCCGAACACGCCTATCCGAAGGAGCTGGACCTGCTCGCGGCCTTGCTGGACGGCATGAACAGCGGCTCGCCCGAGGCTGTCGGCGCGACCTCGGCGAGCAAGCGCGCCGGCAAGCAGGTAGAGGAGGGCATCAAGAACGGCGGCAACCTGTCGGCATTGCTCGGCGTGATGGAACTGTGCTGGGGCGACGTCGGCCTGCTCCTGGCCATGCCGCGCCAGGGGCTGGGCAACGCGGCGATCGCCGCGGTGGCCAACGAGGAGCAGTTGCAGCGCTTCGGCGGCACCTGGGCGGCGATGGCGATCACCGAGCCGGGCTGCGGCTCGGACTCGGCGGCGATTCGCACCACCGCGACCCAGGATGGCGACCACTATGTACTGAACGGCGAGAAGATTTTCGTCACTTCCGGCGAGCGGGCCGATGCCGTGGTGGTCTGGGCCACCCTGAACCGCAACCTGGGGCGGGCGGCGATCAAGTCCTTCGTGGTCGAGAAGGGCACGCCGGGGATGACCGTGACGCGCCTGGAGAAGAAGCTCGGGATCAAGGCTTCGGATACCGCTTCGATCAGTTTCAATGATTGCCGGGTGCCGGCCGCGAACCTGCTGGGCAACGCCGAGGTCGACGTGCAGAAGGGTTTCGCCGGGGTCATGGAGACCTTCGACAATACCCGCCCGCTGGTGGCCGGCATGGCCGTCGGGGTGGCCAAGGCGGCGCTGGACCGGACCCGCGAATTGCTGAAGAAGGCTGGCTGCAAGTTCGACTACAGGAAACCGCTGCTCACCGTCAGCCACGCCGAGGCCACTCTCTATCGCCTGGAGGCGGAGTGGGAGGCAGCGCGCCTGTTGACCTTGAAGGCGGCATGGATGGCCGACAACAAGCTGCCCAACTCGAAGGAAGCGTCCATCGCCAAGGCCAAGGCTGGACGGGTGGCCAACGAGATCACCCTGAAGTGCGTGGAGCTGGCTGGCGCCCTCGGCTACGCCGAGGATGAGCTGTTGGAGAAGTGGGCGCGGGACTCGAAGATCCTCGACATCTTCGAGGGCACCCAGCAGATCCAGCTGCTCATCGTCGCTCGCCGCCTGCTCGGCAAGTCTTCCAGCCAGTTGAAGTAGAAAGGGCGGCAAAGCCCGCCCGGTTCAGGCGCTGGCGCGGTCGCGCCCACCGCCGGCCTGGTCGCCGTTGCTGGATGGCCACAGTGCCAGCCAGTCGCGGAAACGGATGCGTTCCTCATGCACCAGCCAGCCGTCCTGTACGGCAAAGCTCTCGGCCAACCACAGGCCGCGGGTGGCCGCAGGGCGCAACTGGCCCTTGCGCAGGGTGAACAGGTCGCTGGTGGGGCGCCCCTGGTCCAGCGGCAGCAGGTAGAGATCGGGGCGCCGACGGTCCAGGCGCGCCACCAGCGGACCGCTCTCGAGCCGCTCGTCGACATGGTAGAGGCTCGGCTCGCGCGCATCGCGCGGCAGCTCCAGGCGCATGTCGTAGACCAGTTGCAGCGAGGCCGTGGGCAGGTGTACGTAGGCGCGTGGGCGCTCCAGCAAGCGCAGGCTGCCGGCTTGCACCGGACGGGCGGCGCCGGACAGCGGGGTGAGGACGAAGTGGCTGTTCTCCCGGTAGCGCAGCGAACCCTGGTAGGGCGTCGGCAGCCAGGTGTCGCCGAAGCGCCCGCCGAGCCAGCCGCCGGCGGTCTCCACCAGGCATTCCTCGGCGACTTCCTGGATCGCCGTGAGCAGCGGCAGGTTCAGTTCGTGGGCCGGTACGTAGCCGGAGATCAGCTTGAGCACGGTATCGCCGCGGTCCAGCCGGCGCTGACGGACCAGCACCCAGTAGTCGCGGCCCTGCCAGTTCAGGGTCAAGCGCACCGAGACCCCCAGGTTGGCCAGCTCGGCGACGAAGCGCTGCGGGTCGGCTACCTCCATGCGGCGGCGGCGTACGAGCATCTGCTGGAAGTTCAGCGGCAGGCCGAGGGCCTGGTAGACCAGCCCGTCCGGGGAGGCCTCCACCAGCAGCGGCAGGGTCTTGAAGGCGGACGGATCCTTGCGGGCGAGCATACGGGGCATACGGGGCTCCTTGTCGGGTCATCGCGCCGGGGCGGGACGGAGGCTCACGTTCGATGCACCGGCCACCGGAGGCGAGGGCGGCAGGCAGGATACGGCTCGTTCGGGAGGAACATGGCAGCGGAATGCACCGCGGGTGTCAACCCGCGGATGTTGCAGCCGATGTATGGTTCAGGCCTTTTTCAGGGCTTGCGCGGCCATCGCGACATTATGGGCCAGGTGCAGCGGATTGATGGTGCCGACGATGGCGGCGGCGACGCCCGGCTGGTCGAAGACCAGTTCGAAGCTGGCGCGCACCGGGTCCTGTCCGGCGCCCAGGCAGGCATGCCCGCTGGCCAGCGCCTTCTTCACCAGGATGCCCTTGGCATGGGCCGCGGCGTACTCGATGACCGGGCGCTCGGCGCGCTCGTTCAGGTTGTAGGTGACCATCGCGCAATCGCCCTCGCGCAGGGCGCGCAGGCCACCTTCGACGGTCTTGCCGGAGAGTCCGTAGGCGCCGATCAGGCCCTCGCGCTTGAGCGCGGCGAGAGTCGGGTAGACCTCGCTGTTCTCGAGGATGTCCAGGTCGTTGCCATCGGAATGCACCAGCACCAGCTCGATCCGCTCGGTCTCCAGGCGCTTCAGGCTGCGTTCGACGGAGCGCCGGGTATGCGTGGCGGAGAAGTCGAAGACTGACTGGCCGTCGACGAACTCTTCGCCGACCTTGCTGACGATCACCCAATGCTCGCGCTGGCCGCGCAGCAGCGGGCCGAGGCGTTCCTCGCTGCGGCCGTAGGCCGGGGCGGTGTCGATCAGGTTGATGCCGAGGTCGCGGGCCAGGGCCAGCAGGTCGGCGGCTTCGCGGTCATCGGGGATGGTGAAGCCGGAAGGGTACTTCACTCCCTGGTCGCGGCCGAACTTGACGGTGCCCAGGCCCAGGGGCGAAACGGCCAGGCCGGTGTCGCCCAGCGGGCGGTGCAGGTCGTGGAGGGTATCCCTGATCATGCGAAGGCTACCTCCCAGGCCGGTTCGGCGAGCGGCGGACGCGGCAGTTGCGGCAGCGCGGCATGTTCGCTGGGGCGGATGCCGTCTTCTTCCAGGCGGGCGCAGACCCGGTCGGCGAAGTCAGGGGCCAGCGCCAGCTTGGTCGGCCAGCCGACCAGCAGGCGTCCCTGTTCGGCGAGGAAGGCGTTGTCCGGGCGCAACAGGTTGGACTGTGCCGGCTCGGCGCGATCCACCCGCAAGGTGGCCCATTGCGCCTGGCCGAGGTCGATCCAGGGCAGCAGCTTTGCCAGTTCGCGGCGTGCTTCGGCGATCTGCGCGGCTTCGTCGCGGGCCACGCCATCGGCTTCGGCGATGTCGCCGCCGAGGTACCAGACCGACTGGCCGTCGCGGGTCGGATGGGTGGTCACGGTGATCCGTGGCTTCGGCCCGGCCCCCAGGCAGTGGGCGTACAGCGGTTTCAGGGTCGCCGCCTTGACCATCACCATGTGCAGCGGCCGCCGCTGCATGGCCGGTTGTTCCAGGCCCAGTTCGCGGAGCAGCGCCTCGTTGCCGGCACCGGCGCTGAGCACCACGCGCTGGGCACGGATCTCCCGGCCGTCGACGCGCAGGCCGGCCAGTTCCCGGCCTTCGCGCAGCGGTTCGATGCGCTCGCCGGCGAGCAGGCTGTCGCCGGCCAGTTCCGCCAGGCGGCGAATCAGGTCGGGGACGTCGAAGACGATTTCCGTGAGGCGGTAGGCCTTGCCCTTGAACCCCTTGTCGCGCAGCGCCGGAGGCAAATCCTCGCCCTTGGCCTGCTCGACCCGGCTGCGCACCGCCTTGCTGGCGAAGAAGCTGGTAAGGCTGCCGGCCAGGCCGCCCGGCGACCACAGGTAGTGCGCCTCGGAAAGCAGGCGTACGCCCCGCAGGTCGAGTTCGCCGTCGCTGCCGAGACAGGCACGCCAGCGCCGCGGCATGTCGGCGATGGCTTCGGAGGCGCCGGTCAGGGCGCCATGCAGGGCGTACTTGGCGCCGCCGTGGATGATCCCCTGCGACTTCACGCTCTGTCCGCCGCCGAGGCTGGCGCTTTCCACCAGCACGGTGGCGTAGCCGGCCCGGCGCAAGCGGGCGTTCAGCCAGAGGCCGGCGATACCGCCGCCAACGATGAGGATGTCGGTGGAAAGGGCTTGGGGCATGGGGCTGCCTTATCGGGAACGGAAAGGGCGCAGTATACAACCTGCGCCCGCGCCGGTCGTTCAGTGCCCCGAAGCGCGGGAGAACAACTGGATCACCAGCACGCCGGCGATGATCAGGCCGATACCGAGGAGGGCCGCGGGGTCCAGGCGCTGGCCGTAGACGAACATCGCCACCAGGCTGACCAGGACGATGCCGAGCCCGGACCAGATGGCGTAGACCACGCCGACCGGCAGGGTGCGCATGACCAGCACGAGCATGCTGAAGGCGAGCACGTAGCCGCCCACCACCAGCAGCAACGGCAGTGGCTTGCTGAATCCGGCGACGGCTTTCAGCGAGGTGGTGGCGACCACTTCGGCGGCGATGGCGATGGCGAGGTAGAGATAGTTGGTCATGGTGGGGGCCTCCGGAAACTGCGGCCATTCTAGGGAGCCGGCGGATGGGATAAAGTCGTTACCTATCTGTATTGGAGATAGGTTATGCAGTGGAACCTGGAGCAGATCCGCCTGTTCGTCAGCGTCGCCGAGCGCCAGTCGTTCTCTGCCGCCGCCCGCGAACTGAAGCGGGTGCAATCGGCGGTGAGCAACGGCATCGCGCTGCTGGAGGCGGACCTCGGCGTCACCCTGTTCGAACGCAGCAGCGGACGCCAGCCGCGCCTGACCGACGAGGGTCGGGTGCTGCTGGCGGAGGCGCGCGAGGTGCTGCGCCAGTGCGAGCGCCTGCAGGGGCGCGCGCTGGGCCTGGCGCGCGGCGAGGAGCCGCGGCTGCGCCTGGCCCAGGACGAGGCGATGCCTTACCAGCCGGTGCTGGACAGCCTGGAAGCGCTGGCGCAGCGCTTTCCCAGTCTGGAGGTGCAGGTGTCCAGCGGCGGCCAGGGTGACGTGACCCGTCGTTTGCTCGAGGAGCAGGCTGACCTCGGCCTGCTGTTCCACCATGAGCGCATGCCTGAGTCGCTGGAGCGGCGGCGCCTCGGTAGCGTCGAGATGGTCACGGTGTGCGGCGCCGGCCACCCGCTGGCCGGGCTGCAACGGGTCAGTCGCCGCGAGCTGGCACAGCACCGGCAACTTTTGATCGTGCCCCAGCAGAGCGGCTATCCGGGCGGCGAGCAGATCAGCCCGCAGGTGTGGCGGCTGGACAGCTTCTATTCCATGGCCGAGTTGCTGATGCGCAACCTCGGCTGGGCCTGGCTGCCGCGGCACGTGGTGCAGTACCCCACCTACGATCGGCTGATGGTGGAGCTGACCAGCGACTGGACGCCGCCGTCGCTGGTGGTCGAACTGGTCTGGCGGCGCAACGAGGTGCTCGGCCCGGCGGCGGCCTGGCTCGGCGAAACCTTCACCCGCCACCTGCGCGCCATCGGCTGAGCCGGTCGGCGGGAGTTTTGCTAAGCTGCGCGCCCATGAACCGTACCCTCTATACCCTGCTGTTCCACTTCGGCTTGCCGCTGGTGGCGTTGCGCCTGTGGTGGCGCGCGCGCCAGGCGCCGGCCTACGCCAAACGCATCGGCGAGCGTTTTTCCCTGTCCTTGCCCGAGGTGCCGCCCGGCGGCATCTGGGTGCACGCCGTCTCGGTGGGCGAGAGCATCGCTGCCGCGCCGATGGTGCGGGCGCTGCTGGAGCGCCATCCGCAGCTGCCGGTCACCGTCACCTGCATGACCCCGACCGGCTCGGAGCGCATCCGCGCATTGTTCGGCGAGCAGGTCCGGCACTGCTATCTGCCCTACGACCTGCCCTGGGCGGCGGCGCGCTTCCTCGACCGGGTGCGGCCGCGCCTGGCGGTGATCATGGAAACCGAGCTGTGGCCCAACCATATCCATGCCTGCGCCGTGCGCGGGATCCCGGTGGCGCTGGCCAATGCGCGCCTGTCCGAGCGCTCGGCGCGTGGCTACGCGCGCTTCGCCGGGCTGACCCGGCCGATGCTCGCCGAGCTGTCCTGGATCGCCGTGCAGACCGAGGCCGAGGCCGAGCGCTTCCATCGTCTCGGCGCGCGTCCTGAGTGCGTCAGCGTGACCGGCTCGATCAAGTTCGACCTGCGCATCGACCCGCAGCTGCCGCTGGCCGCTGCCGCCCTGCGCGAGGAATGGGACGCGACGGCGCGACCGCTGTGGATCGCCGCCAGCACCCATGCCGGCGAGGACGAGATCGTCCTGGCAGCCCACCGGCGCCTGCTGGAAACGCGTCCCGACGCGTTGCTGATCCTGGTGCCGCGCCATCCGGAACGCTTCGCCGGCGTCCACGAGCTATGCCGCCGCGAAGGCTTCGCCACGGTCCGGCGCTCCGGCGGCGAGCCAGTGGCACGCGCGACCCAGGTGCTGCTCGGCGATACCATGGGCGAGCTGCTGTTCCTCTATGCCCTGGCCGACATCGCTTTCGTCGGCGGCAGCCTGGTGCCCAACGGCGGGCACAACCTGCTGGAGCCGGCGGCCCTGGGCAAGCCGGTGTTCGCCGGTCCGCACCTGTTCAACTTCCTCGACATCGCCGCGCAATTGCGCGACGCCGGGGCGCTGCTCGAGGTGACGGATGCCGGCGAGCTGTGCGACGGCCTCACGCGCCTGTGGGCGCAGCCGGAGGTCGCGACGGCCATGGCCACTGCCGGAGAGAAGGTGCTGCGCAACAACCAGGGCGCCCTGGAGCGGCTGTTGGCGGGGTTGGCGCGGTTGCTCGAGCGCGGCGGGTAGCGCCCGCCCCGTCGGCGCTCCCCTGGCCCTGCATCGCGACAGGCCGTTTCAGAACGTCGGCGGGGTGATCACCCAGAGCACCAGGGTATCGCTGTCGCCTGGGTTGCCGTAGCGATGCGGTTCCTGGCTGGAGTAGCTGAAGCTGTCGCCCTCGCGGAGCTGGAAATGGCGGTCGCCGACCCAGAGTTCGAAGATTCCGCTGAGGATGTAGCCGGCTTCCTCGCCCTCATGGCTGTAGCTCTGCTGGCTGTAGGTGCCCGGCGGGAAACGCGAGTGGAGGATCTCCAACTGGCGGCTGGGCTGCGGGGTGAGCAGTTCGTCGATGATGCCGTCTTCGTAATGCACGCTCATGCGCGTGTTGCGCCGCACCACGTAGCCGGCGTCCGCCGGGTCCACCGCGGCCTCGCTGGCGAAGAACCACTGGAGGGTCACGCCGAGGCTGCGGGCGATGTTGAACAGCGCCGGAATCGACGGATACGCCAGGTTGCGTTCCAGTTGGCTGATGTAGCCGGCGGTGAGTTCGCTCTGTGCGGCCAGCTCGGCCAGGGTCAGGCCGCGGCGCTTGCGCAGGCCGCGGATGCGGGTGCCGAGGAAGTGCGTTTCGCTGCGGGGCGTGTCGGTGGCGTCCGGCGGTGACGGGCGGGGCATGCGGCGGGGTCCTGGCTGCGTTTGCGGCATTCTAGGGGCTGGGCCGGGACCCGTCGAGGGAGCCGCGGCCGCGCCGCTCAGATGCTCCAGGCGGCCTTGAGCCCTTCGTAGATCGCCTCCTCGGCGGTGCGGGGGGCCAGGCAGTCGCCGATCCGCAACACCTCCGCCAGGCCGTGCAGGCTGTCGGCCAGGCGGTCCACCGGCTGGTGGCCCTGGCATAGCACCAGGGTATCGACCTCCTCGAACAGCATCGCCTCGCCGCTGGCGCTGTGCTGCATGTACACCGTGGTATCGTCGCAGCCGTACAGGCGGGCGTAGGGCGTGACCGGGATACCCAGGCGGTGCAGTTCGCCGGCCAACTGGTCGCGCACGTACAGCGGCAGGCTCTCGCCGCAGTGGGTGCCGTTCACCGCCAGGCGCACCTGGTGGCCCTCGCGTACAAGCTTTTCCGCGATACCGGGGCCGATCCAGTCGCCCCGCCAGTCGGTGACCAGCACCGAACGACCGACCCGCACCTCGCCGCGCAGCACCTGCCAGGCATCCACCACCTGTAGCTCGCCGCCGCGCTCGAAAGGCGGCCAATAGGGTTCGGCGCCGGTAGCGACGATCACCAGGTCCGGCCGTTCGCGCTCCACCAGCGCGCGGTCGACCGGCGTGTTGCGGCGTACCTCGACGCCGGCCAGTTGCATCTCCCGTTGCAGGTTGGTGGAGGCGCCGCCGAATTCGGCGCGGCGCGGCAGCAGTTGCGCCAGGTTGACCTGGCCGCCGAGCTGGGCGCCGGCCTCGCAGAGCACTACCTCATGGCCGCGCTGTGCCGCCACCGCCGCCGCCTTCATCCCCGCCGGGCCGCCGCCGGCGACCAGCACGCGCTTGCGCCGCGAGGGCGGATTGGGCGTTGCGTAGGTCAGCTCGCGGCCGGTTTCCGGGTGCTGGATGCAGGAGATCGGATAGCCTCGGTGGAAATGTCCGATGCAGGCCTGGTTGCAGGCGATGCAGGCGCGCACGTCGTCGCTGCGCCCGGCCTCGGCCTTGTTCGGCATCTGCGGGTCGCAGATCAGCGCGCGGGTCATGCCGCAGACGTCGGCCTGGCCTCGGGCGAGGATGGCCTCGGCCTCCTGGGGCTGGTTGATGCGCCCGGTGACGAACAGCGGGATCGCCAGGCGCGCCTTGAAGGTACCGGCTTCGCGGGCCAGGTAGGCCGGCTCGATGGCCATCGGCGGGACGATATGGATGGCGCCGCCGAGGGAGGCCGAAGTGCCGGCGACGATGTGCAGGTAGTCCAGCTCGCCCTGGACCGCCTCGGCCGCCTGCAGCGACTCGCTTTCGCTGAGACCCTCGGGGTCGCGCTCGTCGGCGGACAGGCGCAGGCCGACGATGAAGTCCTCGGAGGTGGCCGCGCGCACCGCCGCCAGCACTTCGCGGAGGAAACGCAGGCGGGCATCGAGGTCGCCGTTGTAGCCATCCGTGCGGCGGTTCACCCGCGGGTTGAGGAATTGCGCCGGCAGGTAGCCATGGCTGGCGACCACCTCCACCCCGTCCAGCCCTGCCTGGTGCAGGCGGCGCGCGGCGGCGGCGTAGCCGGCGACGATCTCGTCGATCAGCGGCTGGTCGAGTTCGCGCGGCATCACCCGGAACCGTTCGTTGGGCGAGGCCGAGGCGGAATAGGCCACCGCCAGCAGGCCGTCGGCGGACTCCATGATCTCGCGCCCGGGATGGAAGATCTGCGACAGCACCACGCAGCCTTCGGCGTGGCAGGCCTCGGCGACCCGCCGGTAGCCGGGGATGCAGGCATCGTCGGTGGCCATCAGCACGTGCGAGGTGTAGCGCGCGCTGTCGTGGACCCCCGCCACCTGCATGACGATCAGTCCGGCGCCGCCGCGGGCCCGGGCGCGGTGATAGGCGACGAGTGGCTCGTTGACCAGGTTGTCGGTAGGCATCGACGTGTCGTGGCCGCTCGACATGATGCGGTTTTTCAGGCGTTTGCCCCGGATTTCCAGGGGGCTGAACAGGTGCGGGAAATTCACGGTTGGCGTCCTTCTTGTTGTTCTCGCGGCGCGCTTCAGAAACAGGATATGAATTTACCATCAGTAAAAAATCAACTTGTTTTTTTAAAATCGACTGGATAGTTTCTGTCCCGTGGCCGCTTCCCGGCGGCTCGCTGCGATCCACTCCACAACAAGAACAAGAGGAGACGCACATGAACCGTTCCTTTCCATTGCGCCGCGCGGCCAGCGCCCGTCCGCATCCGGTTTTTCCTTGCCGCGTCCTGCTCGGCGCCGTCCTGCTGGCGTTCGGCGGCCTCGCGCCTGTCCAGGCCGATGATGGCCTGGTGGTGGTCGGCTACGGCGGCGCCGGACAGAAGGCCCAGGAGGTGGCGTTCTTCCAGCCGTTCACGCAGCAGACCGGGATTCCCGTAGTGCAGAGCGAGTACAACGGCGAGATGGCCCGGATCAAGGTGATGGCCGACACCGGTCACGCCGACTGGGACCTGGTCCAGGTCGAAGGGCCGGATCTGGCGCGCGGTTGCGACGACGGCCTGTTCGAGCGTCTGGACTGGCAGGCCATCGGCGGCAAGCAGCAGTTGATCGCCAATGCCGCCCAGGAATGCGGTTCCGCCGCGCTGGTCTGGGGCGTGGCGATCGGCTACGACGCCGACCGGCTGCAACAGCCGCCGGCCTCCTGGGCCGACTTCTGGGACGTCCAGCGCTTCCCCGGCAAGCGCGGCCTGCGCAAGCGGGCGATCTACAACCTGGAGTTCGCCCTGCTCGCCGACGGCGTGCCACGCGAGCAGGTCTATCCGCTGCTGGCGACCCGCGCCGGTGCCGACCGTGCCTTCGCCAAGCTGGGCCAGCTCAAGCCCTACATCCAGTGGTGGGAGGCGGGAGCGCAGCCGGCGCAGTGGCTGGCCGCCGGCGACGTGGTGATGACGTCCACCTACACCGGGCGCATCGCCGACGCCCACCGCGCGGGGCGCAACCTGGCCCTGGTATGGCCGGGCAGCCTGTACGGCATGGACTACTGGGCGGTGGTCAAGGGTTCGAAGCGCGGCGCCGAGGCGCGTCGCTTCATCGCCTTCGCCAATGCCCCGGATGCCCAGGTGCGCTACGTCGAGAACATTCCCTACGGGCCGACCAACCGCCAGGCCGCCCAGCGCCTGCCCGCGCAACTGGCGAGCTGGGTGCCGACCGCGCCGGCGAACCTGGAGCAGGGCCTGGCGATGGACGACGAATTCTGGGTCGAGCACGGCGAGGAGCTGGAGGAGCGCTTCAACGCCTGGGCCAGCCAGTGAGACGGGCGCCACGTAACCTGCGATCATCGGGGCTGCCCGCCGGTGGTCGCGGGCGACGAGCAGGAGCCGCGAAAGGATGAACCAGGAAGTGCGCTTTTCCCGTCTGGAACCAGAGCAGCGCAAGGCGCTGCTGATCGAGGCGACCCTGGCCTGCCTGAAGCGGCATGGCTTCCAGGGCGCCTCGGTGCGCAAGATCTGCGCCGAGGCCGGGGTATCGGTGGGCCTGATCAATCACCACTACGATGGCAAGGACGCGCTGGTGGCCGAGGCCTACCTGGCGGTCACCGGACGCGTCATGCGCCTGCTCCGCGGTGCCATCGACACCGCGCCGGGCGGCGCCCGCCCGCGGCTCTCGGCGTTCTTCGAGGCATCCTTCTCCGCCGAGCTGCTCGATCCGCAATTGCTCGACGCCTGGCTGGCGTTCTGGGGCGCGGTGGGCAGCATCGAAGCGATCGGGCGGGTCCACGACCATTCCTATGGCGAGTACCGGGCGCTGCTGGTCGGCGTGCTGCGGCAACTGGCGGAGGAGGGCGGCTGGGCGGACTTCGACGCGGAACTGGCGGCCATCAGCCTCAGCGCCCTGCTCGACGGGCTGTGGCTGGAGTCTGGGCTGAATCCCGCGACCTTCACGCCGCGGCAGGGCGTGCAGATCTGCGAGGCCTGGGTGGATGGCCTGGAGGCGGGCGCCCATCGCCGCTTCCGGCGTGCGACGGAAGCTTGTTGATCGTCCGTTCAGTAGTGGATAGGCTGCTGCTGGCAGCGGAAGGCGCCCCGGCCCCTTCCGCCCACCGTCCGACAACCCAGAACAAGAAACGCCCCGGCCCGCCGGAGGCGCAAGGTGATGGCGATGGTTCCGCGCGTATTGGTGGTCGACGACGACCCGGTGATTCGTGAGCTTCTCCAGGCCTATCTCGGCGAGGAGGGCTATGACGTCCTCTGCGCCGGCAACGCCGAGCAGGCGGAAGCCTGCCTTGCCGAGTGCGCCCATCTCGGCCAGCCGGTCGAGCTGGTGCTGCTGGACATCCGCCTGCCCGGCAAGGACGGCCTGACCCTGACCCGCGAGCTGCGGGTGCGCTCCGAGGTGGGGATCATCCTGATCACCGGGCGCAACGACGAGATCGATCGCATCGTCGGCCTGGAGTGCGGCGCCGACGACTACGTGATCAAGCCGCTGAACCCGCGCGAACTGGTGTCGCGGGCGAAGAACCTGATCCGCCGGGTGCGCCATGCCCAGGCCAGCGCCGGTCCCGCCCGGCAGGCCCTCAGGCAGTTCGGCGACTGGCTGCTGGACGCCGACCGGCGCCGCCTGATCGACCACGCGGGCAACGAAACCCTGCTCACCCATGGCGAATTCCAATTGCTCGGCGCCTTCCTGCGCAACAGCGGGCATACCCTGAGCCGCGACCAGTTGATGGACCAGATCCGCAACCGCGAGTGGCTGCCCAGCGATCGCTCCATCGACGTGCTGGTCGGCCGCCTGCGTCGCAAGCTGCGCGACGACCCGGCCGAACCGCAACTGATCATCACCATCCACGGCGCCGGCTACCTGTTCACCGCCGCGGCCAGCGACGCCTGAGCCATGCAGGCCCGCTGGCTGGCGCTCTGCGGATGGCTGCTGGGCGGCCTGGCACAGGCTGCGGAGACCATCCGCTATTGCGACTATCCGGTATACCCGCCGATCTCCTGGAGCGATGGCCAGCAGGTCCGGGGGCTGGCGCCGGAGCTGGTGAAGCGGCTGTTCGGCGCGCTGGGCTACCGGGTCGAGGTGGTGGTGCTGGGCAACTGGCGGCGCTGCCTGCTGGACGCCGCCGCCGGACGGGTCGACCTGGTACTGGCCTACCGCACGCCCGCGCGCGATCGCGACCTGGCGTTTTCCGCCGAGCCGGTGCTGCGCGAGGACGTGGCGATCTTCTACAACCGCCAGCGGCCGGTGCGCATCCGATCCCTCGGCGACCTCGCCGGCTATCGCGGCGGATTGTTGTTCGGCGAAAGCTACGGGGCGGACTTCGACCGCTTCGTCGGCCGCCACGGCAACGTCGAATGGGTTTCCGACAGCCGACAGAACTTCGGCAAGCTGGTGCGCCAGCGCATCGACTACATCGCCCACGAACGCCGCACCGGCACGCTGTTCGCCGAGCGCCTGGCCGGCGGCGAGAACATCCGTGCGCTGCCCGAACCGCTGACGGTGGACTACCTGCGGGTGGCGGTCTCGCGGCACTCGCCGCTGGCGGCGAAGATGGACGAGATCGACCGGGCCCTGCGTGGCTATCGCGACGACGGCAGCATCCAGCGTTGGCTGGACGACAGTGTGCGCGACTATCGGCGCCTCGCCGGCAACCGCGCGGACGCCTGGTGAGCGGCCGCGGCGGAGTGTTGGCGCGGCGCCTGCTGTGGCGGGTGCTGCTGTTCAGCCTGTGTTTCACTGTCCTCGCCGGCGCCGTGCAGCTGTTCTTCGAATACCGCCGCGAAATGCGTGAGATCGAGGCGCGCCTGGAACTGATCCGCAGCGGCTACCTGGCCAGCTTCGAGCGCAGCCTGTGGGATCTCAACCAGGAGCAGTTGAACGTGCAGTTGCGCGGCCTCGGGGATTTCCCCGACATCGCCCGTGTCAGTCTGCAAAGCGCCGACTTCAACCTGCTGCAGGGCGACCAGCGTCCACGCGGCCTGCTGCGGGTCGAGCGCTTTCCCTTGAGCTACCAGCCGCCGGGGGGCGAGCGTCGGCATCTGGGCGAGCTGGAGATCGCCATCGACCTGGCGGCGGTCTATCGCCGGCTGGCCTCCGGCGGCCTGGCCAGCCTCTTGTGGATGGGCAGTTTCCTTTGCGGCCTGGCGGTGGCCCTCAGTTGGCTGTTCCACAGCCTGGTCACTCGCCATCTGTGGCGCATGTCCGAGTTCGCTGGGCATATCGCCGAAGGCGACCTGCAACAGCCGCTGCGACTGGACAAGGCGGACCGCGAACGCGACGAGATCGACGCCGTCGCCACCGCCCTGGAGGACATGCGCCAGGCCTTGCGCACCGATCGCCGCCGGCGCGACGCCGACCGCGACGAGTTGCGTCGGCAGGTCGAGCGGCGCACCGCCAGCCTGCGCCGGGCGAAGGACCAGGCGGAAGCCGCCGACCGCGCCAAGAGCCGTTTTCTCGCGACCATGAGCCATGAGATCCGTACCCCGCTGAACGGCATCCTGGGCATGGCCGAGCTGCTGCGCGAGGCATCGCTCGGCGAGCGTGACCGCCAGCGCCTGCGGGCACTGGCGACAGCGGGGGAGGGACTGCTGGCGATCCTCAACGAGGTCCTCCACTTCGCCCGGCTGGAGGAAGCGGCGGATGTGCCGGAAGCGGTGGACTTTTCCTTGCGGAGCCTGCTCGAGGACGTCCTCACCCTGCTCGAACCACGGGCGCGGGAGAACGCCACACGGCTGGACCTGTGGCTGGACCCACAGGTTCATGACGGCCATCGCGGCGCCGAGCAGTTCCTGCGCCAGGTGTTGACCAACCTGCTGGGCAACGCGGTGAAGTTCACCGAGGCCGGCGAGGTGCGCGTTCGCATCGAGCGGCTGGCGCGCAGCGCAGGAAGCGAGCGCCTGCGGCTGAGCGTCGCGGACGATGGAATCGGCATTCCCGAGGAAATGCGCGAACGCATCTTCGAACGCTTCACCCAGGGCGGCGACGCCGTGACCCGCCGTTACGGCGGAACCGGCCTGGGCCTGGCGATCAGCAAGCGGCTGGTGGAAGCGCTGGGCGGGCGGATCGGCGTGGAAAGCCGGGTCGGCCAGGGCAGCACGTTCTGGTTCGAGATCGAGCTGGCGCTGGCGAGCTTGTCCGGCGCGACGCCGCCGGCGGCATCGGTGTCTGCGCTGGAGGTGCTGCTGGTGGAGGACGTAGCGCTCAACCGCGAGGTGGCCCAGGGCCTGCTCGAGCGGGACGGCCACCGGGTGATGCTGGCCGAGGATGCGGGGCCGGCCCTGGCGCTGTGCCGGCAGCGGCGCTTCGACCTGATCCTGCTGGACATGCACCTGCCGGGGATGGCTGGCCTCGAGCTTTGCGCCGGGATTCGCCGGCAGCTCGACGGCCTGAACCGCGCCACGCCGGTCTTCGCCTTCACCGCCAGCATCCAGCCGGACATGGTGCGTCGGTACTTCGCCGCGGGCATGCAGGGCGTGCTCGGCAAGCCCCTGCGGATGGACGAGCTGCGCCGCGCGCTGGGCGAGGTCGGCACCAGCGTGCCTGCGCTTGCGGCGGACGTCGCGCTGGACCGGCAAATGCTCGAGACCCACCGCCGCCTGCTGGGGCGGCACAAGCTCGCCGGACTGCTGGGCAACCTGCTGGGAAGCCTGGACGAGCAGTTGCCGCTGCTGGCCGAAGCCCTGGACCAGGTGGACTTGGCCGAGGCGGCGAACATCGCCCATCGCCTGTCCGGAAGCTGCCACTCCATGGGCCTGGTGGCGCTCGGCGCCGGCCTGGGCGAGCTGGAGCGCGAGGCCCTGGGCGCGGCCGGGGTCGACCCGCGAGCCTGGGGCGCACGCCTGGGTAGCCTGCGCCGCGACGGCGCCGAAGCCCTGCGCCGCGCCGGCTTCCTCGGCGAAGCCGACTCAGCGGCCGGTTGAGCGGCGCGGCGAACAACTTCCTTACAGCTTTTTACATCTTCGATCCGCGCGTTCAACGGCGTCTTACATCCGCCGCCAATAATCCGCTCATCCGTGCGCAAGACACGGCCTCTGACAGAGTGGAGACAAGAATAATGAGCCATCTCGAAGACCCCTGCGCGTACCCTCATCCGGAGGTGCGCCATGGCTGACGGCAAGGAAAGGCTGCAACTCACCCGGGCCCTGGCGAGCCGCCACATCTTCATGCTGTCCCTCGGCGGGGTGATCGGCACCGGACTGTTCATGGGCTCCGGCGTGACCATCAACCAGGGCGGCCCGGCCGGCGCGGTGCTGGCCTACCTGGTGGCCGGGGTGCTGATGTACCTGGTGATGGTCTGCCTCGGCGAGCTGTCGGTGCAGATGCCGGTCTCCGGTTCGTTCCAGGCCCACGCGACGCGTTTCATCGGCCCGGCGACCGGCTTCATGATCGGCTGGGTCTACTGGATGAGCTGGGCCTCCACGGTAGGCCTGGAATTCACCGCGGCCGGGATGCTCATGACCCGCTGGTTCCCGGAGGTGCCCGTGTGGCTATGGTCGGGTTTCTTCGTGGTCGTGCTGTTCTCCCTCAATGCCCTGGCGACCCGCGCTTTCGGCGAGGCCGAGTACTGGTTCGCCGGGATCAAGGTGGCGGCGATCCTGGTGTTCATCGTGGTCGGGGGGCTGGTGATCTTCGGCGGTATCGAACTGAAGAGCGGTGCGCCGGCGCCGATGTTCTCCAACCTGGTCGGCGAGCGGCTGTTCCCCAACGGCCTGTCGGCGGTGTTCGCGGTGATGATGACGGTGGTCTATGCCTTCCAGGGTTGCGAGATCATGGGCGTCGCCGCCGGCGAGACCGAGCGACCGGAGAAGAGCATCCCGCGGGCGGTGCGCAACGTGGTGTTCCGCGTACTGATCTTCTACGTGCTGGCCATCGTCGTGCTTTCCGCCATCATTCCCTGGCAACAGGCCGGGCTGATGGAAAGCCCGTTCGTGCAGGTGTTCGACATGGTCGGGATTCCCTACGCGGCGGACCTGATGAACTTCGTCATCCTCACCGCCATCCTCTCGGTAGGCAACTCGGGCCTGTACGCCTCGACGCGGATCCTCTGGGCGATGTCCAGGACCGGCATGGCCCCGCGCGGCCTGTCGAAGCTCAGCGCGCGCGGCGTGCCGCTCTACGCGTTGCTGATCACCCTGTGCTTCGCCCTGCTCTCGTTGCTGACCAGCGTGGTCGCCGCCGACACCCTGTTCATGGTGCTGATGGCGGTGAGCGGGATGTCCGGCACCGTCACCTGGATCGTCATCGCCTACGCCCAATACCGCTTCCGCCGCGAGCACATGGCCAGCGGCGGCACGGTCGCCGAGCTGAAATATGCCGCGCCGCTGTTCCCGCTGGTGCCGCTGGCCTGCATCGCCGTGTGCTGCTCGCTGTTCGTCTTCCTCGCCCTCGATCCCACCCAGCGGCCGTCCTTGTACTGGGGCTTCGGCTTCATCGCCGCCTGCTACCTGGCCTATTACGTGGTTCGTCGCCGGCAGCCGCAGGGACTGGGCGACCCCGCCCTGGGACGGGCCGGCTGAACGGCCATCCGCAGGACCCGACGCCCGCCGCATCCGGCGGGCGTTTTCGTTTTCGCCTGGTTGGTTTGTTCGAAGTTGTAACAGCCGGCTCGCGCGGGCCTCCGCCGCTTTTCGGCGGATCGCATGGCGTGTGGCTTTGCGCCTGCCGCAGGGCCGTTACATACACCCGAATGGGTGGATTGTGGTCTTGTTGAACGAGTGTTTAGTATTGCCTGAAAGCCGCGATCGCCATCAACCAACAATAAGAACGAGGGCCGCATGACTGACCTTTCCCCATTGCAGACGCGGGTCGAAGCCGGGATCGCCTGGCTCGTCCTGAATCGTCCGCAACAGCGCAATGCACTGGATATCCCCACCCTGGAGGCCCTGCACGTCCGACTCGATGCCTGCGAGCGCGACCCGGCAGTGCGCGCTGTGGTGCTCGGCGGCAGCGGACGCAGCTTCTGCGCCGGGGCCGATCTCGCCGAATGGGCGGCGGCTGAAGCCCGTGGCGAGCTGGAAAGCTATGGCTGGACCGAGGCCGCCCACGCCCTGATGGGGCGCCTGCACGCCCTCGACAAACCCACAGTCGCCGCCGTCAACGGCAGCGCCGTGGGCGCTGGCATGGACCTGGCGCTGTGCTGCGATTTCCGCATCGCCGCCGCCTCGGCGCGCTTCAAGGCCGGCTACACCGGCATGGCCTACTGCCCGGACGCCGGCGCCAGTTGGCATCTGCCACGGCTGCTCGGCAGCGAGGCGGCCAAGCGCCTGCTGTTCCTCGACGAAGCCTGGAGCGCGGAGCGAGCCCTGGGTGCCGGACTGGTCGGCGAGGTGGTCGCCGACGAGCGCCTGGTTGAGGCGGTCGGCGCCTTCGCTGCGCGTCTCGCCAGCGGTCCGACCTTTGCCTTCGCCCAGACCAAGCGCCTGCTGCGCGACGGCGCCGGGCGCTCGCTGGCCGAGCAGTTGCGGGCCGAGCAGGCCGCCGGGCTGCTCTGCGGGCGCAGCGAGGATGCCGCCGAGGCGCTGCGCGCCGTAGCCGAGAAACGTTCCCCTCAATTCAGCGGGCGCTAGGCGCCGAGCAGGTGATTCCCATGGATTTCAGGCTGACCCAGGAACAGGACATGCTGGTCGAGGCGGTGCGCAGCTTCGTCGAGAAGGAACTGCTGCCCCACGAGGACGATGTCGACCGCGCCGACGCGGTGTCGCCGGAGCTGGCCGCACAGATTCGCGGCAAGGCCCTCGCCGCCGGTTTCTATGCCTTCAACATGCCCGAGGAAGTGGGCGGCGGCGGCCTCGACTACCTGTCCCAGGCGCTGGTCGAACGCGAGCTGTCGAAGGTCTCCTGGGCCCTCCACGTATTCGTCGCGCGGCCCTCGAAGATCCTCATGGCCTGCACCGGAGAACAGCTCGGCGACTACCTATTGCCCTGCGTGCAGGGCGAAAAGACCGATTGCTTCGCCCTCACCGAGCCGGGCGCCGGCTCCGACGCCAATTCGATCAAGACCCGCGCGGTGCGCGACGGCGACGCCTTCGTGATCAACGGCAGCAAGCACTTCATCAGCCACGCCGGGCACGCCGACTTCGCCATCGTCTTCGCCGTCACCGACAGCTACGAGCACAACGGCCGCAAGCGCAACGCGGTGACCGCCTTCCTGGTGGACAAGGGCACGCCCGGGATGACCGTGCGCCGCGGACCGAAATGCGTGAGCAACCGTGGCTACCACACCTACGAGATCTTCTTCGACGATTGCCGGGTGCCGGCCTCCAAGGTACTCGGCGAGGTCGGCAAGGGCTGGGAAGTGGCCAACGCCTGGCTCACCGCCGGACGGGTGATGGTCGCCGCCAACTGCGTCGGCCAGGCCCAGCGCGCCCTCGACCTATCACTGCGCTGGGCGGCCGATCGCAAGCAGTTCGGCCAGCCGATCGGCAGCTACCAGGGCGTTTCCTTCAAGCTCGCCGACATGGCCACGCAGATCCGCGCCGCCGAGCTGATGACCCTGCACACCGCCTGGAAGATGGACCAGGGCACCATGACCGACGGCGAGGCCGGCATGGCCAAGCTGTTCGCCAGCGAGACCCTCGGCAAGGTCGCCGACGAAGCGGTGCAGATCTTCGGCGGCATGGGCCTGATGGATGAAGGACCGGTCGAGCGCATCTGGCGCAACGCGCGGATCGAGCGGATCTGGGAGGGCACTTCGGAAATCCAGCGGCACATCGTTTCCCGCGAACTGCTGCGGCCGTTGCTGCGTTGAAGTCCTGGCTCCCCTCTCCCTCCAGGGGAGAGGGGAAGGCTGCCATGTTCCGAATCGAGAACCGACATGAATCGTGAAAACCTCAAGCGCCTGCTGGCACCCAGGCATCTCGCCTTCATTGGCGGCCGTGGCATGGCGCGTGCCCTGAAACGCTGTGCCGAAGGCGGTTTCGCCGGCCAGTTGTGGCTGGTCAATCCGCAGCACGCCGAACTCGAAGGCGTACCCTGCGTGGCCAGCGTCGCCGACCTGCCGTGCGGCCCGGACGCGGCGTTCGTCGCCACCAACCGCGAACTGACCCTCGACGCGGTCGCCGCGCTCGCCGCCAAAGGCGCCGGCGGGGCGATCTGCTATGCCTCCGGCTTCGCCGAAACCGGCGAACAGGGCCTGGCCGTGCAACGCCGGCTGCTGGCCGCCGCCGGCGAAATGGCGCTGCTTGGCCCGAACTGCTACGGCTTGCTCGACTACCTGCACGGCGCCGCGCTATGGCCGGTGGCACATGGCGGTCGGCAGGTGGAGCGGGGCGTCGCGGTGCTGACGCAGAGCGGCAACTTCGCCTACAACCTGTCGATGAGCGACCGTTCGCTGCCGGTGGCCTATATGGCATCGGTGGGCAACCAGGCGCAGCTGGGCATCGCCGAGCTGATGGACGTGCTGCTCGACGAGCCGCGGGTGACTGCCATCGGCCTGCATCTGGAAGGTCTGAAGAACGTCCCGGGGTTCGCCCGCGCGGCCTACAAGGCGTTGCAGAAAGGCGTGCCGGTGATCGCCCTGAAGACCGGAGTGTCGAAGATAGGCGCGGCCCTCGCGCTCAGCCACACCAGTTCCCTGGCCGGTTCCGACGCGCTCTACGACAGCCTGTTCGAGCGCCTCGGGGTAATCCGTGTGAGCGGCCCGGTGAGCTTCGTCGAAACCCTCAAGGCCGCCGCCTGCGGCCACCTGCCTGGCGGGCCGAGCCTGGTCGCGCTGGCCTGTTCCGGCGGCGACGCCGGGTTGATCGCTGACTACGCCGAGCGCAACGGCCTGGGGTTGCCGTCTTTCGACGCCGGACAGCGCGACGAACTGGCCGGGGTACTGCCCGACTACGCCAACATCGCCAACCCGCTGGACTTCACCACCGCCATCTGGGGCGATGCCGCGGCCCTGGAGGAAATGCTCGACAGCGCTTTGCGCAGCCCTGCCGACGCCGCCCTGCTGGTGCTCGACTATCCGGGCGAGGAAACCGGCGAGCGGCCGCAGTGCGACCTGCTTCTGCAACGCTACTGCGCCGCGCTGAAGCGCCACGGCAAAGTCGGCTTCATCGCCTCGGCGTTCCCGGAACTGCTGCCGGCCCGGGCCCGCGAGCTGTTGCACGGCGAGGGCGTCGCCGCGCTGCAAGGCGTCGAGGATGGTCTCGCCGCCTGGGGACGGATCGCCCGCTACCGCCAGCGCCGCGCGGCGCTGCTGGAGCGCGGCGAGGCGGCGTTGGTGCCGATCTGCCCAGGGCCGCTGGCGGGCGACGGCTACCTGCTCGACGAGTGGCAATCCAAGCAGGCGCTGAAATCCTTCGGCCTGCCACTGCCCCCGGGGGTGCTGAGCACCCCCGGGCAGGCCCGCGAAGCGGCCCTCGACCTCGGCTTCCCGCTGGTGCTCAAGGCGGTCAGCGCCGCGCTGCCGCACAAGACCGAGGCCGGCGGCGTGGCGCTCGGCCTGCGCAACGAGGCGGCGCTGGAGGCGGCATTGTTCGACATGCGCGAAAGCCTGGCCCGGCACGCGCCGCAACTGGTCTTCGAGCGTGTGTTGCTGGAGCGCATGGCAGGCGCGCCGCTGGCCGAGCTGATCGTCGGGGTCAAGCGCGAGGAGGGCTTCGGCCTGGCATTGGTGATCGGTGCCGGCGGGATACTCGTGGAGCTGCTGCGCGACAGTCGCAGCCTGCTCCTGCCGACCACCGACGCGGCGATCCGCGATGCCCTGCTGAGCCTGCGCAGCGCGCCGTTGCTCAGCGGCTTCCGCGGTCGCCCGGCGGTATCCATGGAGGCCCTGGTGGCGGCGATCCGCGCGGTCGCCGAATTCGCCTGCGAACATGCCGAGCGCTTGCTGGAGCTGGACGTCAACCCATTGCTGGCGGATGCCGAGGGAGCGCTGGCGGTGGATGCGTTGATCCGGCTGGCCAATGGCTGAAGGCCCGGGCGGACACGACGGCTCCCCCTCCCGCTTGTGGGAATGGGAGCAAGAGCGCTGCGGCGCGAGCGGCGACTCCGATGGTCGCCGAACTGGACGAGGATATTGCCCATGCAACCACAGAAGACCCTCAGCGCCGGCCAGGCCCTGGTCCGCTTGCTGGCCAACTACGGCGTGGATACCGTTTTCGGTATCCCCGGCGTGCACACCCTCGAGCTGTACCGCGGACTTCCGGGCAGCGGCATCCGCCACGTGCTGACCCGCCACGAGCAGGGCGCCGGCTTCATGGCCGACGGTTATGCGCGGGTCAGCGGCAAGCCGGGAGTGTGCTTCGTCATCACCGGGCCGGGCGTGACCAACGTCGCCACCGCCATCGGCCAGGCCTACGCCGACTCGGTACCGCTGCTGGTGATTTCCAGCGTCAACCACAGCGCCAGCCTGGGCAAGGGCTGGGGCTGCCTGCACGAGACCCAGGACCAGCGTGCCATGACCGCGCCGATCACTGCCTTCTCCGCCTTGGCCTTGAGCCCGGAACAGCTGCCCGAACTGATCGCCCGGGCCTACGCGGTGTTCGACAGCGAGCGTCCGCGCCCGGTGCATATCTCGATCCCGCTCGACGTGCTCGCCGCGCCGGTGGCCCATGACTGGAGCGCTGCCGTGGCGCGCCGCCCTGGTCGTGGTGTGCCGTGCAGCGAGGCATTGCGGGCGGCGGCGGAGCGCCTGGCTGCGGCCCGGCGACCAATGCTCATCGCCGGCGGCGGCGCGCTGGCGGCCGGCGAGGCGCTTGCCGCGCTGAGCGAGCGCCTGGCCGCGCCGCTGTTCACCAGCGTCGCCGGCAAGGGTCTGCTGCCGCCGGACGCGCCGCTCAACGCCGGGGCCAGCCTGTGCGTAGCGCCGGGCTGGGAGATGATCGCCGAGGCCGACCTGGTGCTGGCGGTGGGCACCGAGATGGCCGACACCGACTTCTGGCGCGAACGCCTGCCGCTGTCCGGCGAACTGATCCGCGTCGATATCGACCCGCGCAAGTTCAACGACTTCTATCCCTCTGCCGTAGCGCTCAGGGGCGATGCCCGGCAGACCCTGGAAGCGCTGCTGGCGCGCCTGCCGCAGGAGGCCCGCGACGCCGCGCCGGCCGCCGCGAGGGTGGCGCGCCTGCGCGCGGAGATCCGCGCGGCACACGCGCCGCTGCAGGCGCTGCACCAGGCGATCCTCGACCGGATCGCCGCTGCGCTGCCGGCCGATGCGTTCGTCAGCACCGACATGACCCAGCTGGCCTATACCGGCAACTACGCGTTCGCCAGCCGAGCACCGCGCAGCTGGCTGCATCCCACCGGCTACGGCACCCTCGGCTACGGCCTGCCGGCCGGCATCGGCGCCAAGCTCGGCGCCCCGCAGCGCCCGGGCCTGGTGCTGGTCGGCGATGGCGGCTTCCTCTACACCGCGCAGGAACTGGCCACCGCCAGCGAGGAACTGGACAGTCCGCTGGTGGTGCTACTGTGGAACAACGACGCGCTCGGCCAGATCCGCGACGACATGCTCGGCCTGGACATCGAGCCGGTCGGCGTGCTGCCGCGCAACCCCGACTTCGCCCTGCTGGGCCGCGCCTACGGTTGCGCGGTGCGCCAGCCGCAGGACCTGGACGAACTGGAGCGCGACCTGCGCGCCGGCTTCGGGCAGCCCGGCGTGACCCTGATCGAACTGCGGCACGCCTGCGCGCGCTGACCGCCGGACAAGGAGAGCATCCATGCGCTATTCCGACTTCACCCAACGTATCGCCGGCGACGGCGCCGCTGCCTGGGACATCCACTATCGCGCGCTGGCACGGGTCGAGCAGGGCGAGGAAATCCTCCTGCTGTCGGTCGGCGACCCCGACTTCGATACCCCGGCGCCCATCGTCCAGTCGGCCATCGACAGCCTGCTGGCCGGCAACACCCACTACGCCGACGTGCGCGGCAAGCGCGCCCTGCGCCAGCGCATCGCCGAACGCCACCGGCAGCGCAGCGGCCAGGCGGTGGACGCGGAGCAGGTGGTGGTGCTGGCCGGCGCCCAGTGCGCGCTGTACGCGGTGGTGCAGTGCCTGCTGAATCCGGGCGACGAGGTGATAGTCGCCGAGCCGATGTACGTCACCTACGAAGCGGTGTTCGGCGCCTGTGGCGCGCGGGTGGTGCCGGTGCCGGTGCGCTCCGAGAATGGCTTCCGCGTGCAGGCCGAGGAGGTCGCCGCACTGATCACCCCGCGCACGCGCGCGATGGCGCTGAACAGCCCGCACAACCCGTCCGGCGCCAGCCTGCCGCGGGCCACCTGGGAAGCCCTGGCCGAGCTGTGCACGGCCCATGACCTGTGGATGATCTCCGACGAGGTCTACAGCGAACTGCTGTTCGACGGCGAGCAAGTCAGCCCGGCCAGCCTGCCGGGGATGGCCGAACGTACCGCGACCCTCAACAGCCTGTCGAAATCCCACGCCATGACCGGCTGGCGGGTCGGCTGGGTGGTCGGTCCCGCGGCGCTCTGCGCGCACCTGGAGAACCTCGCCCTGTGCATGCTCTATGGCTCGCCGGAATTCATCCAGGATGCCGCCTGCACCGCGCTGGAGGCGCCGCTGCCGGAGTTGGAGGCGATGCGCGAGGCCTACCGCCGCCGCCGCGACCTGGTAATCGAGTGCCTGGCCGACAGCCCCGGCCTGCGTCCACTGCGCCCGGACGGCGGCATGTTCGTGATGGTCGACATCCGTCCCACCGGACTTTCCGCCCAGGCCTTCGCCGACCGCCTGCTGGACCGCCATGGCGTATCGGTGCTCGCCGGCGAAGCCTTCGGCCCGAGCGCCGCCGGTCACATCCGCCTCGGCCTGGTGTTGGGCGCCGAACCGCTGCGCGAAGCCTGTCGGCGCATCGCGCTGTGCGCCGCCGAGTTGCTCGGCCAGGCCTGAACCCCTCGGCCGCGAGCGATGCGGCCGGTCACCACGATTCGGAAACCACGATGAACGTACTGATCGTCCACGCCCACAACGAACCGCAATCCTTCACCCGCGCGCTCTGTGACCAGGCATGCGAGACCCTGGCAGGCCAGGGCCACGCGGTGCAGGTCTCGGATCTCTACGCGATGAACTGGAATCCGGTGGCCAGTGCCGCCGACTTCGCCGAGCGCGCCGATCCCGACTACCTGGTCTACGCCCTGGAGCAGCGCGAGAGCGTCAAGCGCCAGAGCCTGGCCGCCGACATCCAGGCCGAGCTGGACAAGCTGCTGTGGGCCGACCTGCTGATCCTCAACTTTCCGATCTACTGGTTCTCGGTGCCGGCGATCCTCAAGGGGTGGTTCGACCGGGTACTGGTGTCCGGGGTCTGCTATGGCGGCAAGCGCTTCTACGACCAGGGTGGCCTGGCCGGCAAGAAGGCGCTGGTCAGCCTGACCCTGGGCGGGCGCCAGCACATGTTCGGCGAGGGTGCCGTCCACGGACCGCTGGAGGACATGCTGCGGCCGATCCTGCGCGGCACCCTGGCCTATGTCGGCATGCAGGTGCTGGAGCCCTTTGTCGCCTGGCACGTGCCATACATCAGCGAGGAAGCGCGCGGCAACTTCCTGCGCGCCTACCGGGCGCGGCTGGAAAATCTCGAGCAGGATGTACCCCTGCGGTTCCCGCGGCTGGAGCAGTTCGACGCGCTGCTCCAGCCGCTGGCGCGCTGACCCGGGCGACGCGCGCCAGGCCAGTCAAGCGAAGACGCCCCCGACCGGGGGCGTCTTGGCTCGTGCTAGTACTGCTGGCGCGGCTTGCTCTGTAACTGCTCGGCGGCGGCCTTGGCCAGGTCCGGCGGGAGGAAGTCCTTGTCCGGATCGTAATCCTGCTTCAGGTAGGCGCTGAGCGCCTCCAGGTCGGCCGGGCTGAGGGTGCCGGCCGCCTGCTTCAGGCGCAGGGTATCGAGGATGTAGTCGTAGCGGCTGTTGTTGTAGTCGCGCACGGCGGCGTACAGCTGGCGCTGGGCGTTGAGCACGTCGACGATGTTGCGGGTGCCGACCTGGTAGCCGATCTCGGTGGCTTCCAGCGAACTCTGGTTGGAGATGATCGCCTGGCGCCGCGCCTGGACCTGCTCGACGTCGGTATTCACCGCGCGGTGCAGGTTGCGGGTGTCCTGCACCACCTGGCGGCGCTGGCCTTCGCGGGACTGCTCGCTCTGGTTGAGGCGCTGGTAGGACTCGCGGACCTGGGAGGAGGTCAGGCCGCCGCTGTAGATCGGGATGTTCAGTTCCAGGCCAATGCTGCGCTCATCGACATACTTGCCATAGTGCACCAGCGGATTGGCGGCGCTGTTGGCGAAGCCGAGGGCGTCGTTGTCGCCCTTCTGGTACTGGGCCACGGCATCGAGGGTCGGCAGGTGCCCGGCCTTGCGCTGGCGGAGGGTTTCCTCGGCGGCGTTGACCGCGTAGTTGCTGGCCAGCAGGCGTAGGTTCTGCTGCACCGCGGTGTCGACCCAGGCCTTGGCGTCGTTCGGCGCCGGCGGCACCACTGGCAGGGTGTGGCGCATGCCCTCGATGGCGCTGTAATCGCGGTTGGTCAGGGTCACCAGGGCCTGGAAGGCATCGTCCACGCGCTGTTCGGCGATCAGCCGGTTGGCGCGGGCTGTGTCGTAGCTGGCCTGGGCCTCGAGCACGTCGGTCTTGTCGGAAAGGCCCACGTCGAAGCGCTCGTTTGCCTGGTCCAGCTGGCGCTTGAAGGCGGCTTCCTCGGCCTTGCTGGTGGCTAGGTTGTCCTGGGCGCGGAGCACCGTGAAGTAGGTCTCGGCGCTGCGCAGGATCAGGTCCTGCTGGGTCGCGGAGAATTCCAGCCGGGCCTGGTCGCTGGTTTCCTTGGCGGCCTGCCACTGGAACCAGCGGTCGGCGCGGAACAACGGCTGGCTGAGGGTGGCCTGGACGACCTGGCTGTTGCGCTTGACGGTCGCCGGACGCTCGTCGAATGCGATCCGGGTGTCTCCGACGCGGGCGCCGGCGCCGAGTTGCGGCAGCAGGCCGGCGCGGGCCTGGGGCACCACTTCCTTGCGCGCCAGGTAGTCGGCCTGGGCGGCGGCGAGGTCGGCGTTGTTGTCGACGGCTTCCTTGTAGACGCTGATCAGGTCGGTCTTGGTCGGCAGCGGGGTCGGCTGGGCGGCCCAGGCGACACCGGTAGCAGCGGCCACGGCGGCCGCCAGGGAGAGTCTGCGCAGCATTCGTTCGTCCTGGAAAAGATGCGAGGTGGGGCAAGGCTAAGGTCGCTACCGGTGGCGGTCAAGGCACCTGCGCGGCAACTGATCGAAGAGCCAGTCCGGATCGATGTGCCGGCGAACGTGCGGGGATCTGCGTCTTCCCTGGCGAGAGGGCGCCGGACTGGACCATGACTGCCGGTCGGGCGGGGCGTTTTCCCGTTGGCGTATCCCGCCGGTGTTGATTAGACTGCCGGGGTTCTTGTCGGGGTGCCCTATACGAGGGGCTGAGATCGGATAGTTCCGGATCCCGTTGAACCTGATCGGGCTAGCGTCCGGTTCCGCCTCGCGCGGACCGCAGCAACCCGCGTAGGGAACAAGATGTCCGCGCCATGCCTGCCTTGCCGGCGCGTCCTTCTCGCCACCAGTCCCGGTGGCCCCGCGTGCCAGGTTCTCCCGACAATCACCCAGGAGAGCCATCGATGAGCGCAACGCAGAAGAACAACATCACCCGCCTTGAGCAGCTCGACCGCCAGTCGACGCAGCCTTTCCCGAACTCGCGCAAGGTCTACCTGACCGGCTCGCGCCCGGACATCCGCGTCCCGGTGCGGGAAATCTCCCTCGCCGACACCCCCACCGCCTTCGGCGGCGAAAAGAACCCGCCGGTGTTCGTCTACGACACCTCCGGCCCGTATACCGACCCCGAGGTCCGCATCGATCTGCGCAAGGGCCTGCCTGACGTGCGTTCGCGCTGGATCGACGAGCGCGGCGACACCGAGATCCTCCCAGGCCTGACCTCCGAGTTCGGCCAGGCCCGCCTGGCCGACGCCAGCCTCGACGCCCTGCGCTTCGCCCACGTGCGCACGCCGCGCCGGGCCAAGCCGGGCGCCAACGTCTCGCAGATGCACTACGCGAAGAAAGGCATCATCACCCCGGAGATGGAATACATCGCCATCCGCGAGAACATGAAGCTGCAGGAAGCCCGGGCCGCCGGCCTGCTCGACCAGCAGCACCCGGGGCACAGCTTCGGCGCCAACATCCCGAAGGAAATCACCCCCGAGTTCGTCCGCGAGGAAGTCGCCCGCGGCCGCGCAATCATTCCGGCGAACATCAACCACACCGAGCTTGAGCCGATGATCATCGGCCGCAATTTCCTGGTGAAGATCAACGGCAACATCGGCAACAGCGCGCTGGGCTCGTCGATCGAGGAAGAAGTGGAGAAGCTCACCTGGGGCATCCGCTGGGGCGCCGACACGGTGATGGACCTGTCCACCGGCAAGCACATCCATGAAACCCGCGAGTGGATCCTGCGCAACAGCCCGGTACCGATCGGCACCGTACCGATCTACCAGGCGCTGGAGAAGGTCAACGGCGTCGCCGAGGACCTGACCTGGGAAATCTTCCGCGACACCCTGATCGAACAGGCCGAGCAGGGCGTCGACTACTTCACCATCCACGCCGGCGTGCTGCTGCGCTATGTGCCGCTGACCGCTAAGCGGGTCACCGGCATCGTTTCCCGCGGCGGCTCGATCATGGCCAAGTGGTGCCTGGCGCACCACCAGGAGAACTTCCTCTACACGCATTTCGAAGAGATCTGCGAAATCATGAAGGCCTACGACGTCAGCTTCTCGCTGGGCGATGGCCTGCGTCCGGGTTCGGTGGCCGACGCCAACGACGCCGCCCAGTTCGGCGAGCTGGAAACCCTCGGCGAGCTGACCAAGATCGCCTGGAAGCACGACGTGCAGGTGATGATCGAAGGCCCCGGCCACGTGCCGATGCAATTGATCAAGGAAAACATGGACAAGCAGCTGGAGTGCTGCGACGAGGCGCCGTTCTATACCCTCGGCCCGCTGACCACCGACATCGCCCCCGGCTACGACCACATCACCTCCGGCATCGGCGCGGCGATGATCGGCTGGTTCGGCTGCGCCATGCTCTGCTACGTCACGCCCAAGGAGCACCTGGGTCTGCCGAACAAGGATGACGTGAAGACCGGGATCATCACCTACAAGATCGCCGCCCATGCCGCCGACCTCGCCAAGGGCCACCCGGGCGCGCAGATCCGCGACAACGCGCTGTCCAAGGCGCGCTTCGAGTTCCGTTGGGAGGACCAGTTCAACCTTGGCCTGGACCCGGACACCGCGCGGGCGTTCCATGACGAGACCCTGCCGAAGGACTCGGCCAAGGTCGCGCACTTCTGCTCCATGTGCGGACCGAAGTTCTGCTCGATGAAGATCACCCAGGAAGTCCGCGACTACGCCAAGGAGAACGGCCTGTCCGACGAGAGCAAGGCTATCGAGGCCGGCTTCCAGGAGCAGGCGGCGCGCTTCAAGGACGAAGGATCGGTGATCTACAGGCAGGTGTAGGCCGCGCCGCGCCACCGGGCCCCTCGCCGCGGCGAGGGGCTTCGGGGTGTCGGAAGCGTCAGCCGCGGCCGGGGAACAGGTTCGGCTTGACGATGCCGTTCAGGCGCGGATACGGGATCTTCAGTTCGGGGTGGGCGAAGGAATACGGTGCGATGGAGTAGGCGTCGTACTTCAGCGTCACCGCGCCGAAGGTCAATGCCACGTGCGGGGTGCGCTGGAACGGCCAGGTCTTCTGGAAATCGGCGTCCTGGTCGAGCTTGTTGGCCAGCAGCCAGGCCTTGTGCGCCAGCTCGGCCTGTTTCCAGAAGGCTTCTTCCTGGCCGGGAACCAGCATGTCCTGCAGGCTCAGCTCCTTGTGCTGCCTGCGGTCGTAGTTGATGAAGCCGCGACCGGGCATGCCGTGGGCGCCGCCGGTGAACAGGTAGCTGGAAAGCTCGATGATCACCAGACCGTCATGTTGTTCGCGCACCTTGGCTTGCAGGTAGCTGCTCCAGCCCGGCTCGGCGCTGTCCAGGAACTGCCGCTCGTAGGCCGCCAGCGATGCCGGCAGGGGCGTTTCGTTGTTTTCCCGGGTCATTTCCAGCAGGGCGCGCTCGACGATCGGGTCCAGCTGCGGTTCGTCGGGGAACTTCAGGGTGTCGATGTTTACCAAGGGGCACTGTTCGCCCTGGCAGCCGGGCTTCAGGTGCTCGCTGGCGAGGCGCTCGGTGGGCAGCGGGTCGTCGAGGCCGGGCTTGAAGAGGCTCTGGCAGGCGCTCAGCAGAACGACCAGGCTGCCGAGGGCGGCGAATTTCAGAAGGCGCATGGGATTCCTTTTGCGACGGTGGATGGGCGGGCTCGAAGCGTCGACCAGTCCGTTTCGACCCTGGCGCCGCGCTTGAGTTCGGCCCGCGCAAACCCCAAGTATGGCTTAGCCGTGGCCGGGAAACACGCCCGCGCGGCGAGCGCCACGAAGTTTTCCCGAGCCGTCCTGAAAGTGGCTGCGCCCTGCGCCGGGCCGCGATAGGATGGCGCGAAACCCACATACCCGAGTGAAGTGAGTCGAGGATGTCCGAAACCTTCAAACCCGCCCCCGGTGACGTCGAGCTCGTGCAGCGCGAGGAATGCTTCCGCGGCTTCTATCGTCTCGATCGCCTGCGCCTGCGGCATCGCCAGTTCGACGGCAGCATGGGCCGGGAAATCAGTCGGGAACTGTTCGTCCGCCATGACGCGGTCTGCGTGCTGCCCTACGACCCGCAGCGCGATTGCGTGGTGCTCATCGAGCAATTCCGTGTCGGGGCGATGCAGAAGCTCGCCAACCCCTGGCTGCTGGAGCTGGTCGCCGGCCTGATCGACAAGGACGAGCAACCGGAGGAAGTGGCCCATCGCGAGGCGATGGAGGAGGCCGGGCTGACCCTCGGTGCGCTCTGGCCGATAACCCAGTACCTGCCGTCGCCGGGCGGTACCGACGAGGTGGTGCACCTGTTCGTCGGCCGTTGCGACAGCGAAGGCGTCGGCGGCGTGCATGGCTTGCCGGAGGAGGGCGAGGACATCCGCGTCCACGTCTGGCCGTTGGAAGATGCGCTGCAGGCCGTGCGCGACGGGCGGATCAACAACGCGGCGAGCATCATCGCCCTGCAGTGGCTGGCCCTGAACCGGGCCGAGGTGCGTGGGCTATGGGCCTGAACCTGCTGCGCGAGCGCTACCGGGTCGACCTGGCCAGCCTGCAGGCGACCTGTGAAGCGAACTACGCGCGGCTCATGCGCCTGCTCCCGGACATGCGCGAGGCACAGGCCTCGCGCCGGGTCGCGCTGAGCGAAGGGGAGCGGCTGCTCGGCGTCCTGGCGCTGGAAGTGACCGAGGCCTGCCCGTACACCACCACCCTGCAGGTGCGCCAGGAACTGGGCCTGCCCTGGTTACCGGCGCCGCGGCTGGAAGTGCGGGTCTACCACGATGCACGGATGGCCGAGGTGATCGGCGCCGAACAGGCGCGGCGGCTGATGGCGATCTATCCCTACCCGAACCAGGCGATGCACCAGCCCGACGAGAAGAACCAGCTCAACCTGTTCCTCGGCGAGTGGCTCGCCCACTGTCTGGCCTGCGGCCACGAGATGGTGCCGGTGGCCCAGCGCTGAGCGGTTGCAAGGCAAAAGGCCAGTTGAATGGCATCAAGCCAAAAGTAGTCCTCGCAACTGTGATCTGTTCCGCTTTCCGGGTTTGCCGCCACTTTCGTCGGTCACCATAATCACCCCATTCACCGCGGACGCCTCGCCTTCAGGAGACGGCCCCTTGTCACGCCATTCGAACACTCCCGCCACCGACGCCTCCGTACTGCTGGTGCAGCTTTCGGACAGCCACCTGTTCGCCGAGGACGGCGCGCGCCTGCTCGGCATGGACACCGCCCATAGCCTGGAAAAGGTGGTCGAGCGGGTCGCCCGGGAGCAACCGCGGATCGACCTGATCCTCGCCACCGGCGACGTCTCCCAGGACGGCAGCCTGGATTCCTACACACGCTTCCGCAGGTTGAGCGCGCCGCTGGCCGCGCCGTTGCGCTGGTTCGCCGGTAACCACGACGAACGCGAGCCGATGCAGCGGGCGACCGAGGGTAGCGACCTGCTGGAGCAGATCGTCGACGTCGGCAACTGGCGCGTGGTGTTGCTCGACTCGAGCATTCCCGGCGCGGTGCCGGGCTATCTCGAGGACGACCAGCTCGACCTGCTGCGGCGCGCCATCGACAGCGCCGGCGAACGCTTCCTGCTGGTTTCCTTCCATCATCACCCGGTGCCGATCGGCAGCGACTGGATGGACCCTATCGGCCTGCGCAACCCGCAGGCGCTGTTCGACCTGCTGGCACCCTATCCGCAGGTGCGCTGCCTGCTGTGGGGGCACATTCACCAGGAGTTCGACCGCCAGCGCGGCCCGCTGCGCCTGCTGGCTTCGCCGTCCACCTGCGTACAGTTCGCCCCCGGCAGCAGCGACTTCACCCTCGACCGCCTGGCGCCGGGCTACCGCTGGTTGCGCCTGCACGACGACGGGCGCCTGGAAACGGGGATCTCGCGGGTCGACGACGTCGTCTTCGAAGTGGACTACGACACCGCCGGATACTGACATGCCCCCCGGCCGCGGGATGCCGCGGCCGCGTGCGTCGTTGCCGATCGGCGCGCAGGCTGGAAGATGAAGCCTGGAAGCTGGTACCGTTCGGCTTTCCCTACCGAGTTGAAGCCCATTAGCCCGTTCCCGATGACTGCGACCAGCCCATCCCTGCTGTATATCCACGGCTTCAACAGTTCGCCCGAATCGCACAAGGCGCGCCAGCTGCAGGCGGCCTTCGGCCACTTGGGTCTGGCCGAAGGCCTGCGCGTCCCGGCCCTGCACCATCACCCACGGCAGGCCATCGCCCAGTTGGAGCGGGCCATCGCCGAGCTCGGGCGACCGGTGCTGGTCGGCAGCTCCCTGGGTGGCTACTATGCGACCCATTTGGCGGAGCGCCATGGCCTGGCGGCGATCCTGGTCAATCCGGCGGTCGCCCCGCATCGCTCCTTCGACGGCTACCTGGGCGCGCAGACCAACCACTACAGTGGCGAGACCTGGGAACTCACCGAGGACCACGTGGCGGCGCTGGCCGAACTGGAAGTCACGCGCCTGCAACGTCCCGAGCGCTACCAGGTATGGCTGCAGACCGCCGACGAAACCCTCGACTATCGCGCCGCGCAGTCCTTCTACCGAGCCTGCGCGCTACGCATCCAGGCCGGCGGCGACCACGGCTTCCAGGGCTTCGCCCGGCACCTGCCGGCGCTGCTGGCGTTCGCCGGCTACCCGTCGGCGCTGTGGCGCGACACCGATTTTTCGACTTTTGACTGAATAGAGACCCCATGGCTACTTACAACGCAGACGCCATCGAAGTCCTTTCCGGCCTCGACCCGGTGCGCAAGCGCCCGGGGATGTACACCGACACCACCCGCCCCAACCACCTGGCCCAGGAAGTCATCGACAACAGCGTCGACGAAGCCCTGGCCGGCCACGCGAAGAGCGTGCAGGTGATCCTGCACCAGGACAACTCGCTGGAAGTCATCGACGACGGCCGCGGCATGCCGGTGGACATCCACCCGGAAGAGGGCGTGCCGGGCGTCGAGCTGATCCTTACCAAGCTGCATGCCGGCGGCAAGTTCTCGAACAAGAACTACCAGTTCTCCGGCGGCTTGCACGGGGTCGGCATCTCGGTGGTGAACGCGCTCTCGACCCGGGTCGAGGTACGCGTCAAGCGCGACGCCAACGAGTACCGGATGACCTTCGCCGACGGCTTCAAGGACAGCGACCTGGAAGTCATCGGCACGGTCGGCAAGCGCAATACCGGTACCAGCGTGCATTTCTGGCCGGATCCGAAGTATTTCGATTCGGCGAAGTTCTCGGTCAGCCGCCTCAAGCATGTGCTCAAGGCCAAGGCGGTGCTGTGCCCGGGCCTGAGCGTGGTGTTCGAGGACAAGAACACCGGCGAGCGCGTCGAGTGGCACTTCGAGGACGGCCTGCGCTCCTACCTGACCGACGCGGTCGCCGAGCTGCCGCGCCTGCCCGATGAACCCTTCTGCGGCAACCTCGAAGGTTCCAAGGAAGCGGTGAGCTGGGCCCTGCTGTGGCTGCCCGAGGGCGGTGAGTCGGTGCAGGAAAGCTACGTCAACCTGATTCCCACGGCCCAGGGCGGCACCCATGTGAACGGCCTGCGCCAGGGCCTGCTCGACGCCATGCGCGAATTCTGCGAGTTCCGCAACCTGTTGCCGCGCGGCGTCAAGCTGGCGCCCGAGGACGTCTGGGAGCGGATCGCCTTCGTCCTCTCGATGAAGATGCAGGAGCCGCAGTTCTCCGGGCAGACCAAGGAGCGCCTGTCGTCCCGCGAGGCGGCGGCGTTCGTCTCGGGCGTGGTGAAGGACGCCTTCAGCCTGTGGCTCAACGAGCACGCCGAGATCGGCCTGCAGTTGGCGGAACTGGCGATCAGCAATGCCGGGCGTCGCCTCAAGGCGGGCAAGAAGGTCGAGCGCAAGAAGATCACCCAGGGGCCGGCGCTGCCCGGCAAACTGGCCGACTGCGCCGGACAGGAACCGATGCGCGCGGAACTGTTCCTGGTCGAGGGCGACTCCGCCGGCGGCTCGGCGAAGCAGGCGCGGGACAAGGAATTCCAGGCGATCATGCCGCTGCGCGGAAAGATCCTGAACACCTGGGAGGTGGACGGCGGCGAGGTGCTCGCCAGCCAGGAGGTCCACGACATCGCGGTGGCCATCGGCGTCGATCCGGGCGCCAGCGACCTGGCTCAGCTGCGCTACGGCAAGATTTGTATCCTCGCGGATGCCGACTCCGACGGGCTGCACATCGCCACGCTGCTCTGCGCGCTGTTCGTCCGCCATTTCCGCCCGCTGGTGGAGGCCGGCCACGTCTACGTGGCGATGCCGCCGCTGTACCGCATCGACCTCGGCAAGGAAATCTACTACGCCCTCGACGAAGCCGAGCGCGACGGCATCCTCGAGCGCCTGGCCGCCGAGAAGAAGCGCGGCAAGCCGCAGGTCACCCGCTTCAAGGGCCTTGGCGAAATGAATCCGCTGCAACTGCGCGAGACCACCATGGATCCGAATACCCGGCGGCTGGTCCAGCTCACCCTGGAGGACGCCACCGGTACCCTGGAGATCATGGACATGCTGCTGGCCAAGAAGCGCGCCGGTGACCGCAAGTCCTGGCTGGAAAGCAAGGGCAACCTGGCCGAGGTGCTGGTCTGATGCGCCGCCTGCTGGCCATCCTCGGCCTGTTCGGGGGCCTGGTCCAGGCGGCCGAGGCGCCGCCAGAGCCACCGGTTCCGGCAGCCTTGAGCTTCATCTCGGAACATGCGGTGGAGGGCATGCGCGGCGGCAACCTCTCTGGGCTGGCCTGGTGTGGCGGCGCGCTGTGGACGGTTTCCGACCGCGACGACGACCGCCTGTATCGCCTGCAACCCTCGGCCGAAGGCTCCGACCAGCCCTGGCAGGCCGAGGCCGAGAGTTTCATCGCTCCGACCCCGCCGGACAGCGGGTTGCCCTGGGGCATGAGCACGCGGGTCTGGCTCAGTGGCCTGGTGCGCGGCGGCAACCTCGACTTCGAAGGCATCGCCTGCGATGCCGCCGGCAATCGCTACCTGGTCAGCGAGGCGCACGCGGCGGTCCTGCAACTGCCGGTGAGCGGCGCGCCGAACTGGCTGCGCCTGCCGCCCGGCCTGCTGCCGCAAGCGCGGGCCAGCGGCATGCTGATGAATTTCAACGCGCTCTTCGAAGGGATCGCCGTCGACCCCGAGGGCAAGCGCCTCTGGCTGGCTGCCGAGCGCGAGCGCCGCGGCCTGCTGGTGGCCCACCGCGACAACAGTGCCTGGCGCTGCGAGGGCAGCTGCGTACTGCTCGCCGAGGGCGGCAAGATCGAGCCGCCGCCGGAACTGGGCAGCGCGCGCAAGCTGCCGAAGGATTTCTCCGACCTCGCCTTCTACCGCGGCAAGCTGTTCACCCTGGAGCGCCTGGCGCATCAGATCTGCCGCCGCGACCTGGCCCAGGCCAAGGTCGAGCGCTGCTGGTCGTTCGCCTCGGCGGTCCTGGCGCCGGAGCGTCGCTACGAGCTGCCTTATGGCGTCGCGGAAGCCCTGTCGCTGGACGACAAGGGCGCCTGGCTGGGCATCGACAATGGCGACCATGCGCGCGCCGATGGCGACGTGCGGCCCTTCGTCCTGCGCTTCGCCGCGCCCGCCGGCGGCTGGTTGGGGGACAAGTGACGCAACAGGCGCCCGGTCAGCGGCTGGGACGGATCATGCTGGTGCTGGCCTGGATCGCCGGGCTGGCGCTGGCGACGCGCTATTTCGGCGTCTGGGAAGATCGACAGCGCAACCCGAACCAGGCGCCGCAATCGATCCATGGCGACGGCTACGTCGAGTTGCGCCTGGCCAGCAGCCGCCAGGGCCATTACCTGCTGAACGGGCAGATCAACGGCCAGGGCGTGACCTTCCTGCTCGATACCGGGGCGACCCAGGTGGCGGTGCCGGAAGCCCTGGCGGCAAGACTCGCGCTGGAGCGCGGCGCGCCGATCACCCTGAGCACGGCCAACGGCCGCGCCACGGGCTGGCGCACGCGGCTGGACCAGCTGCAACTCGGCGATATCCGCCTGTCCGGGGTCGCGGCGCTGATTGCGCCGGGCATGGACGGCGATGAGGTGCTACTCGGCATGAGCGCCCTGAAACAACTCGAATTCACCCAGCGCGACGGCACCCTGGTGCTGCGCCAAAACACTTCTCCGTGAGGTACGCATGAGCGAATCCCTCGATCTGAGCCTGGAAGGGGTCGAACGCCGGTCGTTGGCCGAGTTCACCGAGCAGGCCTATCTGAACTATTCCATGTACGTGATCATGGACCGCGCCCTGCCGCATATCGGCGACGGCCTGAAACCGGTGCAGCGACGCATCGTCTACGCCATGAGCGAACTGGGGCTGGATGCCGATTCCAAGCACAAGAAGTCGGCGCGCACCGTCGGCGACGTGCTCGGCAAGTTCCACCCGCACGGCGACTCGGCCTGCTACAAGGCCATGGTGCTGATGGCGCAGCCGTTCTCCTATCGCTATCCGCTGGTGGACGGCCAGGGCAACTGGGGGGCGCCGGACGATCCCAAGTCCTTCGCCGCCATGCGTTATACCGAGGCGCGCCTGTCGCGCTATTCCGAGGTGCTGCTCAGCGAACTGGGCCAGGGTACCGTGGACTGGGTACCGAACTTCGACGGCACCCTCGACGAGCCGGCCGTGCTGCCGGCCCGCCTGCCCAACCTGCTGCTCAACGGCACCACCGGCATCGCGGTGGGCATGGCCACCGACGTGCCGCCGCACAACCTGCGGGAAGTCGCGTCGGCCTGCGTGCGCCTGCTCGACCAGCCGGGCGCGACGGTCGCCGAATTGTGCGAACACGTGCCGGGCCCGGACTTCCCCACCGAAGCCGAGATCATCACCCCGCGCGCCGACCTGCAGAAGGTCTACGAGACCGGCCGCGGTTCGGTGCGCATGCGCGCGGTGTACCGCGTCGAGGACGGCGACATCGTCATCCACGCCCTGCCGCACCAGGTGTCCGGTTCCAAGGTGCTGGAACAGATCGCCGGGCAGATGCAGGCCAAGAAGCTGCCGATGGTGGCCGACCTGCGCGACGAGTCGGACCACGAGAACCCGACCCGCATCGTCATCATCCCGCGTTCGAACCGGGTCGATGTCGAAGAGCTGATGACCCATCTGTTCGCCACCACCGACCTGGAAACCAGCTACCGGGTCAACCTGAACATCATCGGCCTCGACGGCAAGCCGCAGGTCAAGGACCTGCGCCAGTTGCTCTCGGAGTGGCTGCAGTTCCGCATCGGCACCGTGCGTCGACGCCTGCAGTTCCGCCTGGACAAGGTCGAGCGCCGCCTGCATCTGCTGGATGGCTTGCTGATCGCCTTCCTCAACCTCGACGAGGTGATCCACATCATCCGCACCGAGGATCAGCCCAAGGCGGTGCTGATGGAGCGCTTCGAACTCAGCGAGGTGCAGGCCGACTACATCCTCGACACCCGCCTGCGCCAGTTGGCACGCCTGGAAGAGATGAAGATCCGCGGCGAGCAGGAAGAGTTGCTGAAGGAGCAGAAGCGCCTGCAGACCCTGCTCGGCAGCGAGGCCAAGCTGAAGAAGCTGGTGCGCGAGGAGCTGATCAAGGACGCCGAGACCTACGGCGACGACCGCCGTTCGCCGATCGTCGCCCGCGCCGAGGCCCGCGCGCTGTCGGAAACCGAGCTGATGCCCACCGAACCGGTGACCGTGGTGCTCTCGGAAAAAGGCTGGGTGCGTTGCGCCAAGGGCCACGACATCGACGCCGCCGGCCTCTCCTACAAGGCCGGCGACGGCTTCAAGGCCGCCGCGCCGGGACGCTCGAACCAGTATGCGGTGTTCATCGACTCCACCGGGCGCAGCTACTCGCTGCCGGCCCACAGCCTGCCGTCCGCGCGAGGCCAGGGCGAGCCACTCAGCGGCCGGCTGACGCCTCCGCCGGGGGCCAGCTTCGAATGCGTGCTGCTGCCGGACGACGATGCGCTGTTCGTGATCGCTTCCGACGCCGGCTATGGTTTCGTGGTCAAGGGCGAGGACCTGCAAGCCAAGAACAAGGCCGGCAAGGCCCTGCTCAGCCTGCCCAACGGCTCCGCCGTGGTGGCGCCGCGCCCGGTGCGCGATGTGGAGCAGGATTGGCTGGCGGCCGTGACGACCGAGGGCCGTCTGCTATTGTTCAAGGTCTCCGACCTGCCGCAGCTCGGCAAGGGCAAGGGCAACAAGATCATCGGCATCCCCGGCGAACGCGTGGCCAGCCGCGAGGAGTACCTCACCGACCTGGCTGTTCTGCCAGCCGGGGCGACGTTGGTCCTGCAGGCTGGAAAGCGTACCCTGTCGCTCAAGGGCGACGACCTGGAACACTACAAGGGGGAGCGGGGCCGGCGAGGCAACAAGCTGCCGCGCGGTTTCCAGCGCGTCGACAGCCTGCTGGTGGATATTCCGCCACAGGATTGAAATGAGCCGTTACCGGTCTCCGATCTCTCGCATATCCGCAAGAGAATGGCGAAAGCGGCCTCTTCCGAGGCCGGCTTTCCGGGGGAATGTCGTCTCCCTGGCGGGTTCCGCCGGGTTTTCCCCTGACGCAGGTGGTCCGAAACCGGTTTCGGAATACGCTCTGCCTCTGGAGCTATGGCGCTGGTTAGGGGATGATACGCCCCTTCGGCCGCCGTTTCCGATGGCGGGTGGCCAGTAGAATTCAAGTCTTGCATCAGTAGTGCCGATCTTCGGCGAAATACGGTGGTTCTCGATGAGCGCGTGGCGCGTCTTCGCATGTCTTTCCCTCGTCAGCCTGCTCGGGCTGACGGGTTGTGCGGTCCATCCGCCGGCCCAGCTCTACCAGTTGGACGTCGGTGCCGCCGCAGTACCGAAAAAGGATGGCGGTGCGGCCGTCCTGCTCGGCCCGGTACAACTGGCCGACTATCTCAAGCGCGATGTGATGGTGCAGCGGCAGGCCGACGGTATTCTCAGCCTGTCCACCGACGCACGCTGGGCCGGCAACCTGGAGACCAATGTCAGCCAGCAACTGCTGCGGCAGATGTCCAGCGAGCTGGGCAGCAGCCGCCTGGCGCTGTTCCCGGAAAAACCTGGTTTCACCCCCCAGGTCCAGGTGATGCTGACCATCAGTCGCCTCGACTCCGGCCCCAAGCAGCCGGCGGTGATCGAGGCGCGCTGGCGCCTGCTGGACCAGAAGGGCGACCTGAAGGACAGCCGGGTGTTCCACGAGGAAGAACGGCACCAGGGCAGCATCGGCGACCAGATCCGTGCCCAGAGCGACCTGCTCAAGCGCCTGGCGGCGCAGTTGGCCAAGGACGTCAAGCCGATCGCCGTGGCGGCCGAGGCGCCGCCGCCGGCGACCGCGCGCAAGCCGGTGGCCAAGCCGAAGGCCAAGGAAGAGGAAGGTCCGAAAATGCCGCTGGTGGTGCCGATTCGCACCGATGCCGAGGTCTATCGGTTCTGATTGTCGAGAGCCGACCAGGAACAAGCCCCGCCGAAGCGGGGCTTTTTCGTTTCGGCGTCAGCGTGAGCGGCGCAACAGGAAGCGCAGGGCCATGCCGGCGAGCGCCAGCAGCAGGCAGGGCAGCCAGACCCAGCGCGCCTCCGATTGCAGCACCAGCAATCCGCGTTCGCTGAGGAAGCGCGACAGACCGATCGGCGACACAGCGATCGGATGGAAGGGCATGAAGTAGCGGGCGTCGCTCCAGGGCCAGAACCAGGCGACGCCCAGCCCGCCATTGGTCATCGCGTCCAGCAGGCTGTGCGAGGCGGTGGCCAGCGCCACCCACAGCCCGGCTTTCAGCGGTCCGCTATGCAGCGGCCGGCAGGCGAGGGCGGCGAGCGCGCCGAGGATCGCGGCGAACAATAGCGAATGGCTGAAGCCGCGATGGCCGAAGGCATCGTGATAGGCGATGCCGAGCTTGAAGGCGACTACGTCGAAGTCCGGCAGGCAGGCGGCGAGCATGCCTGCCAGCAGCAGGCGTGGCGGGATCACCCGGCTGCCAAGGGCCAGTCCCACCGCCAGGACCGGCAGCGGGTGGGTGATCAGGGTGGTCACGGGCGGGCGCGGTCGTGCATGCGCGCCAGTTGGCGCTCGAGCATCGACGGATACGGCTCCAGCAGACGCTCGACGCAGCAGGCTCCTTCCGGACTGGCGATGGCGCGGATACGGGCGCGCTCGCGGACCACCGCGTCGTCGGCGATGCTGCGTTCGACCAGCAGCAGGTTGCGGCTGTGCTGGTTGAGGGCGAGGGCGTTCTGCACGGTTTCGTTGAGCAGCAGGTCGGCCTGGGTCTGTTCGCTGAGGTCTTCGCCGAGGCTCAGGCCCAGTTGCAACTGCAAGGTGATGCCGCTGTCGGCGACCTCGATCTGCAGGGCATGGCCGAGCGCGCGCATCAGTTCACCGCAGCAGAGCGCGTTGGTCAGGTAGTCGGCGCGGTTGTCGCGGCTGTGGAAGAGAATCAGGCTGCCGCCGTCGCTGAGCGTGTGCAGGCTGCCCTTGTACTGGCGGGCGGCCTGTTCCAGGCAGTCGCGATAGCGTTGCAGGAGGTCCACCAGGCGGCTGCGCGGCAACCGGCGCAACTGTTCCTGGGCGCCGAGCTGGATCGCCAGCACTGCACTGTGTTGCGGTTCGCGCGCAGCGGCGGGCGCCGCGGGCTGGTCCCCGGCTTCGGCTCCGTTCTCGTCGAAGGCGTCCTGGTCCAGCGGGTCTTCGTCGATGGAGGTGAATTCCACCGGCTTGGTCTCGTCCAGCAGGGCGTCGCCCAGCGGAATGTCGTCTTCCTCGAAGGCCGAGGCCTCGACCTTGCGGCTGCGCAGGTCGGCTTCGTCGTCCTCCAGCAGGATGTCGTCGAAGTTCTGCGGCAGCGGTGCTTCTTCCGGCTCCGGCGCCGGCGGCTTCTCCGGCACCAGGCGCTCTTCCAGGTCGCGCGCCAGGTCGCCCAGCTCGTTCTGCAGTTCGGCGCCGGGGGCCGGATTGTCCGGATCGCGCAACCAGACACGCAATTGCAACAAGGGTGTGGAAATCTGCCGCCCCAGGCGCAGGCTGAAATACAGGGCGAGGATCAGCAGGATCAGGCTGATCAGGCCCATGCTCTGCAGGCTGATCATCATCGGCTGCTGGAACTGCTGCATGTCCAGGCTGATGCGCAGGTGCCCGGCGATCACTTCCTGGAAGGTGATCGGCGTCGAGTACAGGCCTTCGGTGGCGCCGAGCAGGCTCTGCTTCGGACGGCTGCCGGCCTCGGCGAGGATGCGCTGGTCGACGCTGTAGATCGCCGCATGGGCCACCAGCGGGTTCTTCACCAGGTTGTTCAGCAGCACGTTGAGGCTAAGGATGTCGTTGGACACCAGCAACTCGGTGGCGGACGCGGCGGTCTGGGTGATCAGGCTCTGGCCCAGGGCATCGGCCTGCTGCTGCATGGCCTGGCGAAACTGCATGCCCATGACCCAGGCGTAGATCAGCAGGGCCAGGGCCACCAGGATCAGGCTATGGCTGGCGAGCCGCAGGGCGATCGGGACGCGGCGCTGGCGCAAGGCACGAAACAGCAGGAGGAAGAAATTGTCGGGCTTGACGGACGTGGGCCGGGTCACAGGGGGCTCGGTCTTCTGAAATAGAGGTATCGCGCAGTATAACCAGCGCCCCCCGAGGGGCAAAGGGCCGTTGACGCGCTTTCCAGGCCGCCGCGCGGCGGTTTCGCGGGTTTTCCCGGTCGGTTCCGACCGGTGGTGATGGCAAATGCTCGGCTCTGCGTCTCTCGGGTGTGCGGGAAAGCGGGTAGAATGGCGTCTTTTACCTGGCGGAGCTTACGCCTTGCGCGAAATTGTCCTGATCAACATCACCGGGGAAGACCGCCCCGGTCTCACCGCGGCCATCACCGGCGTACTGGCCCAGGGCGGGGTGAACATCCTCGACATCGGCCAGGCGGTGATCCACGACACCCTGTCGTTCGGCATCCTGGTGGAAATCCCGGATACCGAAGCCGGTTCCTCGGTCCTCAAGGACGTGCTGTTCACCGCCTACAAGCTGGACCAGCAGGTGCGCTTCACCCCGGTCTCGGAAGAGGACTACCGGCAATGGGTCGACGGCCAGGGCAAGGCGCGGCACATCGTGACCCTGCTCACCCGCCGGGTGACTGCCGAGCAACTGCAGAGGGTCAGCTCGATCACCGCCAAGTACGCGCTGAACATCGACCACATCGACCGTCTCTCCGGGCGCATGCCGCTGGACATGCCCGCCGACCAGGGCAAGGGCTGCATCGAGTTCTCGGTACGCGGCGAACCGGCCGATCCGGCGGCGCTGCGTGCGGAATTCCTCAGCGTCGCCCAGGAATTGAACGTCGACATCGCTTTCCAGCAGGACAGCGTGTTCCGCCGCAATCGCCGGCTGGCGGTGTTCGACATGGATTCGACGCTGATCGAGGCGGAAGTCATCGACGAACTGGCCAAGGCCGCCGGCGTCGGCGAGAAGGTCGCCGCGATCACCGAACGGGCGATGCGCGGTGAACTGGACTTCCGCGCCAGCTTCAAGGAGCGCCTGGCGCTGCTGCAGGGACTGTCGGAAGACGTACTGGAGGAGATCGGCGCCTCGCTGCGTCTGACCGAGGGTGCTGAAACCCTGTTCGCCGAACTCAAGCGCCTGGGTTACAAGACCGCCATCCTGTCCGGCGGCTTCACCTATTTCGCCCGTCAATTGCAGGCGAAGCTGGGGATCGACTACGTGTTCGCCAACGAGTTGCAGATCGTCGACGGCAAGGTCACCGGGGTGGCGGTCGAGCCGATCGTCGATGCCCAGCGCAAGGCCGACCTGCTGCGCGAACTGGCGGCGAAGGAAGGTCTGAGCCTGGAGCAGACCATCGCCGTCGGCGACGGCGCCAACGACCTGCCGATGCTCGGCCTGGCCGGCCTGGGCGTGGCGTTCCGCGCCAAGCCGCTGGTCAAGCAGTCGGCCAAGCAGGCGATCTCGACCCTGGGCCTGGACGGCATCCTCTACCTGCTCGGCTACCGCGACCGCGAAGGGCGAGCCTGAGGCCGGCGGGCGCCTCTTGCCGGCCCGGCAGCCACGAACCAGGTCGGTAGAGCGGAAAAGCAACGGGCGCCCAGGGCGCCCGTTCTTCATTCGTCTCCCGAGGAGAAGTCGTAGTCCATCGCCTGGCTCGGCCCCTGCAGGTAGTAGCCCTGGATGTAGGTGGCGCCGGCTTGCCACAGGGTGGCGAGGACGCTGGCGCTCTCGACGAAGGGGACGATGCTGAGCTTCTGCTGTTCGTGCAGTTCGGCGATCAGGCCCTTGAGGATCTCCTGGTTTTCCACCTGGTTGAGGTCCTGGACGAAGGAGCCATCGATCTTGATGAATTGCACGGTCAGGTGCTTCAGCGCGTTGAACGGATTCAGCGAGCAGCCGAACTGGCTGATCGCCGCCTGGCAATGCAGGGTGGCCAGGCCCTGGGTCAGTTGCTTGGCCTGCTTCAGATAGCTGGTGGCGTCGGCTTCGCTGATCTGGAACACCAGCGACTCCGGCGGCAGGCGCGCGGCCTTCAGCGCCACCCCGAGCCAGGGCAGCAGGCCGGGGTCTTGCAGACTGGCGCTGGACAGGTGGACGAACAGCTTGGTCTGGTGCCCCTTGGCGCGATGCTCGGCGAGCAGCTTGATCGAGTTGAGGATCACCCAGCGGTCGATCTTCTCCGCCAGCCCGGCTTCCTTGGCGGCATGCAGGAACTCCGCCGGCGGCACTTCCTGGCCCTGCGGATTGAGCAGGCGCAGGAGCACCTCGTAGTTCTCGTGGCTGTCGCCGCGCAGGCTGATGACTGGCTGGAACAGCAGGCGGAAGCTGTTGGTCTCCAGCGCCTGCTGGAGGATCGCGATGACGTCGCCGCGCTGGGCGGCGGCGGCAAGCTCTTCCGCCGGGTTGTACTGCTTGATCTGCGACCCGCCCTTGCGTGCCGCGTCATCGGCGCAGCGATGCGCACGGTTCATCACGTCCTGGGCCTTGGCGGTCTTCTCGTCGAGACCGGCGACGCCGATGCTGAGGGTGGCCTGGGCGCTGCGGCCGTTCAGCTCGAAAAGGTGGTTCTCGACTTTCTTCAGCAGTCGTTGCAGTGCCGCTTGCGCCTGCTCGGGAGTCTTGCCCTTGAACAGGGCGGCGAAGATCGAATCGCCGAAACGCGCCAGGTCGGCTTCCTCGCCGAACTGTTCGCGCATCAGTCCGGCCAACTGGCCGAGCAGCAGGTCGATCCCGGAAAGCCCGTGGTCGGCCTGGAGCGAGGGGTAGCCGTTGAGATGGATATAGGCCAGGGTCGACGGCTTGCGGGCGGTCACCGCCTGCTGCACGGCGGCATCCATCAGGTCGAGGAAGTGGCTGCGGTTGTAGAGTCCGGTGACTGGGTCCTGGCTGCTGACTTCGCGGAGCTTTTCTTCCAGTTCGGCGTTGTCGACCTCGCCGCGGATCACCACCTGGATGCAGGGTTCGCCGTCGTAGGTGGCGGCGGAGAGGCTGATGCGCGCCTTGAATTCCTGGCCGTCGAGCTTGACCCCGGTGCAAACCAGTTCGGTCTGGCGCTGGTCGTTCTGGTAGCCCTTGAGGAAATCCTTGAAGGCGCCCTGGTCGCAGGAGGCGATCAGGTCGATGACCGGCAGGCCTTCCAGTTCCTCGGCGTCCTCGTAGCCGAACAGCGCCATGTAGGAGCGGTTGGCGTAGATGTGCATGCCGTCGTGGACGTAGGTGATGGCGTCGACCGAGCTGTCGAGCAGCAACTGGCAGCGTTTTTCCGCCTCGCGCAGGGCCAGTTCGGCGGCGCGGCGCGCGCGGCGTTCGGCGAGGCCGGCCAGCTCGCGGTTGGCGACCAGCACCAGGCGCTCGTCCTCGCCTTGCGGCAGGGCGTCCTGGGCGCCGAGCATCAAGGCGTCGGTGATGGCGTCGGAGCTGTTGTCGGCCACCAGCTGGATGAACGGGATGTCGCGCGACTGGCGGCGCAAGGTGGCGAGCGCCTCGCCGGGCTCGAGACACTCGCTGGTCGGCGCGGCGATCAGCAGGTCCCAGCTTTGCTGGAGGGTCTCGGCGAGGTCCTCGGGAGAGGTCAGTCGATGTACGCGGGTCGCGTGGCCGGCATTGCGGAACAGACTGACCAGGCGTTCGGCTTCGTTCTGCGAGTCTTCCAGAATCAGCAGGCGGATGGTTTTCTTTTCGATGGCCATGGAAAGGGCTCAGTCCGCGTCCGGGCGGGCGCGAAAAGACGGCGAATGGAGGTGTCGGGGCAATCTACAGAGACTTCCAGAGCGAGTCAAAATCTTCCTCCCCCGCAGGCGGCCGGGCCACTGGCGCTGTGACCGGCTTATCGCTCGGGGTGTTCACCGGTTCCGCCGAACGGTATTCGAACTGGCTGAAGCTGCCGGTCGAGGCCTGCCGGCGATTCAGCACCGCGCGCCGCTCCTCGCCGTGCAGGTTGATCTGCACCCGGCTGCCCTCCTGGAACGGCAGGCGCGGGGTGATCACCGTCGCCGGCCGCGAGATCGCGGCGATTTCCGGCAGCAGCAGGGCGCGCAGGTAGTGGCTGCTCTGCTCGGTCTTGCGCAGCAGTTGCAGGCCGCAGGGCTGCGCCGCCGGGGCGATCATCTCGATGCCCATCTGCGTGCCGCCATTGCGCACCTGGCGGATCCAGCGCACCACCGCGATGCTCCACGCCTGGCCGGGAAGGTCCTGCAGGCCGACCAGTTCGCCCGCCTGCAGTTGGGCGGGCACCTCCTTTGGCCAGCTCAGGCAATAACCGCCGGGGCTGTGGTTGACGATGGGCAGGGCGTAGGTCGGATAGTCCTCGGTGGCGTCAGTCTGTGCGTGGGCCTGCGGGTGATCGGGCTGCCCACCGCGGGGCGACTGGTGCGGGCGGTACTCGATTTCCTCCAGCGGCATGCCGGGCTGCCAGTCGGTGACCTTCTGCGCATCGAAGGCGCCGGCCCAGGCGTCCTGGACGTCGGCCTTGAAGCGAGGCGCCTCGGGCGCTTCCTGGATCTGCAGGACCTCGTTGAACGGGCGGCGCCCGGCGAGGAAGTAGTGCAGGGCGCTCATGCCGATGCACAGGGTCAACTGGCCCTGGCCCTGGGTGCGCTGGAAGGTACGTTCGGCGATGTCACCCCAGGCCGAGGAGAGATGTTGCAGCAGGTCCAGGGTCACCCCTTCGATCAGCGGCAGGCGCGCCTTCGCGCGCTCGGCCTCGGGCTGCAGCAGGTATTCGCGGATCAGTTCGACCAGCGGCTGGGTGTCGATGCCCAGGGCATTGGCCAGTTGGGTCTCCGGGTACAGCGAGCGGTAGCGCGGCGGGCCGTCGATCTGCGGCACGGCGATGAACAGCGAGCCGGGCAGCGCCGCGCTCTGTATCGACAGCAATTGGCTCCAGGGTTCGAGCACCTCGGCGAGCCGTGCAATGTTGTTCTGGCGCATCTGGTTGCAGCGCGCGCAGCCGAGCAGCAGCGGTATCAGGTAGGCCTGCTCGACGCTCAGGCCGGGGGTGTGCTTGGCCAGTTCGTCGCGCACCGCGAGACGATGCACACCGCGCTGGCTGGCCAACTGGTACAGCTGGTGGAGTTCCAGCCAAAGCCCCTCGGGGACCGGGCAGTACAACTGGCTGGCACGGATCAGCGGGCCGCACAGGCTGCGGATCGCCCGCTGGATACCGACCGCGAGCAACTGCGCGCGGTCGCGGCTGTTGCGCGGCGCTTCCTGGACCACGATCAGCTTGTAGCCGATGGCCAGGTGGTTCTGCAGGGCCTGGCAGAGGTTGGCGATCTTGCGCGGCCGTTCGTCGAGGACGATGGCCTGGTTGAGGAAGTGCCGTTCCAGGTGGGCGCAGACGAAATGCACCTCTGGACGGAACAGTTCGAGCAGTTGCAGGCGGGCCTCGACGGGCAGCACCAACTGGTTGAGTTCGATCAGGCCCTGGTAGAGCTGGCGCGCGGTTTCCCCGAGGTTGGCCTTGGGCAGGTGCGCCAGCCAGTACTTGATGTCCTTCGGGGTGGCGTCGCAGAAGCTCAGGTTCTGCTGCGTCGGAGTGGGGACGCGCAACGAGAGGTGGGGGCTCTGGTTTTCCATGGGGGGTTAGACGGCTCCGCTACTGAAAAGGCTCTACGGGGGGTTGAAGCCCCGGAGAGGTGCCGGACTTCCGATCGCCGCGGCTGCGCCTCCTCTTTCTTAACACGGGAGGCGGGTTCATCGTCGTGGCCAGGACAGGAACTGTGCGGCAGTCCGCTTTCCTGACCGAGGGGGTCGGCACAGGCTCGATAGGACCTTTCCGAACTCTAGCAGCATCGAAATGGACCCGCAGCCTTCGGACGCCACGATCCCGCCGGGAGGTTCCGGCGGCGGGGAGAGATGGGACGGAGACGCTCGGGGCGCTCCGTCCCGGCGAGGTCAGGACTGTTTCGGCAGGGCCAGGCATTCGCCCATGCGCACCGGGCTCGCTGCCCCGAGGCCGTCGTTGAACGCGACCTGCTGCGGGCCGAACAGGACGATGGCGGTGGAGCCCAGCTTGAAGCGACCGAGCTCGGCGCCTTTTTCCAGGCGGATCGGCGCACGGGCGGCTTCGTCGTAGCGGAAGGTCTTCAGTTCGCGCTTCGGCGGCGTAACCAGGCCGGCCCAGACGGTTTCGATGGAGGCCACGATCATCGCGCCCACCAGCACCACGGCCATCGGACCGCGCTCGGTGTCGAACAGGCAGACCACCCGCTCGTTGCGGGCGAACAGCTCGGGAACGTTTTCCGCGGTGGTCTGGTTCACCGAGAACAGCCGGCCGGGAACGTAGACCATCTCGCGCAGGGTGCCGGCCAGCGGCATGTGCACGCGGTGGTAGTCCCGGGGGGACAGGTAGACGGTGGCGAAGTCGCCGCCCATGAAGGGCGCGGCCAGTTCGGCGTCGCCGCCGAGCAGTTCGGCCAGGCTGTAGCTGTGGCCTTTGGCCTGGAAGATCCGCCCGTGCTCGATCGGGCCGAGCTGGCTGATCGCGCCATCGGCCGGGCAGAGCACCGCGCCGGGCTCCTGGGCCAGCGGGCGGGCGCCATCCTTCAGGGCGCGGGTGAAGAAGGCATTGAAATGTTCATAGGCCTGCAGGTCCTCGACCTGCGCTTCGCGCATGTCGACCTGGTAGCGCCGGGCGAACCAGGCGATCAGGCGGTCCTTGAACCAAGTCGCCCGGCAGTCGGCGGCGAAGCCGATCAGCCGGGACAGCAGGTGGTGCGGCAGCAGGTACTGGCTGCAGATGAACAGACGATCTTTGAACGACATTCCTCAAACCTCTACAGGGGTATCGGGGTGGTTGCCCCATTCCGACCAGGAGCCGGCGTAGCCTTTGACCCGCGGGTAGCCCAGCGCCTTGGCCACCAGGTAGGTGAAGCCGGAGCGATGGTGGGTCTGGCAGTGGGTGATCACTTCCTTGTCCGGCGTAATGCCGAGGTCCTCCAGGACTTCGGCGATATCCGCGCGGATGCGCAGGGCGCGAGCCGGGTCCATGCCGGCGGTCCATTCGAAATTGATCGCGCCGGGCACATGCCCGGCCTTCGCGGCGAGCACCTTGGTACCGGCGTATTCGCTGGGGTTGCGCGCATCCCATACCGCTAGGTCGGCGGCGCCGAGGCGGCTTTGCAGGTATTCGCGGGTCGCGCTGGGCTCGTCGTGCAACGTCAGCGGCAGCGGGCCGCCGACAGGCGCCGGGACCTCGCGGTCGAGCACCTGGGCGTCGGCGATCCAGGCCGGCAGGCCGCCGTTGAGATAGTGGTAGCGGTGGTGGCCGATCACGTCCAGCAGCCAGATGAAGCGGCCCGCCCAGCCGCCGCCTTCGTCGTCGTAGACCACGTAGGTCGCCTCCGGGCGGTGGCCCAGCTCGCCGAACAGGGCTTCCAGGTCGGCCTTGGCCGGTAGCAGGCCGGGTGCCGGGGGTTGTCCCCACTGGGTGCGTTTGGGGTCGACGAAACGCGCGCCGGGGATATGCCCTTCGGCGTAGCGGGCGGCACTGGTCAGGTCGACCAGGATCAGCTCGGGCGCGCCCAGGCGCGGCGCGAGATCGCTGGGCTCGATCACCAATGGCAGGTCGGAGAAGACGGACATGCGAGTACCCCCGGGTTGAAGAAGGGCAGCAGTTTAACGGAAAGCGCGCCCGACCAGTGTGCCGGGCATGTCCCTCATTCCGTGCGGCGCTGGCGGCCGAACTGCTGGATCGCGCGCTCGGTGCACTGGGCGGTCTTGGCGAAGGCCTGGGCATGCAGGTCGCTGAACGGCTGGCCGCCGAGGTCGGCCAGGACCAGCATCACCACCCGCGAGCCGTTGCCCAGCGAGCGCAGCAGCAGGTGAGGTCCGGGGAACAGTTGGCGCAAGGGTTCGCCGAGGGCCGGCAGCAACTGGTCCTGGTTGTTCGGGCCGATGCGCAGCAGGGCAGGCTGCTGGAACAGTTTCTTCAGCAGCGGGCTGCTGGCAATCTCCAGTTGCAATTTCTCCTGGCCCGGTTCGAGTCCGGCGCTCTGCTGCGCCAGCACGTGTACCTGTGTGCGATCGGCCACCAGCAGCAGCATCCTTTGCAGGCCGCAGGCGCGCAGCGCATCGCGGGCACAGGCGGTGAGCTGCACCACGTTGCTGAACGGGCTGGGCTCGCGGAGCAACTCGGCGCAATGCTGCCGCCACTCGGCCAGGGCTTCCGCCGAGGGCGGCGGCGGGGGCGCCGCTTCGGCACGCCAGCGGCTGGCCTGCCAGGGCCAGATCAAGGCCACCGCCGGATGCCACAGCGGCGGCCGGGCGTGCAGGCGCGCGCTTTGCGCGGCGAGCATGTGCACCTGCTGCTGGACTTCGGTCAGCGGCTGGCCCAGGTACAGACCGGTCAGGCGCTGCCAGCGCAGCATGTGCGGCCCGTCCCAGCTCTGGTGCGCGGCGATGGCCAGGCCATTGGCGAGGAGAGTGCAGTTGGCCGGCTGGGTCAGCCAGCGGGCGAGATCGGGCTGGGCATCGAGTTGCTGTTGCTGGAGCAGGGGCGACTGATGGTCGCGGGCGATACGCAGGGCTCGAACCAGCAGGCGACGGTCGCAGGCGAGCAGGCGATAGCCCTGGATGACCCACTGCGGTAGCCGCCAGCGTTCGGCCAGCGCCAGGCAGATCGGCAGCAGGCGCATGCCGAGCAGTTCGCGCTCCACTCGCAGGGTCGGTTCGCCCTGTACCAGCACGCGTTGCTGCCATTGCTCCAGCAGCTGCGGGCGGGCGTTGGCCAGCGCCCAGACCGGAGCCATGGTCAGCAGGCTGCCCCAGTGGATTTCCTGCCAGAGCCTGGCCAGGCGCGCGCCGAACAGGCCGCTGGCCTGCTGCATGGCGTGCTGGCTGATCAGCAGCATCTGCCCGAGGACCCTGGGCATCTCCGCATCCTGGATGCTCGGCAGGGTCTTCAGAAGTTGGCTCGCGCGCGCCAGGCCGAGGCGGCTGAGGGCCACCTCCAGGCTTTCCGCGGGGTTGTCGCGGGCGCTCTCGGCGCGATTGGCCTCGCGCAGGATGGACAACGCCAGCGTCGGGCTGCCCTGCAACTGGTCGGCGATCTCGCGCAGCGAGCGGCGGCTGTCGCTCAGCGCGGCGTGCAGGCCGGCATAGTGGCTGGCGGGGATCGGCAGGGGTTGCCGGTCGAGCTCTTCGAGCCAGGCGGCGAGGCGGTCTGTCATGGGTGTCGGGCTCGGTGTCGGCGAGGCGGCGAACTGGCTTTTCGAGTATTCGGACTATAGTCTTGCGGCTAGCAACCGATAACAAGAGGGAGCCTAGCAGTCCCCCTCCTTATCCTGTTCATTTCGCACGTCCGGTCCTCATGTCAAAAATCATCGGCATCATCGTCGTTTTCGCCAGTGTCCTCGGGGGCTTCCTGCTCTCCGGCGGCAAGATCGGCGCCATCATCCAGCCCTTCGAGGTCCTGATCATCGGCGGTGCGGCACTGGGGGCGTTCCTCCAGGCCAACCCGGGCAGCACGTTCATGGTGGTGCTGAAGAAAGCGCCGAAGATGTTCAGCAACCGCTTTACCCAGACCTACTACCTCGAGGTGCTGGGCATGCTCTACGAGATCCTCAACAAGAGCCGGCGCGAAGGGATGATGGCGATCGAGGCGGACATCGAGGACCCCGCGGCCAGTCCCATCTTCAGCAAGTACCCCGGCGTGCTGAAGGACGAACGGATGACCGCCTATGTCTGCGACTACCTGCGCATCATGTCCTCCGGCAACATGGCGCCGCACGAGCTGGAAGGCCTGTTCGACATGGAGCTGTCCAGTCTCAAGGAGGACCTGGAGCATCCGTCCCACGCGGTGACCAAGGTCGCCGACGCCCTGCCGGGCTTCGGTATCGTCGCCGCGGTACTCGGCATCGTCATCACCATGGCGTTGCTTGGCGAAGGCAGCCAGGCGGAGATCGGCCACCACGTCGCCGCCGCCCTGGTGGGTACCTTCCTCGGGATTCTCGCCGCCTACGGCTTCGTCGGCCCGCTGGCCGTCGCGCTGGAGCACGATGCCAAGGAAGAGTTGAACATGTTCGAGGCGATCAAGGCCTGCCTGGTCGCTTCCGCTTCCGGCATGCCGCCTTCGCTGGCCGTCGAGTTCGGCCGCAAGGTGCTGCTGCCCGCCCATCGGCCGACCTTCGCCGAGCTCGAGCAGGCCGTGCGTGGCCGCTGAGTGGAGGCACTGTCGATAGATGGACAATAACCAGCCGATCATCGTCAAGCGCGTCAAGCGCTATGCCGCCGGCCACCACGGCGGCTCGTGGAAGATCGCCTTCGCCGACTTCGCCACGGCGATGATGGCGTTCTTCCTGGTGCTCTGGCTGCTGTCTTCGGCCACCCCGGAGCAGAAGAAGGCGATTTCCGGATACTTCCAGGACCCCATCGGTTTCAGCGAAAGCGCCAGCCCCTACGTCATCGACCTCGGCGGCACGCCGACGCCGGCGCCGGACAAGACCCTCAATCCGCAGGTCCAGGCCCAGCCGGACTCCAACGAAAGCCGGATCAGCCCCGAGCAGGACCACCAGGTCAACGCCGACCAGGCCGAGAACCTCGCCGAGCAGGTTGAGCGAGAGCGCCTGGCGCTGCTGCTGCAGGAGTTGCAGAACAAGGTCGACGAAAATCCGATGCTCAAGGACTTCAAGGACCAGATCCACTTCGAGATCACCCGCGACGGCCTGCGCATCCAGATCGTCGACGCCGCCAACCGGCCGATGTTCGACCTCGGCAGCGCGCGCCTGCAGCCGTATTTCGAGGACATCCTGCTGGCCATGGCCGAGACCATCCGCCAGGTGCCGAACAAGATCAGCATCAGCGGCCACACCGACGCCAAGCCCTATGCCGGCAACGGTGACTTCGGCAACTGGGAGCTATCGGCCAATCGCGCCAACGCCGCGCGCCGTGCGCTGGTCGCCGGCGGCTATCCGGAAGGGCAGATCGCCCAGGTTGTCGGATATGCCTCGGCACGCCTGTTCGACGACAAGGACCCGCTGAACCCGGTGAACCGGCGGATCGACATCGTGGTCCTGACCCGCAAGGCGCAGAAGGCCATCGAAGGCGAGACCGGCGCTCCCGAAGCCAGCGCCCCCGCGGCTGCCCCGGGCGAGCAGCCGAAGCCGGCTGCCGAGGCACCGGCGGCGGGCGCGCAACCTTCGCTACCGGCGGACGAGGTGCAGAAGAAGCTCAACCTGTTCGACGACGGCGGCAGCCTGAAGCTGGAGCAGATCAAGGGCGACTGAGGTTCAGTAATCCGTTTCCGGCATGCTTGCCAGGATGTGCCGGTAGCTGGCCATGCGTTGCGGCATGATGCGCCCGTCCTCCAGGGCCTGGAGCAGGGCGCAACCTGGTTCACGGTCGTGCTTGCAGTCGCGGAAGCGGCAATGCCCGAGCAGGTCGCGGAACTCGATGAAACCGGCCTCGACGTCGTCTCGCGACACGTGCCCCAGGCCGAACTCACGGATGCCGGGCGAGTCGATCAGGTCGCCGCCGCCGGGAAAATGGAACAGTCGCGCGGTGGTGGTGGTATGGGTGCCCTTGCCGGTCACCGTGGAGAGGTCGCCGACACGGGTGTCGACACCCGGCAACAAGGCATTCACCAGCGACGACTTGCCTACCCCGGACTGCCCGACGAAGACGCTCACGTGAGCGTCCAGCGCGCCGCGCAGTTCGTCCATCGCCAGGCCATTGAAGGCCGATACCTCGATCAGCGGATAACCCAGGGTGCGGTAGACATTCAGCAGCGCATCGATGCCTTCGGCATTGCTCTCGTCGACCAGGTCGGCCTTGTTCAGCAGCAGCAACGGCTGGATGCCGGCATGTTCGGCGGCGATCAGGTAGCGGTCGATCAGGTTGGCGTGCGGTTCGGGACGCGGGGCGAAGACGATGACGATGCGGTCGACGTTGGCCGCTACCGGCTTGAGCAGCCCGCGCATGTCCGGGCGGCACAGCTCGGAGCGACGTGGCAATTGCGCGACGATCACGCCGATGCCCTGGTTGCCGGCACGCCAGACCACCTGGTCGCCGGTCACCAGTGCCGGCAGGTTGGCGCGCAGGTGACAGCGGGAAACCTGGCCGTCGGCGGACTCGACCTCTACCTGAACCCCGAAATGAGCGATCACCTGGCCGGTCTGCTCCGGTCCCAGGTCGCCGCCTTCCAGCTCGTCCACGGCACGCGACTCGCGACGGGCCGCCCGGGCCGCGCGTTCTTCCTGGATCTTTTCGATGCGCCAGCTCTGCCGGCGGGTCAAGTGGCGTTTGGCCATGATGCGTCCGCATGAAAAATCGGCGGCGAGTTTAACATGGGCGCGCCGCCATCATTCGCGCGGCGGCGTTCCACGCTAGAATGCACGGCATAGCGACTGGAGCGACTCCCCATGCAGAACCCGCAGAACCTTATCTGGATCGACCTGGAGATGACCGGCCTCGATCCGGACCGGGACGTCATCATCGAGATGGCCACCATCGTCACCGACAGTGACCTCAACACCCTGGCCGAAGGACCGGTGATCGCCATCCACCAGCCAGAGGAAATCCTCGCCGGCATGGACGAGTGGAATACCCGCCAGCACGGCCAATCCGGCCTGACCCAGAGGGTTCGGGAAAGTACCGTGAGCATGGCCGAGGCCGAGGCGCAGACCCTGGCCTTCCTCGAGCAGTGGGTGCCCAAGCGCAGCTCGCCGATCTGCGGCAACAGCATCTGCCAGGACCGCCGCTTCCTCTATAGGCACATGCCCAGGCTGGAAGGCTACTTCCACTACCGCAACCTCGACGTCTCCACCCTCAAGGAGCTGGCTGCGCGCTGGGCGCCGCAGGTCCGCGAGAGCTTCAAGAAGGGCAACACCCACCTGGCGCTGGACGATATCCGCGAGTCGATCGCCGAGCTGCGCCACTATCGCGACCACTTCATCAAGCTCTGATCCGTCCGGACCGGGCGGCAGGCGCCGGCTGGGCTAGGTTTCCCCGTGGCGCCGCAGGGCCCATTCCACGTGCTCGCGGACCAGCTCCGAAGGGAACCCGCGGCGCGCCTTCAGCGCCTCCAGCACCGGGATGGTCGAGGGCGCGTTGCCCAGCCCCACCGCCAGGTTGCGCAACCAACGTTCGTAGCCGGCGCGGCGCAGCGGCGAACCCTCGGTGCGGCCGAGGAACTCCTCCTCGCTCCAGAGGAACAGTTCGGCGAGTTCGGCGTTGTCCAGGCTGTGGCGCGGCTGGAAGTCGCCCTGCCCGGTGGGGCGGGCGAAGCGATTCCATGGGCAGACGATCTGGCAGTCGTCGCAGCCGAATACCCGGTTGCCGATCAGTGGCCGCAGCTCCAGCGGAATCGCGCCCTTGTACTCGATGGTCAGGTAGGAGATGCAGCGTCGCGCGTCCAGCCGGTAGGGGCCGACGAAGGCCGCGGTCGGGCAGATGTCCAGGCAGGCCGAGCAGCGTCCGCAATGCTCGCTGTCCATCGCCGGGTCGACGGGTAGCGGCATGTCGACGAACAGCTCGCCGAGGAAGAAGTAGCTGCCGGCCTTGCGGTTGAGCACCAGCGTGTTCTTGCCGATCCAGCCGAGGCCGGCCTGTTCGGCGATGGCCTTTTCCAGCACCGGCGCGCTGTCGACGAAGGCGCGGAAACCGAACGGGCCGACTTCGGCCTGGATGCGCTCGGCCAGTTGTTGCAGACGCTTGCGGATCAGCTTGTGGTAGTCGCGGCCGAGGGCGTAGCGCGAGACGTAGGCTTTTTCCGGTGTCGCGAGGACCTGCGCCATGCGCGTGTCGCCGGGCAGGTAATCCATGCGCAGGGAGATCACCCGCAGCGTGCCGGGAACCAGCTCGGCAGGTCGCGAGCGCTTGCTGCCGTGCGCCGCCATGTAGTCCATCTCGCCGTGGTAGCCGGCCTCCAGCCAGCGCTGCAGGTGCGCTTCGTGCTCGCCCAGCTCGACGTCGCTGATACCGACCTGCTGGAACCCCAGCTCGCGGCCCCAGTCCTTGATGGACTGGGCGAGGCGGGCGGGGTCCGGCGGGGAAAGGTTGTCGGCCAGAGGTTGTGGAGTCATGGGAGGCAACGAAGACGAGGGAAAGCGAAATGGGATAGGTATAATTCTGCCAGACTGCGCGCCTGACGCCGAATCGATCCGATGACCATGACCTTCCAGCACGACGACCTGCCACTCGCCCTCTATTCCGCCGCCCAGGTGCGCGACCTGGATGCGCGCCTGATCGCTGCCGGCACGCCGGGCTTCGAACTCATGCAGCGCGCCGCCCACGCCGCCTGGCGTGCCTTGCGCCGCCGTTGGCCGGAGGTCGCGGCGCTGACGGTGCTCGCCGGGCACGGCAACAATGCCGGCGACGGCTACCTGATCGCGGCGCTGGCGCAACGTGCGGGTTGGCGAGTGCGGGTGCTGGCGGTCGCGGCGCCGCAGCGGCTTGCCGGCGACGCGGCGCAGGCGCATGCCGCCGCGCTGGCGACCGGGGTCGTGGTGGAGCCCTGGAGCGAGTGCGCCGTGCTCGAGGGCGTAGTAGTGGATGCATTGCTCGGCACCGGCCTGGCAGGTGCCGTGCGCGAGCCCTTTGCGCAGGCCATCCGCCTGGCCAACGCCGCCGACCTGCCGGTGCTGGCGGTGGATATTCCTTCCGGCTTGAGCGCCGACACCGGCGCGGTATTGGGGGAAGCGATCAGGGCGGATCTGACAGTGACTTTCATCGGCCTGAAGATCGGGCTGTTCACTGGCGAGGCGCCGGCACGGGTCGGCGAGCTGGTGTTCGACGAACTCGGTAGCGACGCCGTCGTGCTGCAAGCGCTCCAGCCCCGGGCTCGCCGCCTGGCGCGAAATGCCCTGCCGAGGCTGGCAGCGCGGCCGCGGACCGCACACAAGGGGCTGTTCGGCCACCTGCTGGTGGTCGGCGGCGACACCGGCATGGGCGGGGCCGTGCTACTGGCCGCGGAAAGCGCCCTGCGCTGCGGCGCCGGGCTGGTCTCGGCGGCGACCCGCGTCGAACATGTGCCGGCGTTGCTGGGCCGTTGTCCCGAGGTCATGGCCCATGGCGTGGCGTCGGCGAACCAACTGCTGGCCCTTGCCGAACGCGCCAGCGTGCTGGTGCTCGGTCCCGGGCTTGGCCAGCGCGCCTGGGGTCGCAGCCTGCTGAGCGCTGTCCGGTCGCGACCGTTGCCGCAGGTCTGGGATGCCGACGCGTTGAACCTGCTGGCCCTGGAACCGGTCGGAGCAGGGCCGCAGACATGGATTCTGACGCCGCATCCCGGCGAGGCCGCGCGCCTGTTGGGTCGCTCGACCGCCGAGGTGCAGGCGGATCGTCCGGCGGCGGCGCTGGAACTGGCGCGTCGCTACCAGGCGGTGGTGGTGCTGAAGGGCGCCGGCAGCCTGATCGCCGCGCCCGACGGACGACTCGCCGTCTGTTCCCAGGGGCATCCGGCGATGGCCGGCGCCGGCCTGGGTGACGTGCTGTCGGGCATCACCGGTGCCTTGCTGGCCCAGCGCGTGGAGGCGCTCGAGGCGGCCTGCCTGGCTGTCTGGCTGCATGCCGCCGCCGGTCAGCGGCTCGGCGCCCAGGGTCGCGGGCTGGCGGCGACCGATCTCATACCTACCGTTCGTCAGTTGCTCGAGGAGTGCAGTCCGTGTCTGAAGTGATCCTGTCCGCCGAAGGGGAAGACGCGATGCTCGAACTGGGCGGGCGCATCGCCCGGGTCAGCGGGGGGCAGGGGGTGATCTACCTGCATGGCGACCTCGGCGCCGGCAAGACCACCCTCTCGCGCGGCATCCTGCGCGGCCTCGGCCATGCCGGCTCGGTGAAAAGCCCGACCTTTACCCTGGTCGAGCCTTACGAAATCGGCGAGCTGCGCGCCTACCATTTCGACCTGTACCGGCTCGCCGATGCGGAGGAATTGGAGTTCTTCGGCATCCGCGACTATTTCGACGGCAGCGCACTCTGTCTGATCGAGTGGCCCGAGCGCGGTGCGGGCGTTTTGCCAACCGCCGATCTGGACATTACCATTACTGCCCAAGCGGGTGGACGGACACTGCGCCTGGTACCGCACGGTGCGCGGGGCGAAGCCTGGTGTGCCACCCTGACCATGGGAGCATGAGAAAAACGATGGGTTGGGGCTTGCGTCTGCGGACGTTGTTGACTGGGGTGATGATTCTGCTGGCCTGCCAGGTCGGCGAGGTTCTGGCCGCCGCGCAAATCAAGAGCGTGCGGATCTGGCGCGCTCCGGACAACACCCGTCTGGTCTTCGATCTCTCCGGTCCGGTGCAGCACAGCCTGTTCACCCTGGCCGCACCCAACCGTATCGTCATCGACGTCAGCGGCGCCCAGCTGGCGACCCAGCTCAACGGTCTCAAGCTCGGCAACACCCCGATCACCGCGGTGCGCTCCGCCCAGCGCACGCCCAACGACCTGCGCATGGTCCTCGACCTGTCGGCGCAGGTCACCCCGAAAAGCTTCGTCCTACCGCCCAACCAGCAATACGGCAACCGCCTGGTGGTCGATCTCTACGACCAGGGCGCCGACCTGACCCCGGACGTACCCGCGACGCCGACCCCGAGCGTGCCGGTCACTCCGGTGACGCCGACCCAGCCGGTGGCCAAGCTGCCGCTGCCGACCAAGGGCGGTACCCGCGATATCGTCATCGCCATCGACGCCGGCCACGGCGGTGAAGACCCTGGCGCCCTTGGCCCGGGCGGGTTGCACGAGAAGAACATCACCCTGTCGATCGCTCGCGAGCTGCAACGCCAGATCAACCAGGTGCGCGGTTACCGGGCCGAGCTGACCCGTACCGGCGACTATTTCATCCCGCTGCGCAAGCGCACCGAGATCGCCCGCAAGAAGGGCGCCGACCTGTTCGTCTCGATCCATGCCGACGCCGCGCCGAGCCGCAGCGCCTTCGGTGCCTCGGTGTTCGCCCTGTCCGACCGCGGCGCCACTTCGGAAACCGCGCGCTGGCTGGCCGACAGCGAGAACCGTTCCGACCTGATCGGCGGCGATGGCAGCGTCAGCCTCGGCGACAAGGACCAGATGCTCGCCGGCGTGCTGCTCGACCTGTCGATGACCGCCACCCTCTCGTCGAGCCTGGACGTCGGCCACAAGGTGCTGACCAATGTCGGCCGCATCACTTCGCTGCACAAGCGTCGTGTCGAGCAGGCCGGGTTCATGGTGCTGAAGTCGCCGGACATCCCGTCGATCCTGGTGGAAACCGGCTTCATCTCGAACGTCAACGAGTCGCGCAAGCTGGCCAGCGCCAGCCATCAGCAGGCCTTGGCGCGTTCGATCACCAGCGGCATCCGCCAGTATTTCCAGCAGAGCCCGCCGCCCGGCACCTACATCGCCTCTTTGCGCGCCCAGGGCAAGCTCTCCATGGGGCCGCGCGAGCACGTGGTGCGGCCCGGAGAGACCCTGGCGATGATCGCCCAGCGCTATGAAGTGAGCATGGCCGCGCTGCGCAGCAGCAACAGCCTGTCCAGCGACATCCTGAAAGTCGGCCAGGCCCTGTCCATCCCGAGCACCGCCCTGGCGGCCCAGTGATGAGTGAAACACCGCGTATCCAGCTGCTGAGTCCGCGGCTGGCGAACCAGATCGCCGCCGGTGAGGTGGTCGAACGTCCCGCCTCGGTGGCCAAGGAACTCCTGGAAAACAGCCTTGACGCCGGTTCCCGGCGCATCGACGTGGAGGTCGAGCAGGGCGGCATCAAGTTGCTGCGAGTGCGCGACGACGGTCGCGGCATCCCCGCCGACGACCTGCCGCTGGCCCTGGCTCGCCACGCCACCAGCAAGATCCGCGAGCTGGAAGACCTGGAGCGGGTGATGAGCCTCGGCTTCCGTGGCGAGGCGCTGGCCTCGATCAGCTCGGTAGCGCGCCTGACCATGACCTCGCGTACCGCCGACGCCGGCGAAGCCTGGCAGGTGGAAACCGAGGGCCGCGACATGCAGCCGCGGGTACAGCCGGCGGCGCACCCGGTGGGGACCAGCGTCGAGGTTCGCGACCTGTTCTTCAACACCCCGGCGCGGCGCAAGTTCCTGCGCGCCGAGAAGACCGAGTTCGACCATCTGCAGGAAGTCATCAAGCGCCTGGCGCTGGCCCGTTTCGACGTGGCTTTCCACCTGCGCCACAACGGCAAGACCATCTTCGCCCTGCACGAGGCGCGAGACGAGCTGGCCCGCGCGCGCCGGGTCGGCGCGGTGTGCGGCCAGGCATTCCTCGAGCAGGCGCTGCCGATCGAGGTCGAGCGCAACGGTCTGCACCTGTGGGGCTGGGTCGGCTTGCCGACCTTCTCCCGCAGCCAGCCGGACCTGCAGTACTTCTATGTGAACGGGCGCATGGTGCGCGACAAGCTGGTCGCCCACGCGGTGCGCCAGGCTTATCGCGACGTGCTGTACAACGGCCGGCATCCGACCTTCGTGCTGTTCTTCGAAGTCGATCCGGCGGTGGTGGACGTCAACGTGCACCCGACCAAGCACGAAGTTCGCTTCCGTGACAGCCGGATGGTCCATGACTTCCTCTATGGCACCTTGCATCGTGCGCTGGGCGAGGTCCGTCCCGACGACCAGCTCGCGCCGCCCGGGGCGACCAGCCTGACCGAGCCGCGACCGACCGGCGCTGCCGCCGGCGAGTTCGGCCCGCAGGGCGAGATGCGCCTGGCCGAGAGCGTGCTGGAGAGTCCGGCGGCACGGGTGGGCTGGAGTGGCGGCTCGTCGGCCTCCGGCGGCTCCTCCGGCTATTCCGCCTATACCCGGCCGGAGGCGCCGCCTTCTCTGGCCGAGGCCGGTGGCGCCTACAAGGCCTACTTCGCGCCGTTGCCCGCGGGCGAGGCGCCAGCCGCGTTGCCCGAGAGCGCCCAGGACATCCCGCCGCTGGGTTACGCCCTGGCGCAGCTCAAGGGCATCTACATCCTCGCCGAGAACGCCCACGGCCTGGTGCTGGTGGACATGCACGCGGCCCACGAACGGATCACCTACGAGCGCCTCAAGGTGGCGATGGCCAGCGAAGGCTTGCGTGGGCAGCCGTTGCTGGTGCCGGAGTCGATTGCGGTCAGCGAGCGCGAGGCGGATTGCGCGGAAGAGCATTCCAGCTGGTTCCAGCGCCTGGGCTTCGAGCTGCAGCGCCTGGGGCCGGAAAGCCTGGCGATCCGGCAGATCCCTGCGCTGCTCAAGCAGGCGGAGGCGACCCAGTTGGTGCGCGATGTCATCGCCGACCTGCTGGAGTACGGCACCAGCGACCGTATCCAGGCACACCTGAACGAGTTGCTCGGCACCATGGCCTGCCATGGCGCGGTGCGCGCCAACCGGCGCCTGACCCTGCCGGAAATGAACGCCCTGTTGCGCGACATGGAAATCACCGAACGCAGCGGCCAGTGCAACCATGGGCGTCCGACCTGGACCCAGTTGGGCCTGGACGAGCTGGACAAGCTCTTCCTGCGCGGACGCTGAGCCTTGCAGCTTCGGGCGCAAAGCCCGAAGCTATGCGCTTTGTCCAAGAGCGTTCCGATGTCTTCCCTGCCTCCCGCCATCTTTCTCATGGGGCCGACCGCCGCCGGCAAGACCGACCTGGCGATGGCGCTGGCCGATGCGCTGCCCTGCGAGCTGATCAGCGTCGACTCGGCGCTGATCTACCGCGGCATGGATATCGGTACGGCCAAGCCTTCCCGGGAGCTGCTGGCGCGCTATCCGCACCGCCTGATCGATATCCGCGACCCGGCGGAGAGCTATTCGGCCGCGGAATTCCGCGCCGACGCCCTGGCGGCGATGGCCGAGGCCACCGCGCGCGGCAGGATTCCCCTGCTGGTGGGGGGCACCATGCTCTATTACAAGGCGTTGCTCGAGGGCCTGGCCGACATGCCCGGCGCCGATCCCGAGGTGCGCGCGGCGATCGAGGCCGAGGCCCTGGCCGAAGGTTGGGAGGCGCTGCACCGGCAACTCGCCGAGGTCGACCCGGAGTCGGCTGCGCGCATCCACCCCAACGACCCGCAGCGACTGATGCGGGCGCTCGAGGTGTATCGCCTCGGCGGGGTGTCGATGAGCGACCTGCGTCGCCGGCAAAGCGCTGAAAAGGCGGATTTTGACGCGTCAGGCAGGAATCAATTGCCGTATACTGTCGCTCAGCTGGCGATTGCTCCCGAGCAGCGCCAGGTGTTGCACGCGCGGATTGCGCAGCGTTTTCGCCAGATGCTGGAACAGGGTTTCATCGCCGAGGTCGAAGCACTGCATGCCAGAAGTGACTTGCATGCAGGATTACCGTCTATTAGAGCCGTGGGTTACCGTCAGGTGTGGGATTACCTGGATGGCAAGCTGTCCTACGCTGAAATGACCGAACGCGGCATCATCGCTACCCGCCAGTTGGCCAAGCGCCAGTTCACCTGGCTGCGAAGCTGGAGCCATCTACACTGGATGGACAGCCTAGCAGGTGACAATCTGCCGCGTGCCTTGAAATACCTGAAAACGGTCTCCATATTGGCCTGAGACCTTAATTTGTCCGTCTGTTTCCGGAGCGAGACCGGAGTTTGGACGGCGCCAAGTCACCCTATTCGACTACTTCAAACTACGATCCTTAAAGGAGTGCGGCACATGTCAAAAGGGCATTCGCTACAAGACCCTTACCTCAATACCCTGCGGAAAGAACGCGTCCCGGTTTCCATCTATCTGGTCAACGGCATCAAGCTGCAAGGCCAGATCGAGTCCTTCGACCAGTTTGTCATCCTGCTGAAGAACACCGTCAGCCAGATGGTTTACAAGCACGCGATCTCCACCGTGGTACCGAGCCGTCCGGTGCGTCTGCCGAGCGGTGACCAGCCGGCCGAGCCGGGCAACGCTTGACGGGAGTCCGCTTTGTTCTTTGAGCGCCCAGGTGGTGGGGAACAGGCTGTTCTGGTGCATCTGGAAGGGCAGAACCCCGAGGCGCGTGAAGACCCGCAGGAGTTCCAGGAGCTGGTGCGTTCGGCCGGCGCGGAAACGGTGGCATTCGTCAGCGTCTCCCGCCACCAGCCGAGCGCCAAATATCTTATCGGCAGTGGCAAGGTCGAGGAGTTGCACGACCTGGTCAAGGCCGAAAACGTCGAGCTGGTGATTTTCAACCACACCTTGACGCCCAGCCAGGAGCGCAACCTCGAGCGAGCGTTCGAGTGCCGCGTACTCGACCGGACCGGGCTGATCCTCGACATCTTCGCCCAGCGCGCACGTACCCACGAAGGCAAGTTGCAGGTGGAGCTGGCGCAACTGGAGCACATGAGCACGCGGCTGGTACGCGGCTGGACCCACCTCGAACGGCAGAAAGGCGGTATCGGCCTGCGCGGTCCGGGCGAGACCCAGCTGGAAACCGACCGACGCCTGCTGCGCGTGCGCATCCGCCAGATCAAGCAGCGCCTGGAGAAGGTCCGCAGCCAGCGCGAGCAGGCTCGACGCGGGCGCAAGCGCGCGGATATCCCGGCGGTCTCCCTGGTCGGCTATACCAACGCCGGCAAATCGACCCTGTTCAATGCGCTCACCGCCTCCGAGGTGTATGCCGCCAACCAGTTGTTCGCCACCCTCGACCCCACCCTGCGTCGCCTGCAACTGGACGATCTCGGGCCGGTGGTGCTGGCCGACACGGTGGGCTTCATCCGTCACCTGCCGCACAAGCTGGTGGAGGCCTTCCGCGCTACGCTGGAAGAGTCGAGCAACGCCGACCTCCTGCTGCACGTGATCGACGCCTACGAGCCCGAACGGGATGCGCAGGTCGAGCAGGTGCTGGCGGTGCTCGGCGAGATCGGCGCCAACGAATTGCCGATGCTCGAGGTCTATAACAAGGTCGACCTGCTACCCTCGGTCGAGCCGCACATCCAGCGCGACGACTCCGGCAAGCCGGTGCGCGTCTGGCTGTCGGCGCAGACCGGCGAAGGCCTCGACCTGTTGCGCCAGGCCATCGCCGAGCTGCTCGGCGAGGACCTCTTCGTCGGGACCTTGCGCCTGCCCCAGCGGCTCGGGCGCCTGCGCGCCCAGTTGTTCGAACTGGGCGCGGTGCAGTCCGAGGCGCACGATGAGGAAGGTTGTACCCTGCTGCAGGTGCGCCTGCCGCGGGCCGAGTTGAACCGCCTGGCGAGCCGCGCTGGCTGGCAGCCGGCGGAGTTCGTTGCGCAACACACTTTGCAATAAAGCCCGTATCGCTGCTTTTGGCAGCGGGCAGGGCATTCGGTAGCATGGGTGGCCGCGCCGCAGGCGCGTTTCGCGTTACTAGATGGAGAGCGCTATGGCTTGGAACGAGCCGGGTGACAACTCGAACAACAACGATCGAGACCCGTGGGGAGGCCGCCGCGGTGGTGGTGGCGGTGGTGACCGCAAGGGGCCGCCCGACCTGGATGAGGCTTTCCGCAAGCTTCAGGACAGCCTGAACGGGCTGTTCGGTGGAAAAAAACGCAGTGGCAACGGTTCCGGCTCCGGTTCCGGCGGCAAGGGCGGTGGCCTGGGCCTGTTCGGTATCGGCCTGGCGATCCTCGCCGTGCTCTGGCTGTACAACGCCATCTATGTGGTGGACGAGCAGGAGCAGGCGGTCATCCTGCGCTTCGGCAAGTATTACGAGACGGTCGGTCCCGGCCTGAACTTCTACTTCCCGCCGATCGACAAGCGCTTCCAGGAGAACGTCACCCGCGAGCGTGCGTACAGCAAGCAGGGGCAGATGCTCACCGAGGACGAGAACATCGTCGAAGTGCCGCTGACCGTGCAGTACAAGATCAGCAACCTGCAGGACTTCGTGCTCAACGTCGACCAGCCCGAGGTCAGCCTGCAGCAGGCGACCGAGAGCGCGCTGCGGCATGTCGCCGGCTCCACCACCATGGACCGGATCCTCACCGAAGGCCGCGAGCAGATGGCGACCGAGGTGCGCGAGCGCCTGCAACGCTTCCTGGATACCTACAGGACCGGTATCACCGTGACCCAGGTGAACATCCAGAGCGCCCAGGCCCCGCGTGAGGTGCAGGAAGCGTTCGACGACGTGATCCGGGCCCGCGAGGACGAGCAGCGCGAGAAGAACCAGGCCGAAGCCTATGCCAACGGCGTGGTGCCGGAGGCGCGTGGCCAGGCCCAGCGCATCATCGAAGAAGCCAACGGTTACCGCGACGAGGTGATTTCGCGCGCCCAGGGTGAGGCGGATCGCTTCTCCAAGCTGCTGGTGGAATATCGCAAGGCTCCGGAAGTGACGCGCGAGCGTCTGTACCTGGACACCATGCAGGAAGTCTTCAGCCAGACCAGCAAGGTGCTGGTGACCGGTCAGCAAGGGCAGAACAACCTGCTCTACCTGCCGCTGGACAAGATGATCGATGGTCGTAACGCCGCGCCCGCTACGGGTGCCGGTGCTTCCGCCGGTGGTGGCAGCGCCAGCGCTTCCGACCTGGGGTCGCGGATCGTCAACGATCTGCGCCAGCAAGACGCGCGTACGAGGGAGAGCCGCTGATGGGCAACAAGTCTTTGATCGCTCTGATCGTCGGTGTCGTCGCCGCCATCGTCCTGTGGAACAGCGTCTACGTAGTCCAGCAGACCGAGCGCGCGGTCATGTTGCGCTTCGGCCGGGTGGTCGAGTCCGACGTCAAGCCGGGCCTGCACTTCAAGATCCCGTACGTCAACCAGGTGCGCAAGTTCGACGCTCGCCTGCTGACCCTGGATGCCCCGACCCAGCGCTTCCTGACCCTGGAAAAGAAAGCGGTGATGGTGGATGCCTATGCCAAGTGGCGGGTGGCGGATGCCGAGCGCTTCTATACCGCTACCTCGGGCCTCAAGCAGATCGCCGACGAACGCCTGTCGCGGCGTCTCGAAGCGGGTCTGCGCGACCAGTTCGGCAAGCGTACCCTGCATGAAGTGGTATCGGGCGAGCGCGACGCGCTGATGGGCGACATCACCGCTTCGCTGAACCGCATGGCGCAGAAGGAGCTGGGTATCGAGGTGATCGACGTGCGGGTCAAGGCCATCGACCTGCCGAAGGAAGTCAATCGCAGCGTCTTCGAGCGGATGAGCACCGAGCGTGAGCGCGAGGCCCGCGAGCACCGCGCCAAGGGTCGCGAACTGGCCGAAGGCATTCGTGCCGACGCCGATCGCCAGCGCCGGGTAATCGTTGCCGAAGCCTACCGCGAGTCGGAAGAGACCCGCGGTGACGGCGACTCCAAGGCTGCCGCGATCTACGCCAAGGCCTACAACCAGGATCCGGAGTTCTATTCCTTCTACCGTAGCCTGAAGGCGTATCGCGAAAGCTTCGCCGAGAAGCGCGACGTACTGGTGCTCGATCCGAGCAGCGAGTTCTTCCGCTATCTGAACAAGGCCAACAAGTAATACTCGGTTCTCCGGCGGGCGGCAGCGCCCGCCGGAGAAATCGTGTTATGATGAGCCAGCCGGGAAATCCCGGCTTTTTTGCGTCCGCGAGAATCATGTGGCAGGAATTCGGCATCGCTTTTTGTCTCGTGCTGGTGCTGGAAGGCATCCTGCCGTTCCTGTGTCCGCGACAATGGCGCGAGGCGGTCACCGGCATCGGCCGGCTGAGCGACCGTCACCTGCGTCTCGTGGGGCTGGGCAGCATGCTGCTCGGCACCCTGCTTCTTTACTGGATTCACTGATGATGTGCCGCCCGGCTGAAAGGGGAGAGGCGAAATGGCAACGGTAGACCGCTGGCTGCTGCCAGATGGGATCGAAGAGGTGCTGCCCCCGGAGGCGGCGCGCATCGAAGCAGCCCGCCGTCAGGTGCTGGATCTGTTCCACCGCTGGGGTTACGAGTTCGTCGTGACCCCGCATATCGAATACCTGGAGTCGCTGCTCACCGGTGCGGGACAGGATCTTGACCTGCGCACCTTCAAGGTGACCGACCCGGCGTCCGGCCGGCTCATGGGTTTCCGTGCCGACATTACGCCGCAAGTGGCGCGGATGGATGCGCACAGCCTGCGCCGCGAGGGACCGAGCCGCCTGTGCTATGCCGGCAGCGTGCTGCATGCGCAGCCGCGCGCGCTGTCCACTTCGCGTAGTCCGATCCAGCTGGGCGCCGAGCTGTACGGCGATCCGAGCCCTGCCAGCGATGTCGAGGTGATCAGCCTGATGCTGGAAATGCTCGAGATGGCGGAAGTGCCGGACGTGCACATGGACCTCGGCCATGTCGGTATCTACCGCGGCCTGGCGCGCGCGGCAGGGCTGTCCGGCGAAGTCGAGCAGCAGTTGTTCGATGCCTTGCAGCGCAAGGCGGTGGACGAGGTCGAGGCGCTGACTGCAGACCTGCCTGCCGAGCTGCGCGGCATGTTGCGTGCGCTGGCCGAGCTATGCGGCGGCCGCGATGCGCTGGAGCAGGGCCGTGCCCGTCTGGCGGCGGCGCCGGCCGATGTCCAGGTGGCGCTGAACGAGCTGATCGAGATCGCCGATTCGCTGGCTGGACGTTTCCCCGGCTTGCCGCTGTATTTCGACCTCGGCGAGCTGCGTGGCTATCACTATCACACCGGCGTGGTGTTTGCGGCCTTCGTGCCCGGCGTTGGCCAGTCCATCGCCCAGGGCGGTCGCTATGATGATATCGGTGCCGATTTCGGGCGCGCCCGCCCGGCCACCGGTTTCTCCACCGATCTGAAAAGCCTGGTCACTCTCGGCCAGGCCCGGTTGGACCAGGCTGTATCGGGTATCTGGGCGCCGGCCGAAGGGGCCGGGCTCTGGCAGGCGGTGCAACGACTGCGCCGCGACGGGCAGCGTGTCGTCCAGGCTCTGCCCGGGCAGGATGCGGCTTCTGCGCGCGAGGCGGGCTGCGACCGGCAGCTGGCGCTGCGCGATGGCAATTGGCAGGTGGCGCCGCTGGCGTCCTGAGATTCCGCCGGCCGCGGCCGGCATCGAACTTCCACGATGGGGACAAGTGTTATGGGTAAGAATGTCGTAGTCCTGGGCACCCAATGGGGTGATGAGGGCAAGGGCAAGATCGTCGACCTGCTCACCGAGCAGGCGGCTGCCGTAGTTCGCTACCAGGGTGGTCACAACGCTGGCCACACCCTGGTGATCGATGGCGAGAAAACCGTCCTGCACCTGATTCCATCGGGCATCCTGCGCGAAGGCGTGCAGTGCCTGATCGGCAATGGCGTGGTGCTGGCGCCGGATGCGCTGCTGCGCGAAATCACCAAGCTGGAAGAGAAGGGCGTGCCGGTGCGCGAGCGCCTGCGCATCAGTCCTTCCTGTCCGCTGATCCTGTCCTATCACGTCGCCCTCGACCAGGCGCGCGAGAAGGCCCGCGGCGAAGCCAAGATCGGCACCACCGGTCGTGGCATCGGCCCGGCATACGAGGACAAGGTGGCGCGTCGCGGCCTGCGCGTCGGCGACCTGTTCCACCGCGAGCGCTTCGCCGCCAAGCTGGGCGAGCTGCTGGACTACCATAACTTCGTCCTGCAGCACTACTACAAGGAGCCGGCCATCGACTTCCAGAAGACCCTGGACGAGGCGATGGAGTATGCCGAGCTGCTCAAGCCGATGATGGCCGATGTCGCTGCGACCCTGCACGACCTGCGCAAGCACGGCAAGGACATCATGTTCGAAGGCGCCCAGGGATCGCTGCTGGACATCGACCATGGCACCTATCCCTACGTGACCAGTTCCAACACCACCGCTGGCGGTACCGCCACCGGTTCCGGCTTCGGCCCGCTGTACCTGGACTACGTACTGGGTATCACCAAGGCCTATACCACTCGCGTCGGCTCCGGTCCGTTCCCGACCGAGCTGTTCGACGACGTCGGCGCCTACCTGGCCAAGCGCGGCCACGAGTTCGGCGCCACCACCGGTCGCGCTCGTCGCTGCGGCTGGTTCGATGCCGTGATCCTGCGCCGCGCCATCGAGATCAACAGCATCTCCGGCCTGTGCCTGACCAAGCTCGACGTGCTCGATGGTCTGGACGTGGTGCGCCTGTGCGTCGGCTACAAGAATGCCGATGGCGATGTGCTGGAAGCGCCGACCGATGCCGACAGCTACATCGGCCTGCAGCCGGTCTACGAGGAAATGCCCGGCTGGAGCGAGTCGACCGTGGGTGCGAAGACCCTGGAAGAGTTGCCGGCCAACGCCCGCGCCTACATCAAGCGCGTGGAAGAACTGGTGGGTGCGCCGATCGATATCATCTCCACCGGTCCGGATCGCAACGAAACCATCATCCTGCGCCATCCATTCGCCTGAGGCGGATAGCGGGGCGATGACGGAACGGGCTGCGCATGCGGCCCGTTTTCATTTCCGGGGTCGGCGCCGCGGCGAGCGGGGGGAGGTGGCGTGGCTCGAAGGGAAAAATCGCGGACAACAAAAAGCCGAGCGATGCTCGGCTGTTTGTCTTGAAGATGGTGCCCAGGAGAAGACTCGAACTTCCACGGTGTTGCCACCGCTAGGACCTGAACCTAGTGCGTCTACCAATTCCGCCACCTGGGCATGCTTTTCAGCATTGTGCGATGATCGCTCATCGACTTGGGTGTTGCAAACCTTGTCGCAGTTTCAATGCCTGGTAGTGGCTGAACTGCTGAAACAAAAACGGTCTAATGTCCGGCTTTGTCTGAAATATGGTGCCCAGGAGAAGACTCGAACTTCCACGGTGTTGCCACCGCTAGGACCTGAACCTAGTGCGTCTACCAATTCCGCCACCTGGGCACTGGAGTCGATGATCGCTCATCGTTTCCGTGTTACAACGTCTCAGCAACGTTGTGGGCGCGAACTATACGAGTACGTATTCTGCTTGTAAACCCCTGATGCGATAAAAATTATTCTGCTGCCGAAGCTGACCGACGAAGCGTTTTCGCGCTTCAATAGAGCAATGGCAGCAAACGCTAAAGAAGAAAAGGTGACCTACCTCTAATGGCCGATTGGCAAAACCTCGATCCCGAGGCCGCTCGCGAAGCGGAAAAGTACGAAAACCCCATCCCCAGCCGGGAACTGATCCTGGCTCACCTATCCGAGCGAGGCGCTCCGGCGACTCGCTCCCAGTTGCTCGACGAGTTCGGGCTCGCCGGCGAGGAGCCGGAAGAGGCCTTGCGTCGTCGCCTGCGCGCCATGGAGCGCGACAGGCAGCTTATCTATACGCGTCGTGGCGCCTACGCGCCGGTGGACAAGCTGGACCTGATCCGCGGCCGCATCAGCGGGCACCGCGATGGCTTCGGCTTCCTGATCCCCGACGATGGCAGCGACGACCTGTTCCTCAGCCCCACCCAGATGCGCCTGGTGTTCGACGGCGACCGCGCCCTGGCACGGGTGTCCGGCCATGACCGGCGCGGACGCCGCGAAGGCCAGCTGGTCGAGGTGATCGAGCGGGCCCACGAGATCGTGGTCGGCCGCTACTTCGAGGAAAGCGGCATCGGCGTGGTGGTCGCGGACAACCCGAAGATCCAGCAGGAAGTCCTGATCCCGCCGGGCAAGGCCGGCAAGGCCAGGCACAACCAGTTCGTCCAGGTGCGCATCGAGCAATGGCCGAGCATCCACCGCCAGGCCCAGGGCGAGATCGTCGAGGTGCTCGGCGACTACATGGCGCCAGGGATGGAGATCGAAGTCGCCCTGCGCAGCTACGATATCCCCCACGTCTGGCCGGCCGCGGTAGAGAAGGAAGCGGCCAAGCTCAAGCCGGAAGTGGCGGAGAAGGACAAGGAAAAGCGTGTCGACCTGCGCCAGGTGCCCTTCGTCACCATCGACGGCGAGGATGCCCGCGACTTCGACGACGCGGTGTACGCCGAGGCCAAGCGCGGCGGCGGCTGGCGCCTGTTCGTGGCGATCGCCGATGTCTCGCACTACGTGAAGGTCGGTTCGGCGCTGGACGAAGAGGCGGCCAGGCGCGGCAACTCGGTGTATTTCCCCGAGCGGGTGATCCCGATGCTGCCGGAGGTGCTGTCCAATGGTCTCTGCTCGCTGAATCCACTGGTCGACCGGCTGGCCATGGTCTGCGAGATGACCCTGTCCAAGGCCGGCAAGCTGACCGGCTATCAGTTCTACGAAGCGGTGATCCACTCCCATGCGCGCCTGACCTACACCAAGGTCAGCCAGTTGCTCGAGCATCCCGACAGCGTCGAGGCCGAGAACCTGCGCCAGCAGTTGCCCGGCGTGGTGCCGCACCTGCAGCAGCTGTATGCGCTGTATAAAGCGCTGCTGGCCGGCCGCCATGTCCGCGGCGCGATCGATTTCGAGACCCAGGAAACCCGCATCGTCTTCGGCGCCGACCGGAAGATCTCGGAAATCCGCCCGACCCAGCGCAACGATGCGCACCGCCTGATCGAAGAGTGCATGCTCTGCGCCAACGTGGCGACCGCACGCTTCCTGCAGAAGCACGCCATCCCGGCGTTGTACCGGGTGCATGACGGCCCGCCGCAGGAGAAGCTCAACAACCTGCGCCAGTTCCTCGGCGAGCTGGGGTTGAGCCTCGGCCGCGGCAAGGCCGCGCCGACCCCGGGCGACTACCAGGAGTTGCTGGAGAAGATCCACGACCGCGCCGACTTCCGCCTGATCCAGACGGTCATGCTGCGTTCGCTCAGCCAGGCGGTGTACAGCCCGGACAACAATGGCCACTTCGGCCTCAACTACGACGCCTACACCCACTTCACCTCGCCGATCCGGCGCTACCCGGACCTGCTGGTGCATCGTGCGATCCGCAGTGTGATCCGCTCCAAGGCGGAGACTCCGCACGTGCAGCGGGCCGGCGCGGCGAGCATGCCCAAGGCGCGCATCTATCCGTACGACGAATTGCGCCTGGACCAGTTGGGCGAGCAGTGCTCGATGACCGAGCGGCGTGCCGACGAGGCCACCCGCGACGTGACCAACTGGCTGAAGTGCGAATACATGCGCGAGCGGGTCGGCGAGACCTTCCCTGGCGTAATCACCGCGGTCACCGGTTTCGGTCTGTTCGTCGAGCTGACCGACATCTTCGTCGAAGGCCTGGTCCATGTGACCGCGCTGCCCGGCGACTACTATCATTTCGACGCCGTGCACCATCGCCTCAGCGGCGAGCGCACCGGGCGCAGCTTCCGTCTCGGCGACACCACGGAAGTGGTAGTGGCGCGGGTCGACCTGGACGAGCGGAAGATCGATTTCGAGCTGGCCGGAAACGTGCTGAGCGCGCCGATCGGACGCAAGAAGCGCAACGGCGACAAGTCGGCGAACGCCGGCAAGGCGCCGAAGGGGCGCAAGGGCGCATCCGTGCCCGAGGTCGACCTGGAGCCGGCGCTGGCCAGTCCCGACGCCGCGGTGGTGCCGCGGCGCAAGGCCGGCAAGGTGCAGGCGCTGCCGCCGGTCGCGCCGGAGCTGCTGGCGCAGGCCGCGGAGATGCTCGGCAACACCGACGTGCGCAAGAGTCGCGAGGTGAAGCAGGCGCTGCTCGCCGAGGCGCGCGTCGGCGGCGGCAAGGACAAGGGCGGGAAGAAGGGCAAGGTCGTTCCTGCGGGCAAGAGCGCGAAGGGCAAGGCCAAGGGCGGCAAGCCCGCCGCTGCCGCCAAGCCGGGAAAGCCGACCAAGCATCGCAAGGGGCCTTCCAAGCCGAAGGCCGACAACGCTCCGGCCGCCACCGGGGCGCGCAAACGTAAGGCCAAGTCATGAGTCAGTGGGAAAAGGTCTACGGCGTGCATGCCGTGGAAGCGTTGTTGCGTCATCACCCGAAGCGGGTCAAGCAGTTGTGGCTGGCCGAGGGGCGGCATGATCCGCGGGTCCAGGTGCTCACCGAGCTGGCCGCCGGGTTCCGTATTCCGGTAGGGCAGCGCGATCGGCGCGAACTCGACGAGTGGGCGGAAGGCGTCCACCAGGGCGTGGTCGCGGAAGTCAGCCCCAGCCAGGTCTGGGGCGAAAACATGCTCGAGGAACTGCTCGAGCGGAGCGAGGGCGTGCCGCTGCTGCTGGCCCTGGATGGCGTCACCGATCCGCACAACCTCGGCGCCTGCCTGCGTACCGCCGATGCGGCGGGGGTGCAGGCGGTGATCGTGCCCAAGGACAAGTCCGCGACCCTCAACGCCACCGTGCGCAAGGTCGCTTGCGGCGCCGCCGAGGTGATCCCGCTGGTGGCGGTGACCAACCTCGCGCGCACCCTGGAAAAGCTCCAGCAGCGCGGCCTGTGGGTGGTCGGCACCGCTGGCGAGGCGGACAAGACCCTCTACCAGCTCGACCTCAAGGGGCCGACCGTGCTGGTGATGGGCGCGGAAGGCAAGGGCATGCGCCGGCTGACCCGCGAGCACTGCGACTTCCTCGCCAGGTTGCCGATGGCCGGCAGCGTCAGCAGCCTGAACGTCTCGGTCGCCACCGGCGTCTGCCTGTTCGAGATCCTCCGCCAGCGCACCCCGCTGGAGTGAGCGCGTGCGGGGCCGCCGCGGCGCGGCCCCGCGCCATTCCATCCGCTGTACAAATATTCGCCAATCTTCCTTGCTTCGCCGGTTGCCCTTCTCTAGAATGTCGCCCCTTGCCGCGCGGGCAGGCGTTCGTTCGCCTCTCCGCCAGGCAAGCCAAGAAAACATTCACTCCTTGCCTGACCGTTCTGCGGCAGGCTGCAACCCGTAAGGAGCATTTATGCGTCATTACGAAATCGTGTTCCTGGTTCACCCGGACCAGAGCGAACAAGTCGGTGGCATGGTCGAGCGTTACACCAAGGCCATCGAAGAAGACGGCGGCAAGATCCACCGTCTGGAAGACTGGGGCCGTCGTCAGCTGGCCTACGCCATCAACAACGTGCACAAGGCCCACTACGTTCTGATGAACGTCGAGTGCAGCGCCAAGGCCCTGGCTGAGCTGGAAGACAACTTCCGTTACAACGATGCCGTGATCCGTAACCTGGTCATGCGTCGCGACGAAGCTGTCACCGAGCAGTCCGAGATGCTCAAGGCTGAAGAAAGCCGCAACGAGCGTCGCGAGCGTCGTGAGCGTCCGAACGATAACGCTGAAGGCGCCGATGGCGACGACAACAGCGATAGCGATAACGCTGACGAGTAATTCCGGACCAGTATTGAGGAGCCAATCACATGGCACGTTTCTTCCGTCGTCGTAAGTTCTGCCGCTTCACCGCCGAAGGCGTGAAAGAGATCGATTACAAGGATCTCAACACCCTGAAGGCCTACGTTTCCGAAACCGGCAAGATCGTTCCGAGCCGTATCACCGGCACCAAGGCCAAGTACCAGCGTCAGCTGGCGACCGCTATCAAGCGCGCCCGCTACCTGGCCCTGCTTCCTTACACCGACAGCCACGGCCGTTGAGATCGGGCAGTCGAACGCTGGTAAGGGATAGATCGCATGCGCGCACTGGCTGAGTTCACCATGCGCGGCCGCATGCAGGCCACGCTCGCCGTGGCAGGCTCCGCGGTTGTTCCACTGTTGTTCTGGCTGAGTGCCGCCGCCGGTAGCCTGGTGCTGCTGCGGCGCGGATTCGGCGACGCCTTCGGCGTCCTGGCCTGGGCGGTGCTACCGGCGATGTTCTGGTGGTACCTGGGCGATCCGAGCATCCTTCTGGTCCTGCTCGGTACCCTGACGCTGGCGCAGATCCTGCGCGCCAGCACGTCCTGGAGCCATGTGCTGCTGGGCAGTGTTGCAGTTGGCGTGGTATTCGCGCTGGTGCTGGGGCATACCTCCAGCGAGCTGATCGGCGCCCTGGCGACGGAAGTCACCAAGGTCCTGACCCAGCTTCGCGGGGAGTCCCAGCTGTCGGGCGAAGAGCTGGACAAGTTGCAGGTGGCGCTGGTGCCGACCCTGACCGGGGTCATGGCTTCCTCGCTGCAGGTGACCTGCCTGCTCTGCCTGATGCTCGCGCGGTACTGGCAGGCTTCGCTGTACAACCCGGGCGGCTTCGGTCGCGAATTCCGGAGTTTGCGGCTGGCGCCGGCGGTTGCCGTGATCCTGCTGCTGGGGGCCGTCGTGGTCCCGGCGCTGGAAGTGCAGGCCGCGGTGCTCGGTCCGTTGTGCAGCGTGCCGCTGATCATCGCCGGCGTGGCGCTCGGGCATGGCCTGATCGCCCTGAAGCGCCTCGCGGGTGGTTGGCTGGTGGGCCTGTACCTGGCTGTATTGCTGCTGGGGAACCTGATCTGTCTTTTGGCGGTTGTCGACAGTCTGTTTGATTTTCGTGGACGCCTGGCCCGGCGCCAGGGTTCCACGAACGGTGAAGGTTAAAAGTTAAGAGGTAAGACTCAAATGGAAGTCATCCTGCTGGAAAAAGTCGCCAACCTGGGCAACCTGGGCGACAAGGTGAACATCAAGGGCGGTTACGCCCGTAACTTCCTGCTGCCGCAGGGCAAGGCCACCGTCGCCACCGCCGAGAACGTCGCTGCGTTCGAAGCCCGCCGCGCCGAGCTGGAAAAGGCTGCCGCCGAGAAGAAGGCCGCTGCCGAAGCCCGTGCTGCCCAGCTCTCCGAGCTGGTGGTAACCCTCGGCGCCCACGCTGGCGACGAAGGCAAGCTGTTCGGTTCGATCGGCACCCGCGACATCGCCGAAGCCGTTTCCGCTGCCGGTTACCCGCTGGAAAAAGCCGAAGTTCGCCTGCCCAACGGCGCGCTGCGCAACACCGGTGAGTTCGACGTCGCCGTGCACCTGCACACCGACGTGGAAACCACTCTGAAGCTGATCATCGTCGCTGAGTAAGCGATCCGATCGGTAGGGCTGGGCGGGCATATGCGTGTCCGCGGCAGTCCGCTAACATCGGGCACGGTACCGGCAACGGCACCGTGCCCGTTGTTTTTTCCGCTGTTCCTTTTTCTTGCGTCGAGTCTATGAACGAGATCACCAGCCCCGAGCAATACGACCTGGAAACCACAGCCCTGAAGGTGCCGCCGCACTCGATCGAGGCCGAGCAGGCCGTGCTGGGTGGCCTGATGCTGGACAACAACGCCTGGGAGCGGGTGTCGGACTCGGTGTCCGACGGCGATTTCTACCGCCATGACCATCGCCTGATCTTCCGCGCCATCTACAAGCTGGCCGAGGCCAACCAGCCGATCGACGTGGTGACCCTCTCCGAGCAGTTGGAGAAGGAAGGACAACTGGCCCAGGTCGGCGGCCTGGCCTATCTCGGCGAACTGGCGAAGAACATTCCGTCGGTCGCCAACATCAAGGCCTACGCGCAGATCATCCGCGAGCGCGCCACCCTGCGCCAACTGATCGGCATCAGCAACGAGATCGCCGACAGCGCCTTCCACCCGGAAGGGCGCGGCGCCAACGAGATCCTCGACGAGGCCGAGCGGAAGATCTTCGAGATCGCCGAAGCGCGACCGAAGACCGGCGGGCCGGTGGGGATCAGCGATATCCTGGTCAAGACCATCGACCGCATCGACTACCTGTTCAACACCAGCGAGGCGCTGACCGGGGTGTCCACCGGTTTCACCGACCTCGACGAGAAGACCAGCGGCCTGCAGCCGGCCGACCTGATCATCGTCGCCGGGCGTCCGTCGATGGGTAAGACCACCTTCGCCATGAACCTGGTCGAGAATGCGGTGATGCGCACCGACAAGGCCGTGTTGGTGTACTCCCTGGAGATGCCCTCCGACTCGATCGTGATGCGTATGCTCTCGTCGCTCGGTCGCATCGATCAGACCAAGGTCCGTTCCGGCAAGCTCGACGACGAGGATTGGCCGCGCCTGACCTCGGCGATCAACCTGCTCAACGACAAGAAGCTGTTCATCGACGACACCGCCGGCATCAGCCCCTCGGAAATGCGTGCGCGGACCCGTCGCCTGGTGCGCGAGCACGGCGACCTGGCGCTGATCATGATCGACTACCTGCAGCTGATGCAGATACCCGGCTCCAGCGGCGACAACCGGACCAACGAGATTTCCGAGATCTCCCGCTCGCTGAAGGCCCTGGCGAAGGAATTCAACTGCCCGGTGATCGCCCTGTCGCAGCTCAACCGCTCCCTGGAGCAGCGACCCAACAAGCGCCCGGTGAACTCCGACTTGCGCGAATCCGGGGCGATCGAGCAGGACGCCGACGTGATCATGTTCGTCTACCGCGACGAGGTGTACCACCCGGAGACCGAGTTCAAGGGCGTCGCCGAAATCATCATCGGCAAGCAGCGTAACGGTCCGATCGGCACGGTGCGCCTGGCCTTCATCGGCAAATACACGCGCTTCGAGAACCTTGCCGCCGGCATGTACAACTTCGAGGACGAATGACCCGGCTTGGGTCTTGCCCGGCGGGCGCCTTACCATAGGCACCCGTTTCAGTTGCAGGACCCGATGCCATGCGTCCCCTCGTTGCCACCGTCGACCTTTCCGCCATTCGCCACAACTATGCCCTGGCCAAGCGCTGCGCGCCGCAGCGCCAGGCGTTCGCGGTGGTCAAGGCGAACGCCTATGGCCACGGTGCGCGCGAAGTGGTTACCGCGTTGCACGACGATGCCGATGGCTTCGCCGTGGCCTGCCTGGAGGAGGCCGCGGAAGTCCGCGCCTTGCACGCCAGCGCGCGCATCCTGTTGCTGGAAGGCTGCTTCGAGGCGAGCGAATACGCCCTCGCCGGGCAATTGCGCCTGGACCTGGTGATCCAGGGCGCGGAACAGGGCGAGGCGTTCCTCGCCGCCGGCCTGGATATTCCACTCAACGTCTGGCTCAAGCTCGACTCCGGCATGCACCGCCTGGGCTTCGATCCTGCCGCGCTGCGCGCCTGGCATGCGCGCCTGCGCAGCCATCCCGGTGTGCGCGAGCTGAACCTGATCAGCCATTTCGCCTGCGCCGACGAACGCAACCATCCGCTCACCGAACAGCAGCTGGAGAGTTTCCTCGGCCTGCTCGACCTGGACTTCGACCAGCGCAGCCTGGCCAATTCGGCGGCGGTGCTGACTATCCCAGCCGCCCACATGGACTGGCTGCGGCCGGGAATCATGCTCTACGGGTCGACCCCGCTGGCCGACCTGAGTGCCGCCGAACTGGGCCTGAGGCCGGCCATGAGCCTGGGCGCGCAGTTGATTTCGCTGCGCGAGGTGGCCGTGGGCGAGAGCGTCGGCTACGGCGCCACCTGGATCGCCGAGCGGCCGGCGCGGATCGGCACGGTCAGTTGCGGCTACGCCGACGGCTACCCGCGCACCGCGCCAGCCGGGACTCCGGTACTGGTCGGGGGACGCCGCGCGACCCTGGCCGGGCGGGTCTCGATGGACATGCTGGCGGTCGACCTCTCCGACCTGCCGGAGGCTCGCGTTGGCGACCCGGTGGAGTTGTGGGGCGCCGGGTTGTCGGTGGACGAGGTCGCCCGTGCCTGCGGCACCCTCGGCTACGAGCTTCTGAGCAAGGTTGGTGCGCGGGTTCCGCGTGCCTTCCAGTACGGACCTGGCCGCCTATAGCGCCAGGTCTTTTTTTGAAGTCGTTAACCTGAGTGCCGGCTTTGCTGGGGCAGGCACTTGTTACGCTCTTTATAATCCCTGATTTTCTCTTGGTATTTGTAATAGCTGGATTTTGGTGTCCTCGCTAGTTGTGGGCTTTCAAAGTCGACCCCAATCATTCCGAAGCGATTTCTGTAGCCGAACAGCCACTCGAAGTTGTCCAGAAGACTCCAGAATAGATACCCTTCTACTTTCACTCCTGCATGCCTGGCTGAGAGCACTGCATCAATGTGGTCAGAGAGATACTTTGCCCTGAGTGGATCTAGCACCCTATTTCCAGTGAGTTTTTCATCGTCCACTCCGAAACCGGCTCCGTTCTCCGTTATGATCAGAGTAGGATGGTCGTATTCTTTGTCTATCTGCATTAGTAGTTCGACCAGATGAGAAGGAGAGACGGGGCCGTTATAGGAAGGATACTGGTCTGGATTTGGGCGATTTGCTATTCCGAAGGGTTGGCTTGGATCGTCTTTCACCAGGGTGGGAGAGTAGAAGTTTACGCCGATGAAGTCAGGTCTTCCCTGCATGATCTTTTTCATATCATCCTGAGAGGGCTGGAACGCGGGTGCGTACTTCTGATAGAGAGTTTTTATATCTTTCGGGTAGTTTCCTTTGTAAAGCGCGTCCAGAACCCAGGCATTGTGCACAGAGTTACAGTTCCTCTTGGCTGCGCTGTTCGGGTTCTCATTATCGACACAGGGGGATAGATTCAGGGCAATACCGATTCGTCCCTTGTACCCTGCTTCCTTGTATGAGGTAACCGCTAGCGAGTTCGCCAGCAGGAGGTTGTGCATGGCCTCTGCCTGAGCTGCGCGTGACTCTACGGATAGTACTTTCTCATAGGGTGAGGGGGTCTCGGTGAGGAAGTTCTCTACCAAGGGCGTCAGGGTAAAGATATTGCCCTCCGGCTCATTGAAAGTTATGAAGTAAGGTACCTCTTCGCCAAAATTGCTGAAAATGAGCTTTGCGTAGCCAGCGAACCAGTCGGGCGATTTAGAGGAGTACCATCCACCTTTCTTGTAAAGAGCTAAGGGCATATCCCAGTGGTAAAGTGTTACAATTGGAGTTATTCCGGCATCCTTCAAATCTTGTATGAGTATCTTGTAGTACTCGAGCCCTTTGGGGTTTATCGTCTGGCCATCGGGCAGCACTCGTGCCCAGCTTATCGAGAAACGGTACGAGTTGACTCCGAGTTTGCGCATCAGATCTATGTCTTTTAGATAGACGTCTCTGGATATCTGGTTCGTGGCAACATCGCCAGTGTGGCTCTCTCCGATAAGATACTTGGTAATGCCTCTATGGGTGAAGTCGTCCCAGTTCGAAGGTCCTTTCCCGTCCAGATTCCAACCGCCCTCTACCTGATAGGCCGCTGAGGCCGTTCCCCAGAGAAAGTTGCAGTTTTCCTGAGGCTTCGCAGTGGCCAGCGAGGTATCATATAGGAGCGCAAGAGAAAGAAGCGCGAGACGGTTCTTTATATTTTTTTTTAGGGTTTTTCGAAAATTTTTAAATTGGAGGAGGCTTCTTCGCATTTTTATGGTTTTTTAGGTTGGTTTATGATTGTAGGGGTCTAGGTGTTTTCGTGATATCGAGTCGATTTTTATATTTCTACTCGTTTTGAGCGTTTTACTCGCAGGTCTGGAAATCATCTTTCAAAGGAATTGTAGGATAGCTCGATATGTGGGCTGTCTCCAGGCTTCATTTGTAAGTTCGAAGGCTGTCCATGGCTTGCTCCAACTGTAGCTCCTGGACCATCGCATAGCCGGCGCGCCCGGCGCCCTTGACCCGGTACAGCGCCTGGTCGGCGGCCTTGTAGAGTTTGCCGAACTGCAGGGCGTCGCCGGGAAACAGGGCGACGCCGATGCTCGGTGTGATCACCAGCCACTGCTTGGCGAACTCCACCGGTTTCGCCAGTTCTCGCAGCAGGCGTTCGGCGATGTCGCGGGCATGCTGCTCGGCATTCGACCCGCCGACCAGCACGGCGAATTCGTCGCCGCCGAGGCGTGCCACGCAATCCTCGGTGCGCACGCAATGGCGCAGCCGCTGGGCCACGTTCTGCAGGACGAAGTCGCCGGCATCGTGGCCATGGGTATCGTTGATCGGCTTGAAGTGATCCAGGTCGATCAGCAGCAGCGCCATGCTGTTGCCGTGGCGGCGCGCATCGTCCAGGGCGCTTTCGGCGAATTCCATCAGGTGCCTGCGGTTGCCAAGCCCGGTCAGCGAGTCGTGATGGGCGGCGTACTGCAGTTGCGCTTCGCGCATCTGCAACTGGCGATTGGCCTCGCTCAGCTCGTTGGTACGGACTTCCACGGCGCGTGCCAGGTCGCGCTGGGCGCTGTGCAGCAGGGCCAGGCGCGCGTTCTTTTCCTGGTCGGCCTGGTCCAGGGCCAGGGCCCTTTCCTGCTTCAGATCCTGGATGCGCGAGGCGAGCGCCAGGGAGAACAGCAGGGCCTCCAGGGTCAGCGCCAGCGGGAAGACCATGGCGTTGGCCGAGGTCGGCTGGACCAGCGCGGTGGCGCGCATCACGCCAAGGCTGACGCTGCCGAGCACCAGGCCGAAGCCGACCAGGTACAGGCGCGCCGTGGCCGAACCCTGGCGCCAGCGCTGCACTGCCAGGCCGATGGCGATCGGCAGGTTGGCCAGCAGGGTCAGCGCCAGCACGCCGGCCGCCTGCCAGCGCCAGCCGGCGGCGTTGAACGCCAGGCAGGCAAGGAACAGCAGGCAACAGGCGTTCAGCAGGTGATGGGCCCAGCGTGCGTGCTGCCGGCTTTGCAGCAGGTTCTGGCTGAAGCGGATCACGCAGATGCCCCAGATCGCCAGCAGCGCCAGGCGGTCAAGCCACCAGGGCACCGCCCGCTCGGGCCAGAAATACTCGAAACCATGGCCGCTGATGCTCAGGGTCAGCACCAGCGCGCTGGCAGCGGTCAGCACGTACCAGAAATAGGCGCGATCGCGCAGGCTGGTGAAGAGGAACAGGTTGTACAGCAGCAGGGCGAGGATCAGCCCGTAGGCCATGCCGAACAGCAGGTTGCCCTGGCTGCGGTATTCCAGCAGTTCGTCGTGGCTCCAGAGCCTCAGCGGAAAGGCGTTGCCGCCGGGATCGTAGCTGCGCAGGTAGACGCGCAACGGCCCATCGCCGGGAGGGAGCTGGAACAGCGGATGACGATAGGCGTGGTCGCGGCCCTCGGCGAAGGGCACCGCTTCGCCGCTGCGATGTTCGCGGAACCCGCCGCGCTCGTCGGGGAGGTACAGGCGCAGGTCGTGCAGGCTGGCGCTGGCGACTTCCAGCCACCAGCCGCCGGATACCGCCTCGCGTCTCGGCAGGTCGAGGCGCAGCCACCAGACGCTGCGACTGAGGCCGACGCTGGTGCGGCCGGCGGCGGCGACGAAGCGGCCGGCCTGCTCCGTTTGTTCGAGGTCCTCCACCGCCAGGTTGCCATCGGGGTCTTCGAGCAGGTCCAGCGAGCCGTTCAACCAGGCGCCGCTGGCCGGGGGCGCTGGAAACTCCGGCGCGGCGCGCGAAACGGCGCTGGCCAGTAGCAGGAAGATGACCGCGAGCAGGGCAAGAGGATGGCGCACGATGACTCTCCCGGGGGCCTGCCTTAGAGGCCGGGTGAGATGACGATGAATGGAGTATAGAAAGAAGGTGGCGAAATGATGGCATTTTTTCGAAGCCGGCCGACGGCAGGCAATACCCAGTGAAAACGTCGGAATTGCTCATTTTTTGTGCTATATTCCGCGCCCGCGTTTTCGCGACCCCCTATTCCTAGAGATACCCCCTGGTGCCCGTGATGCAAGCCGCCAAGCCGCTGTTCGACTATCCCAAGTACTGGGCCGAGTGTTTCGGTCCGGCGCCCTTCCTGCCTATGAGTAGGGAAGAGATGGATCAGCTCGGCTGGGACTCCTGCGACATCATCATCGTCACCGGCGATGCCTACGTCGACCACCCGTCCTTCGGCATGGCCATCATCGGCCGCCTGCTGGAGGCCCAGGGGTTCCGCGTCGGCATCATCGCCCAGCCGGACTGGCAGTCGAAGGACGACTTCATGAAGCTCGGCGAGCCGAACCTGTTCTTCGGCGTGGCGGCCGGCAACATGGACTCGATGATCAACCGCTACACCGCGGACAAGAAGGTCCGTTCCGACGACGCCTACACCCCCGGCGGCCTGGCCGGCAAGCGCCCGGACCGCGCCAGCCTGGTCTACAGCCAGCGCTGCAAGGAGGCCTACAGCCATGTGCCGGTGATCCTCGGCGGGATCGAGGCCTCGTTGCGCCGTATCGCCCATTACGACTACTGGCAGGACAAGGTCCGCCGCTCGATCCTGATGGACGCCACGGCCGACATCCTGCTCTACGGCAACGCCGAGCGTGCGGTGGTGGAAATCGCCCAGCGCCTGGCCCAGGGCGAACCGCTGAGCGCGATCACCGACGTGCGCGGCACCGCCTTCGTCCGTCGCGACACCCCGGAGGGCTGGTTCGAGATCGATTCCACGCGGATCGACCGGCCGGGCAAGATCGACAAGATCATCAATCCCTACGTGAATACCCAGGACACTGCCGCCTGCGCCATCGAGCAGGAAAAGGGCGTGCAGGAGGACCCGCAGGAAGCCAAGGTCGTGCAGTTGCTGGCGAACCCCAGGCTGACCCGGGAGAAGACCGTGATCCGCCTGCCGTCTTTCGAGAAGGTGCGCAACGACTCGGTGCTCTATGCCCACGCCAACCGCGTGCTGCACCTGGAGACCAACCCGGGCAACGCCCGTGCCCTGGTGCAGAAGCACGGCGAAGTGGATGTCTGGTTCAACCCGCCGCCCATTCCGATGAGCACCGAGGAAATGGACTACGTGTTCGGCATGCCCTATGCCCGCGTACCGCACCCGGCCTACGGCAAGGCGAAGATTCCCGCCTACGAGATGATCCGCTTCTCGGTGAACATCATGCGTGGCTGCTTCGGCGGCTGCACCTTCTGCTCGATCACCGAACATGAGGGACGGATCATCCAGAACCGCTCGCACGACTCGATCATCCGCGAGATCGAGGAGATGCGCGACAAGGTGCCCGGCTTCACCGGCGTGGTCTCCGACCTTGGCGGACCGACGGCGAACATGTACCGCATCGCCTGCAAGAGCCCGGACATCGAGCGGCACTGCCGCAAGCCGTCCTGCGTGTTCCCCGGCATCTGCGAGAACCTCGATACCGACCACAGCTCGCTGATCGAGCTGTACCGCAAGGCCCGGGCGCTGCCGGGGGTGAAGAAGATCCTGATCGCCTCCGGCCTGCGCTACGACCTCGCCGTCGAGTCGCCCGAGTACGTCAAGGAACTGGTGACCCACCACGTCGGCGGCTACCTGAAGATCGCCCCGGAGCACACCGAGCGCGGTCCGCTGGACAAGATGATGAAGCCGGGGATCGGCACCTACGACCGCTTCAAGCAGATGTTCGAGAAGTTCTCGAAGGAAGCCGGCAAGGAGCAGTACCTGATCCCGTACTTCATCGCCGCCCACCCCGGGACCACCGACGAAGACATGATGAACCTGGCCCTGTGGCTCAAGCGCAACGGCTTCCGCGCCGACCAGGTCCAGGCGTTCTATCCCTCGCCGATGGCCACCGCCACCGCGATGTATCACTCGGGCAAGAACCCGCTGCGCAAGGTCACCTACAAGAGCGATGGCGTGACCATCGTCAAGAGCGACCAGCAGCGGCGCCTGCACAAGGCCTTCCTGCGCTACCACGACCCGAAAGGCTGGCCGCTGCTGCGCGAGGCGCTGGAGCGGATGGGGCGCGCCGACCTGATCGGCAATGGCAAGCACCACCTGGTCCCGACCTACCAGCCGGATACCGGCGAATACCAGAGCGCCCGGCGGAAGAACTCGACGCCGGCCGGCAGCAAGAAGGCCGGCAAGCTGCTGACCCAGCATACCGGCCTGCCGCCACGCGCCAGCGACGGCGGCAAGCCGTGGAGCAAGGGCCAGCAGAACAAGGCGACGGCCTTCGCCAAGGGCAAGAAGAAGTCGCGCCAGCCGAACATCCCGCGCTGATCGCCGGGGCGGCCCTGCCGCCCGCAAAGGGTGCGTGGCTGCAACCCTGCCAGCGGTCGCGCACCGTCGCGGTGCATCGCCGTGGCGCGACCTCCTGGCCGCCCGGGGCTGGCGGCGCTGGCACAAGTCTTGCGCTTCCGGGGCAACCCGGTCTTCGCGGAGAACCGCGCTGGCGGACCCGGCAACGCCTCGTCGCTTCGCTCCGGCGGCGCGTCGCCGACTCCGCTACAGTGACCGCAACCCCAGCCCCGCGAGCCTTCGATGCCCGAGCTGCTTGCCCACTATCCGTTCACCGATACGGCCTACCATGAGCTGCTCGATCGCCAGGGTGGCGTGCGTCCCCATTGGCAGCGGCTGTTCCGCCAACTGGAGCGCAGCAGCCCTGAGCAACTGCGCCAGCGCCAGGCCCTGGTGGAACGGCAGATCCAGGAGAACGGCGTCACCTACAACGTCTACGCCGATCCCAAGGGCACCGACCGCCCCTGGGCGCTGGACCTTCTGCCGAACCTGCTGTCCGCCGCCGAGTGGCAGCCGATCGCCGCCGGCGTGGCACAGCGTGCTCGGCTGCTCAACGCGCTGCTGGCCGACCTGTACGGCGAGCAGCGTCTGCTCGCCGAAGGGCTGCTGCCCAGCGAACTGGTCTTCGGCCATCCGAACTTCCTCTGGCCGGCGCTCGGCATCCGGCCGCCCGGCGGGATCTTCCTGCACAGCTATGCCGTCGACCTGGCGCGCGATGCCGACGGACGCTGGCAGGTCCTCGCCGACCGCACCCAGGCGCCGTCCGGCGCGGGCTATGCGCTGGAGAACCGGCAGATCGTCTCGCGGGCCTTGCCGGAACTCTATCGCGACCTGCGCGTGCAGCATCTCGCCGGGTATTTCCGCACCCTGCAGGAGACCCTCGCCAGCCAGGCCGCCGGCGACGGCGAGACGCCGCTGGTGGTGCTGCTGACTCCCGGACGTTTCAACGAAACCTACTTCGAGCATCTCTACCTGGCGCGCCAGCTCGGTTTCCCGCTGGTCGAGGGGCACGACCTGACGGTGCGCGACGCCACCCTCTATCTCAAGACCCTCGGCGGCCTGAAACGGGTGCACGCGGTATTGCGGCGCCTCGATGACGACTTCTGCGACCCGCTGGAATTGCGTACCGACTCGGCGCTGGGCATTCCCGGCCTGCTCGAGGCGGTACGCCAGGAGCGCGTACTGGTGGCCAACGCGTTGGGCAGCGGGGTGCTGGAATCGCCCGGCCTGCTCGGCTTCCTGCCGCAGGCCTGTCGCCGCCTGCTGGGCGAGGAGTTGGCGCTGCCCTCGCTCGACACCCGCTGGTGCGGCGAGCCGCAGGCCCTCGAGGCGATACTCGCGGCACTGCCCGACCTGGTGATCAAGCCGGCCTTTCCCGGCCAGCGCTGCGAACCGCTGTTCGGCCACGCCCTCGACGGTGCCGGCCTGGCATCCCTCGGCGAGCGCTTGCGCGAGCGCCCGCAGGCCTACGTGGCGCAACGCCTGGCGCAGTTGTCCCAGGCGCCGGTCTGGCGCGACGGCGAGGCCGGCGTCGGCCTGCAGTCGCGGGCCATCGGCATGCGCGTGTTCGCCGTCGCCGCCGCCGACGGACGCTACTGGGTGATGCCCGGCGGTCTGACCCGCGTAGCCTCGGCGGCGGATGCCGAGGTGGTGTCGATGCAACGCGGCGGCGCGAGCAAGGACACCTGGGTACTGGCCGAGCGTGCGGTCGGCGGCGAGCCGTGGCGGCCGCGCCGGCTCGGCGTGCGCGACCTGGTCCGCGAGGATCCCTACCTGCCGTCGCGGGTGGTGGAAAACCTGTTCTGGTACGGCCGCTATGCCGAGCGTTGCGACGACCACGCGCGCCTGCTGCGGGTGGTGCTGTCGCGCTACGTGGATGCCGATGGCGACGAAGAGGCGCTGCGCAGCGCCCTGGCCCTGGCCGGCGGCATCGGCCTGCTGCCCGGGGATGGCGAGCCGTTGGAAAGGTGCCTGTTGCGGGCGTTGCTCGACGAGCACTGGCCGGCGAGCCTGTGCGCCAACCTGCGGCGCCTGCACTGGGCGGCGGCGCAGGTGCGCGGGCGCTTGTCCGGGGAGAACTGGCTGGCCTTGCTGGAGCTGCAACGCGACATGCAGGCGCTCGATCCGGCACGCACCGACCTCGGCGAAGCGCTGGACTTCCTCAACCGGCTAGTGATGTCCCTGGCCGCGTTGTCTGGTTTCGCCCTCGACGACATGACCCGCGACGACGGCTGGCGTTTCCTGATGATCGGCCGGCGCATCGAGCGCGTGCGCTTCTTCGCCGAGAGCATCGCCGCCTTCCTCGACGGCGGTAGCGCCTGGGACGCCGGCGCGCTGGAATGGCTGCTGGAACTGGGTAACAGCGGCATCACCTACCGCTCGCGCTACCTGGCGTCGCCGCAACTGGTCCCGGTGCTCGACCTGCTCCTGTTGCACGAGCAGAACCCGCACTCGCTGCGCTTCCAGTTGCAGGCCCTGGAGCGTTCGCTGGAGCGCCTGCACGAGGAGTTCGGCGCGCCACGCGAGCGGGAACTCAGGACCCTGGGCGAACGCCTGCGCAGCTTCGATCTGGCGGCCCTGGAAAGCCCGCTGTTCGGCGCGGCAGGACTCGACGAGGTGCTCGTCGGGCTGGCGCGACTGCTGCGCGACATCGCCGCCTGCGCCGGACAGGTCTCCGATCGGCTAGGCTTGCGCTATTTCGCCCATGTCGACGATGTCAGCCAGAGAACGGTATCCACCTGATGTCCGCACCCGCGCTTTGCTCCGTTCCGCTCCAGGGCGCCCGCTACCAGGTGCTGCACGACACCCATTACCGCTATGCGACGCCGGTCTCGCTGTCGCGGCAACTGGCGCATCTCTGGCCACGCGAATGCGCCTGGCAGGCCTGTCATGAGCGGGCACTGCTGATCGAGCCGGGGCCGAGCCGGCGCGAGGATGGCCACGACGCATTCGGCAATCCGCTGAGCCGGCTGGCCTTCGAGCGTCCCCACGAGGCGCTGCGGGTCAGCGCGCGACTGCAGATCGAAGTGTTCGCCCATGCGCCGGCGCAACTGACCGCGTCGCCGGCATGGGAAACCGTCGCCGCCGGGCTGGCATTTTCCGGGCGGGCGCTGTCCGCCGCCGAGCTGGAAGCCTGCCGCTATCGCGTCGAGTCGCCCTATGTGCGCATCCAGCGGCGATTCGCCGAGTTCGCCGCCGACTGCTTCCCGCCCGGACGGCCGTTGCTGGTGGCGGCGGCGGCACTGATGGAGAAGATCTTCCGCGAGTTCGCCTTCGATGCGCAGGCCACCCAGGTGGCGACGCCGCTGGACGAAGTGCTGGAGCGCCGTCGCGGGGTCTGCCAGGACTTCGCCCACCTGATGCTCGCCTGCCTGCGCGCGCGCGGACTGGCGGCGCGCTACGTCAGCGGCTACCTGCTGACCCGCCCGCCGCCCGGGCAGGCGCGACTGATCGGCGCCGACGCCTCGCATGCCTGGGTCTCGCTGTATTGCCCGGAGAACGGCTGGGTGGACTTCGACCCGACCAACGACCTGTTGCCTGACCTGGAGCACATCACCCTGGCCTGGGGGCGGGATTTTTCCGATGTGTCGCCGCTGCGCGGAGTGATCCTCGGCGGTGGTAGCCATGACCCGGAGGTGCGGGTGACGGTGCTGCCGCTACGGGAAACTGCCGGCTGATCAAAAAATGATCGGTTCCGCGGAGGCCCTGCCGCCCGGGACTCCCGGACCTTTTCACCCAGGTTGTCCACAGCCTCGCCCACGCCGTTTGGGGACAACGAAGCGCTGCTCCGGCAAATTCGCGGCGCCGTGCTAGCTTTTCCAGAATCCGCTACGGACGTTGTCGGGCCAAGGGCCGGAGCCTGCCTTTCCGGTGCCAGGGGCGGTTCTCGTACGGAGCCAGACTCCTTCCTTGCGCACGGTGAGCGATATGGATGACACGACGATCGTCAACGTAGGTACCGAGAAGATCAACGCGCTCTGGGCGACGGTGTCTCAGTACGCCTTCGCCTTCGGCATCAAGATTCTCGCGGCCATCGCCTTCTGGGTGATCGGCCGCTGGCTGATCGGCTTCGCCGTCGGCATGGTGCAGAAATCCCTCGAGCGGCAAAAGGTCGATCCCACCGTGCTGCGCTACGTGGGCTCGTTCATCACGGTGACCCTGAACGTGCTGCTGGTGGTGGGCATCCTCGGTTTCTTCGGCATCCAGACCACCAGCCTGGCGGCGCTGATCGCGGCGGTCGGCCTGGCCATCGGCATGGCCTGGTCGGGATTGCTGGCGAACCTGGCGGCCGGCGGTTTCATCATCGTCCTGCGGCCGTTCAAGGTCGGCGACTTCATCTGCGCCGGCGGAGTGACCGGCACGGTCAAGGAGATCGGCCTGTTCACCACGGCGATCAACACTCCGGACAACGTGCTGACCATGGTCGGCAACAACAAGATATTCGGCGACAACATCCAGAACTTCACCCACAACCCGTTCCGCCGGGTCGAGTTGAAGGCGCAGCTTTCCGGTGCCGCCGACTACCAGGCGGCCATCGCCCTGCTCAAGCAGCGCGTCGCGGCGATTCCCAACGTGCTCGGCGAGCCGCCGGTGGACGTGGAAATCCTCGAGTTCAACCTGGTCGGGCCGGTGCTGGCGGTGCGCCCGTATTGCCACAACGACCATTACTGGCAGGTCTATTTCGATACCAACAAGGTGATCAAGGACGCCCTCGGCGCCGACTTCCCGGCACCGATGCCGGCGCAGACGGTGATCGTGCAGCAGTCCGCCGGCGCCTGACGTTTCCCGCTCGGCACCGACGCCCCGTCCTGCGGGGCGTTGGCGTTTGTGCGCGGACCGGGTGGCGGGCCGCGCGGAGAAAACGGGCCATCGGCGAGTCCAACGGGCACCCCGGCGAACAAGGTATAGTGCGGGCCTGCAACCGTCGCCGCAGCCGGCCGGGTTTCATCGGGAAAAGGATTCCGTGTGTTCTTCAGATTGCTCTTGATCGCCGTCCTGCTGGCGGTATCCGCGTGCAGCTCCAAGGCTCCCGGCCCGGGGGCGTCGGTGCCGAAAGTCGTGCGCGGCGAGTATCGCGTCAAGCGCGGCGACACCCTCTATTCGATCGCCACCCGGCACGGCTGGAACTACAAGGACCTGGCGCGCGCCAACGGCATCCGCCCGCCCTACGCGGTCAAGGTCGGCCAGGTAGTGCGCTTCGACGGGCGCAAGTCGACCTACGTCGCCAGCAGCCGCTCCTCGTCGAGCAGCCGTGCGCGCAAGCCGCCGCCTCCGCCGCCGTCGGTGACCCTGCGCGGCTGGCAGTGGCCGATGAAGGGGCCGGTGATCCGCCGCTTCTCCAGTTCCGACAAGCTCAACAAGGGCATCCGCATCGCCGGCACCCTGGGCCAGCCGGTACAGGCCTCGCTGGCCGGCAAGGTGGTGTTCGCGGTGAACAACATGCGTGGCTACGGCAACCTGGTGATCATCCAGCACGGTACCTCGTACACCAGCACCTACGCGCACAACAGCCGCTTGCTGGTGAAGGAGGGGCAGATGGTCAGCAAGGGCCAGAAGATCGCCGAGGCCGGTTCCTCGGATGCCGACCGGGTGCAACTGTACTTCGAGATCCGCCAGAACGGCCGGCCGCTCGACCCGCTGAGCCTGCTGCCGCCGTCCTGAGAGAGGAGCGGATCACTGCGGGGTGCGGTCGACCCACTTCGGCGCCACGCTTGGCGTCCAGGCGGCGAGGGAATCGAGCAGCGCCTCCGGGCTGGCACCGCGCTGCAGCATGCCGCGGTGTTCGGCGCGGACGAAGCGTTCGTCGACCAGGTGGTCGAGGAAGGTCAGCAGCGGATCGTAGAAACCGTTCACTTCGAGCAGGCCCAGCGGCTTGGCGTGGTAGCCCAGTTGGCCCCAGGTCCAGACCTCGAACAGCTCTTCCAGGGTGCCGAGCCCGCCGGGCAGGGCGATGAAGGCGTCGGCCAGCTCGGCCATGCGCGCCTTGCGCGCGTGCATGCCGTCTACCACTTCCAGGCGGGTCAGGCCCTTGTGGCCGATCTCGGCCTCCTGCAGGCTCTGCGGGATGATCCCGATCACTTCGCCGCCGGCGGCCAATGCGGCGTCCGCCACGGTGCCCATCAGACCGACCGCGCCGCCACCGTAGACCAGGGTCAGGCCGCGCTCGGCCAGGTGCCGGCCGAGTGCCACGGCGGCTTCCTGGTAGACCGGGGAAGCGCCGGGGCTGGCGCCACAGAATACGCAGACGGAACGCAAGGTCATGATCGACTCCTGTCGGGGGTGGAAAAAGGCGCACAGGGTAGCGGCTGGGAGCGCTTCGACCAAGCCGTGCGAAGCATTGCCGGACGTTGCGTCGCAGGCGCGAAGCGGCACATCTGTGCTAAAACAGGAGTTCCCCGTAGTAAACGCCGGGTAGATCCCGCTCGATGCCCCGCCACGTCCGGTTCGGGTTTGACCTGAATCAGTGGAACTCGGTGCCCGATCGGGCAGTCTGCTCTTTCAGGATTCATCGCCCAACCTGCCTAGGAGGCTGCTCCATGCTACGTAAACTCGCTGCGGTATCCCTGCTGTCCCTGCTCAGTGCGCCGCTGCTGGCTGCCGAGTGCTCGGTGGACATCCAGGGTAACGACCAGATGCAGTTCAACACCAATGCCATCACCGTCGACAAGAGCTGCAAGCAGTTCACCGTCAACCTGTCCCACCCCGGCAACCTGCCGAAGAACGTCATGGGCCACAACTGGGTACTGAGCACCGCCGCCGACATGCAGGGCGTGGTCACCGACGGCATGGCTTCCGGCCTGGACAAGGATTACCTGAAACCCGACGACAGCCGTGTCATCGCCCACACCAAGCTGATCGGCTCGGGCGAGAAGGACTCGGTGACCTTCGACGTCTCCAAGCTGAAGGAAGGCGAGCAGTACATGTTCTTCTGCACCTTCCCGGGCCACTCCGCGCTGATGAAGGGCACCCTGACCCTGAAGTGATGCGCGAGCGATCCGCTGCATGAAAAAGCCCGGCCGCTGCCGGGCTTTTTCATGGGCGCGCGCCGGGCTCAGCGCGCGTAGCGCGCCGCCATCGCTTCGCCGGCCAGTTGGTGCACGCGCCGGGTCGGATGCCACTCGTCCCAGAAGTAGTACTGGTCCGGGTTGGCGCAGGCCGGGCGGACGCTGGGCTGGGTCGGCTGGCAGGGCGCGTCCAGCTCCACCAGGCCGTAGCGTGCCGGGTTGCGCCGCAAGTGGCGGCTGAAGGTGAGATGGTCGAACCAGCTCAGCTCCAGGCCGCGGGTCTTGCGCAGGGCGGCGAGCTGGATCGGCAGGCTGGCGTTGACCGCTTGCAGGTAGCGCTGCGCCCGCTCGACCCGGTTGCCGACGATCACCGCCGGGACCACGCTCAGGTCGGTCGAACTGACCACCAGGAAGCGTCGTGCGCCGGCCTCTCCGAGACGCTGCACCGCGGCGCGGATGTTCGCCACGCTGCTGCCGGCCAGTTGTTCCAGGGACTGCTCGCCGGCGAAATCCTCGTGCTCGAAGAAATCGTTGGCGGAGACGAAGATGAAGTGCAGCGCCTGGCCGTCGGCCGGCTTGCCGTCCAGCGTGGCGAGGTAGGCGTCGACCTGGCCGGCGAGGCCGGTATGGCGGTAGGCGCTCATCCAGCCGTAGTAGTTGTCCGCTCCGCTCTTGGCGCCGCCCACCGCATGGTCGGCCAGTTGTGCGCCGAGCTGGCGGGCGAGCACCTCGACGGCGGTCGGGCCGTTGCTCCAGCGGCCCTGCCAGTAGACTTCGCCGGGCAATGCCTGGGCGCCGGCGATGCCCTTGGCGAGCATCTCGCGGGTCAGTCGCTGGCTTTCGCCGTTGTCCGAATAGCTGTCGCCGAAGGCGTGGATCTGCCGTACCGGCGCGAGCAGCGGGGACGTGTGTCCGCAGGCCTGGCCGGCCAGCAGGACACCGAGGAGCAGGGTGGGGAGACGGGTGCGCATGGCTGGCCTTCGCAGGGATTCAGCTTCCTTCTAGCGCGCCGCCGCGCGGACTTGAAGACCTGGTTGCGACAGGCACATTCCCGCCCGCGACAAAGGCCCGTCGACGACGGGCCTGCCGCACGGGCCGGGAGGCTCAGGGCGCCTTCGGCAGTTCGCGCTTGTGCTGGGTCTTGTGGTAGGTGTCGACGATCACCCGCGCGGCTTCCTCGCGCAGCGGCTGGCCGTGCAGGAAGGCGTCGATCTCGGCATAGGTGACGCCGTGGGAAGCCTCGTCCGGATGGCCGGGGCGCAGGTCCTCGAGGTCGGCGGTGGGGATCTTCTCCACCAGGTTCTCCGGAGCGCCGAGGGCGCGGGCGAGGGCGCGTACCTGATGCTTGGCCAGGCCGCTGAGCGGAGCCAGGTCGCAGGCGCCGTCGCCGAACTTGGTGAAGAACCCCATGACCGCCTCGGCGGCATGGTCGGTGCCGATCACCAGGCCGCCGCGTGCGCCGGCGATGGCGTACTGGGCGACCATGCGGATGCGCGCCTTGATATTGCCGATGACGAAGTCGCTCTTCGCCGGCTCGAGTCCTTCCAGGGCTTCCAGCTGTTCCGCCAGGGCTTTCACCGACGGACCGATGTTGACGGTCTGCTCTTCGTCGGCGCGGATGGTCGCCAGCGAGGCCTGGGCATCGGCCTCGTCCTGCTGTACCTGGTAGGGCAGGCGCACGGCGATGAAGCGGTAGGCCTGGTCGCCGGTCTGCTCGCGCAGTTGCTCGACGGCGCGCTGGGCCAGCAGGCCGGCGGTGAGCGAGTCGACGCCGCCGCTGATCCCCAGCACCAAGGTCTTCAGCCCGGAATCCTTCAGGCACTGCTGGATGAAGGCGATGCGCCGGGCGATCTCCGCCTGCACGTCGGCCTCCGACTGGAACGGCGGCTGGACCTGCAGGGCTTGGGCGATGTCGCGTTGGATCTGTTGCATGTTCGGGCTCCCGTTAGGTGCGAAAGGATTAGGCCGGCACGTTGAAGACGTGGCGGAGGTAGGCGACGAAGTTCTCGTCGCGGCATTGGGTCTTGCCCGGGGCGTCGGATATCTTCGCCACCGGATGGCCGTTGCAGGCCGTCATCTTCAGGACGATGTTCATCGGCTCGACTCCCTGGATGTCGCAGGTCAGGTTGGTGCCGATGCCGAAGCTGACGTTGATCTTGCCACGTAGCGCGCGGAACAGCTGCAACGCCTTGGGCATGTCCAGCCCGTCGGAGAACACCAGGGTCTTGCTCAGCGGGTCGATACCCAGGCGGCGGTAGTGGGTGATGGCTTTCTCCGCCCAGGCCAGCGGGTCGCCCGAATCGTGGCGCAGGCCGTCGAAGAGCTTGGCGAAGTACAGGTCGAAGTCGTCGAGGAAGGCATCCATGGTAATGCAGTCGGTCAGGGCTATGCCGAGCTGTCCGCGGTACTCGCGGACCCAGCAGTCCAGCGCCGCTTGCTGGCTGTCGACCAGCCGCGGGCCGAGTTGCTGGTGGGCCATCAGCCATTCGTGGGCCATGGTGCCGATCGGCTTGAGATCGTACTCGCGGGCCAGGTGCACGTTGCTGGTGCCGACGAAGCGCCCGGGGAAGTCGCGGTTGAGGATATGCACCACTTCCTCCTGGGTGCGGTAGGAGAAGCGCCGGCGGGTGCCGAAGTCGGCGACCTGGAATTCCGCGAGTTCCTCGCTGCTGGCCTGGGCGGAGAGCCAGTCGAGCTTGCGATAGAGCTGCTCGCCGACCTGTTCCAGGACCACCTCGCGGTAGCGATAACGGTTGCGCACCTCGCTGACGATGGCCAGCAGCGGCACCTCGAAGAGGATCACGTGCAGCCATGGGCCGCGCAGGCGGATTGCCAGTTGGCCATCCTCGATGCCGGTGTGCACGTAGCGCAGGTTGAAGCGGAACAGGCTGAGGAAGCGGATGAAGTCCGGCTTCATGAACGGGATGCGTTCAAGGAAGGCGAGCTGGTCGGCGGTTACCTCGACTTCGGCGAGGCGCTCGATCTGGTAGCGGATCTCCGCCAGGTACGGACGCAGGTCCTCGGCGTTGCGGCAGCGGAATTCCCACTCCACTTCGGCGTTGGGGTAGTTGTGCAGCACCGCCTGCATCATGGTCAGCTTGTAGAAATCGGTATCGAGCAGGTTCTGCACGATGCGCTCGGCAAAGACGCTTTCGGCCATGTTCACTTCTCCTTGTCGGCGCCGGCGAGGGCGCTATCCAGTCGTTCCAGGTCGGCGCAGAGGATCACCCCGGCGTCGCGCATCTCGTCGCAGGCCCGCTGCGCGGTGTCCTCGGCGATGGCCCGGCAGGCGGGCAGGTAGAGCAGCACCTCGAAACCGGCGCGGCGCAGTTGCAGGGCGGTGTTCTTCACGCAGTAGTCCAGCGCCAGGCCACCCACCAGCACATGGCTCACGCCATTCTGCCTCAGGTATTCGATGACCCCGGTGCTGCGGCGTTCCGCCAGATCGTGGTAGCAGGCGCCGTAGGGATGCAGGTCCGGCTCCACGCCCTTCCAGACGAAGAAGTCGTAGTCGATCGGCCGCGGCAGTTCGTCGAGCAGCTCGAAACCCGGCGTACCCGGTACGCAGTGGCTCACCCAGGTCAGGTCGGCATCCGGATAGGCCAGCGGCCGCAGCATCTGCTCGGCGCTTTCCACTACCCAGGCAGCCTTCGGGCTGTGCGCGTCCTTGCTGCCCAGGCGCAGCGCGGCGCGGCTGGCCAGTTGGTTGAGCGCGGCGCCGATGGCGTCGCCGCCGGGCACCGGCAGTTCGTCCGGGCACAGCGGGGTGAAGCCTTTCTGGGCGTCGACATCGAAGCTGGCGATCTTGCTGGGGCGATTCATGGAAGCCTCCGCTTGACGGGTTGGGGCTGAATGTGGGTACATAATTCATCACGTGAAATAAGTCGTCAAGCACTTGTACTACAAAATTTCGCAGTGGAAGGTATTTTCTATGCGTGATGAAATAAGTTCCCGGATTCGCCGACTGCCTGCCGGGATGAGCGGCGGACGCGCCCCCGACTTCGCTCTCGCGGTCTATGGTGGGGCGTTCGACCCGCCGCACCCCGGCCATGAGTCGGTGATCCGCCGGGCGCTGCTTTGCGCCGAACGGGTCGCCCTGGTGCCGAGCCACCGCCACGCCTTCGGCAAGCGCATGGGCGATTTCGAGCTGCGCTGCCGCTGGCTGGCGCGGCTGGCCCGGCGGATCGATCCGCGGCGGGTGTATTGCGAGCCGATCGAAGCAGGATTGATGCCCGATCGTCCGGCGGTCTACAGCATCGACCTGCTGGAAGCGCTGGCCGCGCGTAGCGGCCTGGCGTCAGCGCGGATCGCCCTGCTGATCGGCGCCGACAACGAGGCGGAGCTGCCGCGCTTCGAACGCGCCGCCGAATTGTGCTGGCGCTTCGGCCGGCTGGTGGCGGAGGAGCGGCTGCCGCTGCACAGCTCGATGATCCGCCAGCGCCTGCGCGAAGGACTGGCGATACCGGAGGCCTGGTGCCTGCCGGAAGTGAAGGACGAACTGCACTGCTATGGCGGCGAACGCCAGGCGGTCTGAAGAGAGGAGTGACGATGAGTTCAGCGGAAGTATTGGCCAGCGTGGATATCGTGGCGTTGCGCCTGAACCCCGGGCACGGACTGGAGCTGTTGCTGATCCGCCGCGCCCAGGCGCCTTTCGCCGGCCAGTGGGCCTTGCCCGGCGTGCTGGTCAACGGCCGCAGCGCCGACCACAGCCTCGACGACGCGGCGGTGCGCGCCCTGCGCGACAAGGCGCGGCTGGAGCCGGCCTACATCGAGCAGGTGGCCACGGTCGGCAACGCGGTACGCGACCCGCGCGGCTGGTCGCTGAGCGTGTTCTACCTGGTGCTGGTCGGCCCGGACACCCGGGTGGAGGACGACGACCTCGACTTCGTGCCGCTGCGCGACGTTCGCAGCGAGCGCTTCGCCCTGCCGTTCGACCACGCCCAACTGGTACAGCAGGCCTGCGAGCGCCTGGCGAGCAAGTCGGTGTACAGCGCCCTGCCGCTGTTCCTGCTGGCGCCGCGCTTCACCGTGGCCGAGGCGCTGAAGGCCTTCGAGTGCGCCATCGGCCAGGAAGTCCAGCATTCCAGCCTGCGCGGCCGCCTGGAGCGGATGAAGGAGGCTGGCTGGGTCGAGGACACCGGCGAACGCCAGCGTCCGCCCATGGGGCGTCCGCAACACGTCCTGCATTTCACCCCGAAGCCGGGCGGCGCCTTTGTTTTCGACCGCAGCCTGCTGGCGTCCTGACAAACGGGTGCGGCAGGGCCGGTGAGGCCGCTCCCTGCCGCGCTTGCTAGACGGTGAAGCGCTGGATCTGCTGCTCCAGCCCGTTTGCCAGCTTCGCCAGCTCGACACTGGAGGTGGAGGTCTTCACCGCGCCCTCGGCGACTTCACCGATGCTGGCATTGAGCGAGTCGATGTTCTGGCTGACCTCGCTCGCGGTGGCGGTCTGTTCTTCCGTCGCCGTGGATATCTGCGCGTTGCTCTGGGCGATGCCTTCGATCGCCTGGGCGATGAGACCGAGCGCCTTTCCCGCCTCGTGGGCGCGCTGGACGCTGACCTGGGCCTGCTCGCGTGACTGCTGCATCACGCTGACCGCGCTGCTGGCGCCTGCCTGCAGGGCTTCGATCATCTCGCGGATGGTTTCGGTGGCCTTGTGCGTATTGGTGGCCAGGCTGCGCACTTCATCGGCGACCACCGCGAACCCGCGTCCGGCCTCGCCCGCCCGTGCGGCTTCTATCGCGGCATTGAGGGCGAGCAGGTTGGTCTGCTGGGCGATGTTCTGGATGACTTCCAGAACGGTGCTGATTTCCTCGGTCTTGTTGCGCAGCGTGTCGATGACGGCTCCCGCCTCTCCGACCATGACCGACAGGCCCTGGATGGCGTCGAGGTTCGCATGCACGAGGCCGGTTCCGGTGTGCGCCTCGCTGTTCGCCGATTCCGCGCTGGCTGCGGCGGCCTGGGCGTTCCGCGCCACGTCCTGGACCGCCATGCTCATCTGGTGTACCGCCGTGGCGACCATGTCGGTCTGGTCGCCCTGGGACGTGGCGACATGGCTGACCTGGTTGCTGATGGCGCTCATCTCGTCCGAGGTGACGGTCAGCTTCCTGGCCGTTTCGGCGAGATGGCGGAGCAGCGCCTGCTGGCTTTCCAGCATCATATTGAAGGCGCGCGCCGTATCGGACACTTCGTCGCGCCCGCGCGCATCGGCGCGGAGCGTGAGATTCGAGGAGTCCTGCACGCGGCGGATCACCCCGCGCAGATCGGAAAGCGGGCGCATGATCGACAGGCTGATGAACCAGGCCGCGGCGACGATGAGGACCAGGGCTGCGGCGCCGATGAGCAGGAAGGTGGTGCGCATGGAGTCGTAGCGTTTCTCCATCTGCTCGTTGAGCTTGGCGCCTTCGCTGAGCTGCAGGTCGATCAGCGTCGACAGCGCGGTTCCCAGGGGATCGAACGCACCATACATCTCGCGATTGAACGTTCCGGCCTCGACGTTTCGCAGGCTTCCGGCCCTGGCCTGCTCGCCGTATGCCAGGGTCATCCGCTTGACCTGTTCCAGGGTGGGGACCAGCGACTCGATGATTTCCTTCTCGGCGGCAGTCCGGTGGTCTGCGGAATAGTCGGCCCACGACTTCTCGATGCGCGACAGCGCCCCACTCAACTCCTGCTGCAGGCGCTCTTCATCGAAGACCCCCGCACGGTACTTGTGCAGGGCATCGACCACGCTGACCGCAACGGCGTCGGCGACGATCTTGAGCTGGCTGATGGGCTTCATCCGGTTGTTGAAAAGGTCCTGGAAGCTGGCATCGAGTCGACTGGCGTTGGCCAGCGCCATCGCGATGACCGTGACGAGCATCGTCAGGGGCAGCAACGCCAGGACCAGCAGGCGGATTCGAACCGTGACGCCAGTGAGCATGGGACGTTCCGAGGTGAACCGAGTGAGAGTAAAGATGGTTCCGCGCAGCGGAAACGTCAAACCGGGCCGTGGCGCGTCTGGCGGGGGCCCGCTGAGGGTTGCTCCTGCTCCAGGCGCTCTACCATCCACTCGATGAAATGGCGCACCTTGGGGACTTCCGCGGCATGCTCGGGATAGGCCAGGTAGTAAGCCTCCTGGCTGGGCAGGGCGTGCGGCCAGGCGATCGCCAGCTTGCCTTCGGCGAGTTCCTCCTCGACCAGGAAGCGCGGTAGCAGGGCTACCCCGCAACCGGCCTGGGCGGCGCGGATGCACATGTAGAAGGTGTCGAAGCGTGGACCGTGGTAGCAACCCTGGCAATTTCGCTCCAGGCTGGCGAACCAGTCGTGCCAGGCCTCCGCGCGGCTGGCGTTCTGCAGCAGCACCAGCCCCGCCAGTTGGGTCGGTTCGTCCAGTCCGCCGGCCGGCAGCAGGGATGGCGCGCAGACCGCCACCAGTTGTTCGCCGAACAGGCGTATGCACTCGGCGCCCGGCAGGGTGCCGGGGCCGAAGAAGAATGCCAGGTCGCAATGGCCCTGGCGCAGGTCGTCCGGTTCCAGTTCCTGGCGCAGGTCGAGGTGGATGTTCGGGTGGCGGTGGCGCCAGCCGTTCAGTTGCGGGATCAGCCAGCGCGCGCCGAAGGTCGGCGGGGTCGCCACTCGCAGCACTTCGGTCTCGCCGCCGTAGGAAAGCAGGAAGCGGGTGGACAGCTCTACCTGTTGCAGGATGCGTCGTACCTCGGCCAGGTACAGCTCGCCGGCCGGGGTCAGTTGCAGGCGCTTGCGCACCCGGCGGAACAGGGCGTGCTGCAACTGCTCCTCGAGTTGCGCGACCTGCTTGCTCATGGCGCTCTGGGTCAGGCTCAACTCTTCGGCGGCGCGGGTGAAGCTCAGGTGCCGGGCTACCGCTTCGAAGCATTGCAGGGCGGTCATCGACGGCAGGCGGCGTTTGTTCAGCATGGCGGGTTTCCTGGCGCGGGTGGAGCGGGCGGAACGCGTTATATGAATAAACGGAATGACGTGGGGAGGAAAGCTCGCTTGCCGGAGTGCCGGGCGACGCTTATTACTGCCGGCAAGTCTCGCGATAGAGCATTCGCTGGCTTATGACGAATCCGTCACAGGGCTTTGCGCCGAACGTGGCGTCGCTAACGGATATGTCCATGTCGTATTCGAATCGACTTTTTCCGCCAAGTACCGAATCCCGGGAAGTTCATGTTCATATTAATTTTAAAAACCGCTCTGTCCTGCACTTTCATTGAAAAAGAGGACCTCAATTAGTGCGTGCAGCGCACCAGTGACGTGCAGTTTCTAACCGCTTCAATATCGTTGTAGAGTTATTCCTAGGAACGGTTCAGGCCTTGTGAAGCCTGGGCTGTAGCTCTCCGAAGGGGATTCGGGGAAATGTCTAAATGACTGATTTCCAATAACAAAGATAAAAACGGAAAGGAGGGCTAAAGTTCTTGTGGCCGGCCACTCAGGAAAAAAACGAATGGCACGCCGCTTGCTCTGCCTGTTGAGCGAAACACAACAACAACATCGTAGTTACGAGCGCCAACATCATCCTCAGGAGCAACACCCCATGTCCAAGAAGCTGTTCAGAAAAGGCATCCTGGCTCTCGCGGTTTCATCCGTGATGGGTCTTTCCACGCATGCGCTGGCCGACGTCGTGATCGGCGTGGCCGGACCGCATACCGGCGCCAACGCCTCCTTCGGCGAGCAATACTGGCGCGGCGCGTCCCAGGCGGCGGAAGACATCAATGCGGCGGGTGGAATCAACGGCGAGAAGATCAAGCTGGTCAAGGCCGACGACGCCTGCGAACCGAAGCAGGCCGTGGCCGTGGCCAACCGCCTGGTGGACCAGGACAAGGCCATCGCCGTGGTCGGCCATTTCTGCTCTTCTTCGACCATCCCCGCATCCGAGGTCTACGACGAGGCCGGGATCATCGCCATCACCCCCGGTTCCACCAACCCGCAGGTCACCGAGCGCGGACTCTCCGGGATGTTCCGCATGTGCGGCCGCGACGACCAGCAGGGCGTGGTCGCCGGCGACTATATCGTCAAGGTGCTGAAGGCCAAGAAGGTCGCGGTGATCCACGACAAGGACACCTATGGCCAGGGCCTGGCGGACGCCACCAGGGCGCAACTGAACAAGCTCGGCGTGAAAGAGGTTCTCTACGAGGGCCTGACCCGCGGCGAGAAGGACTTCAACGCGCTGGTCACCAAGATCCGCGCCTCCGGTGCCGAGGTCGTCTACTTCGGCGGCCTGCATCCGGAAGCCGGTCCGCTGGTACGGCAGATGCGTGAACAGGGACTGACCGCCAAGTTCATGTCCGACGACGGCGTGGTCACCGACGAACTGGCGACCACCGCCGGCGGTCCGCAGTACGTCAAGGGCGTGCTGATGACCTTCGGCGCCGACCCGCGGCTGATCCCCGACGGCAAGGCGGTGGTGGAGAAGTTCCGTGCCGGCGGTTTCGAGCCGGAAGGCTACACCCTCTACTCCTACGCCTCGATCCAGTCCCTGGCGGCGGCCTTCAACGGCGCCGGCGCCAACGATCCGGCCAAGGCCGCCGAGTGGCTGAAGTCGCATCCGGTGCAGACCGTGATGGGCAAGAAGGAATGGGACAAGAAGGGCGACCTGAAAGTCTCCGACTACGTGGTCTACGAGTGGGACGACAAGGGCAAGTACCACCAGTTGCCCTGATCGCGCTCGACCGCCATGCGCCGGGCACAGGCTCGGCGCATGGGTAAGTCCGGGAGCTGCTGAAGTGCTCGCCCGTGCTTGCCGCCGTAGTGCGGATTCACCGAAGACGTCTGCGTGTGGTCGGTCTGGAGTCCCGCGATCCGGGGCCGTTTCAGTAGCACCCGTCCGCTTTCACCGGCGAGCGCCGGCGCGCCTTACAAAGGCCGTCGCGATTCGCCCTGAAGAGACTGAAAAATGGACGGCATCTTCCTCCAGCAAATGATCAACGGGCTGACCCTCGGCTCGGTCTACGGCCTCATCGCCATCGGCTACACCATGGTCTACGGCATCATCGGCATGATCAACTTCGCCCACGGCGAGGTGTACATGATCTCCGCCTACCTGTCGGCCATCGCCCTTGCCCTGCTGGCCTTCTTCGGCCTGCAGAACTTCCCGCTGCTGATCCTCGGCACCTTGCTGTTCACCGTGCTGGTGACCTGCACCTACGGCTGGGTGATCGAGCGCATCGCCTACAAGCCGCTGCGCAACTCCACGCGCTTGGCGCCGCTGATCTCGGCGATCGGCATGTCGCTGATTCTGCAGAACTACGTGCAGGTGGCACAGGGACCGCGCCAGCAGGGGATCCCGACCCTGCTCGACGGCGCCCTGAAATTCCACGTCGGCGACGGTTTCGTCCAGCTCACCTACACCAAGCTGTTCATCCTGATCGCTTCGCTGATCGGCATGGCAGTGCTGACCTACGTGATCCGCTACACCAAGCTCGGGCGCATGTGCCGGGCGACCCAGCAGGACCGCAAGATGGCTTCGATCCTGGGGATCAACACCGACCGGGTGATCTCCTACGTGTTCGTCATCGGCGCCGCGATGGCCGCCCTGGCCGGGGTGCTGATCACCATGAACTACGGCACCTTCGACTTCTACGCCGGCTTCATCATCGGCATCAAGGCGTTCACCGCGGCGGTGCTCGGCGGCATCGGCTCGCTGCCCGGGGCGATGCTCGGCGGCCTGGTGCTGGGAGTGGCCGAGGCGCAGTTCTCGGGGATGGTCAACACCGACTACAAGGACGTGTTCGCCTTCTCGTTGCTGGTACTGATCCTGATCTTCCGTCCCCAGGGCCTGCTCGGCCGCCCGCAGATCGCCAAGGTGTAAGGGGACGACGATGAGCAACGAGACTTCCATCGATCTCAAGCAGTGCGTCCTCGATGCCGTGCTCTCCGGGTTGATCGCCCTGGTGGTGTTCGGCCCCATCGTCGGCGTGGTCCTCGACGGCTACGGCTTCAACCTGCATTACGAGCGGGTCGGCTGGATCATCGCGATCGTGATGGGCGGGCGCTTCCTGCTCAGCCTCTACCTGCAGACCCGCGGCGGGCGGGCCGTGCTGGAGCGCTTCGAGGGGGCTGGCAGCGGCGTCCACGTCCTGCCGCCGGGCTACAAGACCCGCTTGCGCTGGATCGTGCCGCTGATCCTGGTGGCCGCGGTGATCTTCCCGTTCTTCGCCAGCAAGTACCTGCTGGCGGTGGTCATCCTCGGCCTGATCTACGTGCTGCTGGGCCTGGGCCTGAACATCGTGGTCGGCCTCGCCGGGCTGCTCGACCTCGGCTACGTGGCCTTCTACGCCATTGGCGCCTATGGCCTGGCGCTGGGCTACCAGTACCTCGGCCTGGGCTTCTGGACCGTCCTGCCGCTGGCCGCGCTGACCGCCGCGGTGGCCGGGGCGATCCTCGGCTTCCCGGTGTTGCGCATGCATGGCGACTACCTGGCGATCGTCACCCTGGGCTTCGGCGAGATCATCCGCCTGGTACTGAACAACTGGCTGTCCTTCACCGGCGGGCCGAACGGCATGCCGGCGCCGGCGCCGACCTTCCTCGGCCTGGAGTTCGGCCGCCGGGCCAAGGATGGCGGGGTGCCGATCCACGAGTTCCTCGGCATCGCCTACAACCCCAACATGAAGTTCCTGTTCATCTACGTGGTGCTGTTCCTGGTCGTGCTGCTGGTGCTCTACATCAAGCACCGGCTGACCCGGATGCCGGTCGGGCGCGCCTGGGAGGCGCTGCGCGAGGACGAGATCGCCTGTCGCGCGATGGGCCTAAACCATGTGCTGGTGAAACTCTCTGCGTTCATGCTCGGCGCCTCCACCGCGGGACTGGCCGGGGTGTTCTTCGCCAGCTACCAGGGCTTCGTCAACCCGTCCTCGTTCAACTTCTTCGAGTCGGCGCTGATCCTCGCCATCGTCGTGCTCGGCGGCATGGGCTCGACGGTCGGGGTGGTGATCGCCGCCTTCGTCCTCACCGTGGCGCCGGAGCTGCTGCGCAGCTTCGCCGACATCCGCGTGCTGCTGCTCGGGATACTCATGGTGGTGATGATGATCTGGCGGCCGCGCGGGCTGATCCGCATCAGCCGGGTGGGCTTCGCCCCGCGCAAGGGGGTGGCGCCATGAGCGACAAGATCCTCAGCGTCGAGCACCTGATGATGCACTTCGGCGGCATCAAGGCGCTCAACGACGTCAACCTCGACGTCGAGCGCGGTTCGATCACCGCGCTGATCGGCCCCAACGGCGCCGGCAAGACCACCGTGTTCAACTGCCTCACCGGCTTCTACAAGGCCACCGGCGGCAACATCCTGCTCAACACCCAGGGGCGCACCACGGACGTCATCCAGGTGCTCGGCGAGCCGTTCCAGCTGGACGACTTCGTCAAGCCGCCGCAACTGGGCAGTCGCCTCTACTACAAGATGTTCGGCGGCACCCACCTGGTGAACCGCGCCGGGCTGGCGCGGACCTTCCAGAACATCCGCCTGTTCAAGGACATGTCGGTGGTGGAGAACCTGCTGGTGGCGCAGCACATGTTCGTCAACCGCAACCTGCTCGCCGGCATCCTCAACACTCCCGGCTATCGCCGCGCCGAGAGCGAGGCGCTGGACCACGCGTTCTACTGGCTGGAGGTGGTCGACCTGGTGGACTGCGCCAACCGCCTGGCCGGCGAGATGTCCTACGGCCAGCAACGGCGCCTGGAGATCGCCCGGGCCATGTGCACGCGGCCGGAACTCATCTGCCTGGACGAACCGGCCGCCGGCCTCAACCCGGCCGAGACCCACGCCCTGAGCAACATCGTCCGCTACCTGCGCGACCACCACGGGATCACCGTACTGCTGATCGAGCATGACATGGGCATGGTGATGAACATCTCCGACCACATCATTGTGCTCGACCACGGCGACGTGATCGCCCGTGGCAACCCCGAACAGATCCGCCATGACGAGAAGGTGATCGCCGCCTATCTCGGTGCCGACGAAGAGGAGCTGTCATGAGCGCGGCGTTGCTGGAATTCCGTGAGGTGGACGTGTTCTACGGGCCGATCCAGGCGCTGAAGAAGGTCTCGCTGCAGGTCAACGAGGGCGAGACGGTGAGCCTGATCGGTGCCAACGGCGCGGGCAAGTCGACGCTGTTGATGTCGATCTTCGGCCAGCCGCGCGCGGCGGCCGGGCAGATCCTCTATCGCGGCCAGGACATCCGCCAGAAGTCGGCGCACTACGTGGCGTCCAACGGCATCGCGCAGTCGCCGGAAGGACGCCGGGTGTTCCCCGACATGAGCGTCGAGGAAAACCTGCTGATGGGTACCATTCCCATCGGCATGGACCACGCCGAGGAGGACATGCAGCGCATGTTCGAGCTGTTCCCGCGCCTGAAGGAGCGGCGCAACCAGCGCGCCATGACCATGTCCGGCGGCGAGCAGCAGATGCTCGCCATCGCCCGCGCGCTGATGAGCCGGCCGAAGTTGCTGTTGCTCGACGAGCCCTCCCTGGGCCTGGCGCCGATCGTGGTCAAGCAGATCTTCCAGACCCTGCGCGAGCTGGCCAGGAGCGGCATGACCATCTTCCTCGTCGAGCAGAACGCCAACCATGCGCTGAAGCTCTCCGACCGCGCCTACGTGATGGTCACCGGGGAAATCCGCATGAGCGGCAGCGGCGAAGAACTGCTCGGCAACCAGGAGGTGCGCAACGCCTATCTCGGCGGACATTGAGCGCGCCCCGCCCCGGCGCTCTGGCCGCCGGGGCGGGCGCTGTCCTGCAGCGACGGAGGAAACTCGACTTATGCACAGCCTGCGCTTTTTCAGCAACGCCGAGGTCGCCGAGCGCCTGTCTTATCCACAACTGATCGAGGCGTTGCGCATCGGCCTGGCCAAGCCTTGCAGTGCGCCGCTGCGCAGCTGCCATGCCTTGCCGGCGCAGGCCTCGCTGCTACAGATGCCGGTGTGGCAGGCCGGTGAGGGGATCGGCGTGAAACTGGTGACGGTGTTCCCTGGCAATGGGGCGCGTGGCCTGCCGGCGGTGGCCGCGGTGTTCGCTCTGTTCGACGGCGAAGACGGTCGCCCGCTGGCGTTGCTGGAGGCTTCGGAGCTGACCGCCCGGCGTACCGCCTGCAGCTCGGCGCTGGCCGCCGACTACCTGGCGCGGGACGATGCGCGGCGCCTGCTGGTGGTCGGCTGCGGAACCCTGGCTGCGCACATGGTGCGGGCCCACGCCTGCGTGCGCGACTATCGCCACATCGACATCTGGGGCCGCGATCCGGCCAAGGCCGCCGCGCTGGCCGCCCGGCTGCGCGAGGAGGGCTACCCGGCGCGAGCGGCCGACGGGTTGCGCGCGGCGGTGGAGGCGGCCGATTGCGTCAGTTGCGTTACCACCTCCCGCGAAGCGCTGGTGCGCGGCGCATGGCTGAAGCCGGGCGTCCATCTCGACCTGGTCGGCGCCTTCCTGCCGTCCATGCGCGAGACCGACGCCCTGGCGGTGGCGCGCGCGCGGGTCGTGGTGGATACCCGCGCAGGCGCGCTGGAAGAGGCCGGCGACCTGTTGCAGGCGATCGCCGAAGGCGCCATCGGGCGCGAGGCGATATCCACCGAACTGCGCGACTTGCTGGGCGGGGCAGGGCGGCGCGGCGATCCCGGGGAAATCACCCTGTTCAAGTCGGTGGGTTATGCGCTGGAGGACCTAGTCGCCGCGCGCCGGGTTGTGGATAACGCCGCCTGAGGTTGTTCAGGATTTCTGTGCGGGGGCTTGTGGATAAGGTGGGTAAGAACCGCCAAGCCCCTGAATTGGCGAGGGTTAGGCGTGGCTGGTCAGAAAATGATCAGTGCTCGCGCCGGGGCACTTATCCCCAGCGCGTGGTCATGCCGCTGCCACAGTTGTTCAGGAAAACTGTGCGACGCCCTGTGGACAAGTTGGTGGCTGTTCGCTGCGGCCCAGGCACGGTGCGGGTTCCGCGAGGTTGGTCGTTTTTTGAGCAGGCGCCTCGGCAAACTCGTGCGCAACTGTATGGCCAACCGGGCACGGCGAGGCTCTAGAATCCCCGGATATCGTTTTTCCGCCCCGTACGAGGAGATGCCCCATGTCGTCCACCCTGTTCATCACCGGCGCCACCTCAGGCTTCGGCGAAGCCTGCGCCCGTCGTTTCGCCGAGGCCGGCTGGTCGCTGGTGCTCACCGGCCGTCGCGAGGAGCGTCTGCAGGCCCTGGCCGGCGAGCTTTCGGCGAAGACCCGGGTGTTGCCGCTGACCCTGGACGTGCGCGACCGCGCGGCGATGAGCGCGGCCGTGGACAACCTGCCGGAAGAGTTCGCCACCCTGCGCGGCCTGATCAACAACGCCGGCCTGGCGCTGGGCACCGACCCGGCGCAGTCCTGCGACCTGGACGACTGGGACACCATGGTCGACACCAACATCAAGGGCCTGCTCTACAGCACGCGCCTGCTGCTGCCGCGGCTGATCGCCCACGGCGCCGGGGCGAGCATCGTCAACCTGGGTTCGGTGGCCGGCAAGTGGCCCTATCCGGGTAGCCATGTCTACGGCGGCACCAAGGCCTTCGTCGAGCAATTCTCCCTGAACCTGCGTTGCGACCTGCAGGGCACCGGGGTGCGCGTGACCAACCTCGAGCCGGGGCTGTGCGAGAGCGAGTTCTCCCTGGTCCGCTTCGGCGGCGACCAGGCGCGCTACGACAAGACCTACGCCGGGGCCCATCCGATCCAGCCGGAAGACATCGCCGAGACCATCTTCTGGATCATGAACCAGCCCGCCCACCTGAACATCAACAGCCTCGAGATCATGCCGGTGAGCCAGTCCTGGGCCGGCTTCGCCATCCACCGCGAAAGCTGACCGGCGGAGGCGGCCGGGGCGCGCTATGATGCCCCGGTCGTCCCGATCGAATAAGCGAATTCCATGAGCAAACCGGGCCAACGCGTGCTGGCCGAGCTGCGCAAGCTGATCGCTTCCGGCGAACTCGCCGCCGGCGAGCGCATCGTCGAGATTCCCACCGCCGAACGCCTGCAGGTCTCGCGCATGCCGGTGCGCATCGCTCTGCGTACCCTCGAGCAGGAAGGCCTGCTGTGCAAGACCGGGCGCGGCTACAGGGTGCGCGCGGTGACCCGCGAGGATATCGCCGGCGCGGTCGAGGTACGCGGCGTGCTGGAAGGCCTGGCGGCACGGCAGGCGGCCGAGCGCGGGCTGTCCGCCGAGGCACGGGCGACCCTGGAGGAATGCCTGGCCGAGGGCGACCGATTGTTCGCCAACGGCCAGGTCCTGCTGGAGGAGCTGGAGCGCTACCAGCGCATGAACATGCGTTTCCACCGCACCATCATCGAGGCCAGTGGCAACCCGGCGATCGCCGTGGCGCTGGCGCGCAACGACCACCTGCCGTTCGCCTCGGTGAGCGCCCTGGCGGTGGATCGCGACAATCTCGAGCAGGAATTCCGCCGTTTCAACTTCGCCCACATGCAGCACCACGCGGTGGTCGACGCGCTGGTCAACGGCCAGGGGGCGCGCGCCGAGGCGATCATGCGCGAGCACGCCAACGCGACCCTGCGCTACGCCGACTACTTCGATCCGGCGCGGAAGAGCGTCACCGTGCTTCACGGCGACGTCGCCGCCGACTAGAGATCCAGCACCAGCCGTGGGCTGCGCGAACGCGAACAGCAGGGCGTGAAGCAATCGTTGGCGGCCTGCTCCTCTTCGCTGAGGTAGAGGTCGCGATGCTCCGGCTCGCCGTCCAGCACGCGGGTCAGACAGGTGCCGCAGATGCCCTGCTCGCAGGAGGCCGGCAGGTCCACCCCGGCTTCGCGCAGGGCCGCCAGCACGGTCTGCCCGGCGGCGACCCGGATCAGCGCCCCGTTGCTCGCCAACTGCACTTCGAAGGTGCCGTCCGCATTGGCGTCCCGTGGCGCGGCGGCGAAGTGCTCGCGATGCAAGCGGCTTGCTTCCCAGCCCAGTTCGCGGGCGCTTTCTTCGATCCACTGCATGAAGCCCGCCGGCCCGCAAAGGTATAGCTGGGCGTCGCGCGGACTGGCCGCCAGCAGGGCGCGAAGGTCCGCGCGGCGGCTGCTGTCGCCGTGGTCGAAGTGGCAGTACACGCGGTCGGCGAAGGCGCACCGGTCAAGATAGTCGACGAAGGCCGCGCGCTCGGCGGAATGCGCGCAGTAGTGCAACTGGAAGTCGGCGCCATCGCGGGCCAGGCGTTCGGCCATCGCCAGCAGCGGCGTAATGCCGATGCCGCCGGCGAACAGCAGGCGCGGACCGGGCTCCGGCGACAGCGGGAAGAGATTGCGCGGCTCGCCGATGCGCAGCCGCTGGCCGACCCGCAGTTCGGCGTGCAGCGTGGCCGAGCCGCCGCGCGAGTCGCGGCAGCGGAGTACGGCGATACGGTAGTGGCGCGGCCGTTCGGCGGGGCCGCAGAGGGAGTACTGGCGGACCAGGCCGTTGGGCAGGTGCAGGTCGATGTGCGCGCCCGGCTCGAAGGACGGCAGTGCCGCCCCGTCGGCCCGGAACAGTTCGAAGCTGTGGATATCCTGCGCCTCCAGGCGGATGGCGCCGACGATGACCTCGATCATGGCGAAGGCTCCCGTCAGGCCTGGGCGCGGTTGGGGGCGGCGGCCTGGCGCTCGTCCGCCAGCAGGCGCTCGATGATGCGCCGGGCCTGCACGCCGCCGGCGTCGATGTTCAGTTTCAGCAGGTCGCGCCGTGGATGGCGCAGCAGGTTGCGCTGTTGGCTTTCGAGCATTTCCAGGTCTTCGCCGAAGATCTTTCCCTGGCCTTCGCGAATGCTCTCGGTGAGCGCCCGGTCGTGGGCCTGGAAGTTGCGCGCCATGCCCCAGAAGTACCAGATGGAGGTGGCGCTCTCCGGGGTGATGAAGTCGACCACGATGCTCGCCGCCTTGCGCTCCGCCGGCGCCTGGTAGCCACCGTGGCCGGCGTGGGCCACGCCGACCTCGATCAACACGTGGCTGGGCGGCGTGAAGCGGCAGATCTGCCAGCGGTCCACCGCCACGTCGTCGGCCAGGCCGTTGCCGCGCAGGGCCATGCGCCAGAACGGCGGGGCCATGACATTCTGCATGTGGCGGCTGGTGATCACCTCGTCGCCTTCCACCCGCGTGGCCGGCGCGGCCTCGTCGATTTCCTTCTGGCCGATGCTGGACGCATGGACGTAGGTCTCGTGGGTCAGGTCCATCAGGTTGTCGATCATCAGGCGATAGTCGCAGTGGATGTGGTACAGCCCGCCGCCATAGGCCCAATCGGGGCTTTCCGCCCATTCCAGGCGGGGTATCAGCGCGGCGTCGGCCTGTTCTTCCGCGCCCGGCCAAACCCAGACGAAGCCGTGCCGCTCCTGCACCGGGAAGCGACGGATGCAGGGGAAGCCGCGGACCCGCTGGCCGGGCATCGCGCGGGTGCGACCGTCCTCGCCCATCGCCAGGCCGTGGTAGCCGCAGACCAGCACGCCGTCCTCGACGAAGCCCAGCGACAGCGGCGCGCCACGGTGCGGGCAGAAATCCTCGAGGGCCGCCACGCGGCCGTCCTCGCCTCGGTAAAAAACCATCGGCTCGTCGCAGATGCGTCGGCCGAGCGGCTTGCCGGCCAGTTCGTCGGGGGTGCAGGCCACGTACCAGGCGTTCTTCGGAAACATCGTCGGATCCTCTCGTTGTTTTTGTAATTGGATCCAATGATTCGCGAGGCAACTTTTCCAAGTCAACCGCTTCTGTACAAAAAATAATCCGTTCGATAGTCGCACATAAAAAACTTCAGGAATAAATCGCTCAATTATCTCGTTCCAGAGCCTTTCTCAGATTTCGCTGACAGTGGGATATCCGCTGGCCTTCCGTTTTCTTGTCGCACAAATGGATCCAATAGGATTGCGGCATCGACGCAACGGTGCCAGGGTGCCTGCGCTTGCCGTGCCTACAACAACAAGAAAAAGGGTCTTCCCGATGATGGATTCCTGCATTCCCGCGCCTCGCTCCCGCCTGCCGTCGCTTCTTTCCTGTCCGCTCGGGGAGGGCCGCCCATGAACCGGGACTTGCGCCGCGCTCTCGACGACGAACCGATGCGGCCGTTCCAGTGGCTGGCGGTGGCTGTGTGCATCGTGCTCAACCTGATCGATGGCTTCGACGTGCTGGTGATGGCCTTCACCGCATCCTCGGTGGCCGCCGAATGGAACCTGGGCGGCGCCGAGATCGGCCTGCTGCTCAGCGCCGGCCTTTTCGGCATGGCCGCCGGCTCGCTGTTCATCGCGCCCTGGGCCGACCGCTGGGGGCGCCGCCCGCTGATCCTCGCCTGCCTGGCGCTGTCGGGCCTGGGCATGCTCGCCTCGGCGCTGAGCCAGGCGGCCTGGCAACTGGCGTTGCTGCGCGGGCTGACCGGACTGGGTATCGGCGGCATCCTCGCCAGCAGCAACGTGATCGCCAGCGAGTACGCCTCGCGCCGCTGGCGCGGCCTGGCGGTAAGCCTGCAGTCCACCGGCTACGCGCTCGGCGCGACCCTTGGCGGACTGCTCGCGGTATGGCTGATCGGCGCCTGGGGCTGGCGCTCGGTGTTCGTCTTCGGCGCTGGCCTGACCCTGGCGGTGATCCCGCTGGTCTGCCTGTGCCTGCCGGAGTCGCTGGACTTCCTCCTGGCGCGCCGGCCGCCGCGGGCGTTGCAACGGGTCAACGCGCTGGCCCGGCGCCTGGGCCGCGCGGCGCTCGCGGAACTGCCGAGCCCGCCCGGTGGCGGAGCGGAGCACGGTAGCCGCCTCGCCCGGTTGCTTTGCGTTGCCCAGCGACGTACCACGCTGCTGCTCTGGGCGCTGTTTTTCCTGGTGATGTTCGGCTTCTACTTCATCATGAGCTGGACGCCGAAGCTGCTGGTCGCCGCCGGCCTGTCCACCGCCCAGGGCATCACCGGCGGCACCCTGCTGAGCATCGGCGGGATCTTCGGTGCCGCCTTGCTCGGCGGGCTTGCCGCGCGCTTTCGCCTGGAACGGGTGCTGGCGCTGTTCATGCTGCTTACCGCCGCTCTGCTCGCGCTGTTCTCGCTGAGCGCCGGGCTGCCCGGCGCGGCCTTGCCGCTGGGACTGCTGATCGGGCTTTGCGCCAACGCCTGCGTGGCCGGCCTGTATGCCCTGGCGCCGAGCCTCTACGACGCTTCGGTGCGCGCCACCGGGGTCGGCTGGGGGATCGGCGTCGGTCGCGGCGGGGCGATCCTCTCGCCGCTGGTGGCCGGGCTCCTGCTCGACGACGGCTGGCAGCCGCTGTCCCTCTATGGGGCGTTCGCGGCGGTGTTCGTCGCCGCGGCCGCCGTGTTGCCGCTGCTCGGTGCGCGGCGTCGCGAGCGCTCGCCGACGCTGGGAGACGCTGCGTGAGGGCCGCCGGCGTTTCAGCGTTGGGCGGCGATGGTGGTGCGGAACCAGTTCAGCGCCGCCGAGCGTTCGCTGCTCTCGTGCCAGTGCAGGGAGACGTCGAACGGCGGCAGGGTGAAGGGCAGTTCGAGCATGCGCATGCCGCCTTCGGCGACGAAGCGATAGGCGATCTGCGCCGGCAGGATGGTCAGCAGCTCGGTACCGGGAATGATCTTTGGCAGCACCGAGAAGTGCGGCACCCGCAGGCTGATGCGGCGCTGCACCTGCATGGCCTCGAGCACGTCCTCGGCGATGCCGTGGCCGGAGGTACGGGTCACCACGATGTGCCGCTCGGCCAGGTACTGCTCCAGGCTCAGGCTGTCGCCGATCCGCGGGTGGCGGTCGCTGAGCAGGCACACGTAGCGCTCGTGCAGGACCCGCTGGCTGCGCGCGCCGGGCACCGGCTGGCGGCAGATCGCCGCGTCGACCTTGGCGCTGCTCAGCCAGGCGCCGACCTCGTCCACCTGCAGCGGCAGCACTTCCACTTCGGCGAACGGCGCGTCGCGAGTCAGGCGTTCGAGGATCAGCGAGAGGAAACCCACCTCGCCGAGATCGGTGAGGGCGATGCGGAAACGTCGCTCGGTGGTCGCCGGATCGAAGTGGCGAACGCTCTGTACCGCGCCCTCGATGCGCGTCAGCGACTCGCGGAAGGTGCCGTAGAGCTGCTCGGCGACGAAGGTCGGCTGGATGCCGTCGCGGGTGCGGGTGAACAACGCGTCGTCGAACAGTTCGCGCAGGCGCGCCAGGGCGTAGCTCACCGATGGCTGGGTGACGAACAGGCGCTCCGCGGCGAGGGTCACGCTGCCCGCTTCGTAGAGGGTGACGAAGGTGCGGATCAGGTTGAGATCGATCGGACTCATATAGACCAGTTCTATTTTTTATAGAAAGAGTATCGATTTGATTGATTATCGAGCGGCTGCAACAGTAGCGCAAATCCAGGAAACGAGCTTGAAGGCCTGCATGAAAACCGTCCATTCCGCGTCTTACGAGATCCTCCGTCGCCACGGCCTGACCACCGTCTTCGGCAACCCCGGCTCCAACGAGCTGCCGTTCCTCAAGGACTTCCCCGAGGATTTCCGCTACATCCTCGGCCTGCACGAGGGCGCGGTGGTCGGCATGGCCGATGGCTTCGCCCTGGCCAGCGGCTGCCCGGCCTTCGTCAACCTGCATGCGGCGGCGGGCACCGGCAACGGCATGGGCGCGCTGACCAACGCCTGGTACTCCCATAGCCCCCTGGTCATCACCGCCGGGCAGCAGGTGCGCTCGATGATCGGGGTCGAGGCGATGCTCGCCAACGTCGATGCCGGACAACTGCCCAAGCCGCTGGTGAAATGGAGCCACGAGCCGGCCTGCGCCCAGGATGTGCCGCGCGCGTTGAGCCAGGCGATCCAGACCGCCAGCCTGCCGCCGCGGGCGCCGGTGTACCTGTCGATTCCCTACGACGACTGGGCGCAACCGGCGCCGGCCGGTGTCGAACACCTGGCCGCGCGCCAGGTCAGCGGCGCCGCGCTGCCGGCGCCGGCATTGCTGGCCGAACTCGGCGAGCGCCTGTCGCGCTCGCGCAACCCGGTGCTGGTGCTCGGTCCGGACGTCGACGGGGCGAATGCCAACGGCCTGGCCGTGCAACTGGCGGAGAAGCTGCGGATGCCGGCCTGGGTCGCGCCGTCGGCCTCGCGCTGTCCGTTCCCCACCCGCCATGCCTGCTTCCGCGGCGTGCTGCCGGCGGCCATCGCCGGGATCAGCCGGCTGCTGGACGGCCACGACCTGATCCTGGTGGTCGGCGCGCCGGTGTTCCGCTATCACCAGTTCGCCCCCGGCGACTACCTGCCGGCCGGCGCCGAGCTGGTGCAGGTCACCTGCGATCCCGGCGAAGCAGCACGGGCGCCGATGGGCGACGCGTTGGTCGGCGACATCGCGCTGACCCTCGAGGCACTGCTCGAACAGGTCCGCCCCAGTGCGCGGCCGTTGCCCGAGGCGCTGCCGCGACCGCCGGCGCTGGCCGAGGAGGGCGGACCGCTGCGGCCGGAAACCGTGTTCGACGTGATCGATGCGCTGGCGCCGCGCGACGCCATCTTCGTCAAGGAGTCGACTTCCACCGTGACCGCCTTCTGGCAGCGCGTGGAGATGCGCGAGCCGGGCAGCTACTTCTTCCCGGCCGCCGGCGGACTCGGCTTCGGCCTGCCGGCGGCGGTCGGCGCGCAACTGGCGCAGCCGCGGCGGCAGGTGATCGGGATCATCGGCGACGGCTCGGCCAACTATGGCATCACCGCACTCTGGAGCGCCGCGCAATACCGTGTGCCGGCGGTGTTCATCATCCTCAAGAACGGTACCTACGGCGCCCTGCGCTGGTTCGCCGGGGTGCTCGAGGTGCCCGATGCGCCGGGGCTCGACGTGCCCGGCCTGGACTTCTGCGCGATCGCCCGCGGCTATGGCGTCGAGGCGCTCCACGCGGCCACCCGCGAAGAACTGGAAAGCGCCTTGAAGCATGCCCTGGCCGCTGATCGCCCGGTTTTGATCGAGGTGCCGACGCAAACCATCGAACCCTGATGTTCCACGGCGCCGCCCCATGCCAGAGTGGGCGGTGCCGACCGACGCCCGCGTGCGCCCATAACAAGAACAAGAGAGAGGTTGGTATGAACAGGCAATCCGCTGCGGCGGTGATCGACGCTGCCCGCTTTAACCGTACTCACTGGCTGATCCTCGGCTGGGGGTGTTTCATCATGCTGTTCGACGGCTACGACATGGTCATCTACGGCTCGGTGGTGCCACGCCTGATGCAGGAGTGGCAGCTGAGCCCGGTGCAGGCCGGCACCCTCGGCAGTTGCGCGCTGTTCGGCATGCTCTTCGGCGGCACCCTGCTGGCGCCGCTGGCGGACCGTTTCGGCCGGCGCCGCCTGGTGATCGCCACCACCCTGCTGGCGAGCCTCGCCGCCTTCCTCACCGGGCACGCCCGCGACCCGCTGGAACTGGGCGCCGGACGCTTCTTCACCGGCCTGGCACTGGGCGCGCTGGTGCCCAGCGCGATCAACCTGATCAGCGAATTCGCCCCGGCCGGGCGGCGCAGCACCCTGGTCACGGTGATGTCGGCCTTCTACTCGGTGGGCGCGGTGCTCTCGGCGCTACTGGCGATCGCCATGATCCCCGCCTGGGGCTGGCAATCGGTGTTCTACGTGGCGGTGCTGCCGGTACTGGCGGTGCCGCTGATGTTGCGCTGGTTGCCGGAGTCGGCGGCGTTCCTCGAACTCAAGGGCCGCCGCGCCGAACTGGACGCGCTGCTGCGCAAGGTCGATCCCGACTACCGGCCCGGCGCCGAGCGGGCGAACGCTGTCGCGGCCGAAGCGCCGAGCGGACGGGTCGCCCAGTTGTTCGAGGGGCGCCAGGCACTGGGCACCCTGCTGCTGTGGGTGGCCTTCGCCATGTGCATGCTGATGAGCTACGGGCTCAACACCTGGTTGCCGAAGCTGATGGCCGGCGGCGGCTACGCCCTCGGTTCGAGCCTGGCGTTCCTCGTCACCCTGAATGTCGGGGCGACCCTCGGTGCGTTGTTCGGCGGCTGGCTGGCCGACCGCCTCGGCGCCGGCCGCACCCTGGTGCTGTTCTTCGCCCTGGCCGCGGCCTCCCTGGCGGCCCTCGGCCTGGGGCCAGGCCCCTGGCTGCTCAACGGCCTGCTGGTGGTGGCCGGCGCCACCACCATCGGCACCCTGGCGGTGATCCATGCCTACGCCGCGCAGTTCTACCCGGCCTGGGTGCGCTCCACCGGGGTCGGCTGGGCCGCCGGTGTCGGCCGCCTCGGCGCCATCGCCGGGCCGATGCTCGGCGGCAGCCTGCTGGCCCTGGAGCTGCCGTTCCAGCAGAACTTCCTGGCCTTCGCCGCGCCTGGCGTGATCGGCGCGCTGGCGATCGCCTGCATCCACCTGCGGCCGCGCGTGCCGGCGGAAGTGTCCGTCGACGCGACGGCGAAGAAACCCCTGTGATTTTCGAAAGAGGAGAAGAGCGATGAGCGATTCCCGTTATACCGACCTCGGTCTCCAGCCACTGGCCGGCGAGTGGCGCCACGGCCGGGCCGGCCGCCGGCTGAAGGTGAGCAATCCGTTCGACGGCAGCCTGCTGCTGGAGATCGAGCAGGCCGACCGCGACGACCTCGATGCCGCCTACGCCAAGGCCGCCGAGGTCCAGCCGGCATGGGCCGCGCTTGGCCCCTCGGCACGCGCGGCGGTGCTGTACAAGGCGGTGGAGGTGTTCGACCGCCGCCACGAGGAGATCGTCGACTGGCTCATCCGCGAGTCCGGCAGCACCCGCCTGAAGGCCGAGATCGAATGGGGCGCGGCGCGCGCGATCACCCTGGAGTCGGCGTCGTTCCCGGCACGGGTGCACGGGCGCATCGTCGAGTCCGACGTGCCGGGCAAGGAAAGCCGGGTCTACCGCAGCGCCATCGGCGTGGTCGGGGTGATCAGCCCGTGGAACTTCCCGCTGCACCTGACCCAGCGTTCCATCGCCCCGGCCCTGGCGCTGGGCAACGCGGTGGTGGTCAAGCCGGCCAGCGACACGCCGGTCTGCGGCGGACTGCTGCTGGCGCGGATCTTCGAAGAGGCCGGGCTGCCGGCCGGGCTGTTCAGCGTGGTGGTCGGCCCCGGCAGCGAGATCGGCGACGCCTTCGTCGAGCACCCGGTGCCGGGCCTGGTGACCTTCACCGGATCGACCCCGGTGGGCCGCAACATCGGCCGCATCGCCAGCGGCGGCGCGCACCTCAAGCACGTGGCGCTGGAGCTGGGCGGCAACAGTCCGTTCGTGGTGCTCGGCGACGCCGACCTGGAGCAGGCGGTGAATGCCGCGGTGTTCGGCAAGTTCCTCCACCAGGGGCAGATCTGCATGGCGATCAACCGCATCATCGTCGAGGACAGCCTCTACGACGCCTTCGCCGCGCGCTTCGTCGAGCGGGTCAAGGGTCTCCGCGTCGGCGATCCGCAGCGCGCCGATACCGCGGTCGGGCCGATCGTCAACGCGCGCCAGCTCGAAGGCCTGCTGGAAAAGATCCGCCTGGCCCGCCAGGAAGGCGCCAAGCCGCTGTACGAGGGCGGCGTCGATGGGCAGTTGCTGGCTCCGCACGTATTCGGCGAGGTCCGCGCGACGATGGAGATCGCCCGCGATGAAATCTTCGGCCCGCTGGTCGGCCTGCTCCGCGCGCGCGACGAGGCGCATGCGCTGGAGTTGGCCAACGCCAGCGAATACGGGCTGTCCAGCGCGGTGTTCAGCCGCGACCTGGAACGCGCGGTGCGCTTTGCCCGCCAGCTTCGCGCGGGGATGACCCACGTCAACGACATTCCGGTGAACGACGAGGCCAACGCGCCGTTCGGCGGCGAGAAGAACTCCGGACTTGGCCGCTTCAACGGCGACTGGGCCATCGAGGAATTCACCACCGACCACTGGATCAGCGTGCAGCACGCGCCGCGCCAGTACCCGTTCTGACCCTGGCGGCGGGGCCCGCGCCCCGCCGCTGACCCGACCGTCGTCGCCAGGTGGCCCGCAGAGGCTGCCGGGGCCCGGTCGTCCCTGAAAAACGGAGCACAATAACAATGAAAATCCGTCGTAAAACCGCAATCCCGCGCAACGCAGGGGCGGTCCTGCCGATGCTCGCCTGTCTTGCCGCGCAAGCTGCCGAGGGCGGCTTCCTGGAGGATGCGAAGACTGACCTGGTCCTGCGCAACTATTACTTCAACCGCGATTTCCGCGACCACGATGCCGGCAAGAGCCTGGTGGACGAGTGGGCGCAGGGCTTCATCCTCAAGTTCAGTTCCGGCTATACCCCGGGCACGGTCGGCGTCGGCCTCGACGCCATCGGCCTGTTCGGCGTGAAGCTGAACAGCGGACGTGGCACCAGCAATTCCGAGCTTCTTCCGTTGCACGACGACGGTCGCGCGGCGGACGACTATGGGCGTGTCGGCGTGGCCGCCAAGCTGCGCGTTTCGGCCAGCGAATTGAAGATCGGCGAGATGCTCCCGGACATTCCGCTGTTGCGCTACGACGACGGACGCCTGCTGCCGCAGACGTTCCGCGGCTTCGCCGTGGTTTCCCGCGAGCTGCCGGGCCTGGCCCTGCAGGCCGGACGCTTCGACGCGGTGAGCCTGCGCAATTCGGCGGACATGCAGGACCTGTCGGCCTGGAGCGCGCCGACGCAGGAGTCGGACGGTTTCAACTACGCCGGCGCCGAATACCGCTTCAACCGCGAGCGCACCCAACTGGGCCTGTGGCACGGGCAACTGGAGGACGTCTACCGGCAGAGCTACGCCAACCTGCTGCACAAGCAGCGTGTCGGCGACTGGACCCTGGGCGCCAACCTCGGCCTGTTCGTCGATCGCGACGACGGCGCCGCGCGCGCCGGCGAGATCGACAGCCATACCGTCTACGGCCTGTTTTCCGCCGGCATCGGCCTGCATACCTTCTACCTTGGCCTGCAGAAGGTCGGCGGTGACAGCGGCTGGCAGTCGGTCTACGGCAGCAGTGGGCGGAGCATGGGCAACGACATGTTCAACGGCAACTTCACCAACGCCGACGAACGCTCCTGGCAGGTTCGCTACGACTACGATTTCGTCGGCCTCGGCTGGCCCGGCCTGATCGGCATGGTCCGCTACGGCCATGGCTCGAACGCCACCACCAAGGCCGGTAGCGGTGGCAAGGAATGGGAGCGCGATGTCGAACTCGGCTACACCGTGCAGAGCGGTCCGCTGGCGCGGCTCAACGTGCGCCTCAACCACGCCAGCAACCGACGCAGCTTCAACAGCGACTTCGACCAGACGCGGCTGGTGGTGAGTTATCCGTTGTCGTGGTGACGGACGCTGTCTCGCCGCTCCTCCGGACAGCTCCGGAGGGACGGGGAGCGGGAGGCCCGGTGCTTCGGCGGATAGCCGCTGGGCGGTTATCCGCCCTACCGGAGCGGCGCTCCGCCGACAACGCCTGGAGGGGGAGAGGGCGGCTCAGAACTTCGCCTGCATCCCCACCCGCAGGGTACGCCCGGGCGCGGGCATGAAACTCTGTGCCAGCGGGTCGAGGTAATAGCGGTCGGTGAGGTTCTGCAGCGAGGCATTCAGTTCGGTGTGCTCGAACAGCTTGTACTTGAGGAACAGGTCGAACAGCTGCACCGAGCGGTACTCGATCTGCGGTGTGGTGGCGCCGACCTGCCAGGGCTTGTCCGCCGTGGCGGTGGGGCCGGAGGTATAGGTCATGCGCCCGCCCAGGGTCAGGGCCTGGTCGAAGAAGCGCAGGCCGGCGGTCAGGTTGGTCGCCAGCCGCGGCGGGTTCTGCGTGTTGGTATAGGAGCCCATGAAGCTGCCCGGTGTGCAGTTCGGCGTGTTCTCGGTGCGCTGGTAGCGGTTGGCGCCGGCGCGCAGCCTGGCGGCGAAGGCGGCGTCGCAGGTCTCGGTCTTCAGGTAGTAGGTCGCCGACAGGTCGGCGAACACCCGCCCTGCGTCGTAGTGCGATTGCAGTTCGAGACCGCTGGTGCGGTAGCTGTCGGTGTTGCTGAAGGTCATCAGGCCCATCTGGCCCGGATCGTAATAGCGGGTGATGTAGTTCTTGATGGTGTTGTTGAAGTAGGCCAGCTTGATCGCCGCCGAGTCGCCGTCGGCCAACAGGCTGTCGCGCAGCGCGCTGGCACCGATCTCCCAGCTGCGCGAACGCTCGGGCTTGAGGTCCTTGCCCGGCTCGACCTGGAGAGTGCCCTGGCTGGTCTCGAACAGCGACGGCAGGCGCAGGCCTTCGGTGTAGGAGGCGTAGACGAAGGTATCCGGGGCCAGCTCGAAATTGATCCCGAATGCCGGCGAGAAACCGCCGCCGCGGCTGCTGCCCTTCTTGCTGTAGTTGTAGCCGGTGACCACGTTGGTGACCCGCGAGGGATGGACCGTCACGTTGGCCGGGCCGAACTCGTCGAAGGGAATGCCTTCGAACGGATTATTGGTGTTGTTGGTGACGATGCCGTTGTTGAGGCGCGGATCGGTGGCGTCGGTGTACTGGCCGTTCTGGTCGGGGAACCACATCATCGAGCCGTAGTAGCCGGGCCTGCTCACCGTGATGAAGCGCATGTCGCGATCCTCGCGCCGCGGCGAGGCGGAGATGCCGTTGTCCTTGCTGTTGAAGTGGCTGTAGCGGCCGCCGCCCCATAGCGTCAGGCGCTCGACCGGCTTGAACTCGAGCTTGCCGTTGAGGCCGTATTCCTGGCGGGTGGCGTCCCTCAGGGTGCGGTTGGCGTTGATGTCGTGGAGGGTGGTGACCACGCTTTTCTGCGGCTGGATGTCTTCGACCTGGAACGAGCCGCCGAGGTCGAGCTTGAAATCGCCGAAGTCGGTTTCGAAGCGCGCCACGTTGTTCAGGTCGCCGCCGATGCGCCGGTTGTCCTGGCGCGTCCAGTTGCGGTCGGAGCGATAGGCCTGGGAGCGCGGTGCCAGCACCGAGGTCAGCATGTCGCTCTTCGCCTCGGTCATCCACAGGCCGGTACTGAGGTCCACCAGCGGATTGTTCTCGGGCAGGTAACGGTAGCGTGCGGTGTAGGTGTCGATCTTCACTTCGCTCAATGGGTACTGGTAGATGCCGGCGGTGCCGAAACGGAAGATGTCCGACGGCATGATCTCCCCGGTGCGCCCGTCGTAGCGACGATAGCCGAGGTCCAGGGTGTGCTCGTCGGCGATGCGCCAGGTCGCCTTGAGCAGGTAGGACTCGGTCTCCGACGACGAGTTGAGCACTTCCTCTCCTGCGTTGTAGACCTTGGCTACGCTGCTTTCCTCGCGACCGTAGCGGTTGTAGACGCGATAGCGGTCCTGGCCTTTCTTGCCGGAAAAGTAGTTGCCCTGATTGCGCTGCGCATAGGCGGCGACCAGGTCCAGATGCTCGTTGCGGTAGGCGAAGGCGGCGCTGCCGGACTTGGCCTGGGAGCCGAACAGGCTGCCGCGGTCATCGTGCGGCACGCTGCTGAGATTCTCGGTCTTCGAACTGGCGCTGCGGTGCTGCGGGGCGACGCCGTTGTTCCAGACGTTGCCGGTGAAGCGCACGCCGAGGTCCTTGCCGTCCACCAGGATGTCCTTGACGCCGATGGTGCGCATTTCCACGCTGCCGCCGATCGCGCCCGAGCGGGTCGAGGGACCCTTGTCGACGGTCACGCTGCTGACCAGGTCGGGATCGATGTAGCTGCGCTGCTGGGTGCCGGCGTAGCCGCGGTAGACGTCCAGCGCCTGCTCCGCGCCGTCGACCCGCACCGCCACCCGGCTCTGCCCCTGGATGCCGCGGATGTTGACGTCCAGCGCGCCACCGTTGCGGCTGTCGCCGACCTGTACGCCCGGGATGCCCTGGAGCAGGTCACCCACGGAAACCCGGCCGAAGCGGTCGATGTCTTCGCTGGAGAGGTACACCGACGAGCGCGGCGCGGTATAGGTTTCCTTCTGCGGATCGGCCAGCTCGGCGGCCGAGACCACCACCGGCGACAGGTCGGCCGGGGCTTCTCCGGACATGCGCGGCTCGACCAGCAGGTAGGCGCCGGAGGTTCCCGCCGCGACCTGCAGGCCGGTGTTCGACAGCACTCGCTGCAAGCCTTCCAGTACGCTGTAGCGGCCCTTGAGCGCCGGCGCGGTGCGGCCGCGGGTCAGCGCGGGGTCGAAGGACAGCAGCAGGCCCGACTGGCTGGCGAAGGCGCCCAGGGAGGCGCCCAGCGAACCCGCCGGGATGTCGTAGCTGCGCGGCGTGGCGTCGTCCAGGCGGGTAGCCGCGCTGTGCTGGCCGACGCTCTGCGCGTGGGCCAGGCCGCCGCCGAGCAGGCCGGCGCCGACCGCCGACAGGCCGAGCAGGGCGCAGCGCAGGGCAAGGGTGAGCGGGGAGAGGCGCGACAAGGGACGCGCCAGGCTGGGGATAGGGCGTTGTAGGGACATGACTTCTTCGCTCGCAGGGTTGGCGCCCGTCATTGCGGGCTCTCATTCCCTCTGTCGCACGAGATCGGAAAAGGGATATTTCGGGTTCGGCGGGGCCGGTCGAGGAAGGGCGTCGGCATTGTGGTCAGCGGAAAATTAGTGATAATAGTTTTCATTTGCGATTGAAACCAGCTGACTATTCCGATGAATGCGCCTCCGATGAATGCGCCAAGCCCCTGCCTGCAAGCGGACCGCGACTGCGTCGCCACGCTCTACCGTGAAAACCATGCCTGGTTGCGCAACTGGCTGGCCTACCGCCTTCGCTCCTGGGGACGTGGCGTGGCCGACGACCTGGCCCACGACACTTTCCTGCGCATCCTCGCCAGCCGCGATGGCGGCCAGCGTGACGCGATCCGTCAGCCGCGCGCCTACCTCACCCGCATCGCCAACTGCGTGCTGGTCAGCTGGCGCCGTCGCCAATCGCTGGAACTCGCCTGGCTGGAGGCCCTGGCCACGTTGCCCGAGCCGTTGCAGCCGTCGCCGGAACAACAGAGTGTGATCGTCGAGACCCTGCACGAGATCGACGCGCTGCTCGACACCCTGCGACCGCGGGTGAAACAGGCATTCCTGATGGCGACGCTGGACGGCATGAAGCAGAAGGACATCGCCCAGGCACTGGGCGTCGCGCTGCCGACGGTGAAGAAGTTCATCCACCAGGCCTACGTGACCTGCCTGAGCCTGATGCCCGATGAATGACCGCGCTTCCAGCCGGGCGCCGCAGGCGGGCGATACGGAGCTTTCCGGGCCGCCGGCCGCCGAGGCGATCGCCCCGCAGGTGCTCAGGGAGACCGCCTCCTGGCTGCTGCTGATGCAGGAGGGGCCGCTGGCTCCGGCGCAGCAGGCCGAGCTGGAGTCCTGGCGCTCGCGCAGCCCCGAGCACCAGCGCGCCTGGCGGCGCGCCGAGCGTCTGCTGGCGAATATCGGTTCGCTGCCGCCGGCGCTGGCCCGGCGTGCGCTCGAGCGTCCGTCCGGCAGCGGCCGGCGCGCGGTCCTGCGCGGCCTGGCCCTGCTGCTCGGCGGCGCACCGCTGGTCTGGTGGGGATGGCGCGCCCAGGTCTGGCGCGACGGCTTCGGCGCCGACTACCTCACTGCCGTCGGCGAGCGGCGCGATCTGGTGCTGGGGGACGGCAGCCAGCTCGAGATGAACACCGACAGCGCGCTGGACGTGCGCTACGACGCCGGCCAGCGCCTGCTGCGCCTGTATCGCGGAGAGATCTACCTCCGCACCGCGGCGGATCGGCGCGAGCCGTCGCGGCCGTTCCTGGTGCGCACCGAACAGGGCCTGATGCGCGCGCTGGGTACCGCCTTCAGCGTCCGACGCGAGGGCGCAGAGACAGTGCTGGCGGTGTACGAAGGCGCGGTACAGGTGCGTCCGGAGGGCGCCGCGAGCGCGGCGGATGGCCGGGTGATCGAGGCTGGCCAGCGGGTGCGCTTCGATCGCCAGCGGATCGGCCCCGTCGAGTCCGCCAGCGAGGCCGCGCTGGCCTGGCGCCAGGGCCTGCTGGTGGCCGACGACATGCCGCTGCGGCAGTGGGCGGGAGAACTGATGCGCTACGGCGGCGAGAGCATCGAGTGCGAGCCGTCGCTGGACCCGCTTCGGGTCTCCGGCACCTTTCCCATCGACGACCTGCCGCTGGCCCTGGCGATGCTGGCGCAGACCCATGGCCTGCGCCTCGTGCACCAAGGTCGGCGGGTGCTGATCAGGCGCTGAGGGAGGCGCGGCGGCTCAGCCGGCCAGCAACCAGACCCCGGCGCCCGCCGAGGCCAGCCCGGCGAGACGTACCAGGGGCGCGGCCGCCTGCGGCAGGAAGCGCACCAGCGCGTAGCCGGCGGCGTGCAGCGCGGCGGTGGCGGCGACGAAACCGAGCGCGTACAGCCAGGGGCTGGAGAGGTCCGGCAGCTCCAGGCCGTGGGCGACCCCGTGGGCCAGGGCGAACAGCGCGGTGGCGGCCATCGCCAGCGCCAGCGGCGGGCGCACGGCGAGGGCCACGCAGAGGCCGAGGGCGAGCACCGAGGCGGCGATGCCGGTCTCCATGAACGGCAGTTGCAGGCCCTCGAAGCCGAGCAGCCCGCCGACCAGCATGGTGCCGACGAAGGTGCAGGGCAGGGCGAGGCGCGCGGCTCCCTGTTGCTGGGCGGCCCAGAGGCCGACGGCGAACATCGCCAGCAGGTGGTCGAGGCCGGTGAGCGGATGGGCGAGGCCGGCGACCAGGCCGTGTTCGCCGTGGCCGGGGTGGGCGAAGGCCAGCGCCGGCGCGGCGAGCAGGGCGAGGGCGGCGAGCAGCTTGGGCAGTTTCATTGGCGGTTCCTTGTCGTTGCGAAGTGGCGTCAGGCGGCGGTCAGCAGGCCCTGGCGCTCGATGAAGGCGATGATTTCGTCCAGCCCCTGGCCGGTCTTCTGGTTGCTGAACACGAACGGCTTGTCGCCGCGCATGCGCCGGGCGTCCCGGTCCATCACGTCGAGGGAGGCGCCGACTAGCGGCGCCAGGTCGATCTTGTTGATCACCAGCAGGTCCGACTTGCAGATGCCGGGGCCGCCCTTGCGCGGGATCTTGTCGCCGGCGGAAACGTCGATCACGTAGAGGGTCAGGTCGGACAGCTCGGGGCTGAAGGTGGCCGACAGGTTGTCGCCGCCGGATTCCACCAGGATCAGTTCGAGGCCGGGGAAGCGCCGGTTGAGCTGGTCCACCGCCTCCAGGTTGATCGAGGCGTCCTCGCGGATCGCCGTGTGCGGGCAGCCGCCGGTTTCCACGCCGATGATCCGCTCGGGGGCGAGGGCCTCGTTGCGCACCAGGAATTCCGCGTCTTCCTGGGTATAGATGTCGTTGGTGACCACCGCGAGGTTGTAGCGCTCGCGCAGTTCGCGACACAGGGCCAGGGTCAGGGCGGTCTTGCCGGAGCCCACCGGACCGCCGATGCCGACACGCAGGGGTTGGGATGTCATGGGGTTTCTCCTAGGAACGGAACAGACGGCTGTACTGGGTTTCGTGGGTCATGCTGGCCAGCGCCAGACCGAACGCGGCGCTGCCCTCGACGGCGGGCCGCCGCAGCGCCTCGGCGCAGGCGCGGTCGAGTTCCGGCAGCAGGCTGGAAGCAAGTTTCTGCGCGGCCAGTTGGCCGAGCGGCAGGGTTTTCATCAGCACCGCCAACTGGTTTTCCAGCCAGCTCCAGAACCAGGCACTGAGCGCCTCCTCGGCGTCCAGGCGCCAGGCGCGCGCGGCCATCGCCCAGGCGGCGGCGAGATTGGGCGGGTCCTGGCGAGCCAGCCAGGCGCGGCCGGGAGCGTCGAGCTCGGGCAGGGCTTCCAGCAATTGGTGCAGGGAAAAGCCCATCTGTCGGCTCTCCTGGGCCAGCTCGCGGGTCTCGCGGCTGGCCCTATGGCGTTCGCTGGCCGCATCGCAGGCGGCCCAGTCGCCGATCAGCGCGGCGCGCAGCAGGCCGGCCAGCAGCGGCGCCTCGAAGCGCGCCAGGTTCAGTTGCAACTGGTCGACCAGCCAGGTCCGCGCGCTCTCGGCGTCGCGCACCCAGCCATTGTCGAGGGCCGCCTCCAGTCCCTGGGAGTAGCTGTATCCGCCGATCGGCAACTGCGAGCTGGCCAGGCGCAGGCGCGCCCAGATGCTGTTCACCGGCGCACGCCGAACTGGTGCAGGCGCGGCGCGTAGTTGAACTCCGCCTCGCCATGGTGCGAGTGGTGGTGGCCTCCGCCGTAGGCACCGTGCTCCGGCTGGAACGGCGCCTCGATGGCCTCCACCGTGGCGCCGAGCTGTTCGAGCATGGCTTTCAGCACGTAGTCGTCGAGCAGGCGCAGCCAGCCGTCGCCGACCTGCAGGGCGACGTGACGGTTGCCCAGGTGGTAGGCGGCTCGGGTCAGTTCCAGCGGGCTGGCGCAGGTGACGTGGAGCAGACGTTCGGAGCGGGCGACGACCCGCACCAGGCGACCGTCGCGGGCCTCCAGGCAGTCGCCGTCGGCCAGCGGCGGCTGGCCGCGCTCGAGGAACAGGCCGACCTCCTCGCCGCTCGCCGCGAAGCAGCGCAGGCGGCTCTTGCTGCGCGCCTCGTAGGTCAGGTGGAGTTCTTCGTCCCAGCGGGGCGAGCGGGCGGGCAGGCGTTGGTGAATGACCAGCATGGGCAGTTTCCGCAATGCGACAGGAAAGGAATCACAACAAGCACCAGCAAGGGCCTTGCCAGGTCGATGCGGGACGCCTGTACCGGGAAAACGGGGCCATAGGGATGTAACAAAATATTGCAACGCGCCAGGTTGGTGCGCAACGACTTTTTTGCCGCACCGGAAAGGTGCGCGCGCGTCTAGTCCGCGGGCGAACGCCGAGCCGGAGGTCCGCTGGGGAGGTGTGGGGTCAGTCGGGCAGGCCGTGCCAGTGCTTGCCGCCGATCATGATGAAACGCAGCTGGTGGGTGATCTTCGCGGCCGGCATCAGGTGCGGCGGCAGGTCGGCGGCGGGTGGGTCGATCAGCTCCGGAAGGGTGGCGAAGACGGTCTTCACCACCAGGTCGGCGAACACGTCGAGGGCCGCGCCGTCGAGATGCGGCATCTTGTTCAGCAGCGCCAGGTCGGCGGCCAGGTCGTCGGTGATGCGCTGGCGCAGGCTGGCGATGGCCTGGCGGATCGGCAACGAGCCGCCGTATTGCTCGCGGGCGAGGAAGAGGAACTGCGAGCGGTTGGCGCCGACCGCGTCGAGGAAGATGCGCACCGAGGCGTCGATCAGCCCGCCCAGTTCGAACTCGTTGCGGCGCACCGCGCGCAGGGTGGCGCGGAAGGTCTCGTCGACCTCGGCGACCAGCGCCAGGCCGAGCTGGTCCATGTCGCTGAAGTGCCGATAGAAGCCGGCCGGGACGATGCCGGCGGCGCGCGTCACTTCGCGCAGGCTGAGGCTGCCGAAGCCGCGCCCGCTTTCCATCAGGTGGCGCGCGGCGCTCATCAGCGCGTGGCGGGTCTGCTGTTTCTGTTCGGCGCGGGGTGAGGACATACGGCTTCCTTTGGCGGACCGGCGACTGTAGCAAAAGCCCCGCGACCCGGTCGAACCGGGGACGGCAGCGGTCGAAGGATACATCAGTGAACGCTTGTTGACTCGATTGCGCGGAACGGGCAAAGTTTTGTGAACGATCGTTCACTGAAATATTCTCGATGGCCTTGCTTCCCCTCGCTCTCCTGACCCCCTTGCTCGCACCCCTGCGCCGTCTCGCCGCCCGTGGCTGGCTGCGCGAGGCCGATGTCGACGGCCTGCTGCGCCACGCCCATCCGCTGGCGTCGCTGAACCGCCACTATGCGCGGGTCGAGGCACGCTACTGGGTGGCCGACGATATGCTCGCCCTGGCCCTGCGTACCGCCCCCGGCTGGCCGCCGGCGCGGCCGGGCCAGCACATCCAGCTGCTGGCGGAGCGCGACGGGGTGCGGGTCGGGCGCAGCTACAGCCTGACCCGGGTGGTCGGCGAGCGCCTGGAAATCGCCGTCAAGCGTCACCCGGACGGGCTGCTCTCGCCCTGGTTGTGCGAACACCTGGCGGTCGGCCAGCGTGTCGAGTTGCAGCCCGCGCAAGGCGATCTGCGCTGGCCGATGCAGGCCGAGGCGGTCTGCCTGCTGGCCGCCGGCAGCGGCCTGACGCCCTTGCTCGGCCTGCTCCGCGAGGCGCTGGAGAACGGCTATCGCGGTCCCGTGCTGTGGCTGCACTACGTCCGTCATCCCGGCCAGCGCGCCTGGCTCGGCGAGTTGGAGGCGCTGGCGGCGCGCCACCCGAACCTGGAGTTGCGCTGGAGCCTGACCCGCGGGGCGCGGGCCGATGGCTGCCTGGAGGGGCATTTCCAGCCGCGCCACCTGGACGGCTGGGCAGCCGACCTGGCGCGCAGCCAAGCCCTGGCCTGCGGGCCGGCGGCTTTCGTCGAGGCGGTGGGCGAGCAACTGGGGGCACGCTTCGCCGGCTTGCAGACGGAATCCTTCAGCGTCCCGCGCTGGCGCAGCGGGGAGGCGCCGCGCGAAGTGCGCCTGCGCTTCGCCCGGTCGCAGCGGGAAGTCTCCGGCGACAGCGCCGCCAGCCTGCTGGAACAGGCCGAGGCCCACGGCCTGCGCCCGGCCCACGGTTGCCGCCAGGGCATCTGTGCCAGTTGCACCTGCGTCCTGCTCAGCGGCTGCGTGCGCGACCTGCGCAGCGGCGCGCTGTGCAGCGAGCCCGGCCAGTCTATCCGCCTCTGCGTCAGCGCCGCCCACGGCGACCTGGCGCTGGACCTGTGAACCGACCTGCGAGCCCTGCGATGCGCGACGACCGCGAACTGACCCCGGAACAACTGGCGGCCTTCGGCGCCGAACTCGACGCCCTGCGCCAGCGTACCCTGGCCGATCTCGGCGCGGACGACGCGCGCTACATCCGCCGGGTCCGCGCGGCGGTGCGCGTCTGCTGCTGGAGCGGCAGGGCGCTGCTGATGTTCGGCTGGCTGCCGCCGACCTGGCTGCTCGGCAGCCTGCTTCTCGGCCTGGGCAAGATCCTCGAGAACATGGAACTGGGCCACAACGTCATGCACGGCCAGTACGACTGGATGAACGATCCGGAATTCGCCGGCCGCGCCTACGAGTGGGACATCGCCGGGCCGTCCGACTTCTGGCGGCACACCCACAACCATATCCACCACACCTACACCAACGTGCTGGGCAAGGACGACGACGTCGGCTACGGGGTCGTGCGTCTGTTCCCGGAGCAGCGCTGGAAGCCGTTCTACCGCTGGCAACCGCTGTGGGTGACGCTGCAGGCGCTGCTGTTCCAGTACGCGGTGGCGATCCAGCATCTGCGCCTGGACAAGTACGCCAAGGGGCTCCTGGACAAGGCCGAACTCATGCCGCTGCTACGCCGCCTGCGTGCCAAGCTGGGTCGCCAGTGGACCAAGGACTACCTGCTGTTCCCGCTTCTCGGCCTGTTCGCCGGCGGCTTCGGCGCGGTGTTCGTCGGCAACCTGCTGGCCAACGTGCTGCGCAACCTGTGGACCTTCACGGTGATCTTCTGCGGCCACTTCACCGAGAAGGCGGTGGTCTTCCCGCCCTCGGTGCTGGAGGGGGAGACCCGTGGCCACTGGTACCTGCGCCAGTTGCGCGGCTCCAGCAACCTGGAGGGCGGGCCGCTGTTCCACATCCTGACCGGCAACCTCAGCCACCAGATCGAGCATCATCTCTACCCGGACCTGCCGGCGCGTCGCTACGCCGCGCTGTCCCGCGAGGTCCGCGAAATCGCCCGGCGCTACGGGCAGACCTACAACAGCGGACGCCTGGGACGGCAATTCCTCACTGTCTTGCGGCGCATCTGGGTATATCGGCTGCCGCCGCGCGAGCCGCTCCCGGCGCGGCGCGGCTGAGCCGACGGAACGCTCGCGGCGCCCGTGGCGGGGCCGCTCCGGAGCGGGGATAATGCCGCCCTGTGCACCGCGACGTGGCTTCCGGCCGCCGCGCGGCGTCGGAGTCTCGCCGAACGCAGGACGGCCTGCGCCCGCGATCGGCCAGCAGCGTCGATCCTTCCCGAACCTATCAATGCTCGGCGGATGCCGGCCGTGGGGCCCGTCCGTCCAGGAACCGTCATGTTCAGCCCGCTCGTCACCTTTCCCGCGCTCTACACCGCCACCCTGCTCATGCTGGCCGGCTCCGGCCTGTTCACCACCTACATCGGCCTGCGCCTGACCCAGGAAGGCGCAGGCGACCTGTGGGTCGGCGGGCTGATGGCGTCCTACTATTTCGGCCTGGTCTGCGGTGGAAAATTCGGACACAAGCTGATCGCCAGCTTCGGCCATATCCGCTCCTACGTGGCTTGCGCCGGGATTGCCACCGTGACCGTGCTGCTGCATGCCCTGGTCGATCAGCTGGAAGTCTGGCTGCTGCTGCGCTTCATCACCGGTGCGGTGATGATGAACCAGTACATGGTGATCGAGAGCTGGCTCAACGAGCAGGCCGAGAGCCACCAGCGCGGCAAGGTGTTCGCCGGCTACATGGTCGCCGTCGACCTTGGCCTGGTGCTCGGCCAGGGCCTGCTGGCGCTGAGCCCGACCCTCGACTACAAGCCGCTGCTGCTGGTCGCCATCTGCTTCGCCTCGTGCCTGATCCCGCTGGCCATGACCCGGCGCGTGCACCCGGCCAAGCTGGTCGCCGCGCCGCTGGAAGTGCGTTTCTTCTGGCAGCGCGTGCCGCAGGCGCTGGGCACCATCTTCATCGCCGGCCTGATGGTCGGCGCCTTCTACGGCCTGGCGCCGGTCTACGCCAACCGCAACGGCCTGGATGCCTCGCAATCGAGTTTCTTCGTCGGCATGTGCATCGTCGCCGGCTTCTGTGCGCAGTGGCCGCTGGGCTGGCTGTCCGACCGCCTCGACCGCAGTTGGCTGATCCGCGGCAATGCGGTGCTGCTGTGCCTGGCCTCGATCCCGATGTGGGGGCTGGTGACGCTGCCGTACTGGTTGCTGCTGGCCAACGGGTTCGTTACCGGCATGCTGCTGTTCACCCTTTATCCGCTGGCGGTGGCGCTGGCCAACGACCACGTCGAGCAGCCGCGCCGGGTCGCGTTGTCGGCGATGCTCCTGACCACCTACGGGGTCGGCGCCTGTATCGGTCCGCTGGTGGCCGGCGCGCTGATGCGCCACTTCGGTCCGGGACTGTTCTACATGCTGGTGTCCGGCTACGCGGTGCTGCTGGTGTTCTGGGTGCAGCCCAAGCGCGTCACCGGCGAACACCGGGTCGACGAGGCGCCGCTGCAACACGTGGCGATGCCGGACACGGTCAGCCCGATGGCCGCCACCCTCGACCCGCGCGTCGAGGAAGTGCCGGAGGAGCTGGTGGTGGAGGCGCCGGCGAATATCGGCCGCTCCGACGGCGAGCCGGACGCCGGCGAGAAACCCGCTCAGTCCTGAGCCGGGAACGCCAGGTCGAAGCGGATGCGTCCCGGAGCCGGTGCACTCGCTTCGGCGCGGCCGCCGTGCAGGCGCATGATCGCCTGGACGATGGCCAGGCCGAGACCGCTGGACTGGGCGTCGCTGCGCGCGGCGTCGCCACGGTAGAAGCGGTCGAACAGGCGCGACAGCGGCTCGGCCGGCAGCCTGTCGCAGGCGTTCTCCACGCTCAGCAGGAATTCCCCCGAGCGGCGCAGGCCGCGCACTTCGATCAGGCTGTCGGCGCTGGCGTAGCGGATGGCGTTGGCCAGCAGGTTGCTCAGCGCCCGGCGGAACAGTTGCGGATCGGCGCGTAGCTGGCCGCTGACCTGGATGTCGAGGCTCAGCCCACGTTCCTCGGCCAGCCCTTCGAAATACTCCGCCTGGCGCCGCAGTTCTTCGCCCAGGTCCAGGCGGCTGCGCTCCACCGCTGCCCGCACGTCGTCGGCGCGAGCGAGGAACAGGATGCTCTCGACCATCCGCGCGATGCGCTCCAGCTCTTCCTGGTTGGAGGCGATCAGCGCCTGGTACTCCTCGTTGCTGCGCGGCTGGCGCAGGGCCACCTGGCCGTGGCCCATCAGCGAACCGATGGGCGTGCGGATCTCATGGGCGAGGTCGGCGGAGAACTGCTGCAGGCGCTGGTAGCCGTCGTCGAGGCGTTCGAGCATGGCGTTGAACGACTGTGCCACCTGCTGCAACTCGGCAGGCGCGGCGGCGACGTCGAGGCGGGTATCCAGGCTGGTCGGATGGATCTCCGCCGCCTTCGCCGCCAGCGTGCGCAGCGGGCGCAGGCCGTGGCGCAGGACCAGCCAGCCGAGCAGGGCGGTGCCGAGGAACGCCAGCAGCACGGCGGCGATGACCCGGTCGCGGTACTGGGCGAGCATCCGCGTCTCGCCCAGCAGCAGGTGCGCGGCGGTGATCTGCAACGGCTCGCGGCCGCCGACCAGGACCTCGGCGGCGAGCACGCGCATCGGGATGCCGTCGTGGGTCAGCGCGGCGTGCACGACGGACGGATTCAACGCCTGGCCGGCGGCGACCACCCGTAGCGACGGCAGGCGTTCGTGGCGCGGGTTGACCGCGACGATCGGCGCCTCGCCGGGCTGACCGAGGAGCAGGATGTCCTGCTCGTTGCCGAGCATGTTCTCGAACAGACGCGGGCGCGCCTTCAGCTCGGCCAGGGTGAGGTTGTCGCGCAGCAGGTTGCGGAAGTGCTCGACCCGGCCGGCGACCATCACGTCGCTGCGCCGCAGCATCGCCTCTTCCACCGAGCGGTACAGGTAGAAGCCGACCGCGCTGACCACCAGCGCCGCCACCGCGGCGAACAGCAGCGCCGCGTAGAGGGTCAGGGAGCGGCGGGCGGGCACGGGCGCTCCTCGCAGACGTAACCGATGCCGCGCACGGTATGGATCAGCTTGTTCGGGAAGGGATTGTCGACCTTGGCGCGCAGGCGCTTGATCGCCACGTCGACGACGTTGGTGTCGCTGTCGAAGTTCATGTCCCAGACCTCCGAGGCGATCAGGGTGCGCGACAGCACCTCGCCCTCGCGGCGCATCAGCAGGTGCAGGAGGGCGAACTCCTTGTTGGTCAGGGCGATCACCTGCCCCTGGCGGCTGACCTTGCGCCGCAGCACGTCCAGCTGCAGATCGGCCAGTTGCACCTGCTCTGCCTCGCGGACCACGCCGCGGCGCAGCAGGGTACGGATACGCAGCAGCAACTCGGTGAAGGAGAAGGGTTTCACCAGGTAGTCGTCGGCACCCAGTTCGAGGCCGCGGATACGGTCTTGCAGCTGGTCGCGGGCGGTGAGGAAGAGCACCGGCACATCGTGCTTCTTGCGCAGCACTTCCATGATCTGCCAACCGTCCAGGCCGGGCAGCATCACGTCGAGGACCACCAGGTCGTAGCGGTTCTCCAGCGCCAGGTAGAGACCGTCGGCGCCGTGCTGCGACCAGTCGACCGCATAGCCCGACTCGCCGAGGCCCTTCTTCAGGTACTCGCCGGTCTTCGTATCGTCTTCGATCACCAGGATGCGCATGTCTCGTTCCCCCTCGTTCGCCGCCATTCTAGCCAGCGCGCGGCGCGGACTCGGTGACATTTTTGTCATGCGAAAGTCATCTCCGGGTACCGCCGGCGGGGCGACCATCGAGGCTCAACCCCACCGAGGATCGACCGATGCTTCGACTCAAGGCTTCCCCCGCGCTGCTCTTCGGCCTGCTCCTGGCCAGTGCCGCCAGCTTCGCCGCGCAACCGCCTGCGGGCATGCTGCAGCCGCTGCGCGGCACCATCCAGCAGGCCGCCGACGACCACCTGCAACTGAAGGCCCGCAACGGCCAGCAACTGACGGTCAGGCTCACCGACAAGACCGCGATCCGCGCCGTGTCGCTGGCGAAGCCGGAGGACATCCAGCCCGACAGCTTCATCGGCACTGCCGCCGTGCCGCAGCCCGACGGCACCCTGAAGGCCCTCGAGGTGCATGTCTTCGCCCCCAGCCTGCGCGGCAGCGGCGAAGGCCACCGGCCCTGGGAGAACGCCGATGGCAGCGCCTCGACCATGACCAACGGTACGGTCGGCAACCTGGTGGTCAGCCAGGGCCGGCGCATGACCGTGAAATACGGCGATGGCGAGAAGACCGTGGTGGTGCCGGACGACGTGCCCATCGTCAGCCTGGAGCCGGGCGAGCGAAGCCTGCTCAAGCCTGGCGCCAAGGTCGTGCTGTTCCCGCAGAAGGGCGCCGACGGCAGCCTCACCGCCCTGGCCATCTCGGTCGGCAAGGACGGCGTGACCCCGCCGATGTGAGGTTTCGCCGGGACGGCGCGTCCGTCCCGGCCGGGTTTCCTGGGAGAAAAGCCATGAACCGTGCGTTGCACGCCTGGCCGGTGAGACTCTGCCACTGGCTCAATGCCTATGCCATGGCCTGCCTGATCGGCAGCGGCTGGGGCATCTACAACGCTTCGCCGCTGCTGGATTTCCGTTTTCCCGCCTGGGCGACCCTCGGCGGCTGGCTCGGCGGTTCCATCGCCTGGCATCTCGCCGCCATGTGGCTGCTGCTCGGCAACGGCCTGTGCTACCTCGCCTACGGACTGTCCAGCGGGCATTTTCGTCGCGACTTCCTGCCTTTGAGCGCGGCCGGCGTCTGGCGCGACCTGCGCCTCGCCCTCGGCCTGCGCCTGGTCCATGAGCCGGGCCGCTACAACGCGGTGCAGCGCCTGCTGTACTGGCTGGTCCTGGCGCTCGGTGCGCTGCTGGTGCTGTCCGGGCTGGCGATCTGGAAACCGGTGCAACTGCACGGGCTGACCGCGCTGTTCGGTGGCTTCCAGGGTGCGCGCTGGGTGCATTTCCTGGCCATGGCCGGGGTCGTCGGGTTCGTCGTCGTGCACCTGCTGCTGGTGCTGTTGGTGCCGCGCACCCTGCTGCCGATGATCATCGGACGCGAGTGGCGGCGCGGACGGAGGAGCGAAGGATGAAGGGGCCGGAGAAGAAGCGCGCGAAGATCGCGGTCGACCCGTCCAGCGAGCGGCAGATGGTCGATTTGCAACGCCGCCTGCTGTTGCGCGGCGGCCTGTCCCTGGGCGCCCTGGCGATGCTCTCGGGGTGCCGGCTACAGGATGGCGATTCGGTCGACAAGGTACTCTGGGCCATGTCGCGCTGGAACGACCGGGTCCAGGCCTGGCTGTTCAGCCGTACGCGGCTGGCGCCGACCTTCGATCCGTCGCAGGTGGCCTCGCCGTTCCCCTTCAACGCGTTCTACCCGTCCTACAACGTGCCGGAGATCGACCTGCCGGAATACCGCCTGCAGGTTTCCGGGCGGGTCCGCGACAAGCGCCCCTGGAGCCTGGAGCAACTGCGCCGGCTGCCGCAGGCCAGCCAGGTCACGCAACTGATCTGCATCGAGGGCTGGAGCGCGATCGGCCAGTGGAGCGGAGTGCCGCTGCGCACCTTCCTGGAGCTGGTCGGCGCCGACACCTCGGCGAAGTACGTTGGCTTCAAGTGCGCCGACCGCTACTACTCCAGCCTCGACATGCCCAGCGCGCTGCATCCGCAGACCCTGCTGGCGCTGGAGATGTCCGGGCAGGCGCTGCCGGAGGAGAACGGCTATCCGCTGCGCCTGCGGATTCCCACCAAGCTCGGCTTCAAGAACGCCAAGCACGTGGTGGAGATCTTCGTCAGCAACAGCAATCCCGGAGGTTACTGGGAGGACCAGGGCTACAACTGGTTCAGCGGAGTCTGAGGCGGGAGAGTGCGGCTTGCCTCGGGCCATGCGCCCAGCGCGACAGGGATGGGAAAATAGGAAAGCCCGGCATCGAGCCGGGCTTTTCTCGCGCCTTGCGGCGTAACGAGCGGTCAGGCGGTGCGCAGGTCGAAACGGCTCATGCTGCGATGCAGGCGGTCCACGGTCTGTTCGCTGCCGTTGTCGGCCAGGCGGGCTTCGGCCTTGGTCATGTCCTTGTGCAGGCGGTCGACGGTCTGCTCGCTGCCGTTGTCGGCCAGGCGGGCTTCGGCCTTGGTCATGTCCTTGTGCAGGCGGTCGATGGTCTGCTCGCTGCCGTTGTCGGCGATGCGCAGTTCGACGCTGGACATGTCCTGGTGCAGCCGGTCGATGGTGCGGCTGGAGCCATCGGCGGCGAAGGCGGCGTTGGCGGTCAGGGTGGCGAGGGCGAGGCCGAGGATCAGGGAAGCTTTCATGACGGTGACTCCGAGTGGGTTGTCGATTGCGTTGGAGTCATTTTCAGTTCGGATAAGTCGATTTAAAAACGAAGTGCGATGATAGTGTCTATCGACATGGGTGATTATGTATTTTCTTATTATTTATCAGTAAGTTAGTTGATTATTTTTGTGATGTCGAAGATTTCGTAAAGGATAGTTAGCTTTTCTCTATTTAATCGATAAATTGGATAAATAAGGCGAAAAGAAAAGCCGGCGCTGCGGGCGCCGGCTCTCGGACGGGTCTTGCTCTGGAGTCAGGCGAGGTCGTCGAGGATGTCGGCCATGTCGTCCGCGTGTTCTTCTTCCTGGGCCAGGATTTCCTCGAAAATGCGTCGGGTGGTGGGGTCGTCGTTACCGAGGTAGGTGATGATCTCGCGATAGCTGTCGATGGCGATGCGCTCGGCGATCAGGTTCTCGGTGACCATGTCCTTCAGGGTCTTGCCTTCGACGTATTCGGCATGGGAGCGCTCCTCCAGGCCGCGCGGATTGAAGTCCGGCTCGCCGCCCAGTTGCATGATGCGCTCGGCCAACTGGTCGGCATGCTGCATTTCCTGGTTGGCGTGCTCGAGGAACTCGGCGGCGGCGATGCTCGCCTTAAGGCCGGTGGCCATGAAGTAGTGGCGCTTGTAGCGCAGGAAGCAGACCAACTCGGTGGCGAGCGCTTCGTTGAGCAGGCGCAGGACGGTCTGGCGATCGGCCGAATAGCCTTCGGTGACCGCGCCTTCCTGGATGTTCTTGCGGGCACGGTCGCGAAGGGTCTGGACGTCCGTCAGTTGAACGGTGGTCATCGGTTTTCTCCTTGAGGCTGATCCGGTGAAAAGGGCCGGCTCTGCGGCCGGCTTTTTCTGCTTACCTAAGGTGTGAGTCCCACGCGGTCGAAAAAGTTTTATCGACCCGCCGCCGAACTGGCCTTTTGCCTGAAATGCGTGGGACGGGGAGCAATGCCGGCGTTTCGCCGGTCCTAACGGAACGGGCCGGCGTATTCGCGCTGGCGAGTCCATGGGCCAGCCTGCACACTGACGGGCTGAGCGAGGCGCGCTGCCGCGCCTGCCCGACAACCGACGCGGCGAAAAGGAGTTGTGCATGACGCGCGGCCGAAAGATCCTGACCTGGAGCCTCGCCAGCCTGGTCCTGCTGCTGGCGGCGTTGGTGGTGTTCATCGCCACCTTCGACTGGAACCTGATCAAGCCCACCCTCAACGAAAAGGTCTCGGCGGCGCTGAACCGCCCGTTCGCCATCAACGGCAACCTCGCCGTGGCCTGGCGCCGCGAGGAGGGCGAGGAAGGCTGGCGCGCCTGGATCCCCTGGCCGCGCTTCAGCGCCGAGGACATCACCCTCGGCAACCCGGAGTGGACGGCGGGCAAGACCAAGGCGAGCGAGTTCGCCAGCCTGGAACGCATCGAATTCCGCCTCGCGCCGTTGCCGTTGCTCTGGCAGACCATCCGCATTCCACAGATCAAGCTGACCCAGCCGCGCGCCGAGCTCCTGCGCCTGGCCGACGGCCGCGCCAATTGGGATTTCGACCTGCCTGCCAGCGACAGCGACGAGCCGTCCGCCTGGCAACTGGACATCCGCGAGATCGGTTTCGACAAGGGTAGCGTCAGCCTCGACGACCAGCGTTTGAAGACCCGTCTGGAAGTGCTGGTCGACCCGCTCGGCAAGCCGGTGCCGTTCGGTCAGTTGGCCGGCAAGGCGCTGGCCACGGGCGATGCGGCGAACGCCCAGGACTATGTGTTCGGCTGGAAGGTCAAGGGCACCTACAAGGGCCAGGCTCTGGCCGGCTCGGGCAAGGTCGGCGGGATGCTGGCGTTGCAGGATGCGAGCAAGCCCTTCCCGCTACAGGCCGAGGTCAGTGCCGGCAGCACCCGTGCCGCGGTGGTCGGCACCCTGACCGACCCGCTCAACCTCGGCGCCCTCGACCTGCGCCTGAAGCTGTCCGGGACCAGCATGGCCAATCTCTATCCGCTGACCGGCATCACCCTGCCGGACACTCCGGCCTACTCCACCGACGGACACCTGCTGGCGCGGCTCAAGGAGGAGGGCGGCGCACTGTTCCGCTACGAGAACTTCAACGGCAAGGTCGGCGCCAGCGACCTGCACGGCAGCCTGACCTTCGTCGCTCGCCAGCCTAGGCCGAAGCTGTCCGGCAAGCTGACCTCCGAGCAGCTGCGCTTCGCCGACCTCGGCCCGCTGATCGGCGCCGACAGCAATGCCGAAAAACAGAAGCGCGGGCAGACCAGCCGCCAGCCGGGCGACAAGGTGCTGCCGGTGGAGGAATTCCGTACCGAGCGCTGGCGCGACATGGACGCCGACGTGGAATTCACCGGCAAGCGTATCGTCCACAGCGACCAGTTGCCGATCAGCGACCTCTATACCCATCTGGTGCTCAACGACGGCCTGCTGCGCCTGGAGCCCCTGCGCTTCGGCGTGGCCGGCGGCAAGCTGGAGTCGGACATCCGCCTGGACGGCGGCAAGCAGCCGATGCAGAGCCGAGTGAAGATGAGCGCGCGGGGCTTCAAGCTGAAGCAGTTGTTCCCCGGCTTCGCGCCGATGCAGACCAGCTTCGGCGAGCTGAACGGCGACGCCAGTCTCAGCGGCAGTGGCAATTCGGTGGCGAAGATCCTCGGCGGCGCCGATGGCGAATTGAAGATGCTGATCAACGACGGCGCGATCAGCAAGGGCCTGACCGAAATCGCCGGCCTCAATGTCGGAAACTACCTGGTGACCAAGCTGTTCGACGACGACGAGGTGAAGATCAACTGCGCGGCCGCCGACTTCGGCCTGCAGAAGGGCCTGATGACCAGCCGGCTGTTCGTCTTCGACACCGAGAACGCGCTGGTCAACGTCGACGGCACGGTGAACTTCGCCAACGAGAAGCTCGATCTCGATGTCACCCCGCACAGCAAGGGCTTGCGGATCTTCTCGCTGCGCTCGCCGCTGTACGTGCGCGGCACCTTCGCCAAGCCCGACGCCGGGGTCCATGCCGGGCCGCTGGTGGCGCGCGGCGCGGGAATGATAGCCCTCGGCGTGACGGTGGGCCCGGCGGCCAGCCTGCTGGCGCTGGTGGCGCCGAGCAAAAGCGACGACAACCAGTGCACCGCGCTGCTGCAGCGCATGCGCTTGCCAGCCAAGGTGCCGGCCGGCAAGCGCTGATTCAGTAGATGGGGATATACAGGTCAACTTGCGAGTTCGGATCCAGCGGTCCGCGGAAACGCTGGTCGTAGTATTCGAAGTCGACCCCCGCCTTGGGCTCCAGGCCGCGTTCGGCGAGCAGGTGGCTGTAGATCGCCTGGAAGCTCTCGGCGATCTGCGGCGCCGTGCCCTTGTGGGTGAACACCGCGTACTTCTGCGCTGGCACCTGGAAGCGCACCATGCCCTCCGGCACCGGCCAGCCCTCCTGCACCTCGAAGCCGGCGACGTAGTGGAATTCGCCGTTGGGCTGCTGCGCGCAGATGCCATAGGAGACCTCGGGATCGTGCTTGCCGGCGATCTCGTGCTCGCGCGGGATGAAGCGTTCCCAGAGCTGGCCGATGGTGTCGCCGGGGGCGCTGCCGAAGTATTCCATGCCCACCACGCTGAAGGCGGGACGTTCGACGATTCGTGCATGCATGTTGCGGATCCTCCAGTGGGCGAGCGTCGCCAGGGTTCGGTCGAGTTCCGCCAGCAGGCGCTGGCGGGCGCTGATCTCTTCGCGCAGGGTGTGCTGGTGTCGTTGCAGGAAATGCCGCAGGCGTTGCGGGTCGTCCAGCGCGCCATCGCGTTTCAGGCGGTCGATGGCTTCCAGCGGAACGTCCAGCCGGCGCAGCGCGAGTATGCGCGAGAGCTGCTCGATCTGTTCCGGCTGGTAGTAGCGGTAGCCGTTGTCGCTACCGGTGCGCGCGGGGACGAACAGGCCGATGGCATCGTAGTGGCGAAGCGTCTTGGTGGAGATCTCGAAGATTCGCGCCAGTTGGCCGATGGTGAGCATTTCCGGTTCCTGCTGCGGGATACCGGCAGACTACGGATTGCCCCTGGGGCAAGGTCAAGGGGTTTGTGCCGGTGTGCACTTTCTCTGAACGTCCGCCGTCGCCTCCCGGTCCCAACAGTGAACCCATCGCAAAGGGAGATATCCCCATGCCCCGTGGCGACAAGAGCAAGTACAGCGACAAGCAGCAGCGCAAGGCCGAGCACATCGAGGAGAGCTACAAGGCCAAGGGTGTGAGCGAATCGGAAGCCGAGGCGCGCGCCTGGGCGACGGTGAACAAGCAGTCCGGCGGCGGCGAGCGCAAGGGCGGTTCCGGCCGCGCCAAGAGCGAGACGGCCAAGCGCGCCGACCGCAAGGACTCGGCCCATCGCGCCGCCCAGGCCCGCTCAGGGAGACCGGCCAACCGCGGCTCGGCGAGCCGTGGCAAACGTCAAGGCAGCACTTCGGTGAGCGAGATGACCCGCGAGGAATTGATGCAGCTGGCGCGCAAGCGCGACATCCGCGGTCGTTCGACGATGCGCAAGGCCGAACTGATCGAGGCCCTGTCCCGGGCCTGAACGCAGACGCCCCGCCTCCGTAAGGAAGCGGGGCGTCGAGCCGTCAGGGGCGGGCGTCGCGCTCGTGGCGGTCCAGCTCGGAGCAGCTCAGGAAGCCCGAGCCGTCGACCTTGCCGCTGCCGTCGAAACTGACGTAGAACGGCTGCTGCTGGCCGTCCTTGTTGAGGATGTAGCTGTTGCAGCTCCCCGGTTTCATCAGGCGCTTCTGGGTGCCGGAAGGCGTGCCGCCGATGCGCAGGACTTCCTGCTGGCTCATGCCTTTCTCGACATCCTTGACCAGCGGTTCGTTGCGGAAGGTGATGTAGTTGACCGGGTTCTGCACCTTGGTCGACGCGCAGCCGGCCAGGGTTGCCATCACGAACAGTGCCGCCAGTGACTGCTTGTACATGCTGTGACTCCTTGTGGTTGAGCGGTGCTTGCCAACATTGGAACGCAGGCCCTCGCGCAGAGTTCGCCCGGAATCGCGGCGGATTGCCTCAGACCTTCTCCAGGGCCCGGTGCGGCAAGGGTGGCAGCTGGATATCGATGGCGTCGCCGGGGCGAACCTCGCCGTCCTCCAGGACGATCGCCATCACCCCGGCCTTGCGAATAAGGTTGCCCTGTTCGTCGCGGCCGAGCACGGCGGCGGTCAGTCCGGGCTGGTAGTTGTCCAGTTGCGAGCAGGGATTGCGCAGGCCGGTCAGCTCGACCAGGGCGCTTTCCCCCAGGCGCAGGCGGGTGCCGGTGGGCAGGCCGAGCAGGTCGACGCCACGGGTGGTGATGTTCTCGCCCATGGTCCCCGGGCCGATGGCGAAGCCGCTGGCGCGTAGCTCGTCGTGCAGTTCCTCGTGGATCAGGTGGACCTGGCGCAGGTTCGGCTGGGTCGGGTCCTGCCGCACCCGCGAGCGGTGCTTCACGGTGACGCCGTGGTGGGCGTCGCCCTCGACGCCGAGGCCTTTCAGGAGGCGGATGGCGGGACGCACCTGCTTGCTGAACGCGTGGGTGGCGCAGAGGCTCACCGCGATGACCTGTTGCATGGAACTCCTCCTCGTGCGAAGCGTCAGTCTAGCCGCGAAACATGACGCTTGTCGCAAGCGCACAGGACGCGTTCCCAGCCCCTGCAAAGCCCGCCGCAGTCGCTAGACTTCAGCGCACCTGCATGCGAACGTGCAGCCCTTCAAGGAGAGTTCGATGAATATCCTGCGTATCCCGATGTTCGTATTGGCCATGGCCGTCTCGGCCCATGGTTTCGCTGCCACCGCGCAGCAGGAGAAGATGACCGCCTGCAACGCCGAGGCCACCACCAAGGCGCTCAAGGGCGACGAACGCAAGGCGTTCATGAGCGGCTGCCTGAAGGCCGGCGCGCCTGCCGGCGGCAAGGCCACCGCGCAGCAGGAGAAGATGAAGAGCTGCAACGCCGACGCCAGCGCCAAGTCGCTCAAGGGCGACGAGCGCAAGGCATTCATGAGCAGTTGCCTGAAGGCCGGCGGCAGTGCCAAGGCGGCGACCCAGCAGGAGAAGATGAAGACCTGCAACGCCGACGCCACCGCCAAGGCGCTCAAGGGCGACGAACGCAAGGCGTTCATGAGCACCTGCCTGAAGAAGTGAGCCCCACCCTCGTCGGGCTCGGTGTGGCGGCGGATAACGCCTGTGGCGTTATCCGCCCTGCGGACGGGTGTGGCGTGGTCCTGGCGTAGGGCGGATAACCGCTCGCGGTTATCCGCCATGGCGGGCCCGGTGTGACCTTATCCCCCTATAGGGCAGGGGCACGACCAGGGCGGCTCAGCCATAGCGCTTCTTCGCCTCGATGGCCAGGCCGCTGCCGATGCTGCCGAACAGGTTGCCCTCGACATGACGGGCGTTGGGCAGCATCGCCGAGACGCTCCGGCGCAGCGCCGGAATGCCGCTCGAACCGCCGGTGAAGAACACCGTGTCGACCCGGTCCGGGTCGACCCCGGCCGAGGCCAGCAGTTGCGCGACGCTGTTGCGCACGCGCTCCAGCAGTCCGTCGACGGCGTTCTCGAACAGCCCACGGGTCAGCTCCACGCCGAGCCCGGCCTCGATGCGCTCCAGCGAGAGGTGCAGGCGCTCGGTTTCGGTCAGGCGGATCTTGCTGTCTTCCACCTGCATCGCCAGCCAGTGCCCGGCGCGTTCCTCGATGAGCCTGAAGAGGCGGTCGATGCCGGTGCTGTCGACGATGTCGTAGCGCATGTTCTTCAGCGCCAATTGCGACTTCTGCGCGTACACCGCGTTGATGGTGTGCCAGGTGGCCAGGTTCAGGTGGTAGCTGGTGGGCATGAAGGCGTCGCTCTTCATCCGGCTGCCGTAGCCGAACAGCGGCATCACGCCTTCCAGGCTGAGCTGCTTGTCGAAGTCGGTACCGCCGATGTGCACGCCGCCGGTGGCCAGGATGTCGTCCTGGCGCTCGGCCAGGTTGCGCCGCTCCGGCGCCAGGCGCACCAGGGAGAAGTCCGAGGTGCCGCCGCCGATGTCGACGATCAGGACCAGTTCCTCGCGCTGGATGCCGCGCTCGTAGTCGAAGGCCGCGGCGATCGGTTCGTACTGGAAGGAAACCTCCTTGAAGCCGAGCTTGTTGGCCACCTGCACCAGGGTGTCCTGGGCCTCGCGGTCGGCCTCCGGGTCGTCGTCGACGAAGAACACCGGGCGACCCAGCACCACCGCGTCGAAGGCTTGCCCGGCGGCGGCCTCGCCGCGCGCCTTGAGCTGGCCGATGAACAGGCCGAGCAGGTCCTTGAACGGCAGGGCGCTGCCGAGCACGGTGGTCTCGCTCTTCAGCAGCTTGGAGCCCAGCAGGCTCTTCAGCGAGCGCATCAGCCGGCCCTCGTAGCCCTCCAGGTACTCGCCTAGCGCCTGGCGGCCGTAGACCGGGCGGCGCTCCTCGACGTTGAAGAACACCACCGAGGGCAGGGTGATCTTGCCGTCCTCCAGCTCGATCAGCGGTTCGACCTCCGGCCGCCACCAGCCGACGGTGGAGTTGGAGGTGCCAAAATCGATGCCCAGGGCGCGGGCGGCGGTGCTCGGGTTCATGGCGCGAAACGGTCCGGGAAAAAAACGGCCGCGCAGTGTATGCGAGAGCGTCGCGGATTTCACCGCCGGCGATCGGCAGGAAGCGTCCTGGTACGTCCGTGCGGGCCGCCCCGACCTTTGTATACGGATTTGCCAAGGGGCCCGCGCATGGTGCTATGTTGGCGCTGCTTTCCCACTCCGTCTTGCCGTGTTGTCCTGGATTTCGTCATGCATAGAGCCTCACACCATGAGTTGCGTGCGATGTTTCGCGCGCTGTTGGACTCCTCCCGTTGCTACCACACCGCTTCCGTGTTCGATCCCATGTCGGCGCGCATCGCCGCCGACCTCGGCTTCGAGTGCGGCATCCTCGGCGGTTCGGTGGCTTCCCTGCAGGTCCTGGCGGCGCCGGACTTCGCCCTGATCACCCTCAGCGAATTCGTCGAGCAGGCCACCCGCATCGGCCGGGTGGCGCGCCTGCCGGTGATCGCCGACGCCGACCACGGCTACGGCAACGCGCTGAACGTAATGCGTACGGTGGTCGAACTGGAGCGCGCCGGAATCGCCGCGCTGACCATCGAGGACACCCTGCTGCCGGCGCAGTTCGGGCGCAAGTCCACCGACCTGATCTGCGTCGAGGAAGGCGTCGGCAAGATCCGCGCGGCCCTGGAGGCGAGGGTCGACCCGGCGTTGACCATCATTGCCCGGACCAACGCCGAACTGATCGACGTCGATGCGGTGATCCAGCGCACCCTGGCCTACCAGGAAGCCGGCGCCGATGGCATCTGCCTGGTCGGCGTGCGCGACTTCGCCCACCTCGAGGCGATCGCCGAGCACCTGCACATCCCGCTGATGCTGGTCACCTACGGTAATCCGCAACTGCGCGACGACGCCCGCCTGGCGCGGCTCGGCGTGCGTGTCGTGGTCAACGGCCACGCCGCCTATTTCGCCGCGATCAAGGCGACCTACGACTGCCTGCGCGAGGAGCGCGGGGCGGTGGCCTCGGACCTGACCGCCTCGGAGCTGTCGAAGAAGTACACCTTCCCCGAGGAATACCAGGCCTGGGCCCGCGACTACATGGAAGTCAAAGAGTAGGCGACCTCAGGCCAGGCGCTGGCGCAGCGCCTGGTACAGCGGCAGGTCGCGTTCGTACTGGCCGGGAACCAGGGCGTGGCGGTGCTCGGCGAGCATGCCCAGGTAGTCGTCCACCGCCGTGCGGTAGCTGGCCAACTGGTCGGTGGCCAGGGGCTGGCCGGCCATGGCGCGGATATCGAAAGCCCATTGCAACCCGTCGCGGGCGTTCGAATAGGCGGCGCCGTCCATGCCGGCGGTGAGCGCCAGCCACTGGTCGAGGAAGGCCTGCGGTGCGTCGCGCGGGGGGAAGTGGCGGATCTTCGCGGCGCCCACCTCGGTGATGCCGTCGCCGTCCAGGTCGACGCTGTAGCCTTCCGGCAGCAGCAGGTTGCGCGCGCCTTCCTCGCTCAGCGCCTCGACCCGGATCGGCTCGGCCAGGCCCATGTTGCGCTGCAGCGCCTGCAGGTCGTCGGCGCCCAGGCGGGCGAGGAAGCCGCGGGCGTCCAGTTGCGCGCCGTTTTCGCAGGCGCGGTTGAGCACATGGGCGAAGCGCAACTGGTCTTCCAGGCTGACGCCGCGCACCCGGCTGTATTCCAGCTGGGTGGCGCCGAGGGTGTCGGCCAGCGCCCCGGCCTGCTCCGCGCTGCCTTCGGCGGCGACCGCGAGGCGCGCGTAGGCGGCCTGGAAGTCGCGCTGGAAATCCTGGTCGGGAGTGCGGGTCATCAGCTGCCGCTGGGCCAGGCTCGGAGAGCTGGAGGCTGAGTCGATCTTCATGTCCGGGTCGTCCTTGAGGCCGAGGAGAGAGAGCGCGTTACCCTACGCGCTGGTGGCGGCGCCAGCCAATGCGCAGAAGGTCGCAGGGCGACAGTCTGGCTCAGGATCGCCCGGAGCGCTCGCGTCGCTTGCGTTCGCGGTAGGCGGCCTGGTTGGCCAGGCGCCGCTGCGCCGAACCGGGGCGGTTGGCCGACTGGGCGCGGTACAGGCGCTGGGCGTAGACCAGTTCCATGTAGCGTTGCATCGCGCGGCTGTTGAACAGCAGCCAGGCACAGGCGCCGCCGCCGAGCGCCACCAGGCCCGACGTCTCGCCGCTGGCCAGGCGCAGCAGGAGCCCGGTGCCGACCAGCAGCAGGCTGGCGTCGCGGGCCAGGCGCGGGCCGAGGCTGGCGCCGCGGGAGAGCAGGGCGATCAGCCACAGCCAGGCCGCCAGCAGCGGCAGGGCGGAGAGCCAGCCCAGCGGCCGCAAAGGAGCCTCCGGCAATGCCAGGCGCAGCGCGGCAAGACCCAGCGGCGCGGCACCGAGCAGCAGCGCCAGGCTGCCGAGCAGCGGTGCGTAGAGACCGGGATGACGGCGCGGATACAGGCCGTGCAGTTGCCGGACGCTATAGCGGTCCTCCGGCGCCGGCAGGGCGAACGGATCGCCGGCGAGCGCGGCGTCGAGCTGGCGGCCCTGGTCGATCAGGTGGGCGAGGCGGCGGAACGGTCCCATCATGCGGTGTACCTTCAGGCTTGGCTGGCGATTGTGCCACGCCAGGCCGATGGTCGCGCCGCCCTTGCAAAGCCGCGGGCGAACGCCCATATCTGGAGGTTCCAGGGTTTCAGCCAGAGGAGTCAGTCATGGCCAGCGGGTGGGCGAACGACGGTGCGGTGCAGGAACAGATCGACAGCACGATCGAGGATGCCATCGCTCGTGCGCGCAGCCAGTTGCCCCGTGGCGAGAGCCTGACCCATTGCGAAGAGTGCGACGCGGCGATCCCCGAGGCGCGGCGCCGGGCGATTCCCGGCGTGCGCCTGTGCGTCAACTGCCAGGCCGAGCACGACAGGGAACAGGCGAAGTTCAGCGGCTACAACCGCCGCGGCAGCAAGGACAGCCAGTTGCGCTGAAGGCCTGCCTCAGTTTTCCCGATAGCGTTCCTTCACCCATTGCTCCACCGGCGACAGGGTGCGCATCCCCACGCCCAGCGGATCGTCCATGTCATGCTGGCTGGAGGCGGTCCAGCGCGGGTCGATGAAGGACCAGGCCAGGCCCGCCGGGCCCTGGTCGCGGTAGGTGCCGAAAACGTCGTTGAGGCCCAGCGGCTCCGCGTTGCGCAGCCACTGCCCGTTGAAGCTGTCACCGTTGATGGTGCGGTCCGAGATCCAGCGACCGTCGTCGTAATGGAAAGCCATCACTCGCCAGCGATGCTCGCACCAGTGGCAGGCGTCGTCGTCGACGTAGAAGGCTTCGACGAAGATTTTCTTCCCGCCGATGTCGAGGAAGGTCGAGTAATCGTCGGTATGGCGCGGGGCCAGGCTCAGTCGGCTGCCGTCGCCGAGGTCGATGAAGCGATCGGGGGCGTAGGGCGAGCGCGGCGAAAGGCTCATCAGGACCCTGGCGTAGTCGTCCCGCTGCGGCGGGTCGGCGACCAGTGCCTGGCGCTCCGCGGCGGTCAGCGCGAAGCGCTCGCTGCCTCGGCCGACCACGTCTTCCAGCTGACGCTGGTCGCGCGGCAGGGTGCCGTCGAGGCCGGCGTACAGGTTGACCGCCTGGATGAACCGGGCGACGTCGATGTCGAGCATTTCCGGATAGCCGGAATGGGCGGTCAGCGCGCCGTCCTTCAGGTCGTAGATCACCGACCAGCGCGTCCCTCCCGAACCGCCGGCGTAGGACAGGTAGCCCAGGCGCAGTTCGTCGCGGCCGTCGCCGTCGTAGTCGGCGACTTCCAGTTGGCTGAGGCTGAACAGCTGGGGGAAGGCATAATCGGTTTCGAACTGCTCGCGCGGTTTCCGCTTCGCGTCCGGATCGAAGGGGACCAACTGGATCTTCCGGTATTCCCGGAGGCTCAGCTCGACCATGTTCTTCTGGATATCCAGGAACGGGGAGAGGTTGAGCAGCGAGGAGAGGAGGCCGGGTTCGGCGATGTAGAACACCTTCACCAGCGGCAGGTTGGTCCGTCCCTGGTTCCGCTCCAGGCGCTCGATGACCTGGTCGTCCATGGCGAAGGCCTTGCCGACGAAGCGCCGATTGCCGTAGGCGACCAGGAATTTCTCGCCGAAGCCGAGCAGGTCGGCGCCCTTGATCTCCACCTCGTAGTCCGCCGGAAAGCGCGCGAGGATGGCTTGGCGCAGCATCACGTCCTTCTTGCTGATGGGAATCTCGCCGTACTGGTAGAGCTGGTAGGTCCAGTAGAGGAAGTAGCTGACCACGACGATGGCCGTCGCCTGGAAGGCCTTGGCCAGATACGGGGTGGAAGCGTTGCGGGACGATTGGCGGGAGGACATGGACGGACTGCCGGCGGCTGCGGGGAGGCGCCATTGTCGCCGCTAGCGCCGGCAAGCCAAGCTGTCCGAACGGAGCGGTCGACGTCCCGGCGTGGCGCCGGGCCCCGTCGCGTGGGAATCAGAACAGGAAATAGCGCTGTGCCATCGGCAGCACGTCCGCCGGTTCGCACCAGAGCAACTGGCCGTCGGCGCGTACCTGGTAGTTCTGTGCGTCGACCTCGATGGTCGGCAGGTAGCCGTTGTGGATCAGGTCGGTCTTCTGCACACCACGACAGCCGCTGACCACGCCGATGGCCTTGCGCAGGCCGAGCTGCTGCGGTACGCCGGCGGCGAAGGCGGCCTGGCTGACGAAGGTCAGGCTGGTCGCGTGACGGCTGCCGGCGTAGCTGGCGAACATCGGCCGGTAGTGCACCGGCTGCGGCGTGGGGATCGAGCCGTTGATGTCGCCCATCAGGCTGGCGGCGATGGCCCCGCCCTTGAGGATCAGGCTCGGCTTGACGCCGAAGAAGGCCGGGCGCCAGAGCACCAGGTCGGCCCACTTGCCGGCTTCGACGGAGCCCACTTCATGGCTGATGCCGTGGGTGATCGCCGGGTTGATGGTGTACTTGGCGATGTAGCGCCTGGCGCGGAAGTTGTCGTTGCGCGCACCGTCGCCGTCGAGGCGGCCGCGCTGGCGCTTCATCTTGTCGGCGGTCTGCCAGGTGCGCGTGATCACTTCGCCGACCCGGCCCATGGCCTGGCTGTCGGAGCTGATCATGCTGAACGCGCCGAGGTCGTGGAGGATGTCCTCGGCGGCGATGGTCTCGCGGCGGATGCGTGACTCGGCGAAGGCCACATCCTCGGCGATGGCCGGGTCGAGATGGTGGCAGACCATCAGCATGTCCAGGTGCTCGTCGATGGTATTGCGGGTGAACGGCCGTGTCGGGTTGGTCGAGCTGGGCAGCACGTTGGCGAAGCCGCAGGCCTTGATGATGTCCGGTGCGTGGCCGCCGCCGGCGCCCTCGGTGTGGTAGGTGTGGATGGTGCGGCCCTTGAAGGCGCCGAGGGTGGTCTCGACGAAGCCGGATTCGTTGAGGGTGTCGGTGTGGATCGCCACCTGGATGTCGTGGCGCTCGGCCACCTCCAGGCAGTTGTCGATCGCCGCCGGGGTGCTGCCCCAGTCCTCGTGCAGCTTCAGGCCGATGGCGCCGGCGAGTACCTGCTCCTCCAGCGGCAGCGGCAGGCTGGCGTTGCCCTTGCCGGTGAAGCCGATGTTCATCGGGAAGGCGTCGGCGGCCTGGAGCATCCGCGCCATGTGCCAGGGACCGGAGGTGCAGGTGGTGGCGTTGGTCCCGGCGGCGGGGCCGGTGCCGCCGCCGATCATGGTGGTGACGCCGCTCATCAGCGCCTCTTCGATCTGCTGCGGGCAGATGAAGTGGATGTGCGTGTCGATGCCGCCGGCGGTGAGGATCATGCCCTCGCCGGCGATCACCTCGGTGCCGGCGCCGATGGCGATGTTCACCCCGGGCTGGATGTCCGGGTTGCCGGCCTTGCCGATGGCCTGGATGCGCCCGTCCTTGAGACCGACGTCGGCCTTGACTACGCCCCAGTGGTCGAGGATCAGCGCGTTGGTGATCACCGTGTCGACCACCTGCGCCGCGCCCAGCTGGCTCTGGCCCATGCCGTCGCGGATGACCTTGCCGCCGCCGAACTTCACTTCCTCGCCATAGACGGTGAAGTCCCGTTCCACCTCGAGCCACAGGTCGGTGTCGGCCAGGCGCACGCGGTCGCCGACGGTGGGGCCGAACATGTCGGCGTAGGCTTGTCTGCTGATTTTCATCGAACGCTCCTTTGGCGATCGTCGGTGTTCGCTGTCTTTCCTCGGACCTGGCCAGTTGGGAATGGGCCCTAGAGGTCCCCCATCACCCGCCCGGCGAAGCCGTATACCCGCCGTCCGCCGCCGATTTCCACCAGCTCCACCTCGCGGCTCTGCCCCGGTTCGAAGCGCACCGCGGTGCCGGCGGCGATGTTCAGGCGCATGCCACGGGTGGCCGGACGGTCGAAGGCGAGGGCGTCGTTGACCTCGAAGAAGTGGTAGTGCGAGCCGACCTGGATCGGCCGGTCACCGGTGTTCGCCACGCTCAGGGCGAGGGTGCGGCGGCCGGCGTTGAGTTCGATATCGCCGGGCTGGATGTCGTATTCACCGGGGATCATGGGGGCTCCTTGGGGCTCAGGGCGCGCTGCGCGTCGGGTCGAGGTTCAGTTGCATGAAGGTCAGGTCGAGCCAGCGGCCGAACTTCTGGCCCACCTGCGGCATCTGCCCGCTGATCTCGAAGCCGAGACGCCGGTGCAGGCCGATCGAGGCGGCATTGCCGCTTTCGATGGCGGCCACCATGACGTGCAGTCCCTGGGCCCGCGCACGTTCGATCAGCGCCTGTAGCAGTTGCACGCCGAGGCCTTTGCCGCGCTGGTCGTCGCGCACGTAGACGGAGTGCTCGACGGTGCCGCGGAAGCCCTCGAAGGGTCGCCAGTCGCCGTAGGCGGCGTAGCCGAGCACTTCGCCGGCGGCGTCGCTCGCCACCAGGATCGGGTAGCCCTGGCGGGCGCGGGTGTCGAACCAGGCCTGGCGGTTGGCCAGGTCCACCGGGGTTTCGTTCCAGATCGCCGTGGTATTGCCCACGGCGTCGTTGTAGATGGCGAGGATGCCGGGCAGGTCGGCGACGCCGGCGTCGCGGATCGAAGCGCTCATGGGCGGCCTCAGGCGATGGGCTGGTGGACGGTCACCAGCTTGGTGCCGTCGGGGAAGGTGGCCTCCACCTGGATGTCCGGGATCATCTCCGGCACGCCCTCCATCACCTGCTCGCGGCTCAGCAGGGTGGTGCCGTAGTGCATCAGTTCGGCGACGCTGCGGCCGTCGCGCGCGCCCTCCAGCAGGGCGGCGGAGATCAGCGCCACCGCCTCCGGGTAGTTCAGCTTGAGACCGCGTGCCAGCCGGCGCTCGGCGAGCAGGCCGGCGGTGAAGATCAGCAGCTTGTCTTTCTCGCGGGGGGACAAGTCCATCTCAGGTACTCCAGATGCGTGGGGGGACGGCCTCGCGGCCGAGCAGCGCCGGCCGCAGCAGGCGCCAGAGTTCGATCAGCCAGGCTCGCGCGTGCAGCGCCTCGTCGGCCAGGCAGCGCGCCACCAGCAGGCCGCCGGGCAACTGGCTGAGGTTGCCGCGGCCGGCGCAGGGGAGCGCGCGGCAGCGTTGCAGCAGGTCGGTGTCGATCTCGCCGCTGGCGACCAGGGTCGCCAGCACCGGGTGCCCGGCGAGGCCGATCGGCGAGTCGAGCAGGCGGTCGCCGCCGTCGATGCGCTGGCGCTCGTGCCAGAGCAGGCGGTCGTCGCGGCGGATGTCCAGGGCCGCGACGAAATGGCCGCTGGCGAAGCGCTCGCCGCTGGCCGGGCGGCCGAGGGCGACCATGTCCCAGTAGAACAGGCGGGCGTCGCCGCGCAGTTGGATACGGGTTTCCAGTTCGGCCTGGGCGCCGGCGAAGACGATGCTTTCCTGCGGCAGCCATTCCAGGGTGGCGCCGGGCTCCAGGTGGATCTCCAGGGTCTGCCGCGACGGGCAGGCGGCGCGGTACCACTTGGCCGCGCCGGGGCTGGTGAGCTGGGCCCAGGCGCGTTCGCCGAGGCGCACGTCGAAGGCCAGGCTGTCGCCGCCGGCGATGCCGCCGGGCGGATGCACGAGGATGTGCTGGCAGACTTCCGGGCCTTCGGCGTAGAGGTGCTTCTGCACCCGCAGCGGTCCGGCGTGGCGCCGCGTCACCGGGCGTGTGGCGTCGCCGGCGCGGGCGTAGGCCAGCTCCAGCTGGGCGTGCCAGGCGGGGTGGAAGCTCAGGTCGGGGAGGGCGGCGGTCATCGGTCGGGTCAGGCCAGGGCCTTGCGCATGAACACGCGGCGGAATCCCTCTTCCTGGCGGCGTTCGTATTCGAGGTAGCCGACCCTGGCGTAGAGCGCGATGTTTTCCGTCATCCGCTCGTTGGTGTAGAGGTACAGCGAGCGGTAGCCGAGGCTCGTCGCGTCGCGCTCGGCGCGTTCCAGCAGCTGTCGGCCGATGCCCTGGCCCTTGCATTCGGGAAGCACGGCGAGGTTGTCGACGAGGAAGCCGTCGGCGGTTTCCCGGGTCACCAGCAGGCCGACCGGCTGGCCGTCGTGCTCGGCGATGAGGACCCGGTCGCTGGCGATCACCTCGTGGTAGTCCTGGGTCATCGGCCAGGGCTTGCGGCCGATCACCGCGATCCACGGGGCATAGGCGGCGGCGACGCAGAGCGCGGCGAAGCCCGCGTCGGCCTGGACGGCCGGGCGCAGAGTGACGGTCATTTCGACCTCCTGCGGAAAGACGAGGGCATAGAGATTGCCAGCGCAGGCCCCGGTTGCGCCAGCGGCAGTGTGTCCCAGTCCGTTCAAATCGCCACCAGCCCGCGCACGCCCTCGCTCTCCATGTCGCGGCCGCGGCCCTGCTGGACGATCTCGCCGCGCGCCATCACCAGGTATTGGTCGGCCAGTTCGGCGGCGAAGTCGTAGAACTGCTCGACCAGCAGGATCGCCATGTCGCCGCGCGCCGCCAGGCTGCGGACGACCGTGCCGATCTCCTTGATCACCGAAGGCTGGATGCCTTCCGTGGGTTCGTCGAGGATCAGCAGTCGCGGCTGGCTGGCCAGGGCGCGGCCGATCGCCAGTTGCTGCTGCTGGCCGCCGGAGAGGTCGCCGCCGCGGCGCTGTTTCATTTCGCGCAGGACCGGGAACAGCTCGTAGATGAAGTCCGGCACCGTCCGGGCGTCCCTGGCGCTGAAACGGGACAGTCCCATCAGCAGGTTCTCTTCCACCGTCAGCCGGGGGAAGATTTCCCGTCCCTGCGGCACGTAGGCGATCCCGGCGCGGACCCGCTGGTGCGGCCTGAGTCCGGTGAGCGAACGGCCTTCCCAGGCGACCTGGCCCTCGCGGGCAGGGACCAGGCCCATCAGGCAGCGCAGCAGGGTGGTCTTGCCCACCCCGTTGCGACCGAGCAGGCAGGTCACCTCGCCCACCTTCGCCTCGAAGCTCAGGCCACGGAGGATATGGCTACCGCCGTAGTACTGGTGGAGCTTGTCGACTTGCAGCATGGTTCTCTTCCATTTGTCCCGTGATGGTTCTTCACTGCGATTCCCAACCTGGCTCGGCGGATAACCGCGAGCGGTCATTCGCCCTACGCGACGGGCGCCACTTGGCAGGCGCTACCCGCCGAGCGGATGGCTGGCGTCAGCGACCGAGGTAGACCTCGATCACCTGTTCGTCGGCCTGTACCTCCGCCAGCGAGCCTTCGGCCAGCACGTGGCCCTGGTGCAGCACGGTGACATGGTCGGCGATGCTGCCGACGAAACCCATGTCGTGCTCCACCACCATCAGCGAGTGCTTGCGCGCCAGGGACTTGAACAGCTCGGCGGTGAATTCGGTCTCGGCATCGGTCATGCCCGCCACCGGCTCGTCGAGCAGCAGCAACTGCGGTTCCTGCACCAGCAGCATGCCGATCTCGAGGAACTGCTTCTGGCCGTGGGACAGCAAACCCGCCGGACGCTGCCGCGACTCCAGCAGGCGGATGGTGGCGAGCACCTCCTCGATGCGTTCCCTCTGCGTGCCGTCGAGCCGCGCGCGCAGGCTGGCCCACACCGACTTGTCGGCCCTCTGCGCCAGTTCGAGGTTCTCGAACACGCTCAGGGCCTCGAACACCGTAGGCTTCTGGAACTTGCGACCGATCCCGGCCTGGGCGATCTGCACCTCGCTCATGCGGGTCAGGTCGAGGGTGTCGCCGAAATACGCGGTGCCGCTCTGCGGGCGGGTCTTGCCGGTGATCACGTCCATCAGGGTGGTCTTGCCGGCGCCGTTGGGGCCGATGATGCAGCGCAATTCGCCGATGCCGATGTACAGGGTCAGGTCGCGCAGGGCCTTGAAGCCGTCGAAGCTGACGTTGATGTCTTCCAGGCTGAGGATGGTGCCGTGGCGCGCGTCCAGCCGGCCGCTGGTGGCGGCGCCCAGGCCGATGGCGTCGCGGCCGCTGCCGGCGGTATCGAGGCCGGGGTGGAAGGCCGGTTCGAGCATCAGGTGCGGGGTGGTCCTCATTGCTCCTTCTCCTTGCGCAGCAGGCCGAGCAGGCCGCGCGGCAGGTACAGGGTGACGACGATGAACAGCGCGCCGAGGAAGAACAGCCAGTATTCCGGGAAGGCCACGGTGAACCAGCTCTTCGCGCCGTTCACCACGCCGGCGCCGAGCAGCGGGCCGAGCAGGGTGCCGCGTCCGCCGAGGGCGACCCAGACGGCGGCCTCGATGGAGTTGGTCGGCGACATCTCGCTGGGGTTGATGATCCCCACCTGCGGCACGAACAGCGCGCCGGCGAGGCCGCAGAGCACCGCGCTCAGGGTCCAGACGAAGAGCTTGTAGCCGCGCGGGTCGTAGCCGCAGAACATCAGGCGGTTCTCGGCGTCGCGCAGCGCGGTGAGGACCCGGCCGAACTTGCTCCGCGCCAGGCGCCAGCCGAGCAGCAGGCTGGCCGCGAGCAGCGCGACGGTGGCGAGGAACAGGGCGGCGCGGGTGCCCGGCGCGGTGATCGGGAAGCCGAGGATGCTGCGGAAGTCGGTGAAGCCGTTGTTGCCGCCGAAACCGGTCTCGTTGCGGAAGAACAGCAGCATGCCGGCGAAGGTCAGGGCCTGGGTCATGATCGAGAAGTACACGCCGCGGATCCGCGAGCGGAAGGCGAAGTAGCCGAAGGCGAAGGCCAGCGCGCCGGGCACCAGTACCACCAGGCACAGCGCCCAGAGGAAGTGCTGGGTGCCGACCCAGTACCAGGGCAGTTCGTTCCAGGAAAGGAAGGTCATGAACGCCGGCAGGCTGTCGCCGGAGGCCTGGCGCATCAGGTACATGCCCATGGCGTAGCCGCCGAGGGCGAAGAACAGCCCGTGGCCGAGGGACAGCAGGCCGGCGTAGCCCCAGACCAGGTCGAGGGCGAGGGCGACGATGGCGTAGCAGAGGATCTTGCCGGTCAGGGTCAGGCTGTAGGCCGAGAGGTGCAGCGCGCTGTCCGCCGGCAGCAGGTGCAGCAGCGGCATGGCCAGCAGCGTGGCGAAGGCTGCGCCGAGCGCGATAGCGGTGACGCGGCCGCCGGCCTTGCGGGCGAGGGTGACGGTGAGTGGCTGGTTCAATCGATGACCCTCCCTTTCAGGGCGAACAGTCCCTGCGGGCGTTTCTGGATGAACAGGACGATCAGCGCGAGGATCAGGATCTTGCCCAGCACCGCGCCGATCTGCGGTTCGAGGATCTTGTTCGCCACGCCGAGGCCGAAGGCGGCGAGGACGCTGCCGGCGAGCTGGCCGACGCCGCCGAGCACCACCACCAGGAAGGAGTCGATGATGTAGCCCTGGCCGAGGTCCGGGCCGACGTTGCCGACCTGCGACAGGGCTACCCCGCCGAGCCCGGCGATGCCCGAGCCGAGACCGAAGGCGAGCATGTCCACGCGCCCTGTGGGCACCCCGCAGCAGGCCGCCATGTTGCGGTTCTGGGTCACCGCGCGGACGTTCAGGCCGAGCCGCGTGCGGTTCAGCAGCAGCCAGGTGAGGAGCAGCACGAACAGGGCGAAGCCGATGATGACGATGCGGTTCCACGGCAGCACCAGGTTCGGCAGCACCTGGATGCCGCCGGACAGCCAGGCCGGGTTGGCTACCTCGACGTTCTGTGCGCCGAACAGCATCCGCACCAGTTGGATCAGCACCAGGCTGATGCCCCAGGTGGCGAGCAGGGTTTCCAGCGGCCGGCCGTAGAGATGGCGGATCACCGTGCGCTCCAGGGCCATGCCGATGGCGGCGCTGACGCAGAACGCCACCGGTAGCGCCAGCAACGGGTAGAGCGCCAGCCATTCCGGCGCCAGGCGCTGGAACAGCAGTTGCACCACGTAGGTGGAGTAGGCGCCGAGCATGAGCATTTCGCCGTGGGCCATGTTGATCACCCCGAGCAGGCCGTAGGTGATCGCCAGGCCGAGCGCCGCGAGCAGCAGGATCGAGCCCAGCGACAGGCCACTGAAGGCCTGGCCGAGCAGGTCGCCGACCAGCAGCCGGCGCTTGACCTGGGCCAGGCTGGTGGCGGCGGCGATGCGCACGCCTTCCTCCGGTTCCACCGCCGGGTCGAGCAGGTTCTCCAGGCGGGTTCGCGCCAGCGGATCGCCGGACTCGCCGAGCAGGCGCACGGCGGAAAGGCGTAGCGCCGGGTCGGGATCGCCGAGTTGCAGGTTGGCCAGGGCCAGGCCGAGGGCTTCCTTCACGCCAGCGTCGCTCTCGATCCGCAGGCGCGCTTCGAGCAGCGGCCGTTGCGCGGCCTTGGCGGTTTTCTGCAACTGCTGTGCGGCGGCCAGCCGCAGCGGCACTTCGTTGGCCACCAACTGGTGGCTGGCCAGGGCGGTGTTGAGCAGGCCGCGCAGGCGATTGTTCAGGCGCAGCGGCTTCGGCTCGCCGTCCGGCAGGGCGTCGCCTTCGGCGGCCTGGAAACGCTGGTCGGCGGCGAGGAGGAATGGCTGCTGGCGGCTGTCCAGCGCAATGCGGTTGTGGCGCAGCGCTTCGAGAAAGGCCAGGCGATCGGCGTCGGGCGTCGCCGCCCAGTGTTCGAGCAGGTGGGCGCGACCGCCGTTGTCGGCAGCGGCGAAGTCCTGCGCCGGTCCGGCGTAGGCCGTCACCGCGAGAAGGGCGGCCAGGACCAGGACACAGGCATGGAGCGGGCGGGTGAGGAGGGCAAGGGGCATGCTGGGGTTCCTGGGCGACGTGCGGTATGGCCGGTCCCCCGCCCTCTCCCTGAAGGACGAGGGGGCCGTTAGGCGCGCGACCGGGGCGTTCCCGTTCCGTTCAGGGGAACGCCTGGTCAGGGGGGCAGGGTTCTTCACGGCAGAACTCAGTTGCTCTTCAGCGCATGCTCCGGCTTCTTCTCGTTACCCGGGATGAACGGGCTCCAGGGTTGCGCGCGAAGCGGCTCGGGGGTCTTCCAGACCACTTCGAACTGGCCGTCGTCCTGGATCTCGCCGATCATCACCGGCTTGTGCAGGTGGTGGTTGCTCTTGTCCATGACCAGCGTGTAGCCGGATGGCGCCTTGAAGCTTTGCCCGGCCATCGCCTCGCGAACCTTGTCGACCTCGGTGCTCCCGGCCTTTTCCACGGCCTGCGCCCACATGTGGATGCCGACGTAGGTGGCTTCCATGGGGTCGTTGGTCACCGCGGTGGCGTAGTTCGGCAGGTTCTTCGCCTTGGCGTAGGCTTTCCAGTCGGCGACGAACTTCTCGTTGACCGGATTGCTCACCGACTCGAAGTAGTTCCATGCCGCGAGGTTGCCGACCAGCGGCTTGGTGTCGATGCCGCGCAGTTCTTCCTCGCCTACGGAGAAGGCCACCACCGGCACCTCGGTGGCTTCCAGGCCCTGGTTGGCCAGTTCCTTGTAGAAGGGCACGTTGGAGTCGCCATTGACGGTGGAGACCACCGCGGTCTTGCCGCCTGCGGCGAACTTCTTGATGTCGGCGACGATGGTCTGGTAGTCGCTGTGGCCGAATGGCGTGTAGACCTCCTGGATGTCCTTGTCGTCCACGCCCTTGCTGTGCAGGAAGGCGCGCAGGATCTTGTTGGTGGTGCGCGGGTAGACATAGTCGGTGCCGAGCAGGAAGAAGCGCCTGGCGCCGCCGCCGTCCTCGCTCATCAGGTACTCCACCGCCGGGATCGCCTGCTGGTTCGGCGCTGCGCCGGTATAGAAGACGTTCGGCGAGAGTTCCTCGCCCTCGTACTGGACCGGGTAGAACAGCAATCCGTTGAGTTCCTCGAACACCGGCAACACCGATTTGCGCGACACCGAGGTCCAGCAACCGAAGACCACCGCGACCTTGTCCTGGGTCAGCAACTGGCGGGCCTTTTCCGCGAACAGCGGCCAGTTCGACGCGGGATCGACCACCACCGCCTCCAGCTTCCTGCCGTTGACCCCGCCCTTGGCGTTGATCTCGTCGATGGTCATCAGGGCCATGTCCTTCAGCGAGGTCTCGGAGATCGCCATGGTCCCGGACAGCGAGTGAAGGATGCCGACCTTGATGGTTTCGGCGGCCTGGATGGACCAGGACAGGCCCATGGAAGCGATGGACGCGGACAGCGTGAAGGCCTTGAGCAGACTGCGACGTTTCATTGGTGTTGTTCTCCATTCACCAGCGGTCGGGGCGGCAGTTTTCAGGAGGCGTCGTGCTTGTCGTCGGGCATCCGTCCGGTGGACGGCGGGGTGCGCACTGCGGCCTGGATCTCTTCGTCGAGGCTCCAGAGCAAAGGCTGTGCCTCTTCTTGGCGCTGGCCGGTATCGGTCGGCGAAAAGGCGCCGCGAGTCGCCGGGGAAGCATGCCAAGCAGGCCTGGCTATGCCGGTGAAGGCGGCGTTTTCAGCGGGTTTTCGCCGGATATCGACGGAGAAGGGGTCGTGGGCTCCGGATGGGGAGGCGTCGCGCTGACCTCCCTCCCTACCGCCGGCGGCGCGTCCATGGGAGCGCCGCCGCTTCGCCCGGGCACCACTGCGGTGCGTCAGGGCGCGGCATCCAGGGTGTCCGCCTCAGGCTGGTGCGCTCAGCCTGGGAACAGCGAACCCTTCAGGCCGGTGACGATGATCTGCGCCGCCAGCGCGCAGACGAACAGCCCCATCAGGCGACTGACGATCTGCAGGCCCTGGTCGCCAAGCAGGCGTTCGATGCGGTCGGAAAGATAGAGCGTGGTGCCGAGGGTCAGGCAGGCGAGGAAGATCGCCACCAGGGAGATCAGCTTGGCCTCCCAGCCCTGGCCGACGCCCATCACCAGCAGCGCGCCGATGGTCCCGGGGCCGACGGTGAGAGGAATGGTCAGCGGGACGATGGTCACGTCCTGCTGCACGTTGTCGCTCTGCACCGCCGCGCGGCCCTGGGCCATGCCCAGCGCGGAGATGAACAGCACGCTGCCGGCGCCGATGCGGAAGGCGTCGGCGGTGATACCGAAGAGGATGAAGATGTAGCGGCCGAACAGGTACAGCGCGACGCTGGCGATCAGCGCCGCCAGGGCCACCCGCCAGGCCATGCGCTTGCGGTCGCGCGGGCCGAAGCCGCGGCTGAGGCTGATGAAGCAGGACAGCACGAAGAAGGGGCTATAGAGCACCAGCATCTTCAGGTAGACGCTGAACAGCAAATGCATGGAGGCGCTTCCGGTCCGGGGGTGGGCATGAGCATAGCGTGCGACGGGCCGGTGCGATGTCCGGCGGGTTGGCAATATGCCGGTTCGCGTGGCATGTGACAACGAGGCCGGGTATCGGCGGATAACGCCGTTGGCGTCATGCGCCCTACGGGAGCCGGGACCACCGGGGCGTAGGGCGAATAACCGCGTGCGGTTATCCGCCGTGGCGGAAGTGGCGGTATCGGCGGATAACGCCGTTGGCGTCATGCGCCCTACGGGAGGCGGGACCACCGGGGCGTAGGGCGAATAACCGCGTGCGGTTATCCGCCGTGGCGGAAGTGTGTAGCGCGGCGCGAAATTTGGCGCGGATTTGCGCAATAAATGACGCGCCCTAGCCGTTCCGGCTGCGGCAAAAGACTTTCAAAAGATCAGCACAGGACGACAATATCGCCATCGGCTACCCGCTCAGACAGAGCGGTCAGCTTGCCGATGCCCTCCCGCAGGAATCGGCCGAGCTGCTCGATGCATTCGCGCTGGTCCTCGGTGAGGCTGAACTCGGCCTCCATCGCTTCCATCAGATCAAGGCAGCACTGGTTGAGAAACCCCACCTCCAGCAGCTCCGCCCGCAGCCTCCGTCTAAGCACCTCGTCCATACCAACATCCCTATCTACTCCGCACATCAGTTAGGGACCGTAGCAAAAAGGCGACGTTGGTCACAATTATCAAAACGCTTAGGACTGGGGGAGCGGATAGCGTTCTTTGATCGCCTTGACAGCTTCGACCCAGGCCGACAGGTCCGGCGCTGTGCCGGTAGCGATGGCGTCATATTCTGCCTCTAGCCGCAGAGGATCAGACTCGGTGCGATAGGCCTGGCGGCGAAGCTCCTGGACCTCGGCGAGAAGGTCGTCGGGATGGAACGCCAGGTCGCCGACCGGGACGCCAGCAAGTGCGGCCGCCTCGTCCAGCGAGCCGGCCCACTCTGCGAAGAACTCGCCTTTCAGTAGAACTCGTTTCGTCATTGTCATGCGCTCTGTGAGTTGACGGTCGCGATAGGCGCGACGTGAATGCCGGGATCGACCAATCCGCCGAAGAATGCCGGACAGGCCATAGCCGCAACGGAACCCAGCGCCATATAGAGGAACGGGAAGCCGTTGTCGTACCCCTGCGCGCTCTTCTTGGAAATCCTGACGTGCTTCCATCCGTCGCTCGGTGTCAGCACTTGCCCCGGCACCACAGGCGCACCATTCAGCCAAATCTTGTAGTCAGTCGTCGGGGCTGTTGCCGGCATGAAGTGAAGCGACCCGACCTCAGCCCGTATCCAAAGAACAGCAGTACACCAGCCGTTGGCGATGAAGAGCGCCCTCGACGAGTTCGTCATCTGGAGATAACGGGTCGTGCCGTCAGCACCCGTAGAGCCGGTCGTTGCGTTGGGGCCAGCGGTCAGCACAGCGGTATAGAACTCCACCCCGTAGCGGGCAAGGCTACCGCTCGGCCGTCCCATCGCCACTAGCAAATCTTGGACGCGCTGGTTGAGGTTGCCCGCCGTCCCGCCGTTTGTAGTGTTGTCGTAGATGTACTTTCCGCCGTCAGCGATTGACGCGCCATTCCATGGTGTCAGGAACGAACTGGAAAAGGCCTCAGTGAAGCGCAGGATTAGCGGGTTGATACTGCCTGCGTAACGCCCGCTGTCGGGCATCAGATTGAGAAACGGCATGCCGTTGAGGTCGGCCCCGGCAGCGGTCCCAAGTTTCCCCCACGCCCCGTTGTTGCGTGCGTAGTTGCTGCCGTCGCTTGGCGCGTCGGCCATCCCGCCCACCAGCTCAGTCCAGCCACTGGCTCCGAACTCATACGTCTTGACCTGGCCATCAGGCGTGGCCTCGTTCGCCACCTGCACCCGCCAGCCCAACCTGGGCGGCATGTACTCCCAAATTGGCGCGGACGCACCAGTCACCCACCAGCGGGCCAGGCGGTGCTGATTTGAGCCGCTGCCGGTGAAAATGTAAGTGTCGCCCTCGGCCTGGCCGGAAGTTGGCAGCGTGGCGACGCGGCCCTTGACCACGGGCTGGCGCAGGAAGTCATCCCAGCGCAACAGGCGCATAAGTTCGTTGTAGTGCCCCTCACCGGGTGCGCCGTTGATCAGTAGGCCGGTGTTCGGCCCCATCGTCAGGCTCATGCGGAAACGCCTCCTAGTTCTTCGCCAAGCCGGAAACCGAGGCCGTGGCGTTCAATCGTGATGTCGTGCTGCTGCCAAGAGTTGATGCCGTCGCGGACACTGCGCAGGACAAGGCGCACGTCCTGGAGCGGACCATCCGCCATGTCCTCGGCCAGCGGATAGGACCAGCTACTGGATGTGAGACCGGCGTAGGTGCGCTTCAGCGTCGTGCCGCTGTAGACCTGGAGCGTCACCGTCGCCCCAGCTTCCGGGCCGATGTTGCCGACCGTGGTATCGATCAACTGGTCGGCTTGGCCGATGCGGTCGCGCTTCGCCCAGCTCACCGACAGCGTCCCGTAGACTTTCGTTGGGTACGCGCTGCCGTTGATGCGGAACTGGCCGGGCGGATACGGCTTACCCTGGCGCCCCGTCAGCGTGAGGCTGTCAGTGGCGGCCAGCGCCGGGGCCAGCTGGCCCTCGCTGGTGTTCGTCAGCAGCCGGGCCTGGAGCGTCACGCCCTGGCTGTATACCGTTTCGTCCACCGCTTCGAACGTGTCGTAGAACCAGACCCGAGCCCCGGCCAAGTGCTTGGCCGGCACGGTATCGGCGCAGCCGCGCGCCAGGGTGACTGTGCCGCTCGCGTAGTTGACCGCATCGACCCGGACTATCTCGTCGTCCACGACTGCGGCCTGGCCGACAGTGACGTCCTCCAGCCGGCTGGCGTTGGTCAGCGTGACTACGCTCGGGCCGGCCGCCAGCGGCAGCTCGGCGGCGAGTAGGCCGGTCGGGCACCAGTCGCCGCTTCCGCGATCAACGAACGCGCCAGAGCTGCCGACGCGGTCGGTCAGTGTGTAGCTCTGCGACAGGCTGGTCGGCGCCTCGGCCAGCGCGGCCAAGTAGGACGCGCTCACGTCCAGGAGCTGGAGATTCGCCGGATCGATCACCCCGGCCAGTTCGCGATAGGGTGCTTCCATCAGGCGGCGCACAGTGATCGCCCGAGGCGTCCGGTCTGGCGGAATCCAGCCAGGTGGCGGCGGCGCCACGCCAGTTGTCGCAGGCAGATTGAACTGGTCCTGAACGACGGTCAGTGTGATCTTGCCGTCGCCGAGGAAGTTGTCCTCGATCCGGCCGACCCTGACGACGGTTTCGGGGATGCCGCGCCGGGTCGAACGGATGCGAAACGGCTGGCCTGGGTTCAGGCTACGGGCGCGGCGGTCGAATACGCCTTTATAGCGCTTCAGGCCGGTTGTCTTCAGACGCATTTCCCGCTCACCGACTCGCCCGGCCAGCTCGCCGGTCGGCACGCCCAGGAACTCGATTTCCTCAGACGAGCGCCGCCCCTGCGACGCAGCGACCGCGTTGTTGTTAACGATGATTTGGCGTTGCGCCCCGTCGATCTGGTCGATGTACTTGACGATAAGCTGGCTCGGCGCGAGGGAGGTCGAACCGGTCTTCTCCTGAGTGATTTCCAGGAGGCCGCTGTCCTCGTCGAACAGCGGCAGGTCCGCAACGTTGTAGTCGTCCCGCAGGAGGCGGATGCTGATCTGTCCTGTCTGGCGGTTTGGGTATACCTCGGCACCGATGTGCGATTTCACCGTCTCGCAGAAGTTCTTGAAGCTGTCCGACCTGGTCCATTCAAAGCACAGCCCGAAACCCTCGGCATACAGCTTGTCGGCAGCGGCCCGCCAGCTCGCCTCGTCCATCCGCGTGCGGGCCAGCCCCCGGAAGTCCCGACCGGTGTAGACCAGGTAGAGGATGTGGGCTGGGTTCATCGCCTTAATCTGACCGTCCGCTAGCCAGATGAACTGCTTTTCGGGATACCAGGGATTGCCGTCCCACAAGCGGTTTCCGCCCCGGACCAAAAATTCCCACGTCTTCGGGTAGGGGTTCATGGAGGTTACCAAGCCGGAATAGAACCCTGTGGTTACGCCACGGAACGCCGGCACCAGGCCGCCGAGCATGGCCGCCAGGCGCGGCAGGACACCCTGGTCTTCTTCGCCGAACAGGATATCCAACGTTCCATCGAGCCCACCTTCGCCCTTGTCGCCACCGAACAGGTTCGGGGCGTTGATGCGTACCTGACCGTTGGTTGTGATCGATCCTTTCCACGCGGTTTTTCCGCTTGCCCGGAGCGCGCACAGCTCGTCGATTTTCTTGCCTAGGGTGAAATGGATGTCGAAGAAGTATCGAAAGCCGACCGTTTGAGCCTTGGGTTTAGCGCCCATCAGCCACCTCCTGGCGTGCGTGCTCAACCAGCTTGAGCGCGAGCGCGTCGCCAGTCGCGATCAACAGGTCAGCCTCGATGCCGTTCTGCAAAAACGCCATCCAGTCGAGGCCGTGACGCCTGAAGAACTCCCGCGCCCGGCCGTGGCAGTAACCCTGTCGGGTAGTCCACGTCGGGACGGTATGCAGGTGCTGTACAGTCACGATCATTTCTTGCTCCCTTTGGTCTTGATCGCCTTCGTTCGGTAGTTGCCTACGGTCAGCACCATCCAGGATTTCCTCCAGCACTGACCGAACACGGCGGCCAGCTCGTCGCCCTCGTCGCAGCGCGGGAAATCGATATCTTCAAAGGCTGTTGGCTTGGGCTTTTGCGGCTTCGGCGCCAAGACCCTAGACAGGATGAACGACGCCGCCAGAATGACGAGATTGATTGTGATCGGGTCCATGGCCTACCTCACCAGACCTGGTCGCCATCGAACGGCGACTTGCCTTGCATCTTGTTAAAGCCCCGGAAATTCAGGATGTTGTCGAACTTTCCGGCGCAGGTTTCATCGAGCAGATCGCAGCCTGGATAGACCCGCAGCTGGCCCCCCGCCGGGATGCCCTCGGTGCCGCCCAGGATGTGCAGATCGGCCCCGGCGTGCCGCTCGATGTAGCGGCGGTCGTAGTTGTCGCCGTCCACCTGCCACTCCACATAGCCACCGGTAAACCAGTCGTCGGCATAGCCGGCGACCACTCCGCTGGAAATCACCCACGCGGACACGATCTGCGGTGTCAGCGTCACTCGATACGGAATGAGGTTTACCTTGCAGCGGTGGTCGCCCAAGGTCGCCGTGCAGGTGCGGCAACTGGTATCGATCAAGCCTGGCTGGTCCATCAGCTCGTCTTCGGACACGCACGTTATGCGACTGCTGTCCACGGTCGGCCAGTCCACGTCGCCAATCTCCCCCACCCAGGAAACCGCTGCCTCGACATCGCCGTAGTGCATGTCGTAGACGACCAGATCGATGGCATCACTCGGCGATTTGGCCTTGTACAGCAGCGCGACATCGAGGTCGGCCGGCGCGGTGATGATGAACTGATCGGACTGCGGGTCGCCGGAGCAGATAATCCCGTTGTCGGTGATGCCGCCCGGCACGGTGCGGAAAACCTGGTTCTGGTAGGTGATGTCCCGGTCGCTGCTGTTGTAGCTCCAGCGGATCGCGCCACGGCTGAACTGGTACAGCCGCACCGGCTGCCCATCCGCAAGCGAGCTTTCGCGGCTGTTAAAACTCATCGTCACGAACCCCTTTGAACGTCAGCGCGGCGGTTGCGACGCCCTCGCTATCGGTGACGTGCTCTATCTCGACCACGTCGGTGGCGGCGCTACAGAGCGCCATGAAACAGATGCGCGCTACATCGGTCGGCTCGACCAGGCGGCCCAGGGCGGCGTCGATGGCCAAACGCTCGGTGTCGGCGTCCAGCTCGGTGCTGGTGAGGATGCGGCGGTGATAGACCGTGCCGTCGTACAGCTCGATACGGATGTCGCGACGGCCCGGCCGACCATTCGCGAAACGGGCATAGCCGATATTGCGCACATCCAGCGCGGTCGCCAGTTGCGAGACGGTGGCGACCAGGGTCAGGTCGTCGGCGTGGGTTGGCACCCATAGCGGCTTCTGCTGGCCGCGCAGCGCATAGACCAGGCTACGGAACGCCGACCGCTCGGCTCGGCCCATGCCGATCCAGCGATGGCCGATGACGGGCAGCGCCATGCCGGCGACGTCGGTCACGCGGGGAATCGCGCTGCCGTTGTCGAGGGTGGACAGCAGGCGCTGATAGCTCGACGTCAGGTCTTCGCTTTCGTCCGGGCGCTGCTCCAGCACTGGCCGACCCCTGTAGGTCGTCGCCGGCATTACCTCGGGCCAGGCGCTGGGCTCCATTATCAGGAACGACACCCGCGCAGACTGCGCGGTATCGGTCAGCCGGGTCAGCGTGGGCTGTTCGGTCAGCTGCGCGGTGCGCACCGGGTACAGTCGCGAGCCAGTTCCCCAGGCGGCCTGGACGGGCCGAACCAGGTCCAGGCCGCTGGCGGTCACCGTCTTGACCTCGACGACCTCATAAGTAAAAGCGTCCTCGCCGCGCAGCATCGCCAGGCCGCCGTCGCGGAAGTCGAGGCCGGCCGTGTCGCACGGAATGTTCAGCGAGCCGGCCGCCAGCGGTTCCTGGAGCAGTTGGATATCAGGCCAGATCGGCAGCGCCCAAACGCGCGCGCCCCAGCCAAACAGCGTCATGTCCAGTAGCTGCCGCTCGCGGTCCACCGCGTACATGTTCGCTTCGAACTCCCGGCGCGGCGCCAGGCGCATAGCCCGGCGCTGGGTCACGACTGATTCGCTTTGCAGGATATTTGTCGAGGCGCTCAGGCGCTCGACGATGCTGTCGCCCCAGTCCGGGGCGAACGTCCAGGCGATGATCCGATTGCCGGTGATGACCAGGACCAGGTCCGGCTCGCCCAAGAGCCTCCAGATGATCCGTGCATTGACCACGGGCGGGCCGTCGGTGCCGATGCTGACCGTCCAGGTGCGTTCCTCCAGGGCAGCAAAACCCAGCGGCGGCGACGCCTGGCCAGACAGCGTAATGCCGTCTGCGGCTTCGCGGTCGATGGCGGTCAGCGTGCGCGGACTGAAATAAGCGTTCCAGACAGATGCAGGGCGTACCTGAGTGCTGACGACGTTGCCCAGCTCCATAGTCGTAGGGATCAGCCACAGCCGGTTGTAATAGTTGTCTTCCAGAGCGCTCTGGTGGACGGCTGGGTACGACGAATGGATCACCTCTACCGGCTGATGCGCCGCGTAGACGCCGGCCCAGGTCGAGGCCCCGACCGCTGCCAGGCTGATGTCCTGATTCAGCTCCAGGGCGTCGATGTTCGGCGTAATGCCGGCAACGATCCCCACCAGCGGCTTTGGCACCTGGAACCCCGGAAACGTCGCCATTACTCAAGTACCCGGAAGCAGTAGCCGACCCAGGCGCTGGTGTTGCCGAAATCGGTAGCGCTTCCGCGTTGGAGCAACGGATAGACGCGCCAAGTGTCGCTGCCGATCACCAGCGGATCGCCAGGCGCGAGGAACGCCATGTTGCATATGCCAAAGTCCGGCACCTCGCCCACGTACCGCGAGCGCTGCTGAGCGCCGAACGCATAGATGGCGCAGGGCACAGGGGTGGTCGAGCTGTTCAGCTCGTTTGCGCTCGCGTCGATCAGCCCCACGTCGGGATGGTACTGACTGCTGTAGTTTCCGCGACCGGGGCCGACGACGCGCCGGGAGACGTTCGTTGTGTAGTCGAACGGCAACCAGTCCGGCGATGGGCTACCGTCGAGGCTGTCTAGCCGCAGCATGCTGCCGCCGCCGCTGTATCGAATGTGGTAACCATCGAATGGATGCGATGACCAGTTGTTTGTGAGCGCCTGGCCAGAGCTGTAGAGGAACGAGCCGCAAACATACTGGCCGCCCGTATAGCCGACGCCACGCTTGTTGAGGGAGCCGATCATCACTGGACGAAACTGACCGGCAGCGATTTCGACGTGCAGGTGCAGATAGGCAGCGGTGGCGAACAGGTGATAGCGCGTGAATGGCCCGGCGCTGAGCTGCGCTATGGTTGCTTCTTTCGACGAATACGGGTTGTTCTGCACCGAGTTGCCGGGCTGCGCATTCCACGCAAGCCCGTCGTCGAACCCCGTATTGCCCGCGAGCTGCCATTGATTGGAACCGGCGTTGAACGACCAGTAGCCGTCGGCGTTGTGACAAAGCCATTCCGATGCCGAGGCGCGGTCGGTGACCCAGCCGAGCGACTCGGCGTGGACGCGCAGCTTGGCGAGCAAGTCGGCCGGGTTGTTCGCTGTTCCTGTGAAGTAAGCCATTTCAGTCCTTCCTGATCGCGTAGAGCCAAGGGTTACCGCTACGCCAAGCGGTTTGGAAAACGACGTGGTCCACACCGTCCTCGACAATCACGTCTTCAGCGCCCGAGTTGAGCGTCGGCACGTAGAAGGCGCCGTCGAAATCGCCCAGATAGCGGCGCCCCTCGGTTTCGCGGGTGACGAACTGCAAAGCTTTCAGCGGGAACTTGCTGAAAGAGTCGCGGAGCTGGTTGATCACAGTGTCGCTACCACCCGCATAGCGACCGCAGCCAAGCGGCAGCAGGGTCCGATTGCTGTAGTCGGACTCGTTGGCTGACCCACCTGCGACAGTGAAACCGAGCCAGCGCCCGGCGGGATCGCGGAGATAGCAACTGCGCTCGTAGGGGCTGCTGATGCCTCTGTGCCGGTCGCTGACGTCTGACCAGCGGGTGGCGACGTCGCCACGGTAGGAACCCACCACCGCCAGCGGGTACGGATACTGCGACGGCGGACAGGGTGGCAGGATGAAGCCGGCGCCGGCCGACTCGTAGATCGTCGAGACTTTTACGACCAGCCAGAACCTGCGGCCGTTGGCGAAGAACCAGTACGGCATGGGCTGATTCCACAGCAGCGCCTGAACCCGCGGGCTGTAGTTAGCAAACGCGGTCCAGTAGTCGCCGCCAGGCGGGATTGCTCCAGGATTGAACGCCGTGCCGCCCATCAGGCGAAGGTTGTAGTAGTCCAGGGCGGTATCGCCGTAGCTCTGAATCCCCATGTAGATGCTGTCGGTGCCGCCCAGACCTGGGGCGCGCAGGGTCACCTGGCGCACGGCGATGGCCGTGCCGGACGCGGGGATGGTGTTGTCGAACACCTTCTCGTAGGCCTGCCCAGCCGCGACCAGGTCGGGGTTCGCGGTGAGGAACTGGACGAGGCGCTCGACCAGGTTCTGGTGGTTCGTGGCGGTGCCGATTTCAGTAGCCATGAATTCCTAGTTTCCGAGTATTTGCTTGACGGCCTGGCGGTTCTTGTTCAGCCAGACGATGTAATGGTCGCCGCCCTTGCCGGCCCACATGTCGGCCGCCATCTGGTCGGGGTCTTGAACAGCATGGAGGTGGACCGCGTTGGAGACTGATGCGCTGAAGTTTTTGGAGGGCTCGGGCAGGTTCGCGCCGCCACGGACGGGAGCCGGCAGATTGGGAGCGGGAATGCCGATCTGTCCGCCGGTTGCGTGACGGACAGGGTTCGCCCAGCCGGCCAGCGCGGCCATGCCGTAGCGGTTGAACTGTTCGAGAAATGCCAGGGCGCCGGGCTGTCGTACAACTGCGGCGCGGGTCATAAACTCGTCGTTGGATGCCAGAATCGGAATACTGTCGCTTGTACCTGTTCCTGGTCCCTTGATGTGACCACCGGTGGCGAAACCGAACACGCCGGCGATGGAGGACCACCAACTGCCGCCGCCCGCCGCCGCTCCTGCCGCACCCGCACCACCCGCAGCAGCGCCCAGCCCTTGGACGCCATTGGCGGCTGCCAGCGACGCAGCGGCCGTCTGGATAGCAGCGGCCCCGGTCAGCAGCGAGGCGCCCGCAGTCGATAGGGCACCGGCCGACGCGGTCACAGCCGCCGCGCCGGTCGTCATGCTGGTGTCCTGCTGGCCGCCACCAAACAGCCCCATGATGCCGCTGGACAACGACTGCGCGAGGTTCTGCGCCGCCATGTTCACCAAGGCATTGAGTACAGCTTCACCCAGCGACGTGATGGCGTCGCGCAAGTCCATGGTCCCGGAAGCGAGCCCCTTGATGGCGTCGGTAAAGCCGCTGGTGAGGCCGTCCCGCAGGGTGGTTTCGAGCAGCGTCGTGGTCTGCTGGAGTCGCGCCGCCTCGGCGTCCAGTTGGGCGAGCGATTCGGCAGCGGCTCGGCCGACCTCGCCAGGCTGGCGGGCCATCTGTTCTAGGATCGGCCGAATCTGCTGGAGCTTCTCGTAGGTCGCTCGGTGAATGTCCAGGATGCGCTGCCGGGCGTCCATTTCGTTGATGACGCCGGCATCCTGCTGGACGTTAACGGACGACTCGGCCCGTTGCTGGTCGGCCAGCAAATCGTCCATCTGCTGCTTGACGTCATCCAGGCGGACCTTGGCCTCGGCGACGGGGATTAGCTTGTCGATCCAGGCCAGGCCGGCGTCGTTGCCCGCCTTCTCGAAGTCCCGACGCATCGCGTCAAATTTCGTCCGAATCTCCAGCAGCCCCGCGTCAACGGTGCGGCCGGTCGCCCGCAGATATTCGGCCTCCAGTCCGGCGTTGGTGCGCGCAGTGGCGTCGGCTTGCCGCTTCTTCTCGTCCGCCGCGAGGGCGGCAAGTGCTGCCGCTGCCCGAGCTTGGAGGGCTCCGGTCAAACCCTTCTCGGCCAGCTCGTAGGCCCGCACCTCTGCGCTGGTGAGACCCAGGGTGCGGGCTTGCTTTTCCAGCCCCGCAACATAGCCTTCCTGGCTCTTCGCCAACTGCTCAGCCGTGGAAGCTTGTTGTCGCGCACTGGATTCAGCCTTGCGCCGTGCATCCTCGCGGGCCTGGGCCGCCTTTTCGGTATTGGCCTTCAGGGTCTCCAGGCGGAGTATTTCGGCACTCTGCTCGGCATTGAGGTCGGCCCCGAACTGCTGGAGGCGACGGCCGGCCTTGCCCAGGACCGATGGATCTTCCAGGTCGGCGATGGCCAGGCGCAGGGACTGGATATACTCGGCTGCCTTGTCCGACCCTTTACTCAGTGCATCGCTGTTCTCATTGATGGCGGCAGTCGAACCCTCCAGGCGTGCCTTGAGTTCCGCATGACGCTGCCCCAACTCGGTAGCAGTACGGCCTGCCTCTGCCTGACCAGCCGCCATGTCCAGCAGCTTGCGCTTGAGTGAATCGGGAACAGCGCCGCTGGCAGCCAGAGAGTCCATCACCGACTTCCAGTCCACCTCCACGCCTCGCGCAGCGTCAGCCGACGCATCGATTAGAGGCTGGAGGGCCTGCTGTGCTTCGGCAGACGGGATACGATCCAGCCTGGCACCATAGAGGGCGGTGCTGGCCACCTCTCGCATTTCGCGGGCGGCTTCCACAGCCGTCTGCCGCAATCCGTCGATCTGCTCGGAAAGCCGGGTCAGTTCGCGATCTTGCTCAATCTCGCTCAGCTTACCCATGCGCTCGACGACCTGGTCCAGCGGCTCACTCAGGTCATCTAGGCTACTCTTGACCGCCTGGGCGCTATCGCGAAACAGGAAGAAGCTTGCCGCCGCTCCGGCCACCAGCATCGCGATGCCGGCCGGACCACCGATCACGGCCAGCATCCCGCGCATCGCGGTGCCGGCCGCCAACTGCGCAGCAGCAAGGCGCTGGGTCGCGGCGGTATGCGCCGCCTCGGCCGCCGCCGCCTGAGCATGGCTCACCGTCAGGCCCGCCTGTGCCCTGGCATTGGCCGCTGCCGCTGCCGTCGAAGCGACCTGAGCCTGGGCTGCCCGCAGTTCTTCAGCGGCTTGCGCCCGAGCGGCCAGCACTGCCGCCAGTTTCGCCTGGGTGGCCAGCGTTAGGCTGGCCACGTAGCGGGTCAGCCCCGCCACCGCCGCGACCCCAAACAGTTTGACGATAACCTCCATGTTCTCGGCCAGCACGTTCAGCGCCGAGGACACGCTACCGGTGATGTCATAGGTGCGGTTCAGCTCGCCCAGGTAGGCGCTCAGGGCGTTGTTCAGGCTGACCAGCGCGTCCTGGACCGAGGTGCCCATGTTGTCCGCCGCCTCGCGGTTCGCCGCCACGGTCTTGCGCAGCCCTTCATTCAGGTCACGCAACGACAGGCTGCCCTCGATGCCTAGCTTGCGGATTTCCTCGGTGCTCTTGCCGGTGGACTCTGCCAGGGCGTTCACCAGGCTGGGCATGGCGGCCATGATCGACTGCCAGGCGTCAGAGCTGACCTTGCCGGTCTGGATCGATTTCGAGTAGGCGTCGATGGCGCTCGCCGCACGGTCCGCCGACGCGGCGTTGGTTACCAGCAAGAAGGAAAACGAATCGGTGATGTCCAGCGCTTGTTCGGTGGTGTACCGCAACGACTTCAGGCTGTCGGCGGTGCGGATGTACAACTCTTGGGCTTCCGCCAGCGGCCGATAGGTGCGGCTGGCCGTCTCCAGCAGCCGGGCCTGCACTTGTTCATATTCGGCCGTGCTGCTGGTGACCATCTGGATGCGGTCGGCCATTTGCCCATATTGGTCAACCATGGTCACCAGGCCGCCCAGCGCACTCAAGCTAGCCCAAGCTCCGACAAACCCAAGCACCTGTGCGCGAAGGCTGTCCAACTGCCCACCCATCGCAGACAGCTCGCTCCTGGTCTGCACCGCCCCCCGGTCAACCTGCTGGAGGTTGCCCGTTAGTTGTCTGAGCGCGTTCTGCGCTTCAGCCAGGTCAGCCTGGATGCGTAGTGCTATCGAGAGTTGCTGATTAGTGGCCATCAGGATTCCAAATCGTTGAGGAAGGCGCTGGCGTCCTTGCCACCAGCCATTCCGAACATCACCGACCGAACGTGGCGCGCCTGTTCTCGCCGTTCAGCTGCCTGCGCTTCGTTCCAGTACAGAATCAGTTGCCGGCCGGTATAGGTGCCTAGGGTTTCGCGGCAGTGGCCGGCGCGGACGAGATCGGAGAAGACTCGGCTCCAGGGCGTCGGTTGCCCAATGCCATCGCCAGTAGGCGAGGCCGCCAGAGCCTTCGCACGAAAAAACCACTGTTCACCGTCCACCAGGTCAACACCAGTGCTTCGCCGTCGTCTGCCGGCAGCGCGTCCACCCAGTCCACGGATTGGCCGCAACTGATCGCGAGCAACTCGCGCAGCGCGTCGGCGTGCCGGGCCAGAGCGTCGAAGATGACGTTGATCGACTCAGGTCCGTCGAGCTGCTCCGGGGGAACTGCCGCCAGGGCATCGGCCAGCGGGGCCAACAGGTGGTTATGGCGCAGTTGCTCGCTGAAGGTCAGCTCGCGCACCGTCACCTCGACGCCCCCGATCGCCAGTTGACGGTCAGGGAACAGCACGCTCAGGCTGTCGTCGGGCGCCGAGTCGGCCGGCTGGCCGCGAGGGTTAACAGGCTTCTTCCTGGCCATGATTTACCCCAGCTGGATAATGCGACCGAAGCGGCCCAGGTCGCCGGTATCCGGCTTGCTGGTGTCCAGCAGGATTCCGCCGCTGATCTGCATACCGGCAACGGTGTTGCCGTCGCTGATCAATGCCAGCTCCTGAAGCGGATCGGTCGCGACCTTGAACAGCTCGACGATGACCGGCGCGCCGCCTTCGGCCAGGTTGATGCCCTTGTAGCGCAGGGCGATGGTCGGCTGCGGCGCGGTGAACATGCCCACCTGGCGAGTCGCCGCGTACTCATAGGCCGCCTTGAACGGCTGGGTCGGGGCCGGCGTCGGCAGACCCAGCAGTTGGACCTCACCGTAGGCGCCATCGGCTCGCAGGGCGTAATACTGCGGATCGAGAGGCGCCGGCGTGCTCGCGCTGTCGGTGATGACCAGCTCGCTGACGCCCGGATTGGCCAGGCGGATTACATCACCAGCCACCAGGTCGGCGGGGAGCGCCTCACCCGTCACAGAGCCGGCCGCCTTGGTCACGACCTTGCCATAGAGGGTGAGCGCCAGGTTATCCGGGTCGATGCTGTGCAAGGTCATGCTGACGGTGGCGGTCTTGCCGATGGGGAAGCTGCGGACCAGGGCTTTCTGGCCGCTGTAGCTTTCCTTGTGCTCGACCTTCTCGACTGCGAGCTGGATGCTCATGGCCGAGACATCCTGAATCCAGCGCCATTTGCCGAGGACGCCGTTGACGATAGGCGCGGCGTCAATCTCGCCTTGCCCGTAGAAATACGTTTCCTGTGCCATGTGAGGCCTCCGTAGGAATCAGATGTTGCGCGTTACTTGTCGCGTTTCTCGTCGGCCTTGGGCTCGGCGGGAATCTTGGTGATCAGTTGACGGCGCAGCAGGAACGCGGCATCGGCGCGGCTGACTTCGATCTCGTCGCCCTGCGCCACCGGCTTGCCCGCGTGGGTGTGGTTGGGGTTCTCAGCAGTGATCGTGACTTTTACGGTTTCCATGACTTGACCCTCGGGTAGACGAACCTGGCGGTGAACACCAGGGGGAAATAGAAGTAGCCGCTGGCGTAGGTGACAGGAGACTGTCGGGCGCTGCGCGCCAACGGCGCCACATCGATGGCTGGAGCCCATCCGGTCAGTGCCTTGACCAGCCGTCCCAGCAGCGGTCCTGCCTCTCGGCGCGCTCCTTCGCCGGAGTTCGACGAGTCGGCGTAATGCACCACCAGCACAACCGCCCACTGCTGGCCGATAGCCTGAATGGCGCGCCTGCCCCCTTGGTGATCCGCCCCGGTGCCTATCTCGTCGCCGAGATAGACGACATAGACGCTGGGGGCGGGCTGGTCCTGCTCACTCAAGGCCGCCAGATCGGGCACCCCGGAAACGATGGCCAGCCCAGGAACCTCTGAGCGGATACGCTCGATCAGCAACGGTTCCAGGAACAGGTAGTCGAACGGGTCGCTCACCAGTCGGCCCCCCAGTCGTTACGGCCTTCGCTTATCTGCACCGTGTTGGCTACGGGCGCCGGCTTGCCGTCAGCATCCAGGGCCAGACTCAACTTGCCGTTGGCGATGCCCGACAGCAGCTTTCGCAGATGCTCGGCCGTTTTGTAGACCGGGTTCTCTTCCTTTAGAACGATGTGCAGATTGGCGTAGGCCAGGCCACAGGCAATGCGCTTGAGCGCCGTTGGCACGCTGGCGAGCGGCAACTGGTATCGGCCGTGCAGATGCAGGTCGATTTCTGAGTCGGCGTCGGCGATGGCGCGATCCACGATCACCGTGTCGATGGTTGTGGCCGGTTTATTGACGCGGTCACTCACCTCGCGGATTTTCTGCTCGCTGTACTGCTCGATCAGGTCGGCCAGCGTGCAGTAGCTCACAGCTGCGACTCCAACTGTTCCAGGACGTCGAGCGCCTCGCGGCAGTCGGCGGCGACCTGGTGCTGTAGCTCCGCCTGAGCGGCTTCACCCTGAGCCTCGCTGATTGGCGCGTTGTGCTCGGCGATCTGCGCGGCGATGTCCAGGTGGGCAATGGCGTGATTCATCACTCGCCCTCCTGGTTGCCGGAAAAGGTGCAGCGCTCGACCTTGAGCAGCGGGTCCGACTCCAGAGCCTCCAACTGCTTGTCGCTCAGCACGCCTTCAGCGAAGCCTTGGCCTTCCTTGTCGAAGCAGAAGCCCGCTCGACAGCGGCGCTCAACGGTGGCCCGAATGAAGACGCCCTCGATCTCGTCCGAGGTGTTGGCTGGTTTGGCGGTGGGCGCCTCGGGTGCGGTGGACGAAGTGGCATCCGTGGAGCCCGGCAGAGCTTCGTCCTTGGGCTTTTCGGTCGCCGGATCGGTCTTGGATTTGGCGGTGGTCTTGGCCGCAGAGTTCTGGCGTGCCATGTCGTGTCTCCTGTAGCTGGAAGAAGGTGGCCATCCTTGGCCTGGCAGGCGTTCCGTCTGGGGCTATCAGTTGAGCCAGGCGGTATCGAGTACCTGGACCAGTTCGAAGTTGGGGTTGTCCGCGCCATTGGCCAGACGTTGCACCCCGACCACTTCCTTGGCCTTGGAGCGCAGAGTGGTCGGGACCACCAGCAGGTTCGGGCGAATGTCCAGCGGACGGCCGCCGTCGGCCTTCTGGTTGCGCATGGCGTCGTAAACTTTCTCGAAGTTCGCCTTGTTCAGCTCTTCGGTGGACATCGCTGCCAGTTGCCAGAAACCGAATCCGACATTGCAGCGGGAGCGCACGCCGTAGCGGTACTCGTCGGCCATGAAGACCTGCTCGTCGTCTTCCTTGGTCATCGAAGTGAACGACGGCTTCATGCGCTCCTGGTAGATCAACGGCTTGAGGCTGCGGCTGGTGTCGAGCAGATACCAGGCCGCCCCCGGATCAGCGGCCGGCGCGAACAGGTTGCTAACGGTGGTCGCCGTGCCGGTGCCATCCACGTTCGGATAGACCGGGTGATCGGTGTCGAAGAAGTTTTGACCGTCGTAGCAGAGATTGGCGTTGCCGGCCTTGAGCAGGGCGAAGACCAGCTCGTCGGGATGCGCGCCGGCAGCGCGCCCCATTTCCTGCATGAGCGGTCCGTAGACGCCGAGGTTGTCGTCCTCGATGTCGGTACGTTTTACGCCCACGGTCGATTCGAAGAGCTTGTTGGTGATCTGGTAGCCCTGGGCCGCCATGTCCTTGATGACACGCTGACCGATCCACTCGCGCAGCTTGGGGAACTGCCCCAGCCAGCCATAGGTGTTGCTGGCGGTGGTGGACGGAATCACCGTGGCAACCTGGAGGTAGGTGCTGGGTGCCGTCGCCAGGGCGTCCTGGAAATGCTTCTGGAACGAGGTTTTCAGTGCGCTAATCAGCGCCGGAGTAATGATGGCCATGGGTCAGGCTCCTTTTGCCTTGGCGTAGTCGGCGGGGCTGATCCCGGTCAGACGGGCGGCCTCCATCTCGGCGTCGGTGAGGTTGTGGGTGTCGCCCTCCGGCTGGCGGCCTTGCAGGCGGGTCAGCGCGGCAATCGGCGCGGCCTTGTCCAGGTACGCTTTGAGCTGGCCGATGTCCTTACCGCCCAGGTCGCGTGCCCACTGCTCCAGGGAGGGCAGCAGGCGACCGTCCTGGAGCGCAGCGCCGACCAGCTTGTCCAGCTCGCCACCATTGAGGCGTGCGGTCAGAGCGGCGATTTGCTCCTGGAGGTCCGTCACAGCTTCCAACGGCACGAACTTGGCCGGGTCGGGTTTCTGGCTCGGGTCGGCCTTCTTCAGTTGGCTGGTGGCGGCGGCGATCTGCTCGACGCTAGCGTCCTTGGCCAGGTCGAGGGTTTCGCGCAGCGTGGCCAGGCTGGCCGCCTGTGCGTCCAAGGCCGGCTTGAGCGCGGTCAGGGCGGCGATGGCTTCGGCCTCGGTCGCCCCTTCCTTGAGCGACAGCGCCTCGATGATGGCTTTCAGGAGTTCATCCACGGAGGTTTCCTCTTGGGTGGGGTAAAGGCCAAAGGTGGCCGCCGCTCGGCGGGCGAGCGGCTCCATGCCATCGATGGCGGGGTCGTTGGTGATGGCGCCCATCAGAATCGACAGGACCGTGCCGTCCGGGGCGTAGCTGAAGACCGGCGAGAAGTAGAGATACTCACCGTCCTCGATCATCCGTGCGGCGCGGGCGGTGTATTCGACACGGCCCCACAGGCCGGAGCCTTCGCGCCATTCGAAATCGAGGAAGCGGCCGGCAGCAGGCGCCGGCTGGCCGTTTTCCTCTTTCTTGAGGGTCTGGTGCTCATAGTCCAGGACAGGCGGTGTCTTGCGTGCCCTGGCCCGGTCGATCACGGCGGCGGCGCTGGCGGCATCGATCCGCCAGGCCGGCACGTCCATGGGGCGCCCGTCCGTGGGCCGGAACTCACCAGCTGGAGTGACTTGAATCCAGGCGCTGCCATCCTCCAGCTGGGGAAGCTGGAACGAGCAGGCGGCGATGGCAACGAGTAGGCGGTTCTTTTCCATGCCGCCAATGGTGGCGACGGTCGAGCGCGGCGGTTACGGGAAGGGGTTCAACGACTGCGGAAACCGTCCGGCGCCATCTTCTGGCCAAACCCTGGCACACGAATGGCGCTGGAGCGATTTCTAACGGGGTTCTAACGGGGTTAACGCACCGACTCTGATGCTAGGTAGCGACTAACCCCGTTTCGGCGCGTGTAGCGCGTTTGCGGGCGGATCAGGTGATCACGCAGATGGCGGGTCGTTCGCCAGGCACTCCAGGGCGAACTGGACGGTATACGGCGCGGGGCGGTAGCCCTCCTTGATGTCCTCGCTCAGGTAATAGCGCATCACCCTGTCACTGAGGCCGAGCAGCTCGGCTGCGCGCCGCTGGCTGATGCCGGCTTTCTTGAGCAGCCCGCGCAGGTAGCGCGGGTCTGGGTTGTGGCTGGAGGCGTCAGGCCTTGGCACGGTATTTCTCGGCTTCAATTGCATCATTGCGAGCGATGGCCACCAGGTCCTGTCGGCACTTCCACAGATACCCGAGCGCGGCGGCCATGGCTTCCTTCTCGGTCGGGTGAGTGGCGCCACGCAAACCGAAGTAACCATTCTCACCTTCAACCATCTCTACTCGGCCATGATGGAGGGCGCCACCGACTCCATTCTCATCGATTCCCCACTGCCACCCGTTGCTTACTGGGTCGATAACAACGTAGGTCTGGAGGTAACAGTCAATGTCTGTCTTACTGATGGTCATCATTCTGCCTCCTGTTCGCGGCGAACTTTCTGCGACTCGTCGATCAGAGCCAGCCATTGATCCTCGCTCAGGTCGTCAGTGTCTACCACGCATTCGCGGCTGAGCAGCCCCATCATGATACGTCCATCGAGTTCGTCAGCCTCCGAACCCATCAGTTCGGCCACTTCGTAGGTGGTGGTGTCGTTGGTGATTTTCATGGCTTCTATCCTTCTTGGCGCCTCGCCGTTGTGGCTGGCATGACGTTAGATTAGGCACATTGTGCCTAATTCGCAATAGGCACAATGTGCCGCTTGTCCGAAAGTGGCCACTACCGATTTCGGCTCAAGGCTGTTAGGACGATCTCCAGAATTGACTGCCGAGCGCCGGCCGCCAGTTGGCCGTTTTCGTCGAAAGGCAGATACCGCCGTGCAGGAATTTCGACCTGGTGACCCCGGCCGGCGTCGCCACCAAATTGGTGGATGGCCGCATAGACCAAGTTGGACCCGATTCCCGCCTCGTTGCGATCCGCCCAGGTCGTGACCGAGCGAGCCAGGGCGTTTGTGACCTGGAGGATCGGGTGTGGACCACGCCCCTTAGCCTCGCGAGCGGCGACAGTCACGGGGCTGAGCTGCGGCCAGCCCGGCCCCTCGTCCATAAAGGCGAACTCAGTTTCCGCGAGCAGCTCGGCAGCGATGCCACGCATGACCGGCAGCGTATCGGTCACCGAGCGCATCAGCAGCGCCAGGCGCTGGCGAACCTCCTGGTCGTCCAGCTCGACGTCGATCCTAGTTGTCACTAGCGCACTCTCCTGTAGCGGCCCGTCGCCAGGCCATCCTGGATGCTATCCATGGTGATTTCCATAACCTGGCCGACATTTTCCAGTTGGCCGGGCCCGTATATCTCGCCGCGCAGACGGATAGCCAGGGCCGCGCTATCGGCCTGGACGATGTAGACCAACGACTCGCTGCCGCGCTCCCACAGCACCAGGTCAGGCTGGGCGAAGCGCTGCGGCAGGCTGGCGAGCTGCTCGCGAGCGACAGCACTGTTGCGAATTGCGGTATCGCTGGTGGCGACCACGCCGGCCCGCAACTGGGCGCCCTGGGCTAGGGCGTAGGTGATATCGGTCGGATCGAGCACGCCGATGGACATGGTCTGCCCCTGGGGGGACGCGGCGCGATCTACGAAGGCCGCCCAGGCGCGCTGGCGGACCGGGTCCAGCAGCACACCCCGCACCTCGTCGATTGCGGCTGGGGCTCCCAGGGTGCGCTCGGCCTTGTCGTACAGCACCTGGTCCATCAGGTGACTCTGTACGGGGCTGCCGTCGAACCCGGCATCGGGGCGAAATTGGATCTTCCGCCCGGCCCGGTCGGTCGTCTCCAGGGTGGTCAGGGTCTGTTCGCGAATCTCCCCTGTGCGCCGGTCCACGCCGGTTTCGACGGTGACCTGGCCGGTCTTGCCCTGACTGGATTCGACGGTCAGGCCGCGACGGCGGACAGCGGCCTCCGTCAAGGCAACGATCCGGCACCGGCAGTTGTAGCCATTGGGCGGGGTGATGTGCTGCCAGATCGGATCGTCCCACCTGAACACTTTCCCATGCAGGGCGGCATGGCTGGGCCGGGTAACGCCATCCATCACCGCCACATACATCCAGTAAGGGTGGGTTTCCCTGGCTTCGTAGGCGGCCGCGTAGCGCCCTGCCATGTAGGCCGACTGCATGTTGGTCTGGTAGATGGTATCCAGGCGGCGCGGGCTGCCCAGTTGTGCGACCTCGGCGCCGCCATCCGGCGCGACTACCACCTGGCGACCCCACCAGCCCTTCGCCTCCAGGGTCGGCCGCAGGTTGCGCTTGAAATCTCGTAGCGTCTCGCCGCGCTCCAGGTTCTCGACCAGGGCGTCGCGAATGTCCTGGAGCACGTCCAGGCGTGCTGCTCTGGCAACGGTCAGAGCGCGGGCGTGGGTGGCCGCGTCAACGTCATGCCAGTTCCAAGTGATCGCGAAGCCCTTGCGCTCCAGATACTCGATAGCGGCGGCCGGCCGCAGGGCGAAGATGGCCCGCAGATCGGCTTCGGTCGGAGCGGCCATCAGTCGATCCGGTCCAGGTTGCCGTGGAGACGGCCCCAGGTATCGGCGGCGAACAGCAGCCGGTGGAGCGCGTCCGTCAGGGCGCTGTCATCCATGTCCGGGAACGCTTCGGCGAGGGCGCCGAGTAGTTCGGTTTCGCTGTCTCCGCGGTTGACCGCTTCCAGGAGCGGGGCGAGCAGGTCGTTGGCCTGGTTTTGCATGTCCTTCGCCGGCAGGTCAGCCAGCGCCTTGTCCAGCGCCTGCTGATCGCCATAGCGTGGGCCAACGATGGTGGCCAAGGCCGCCACCCGTTGTCCATGCTGTCGGCTCAGGATCGCAGGCTGCGCAGCCGAACGCAGAACTGGCTCATTCTTGGCAGGCTGCGGGATGCCGAGCTTGTCATAGACCCAGGCGCTGGGAATCTCCAGCCCCACGTTGACCAGCGCCGGAATCGACTGGGCCATGCTGGTGATGTCGGCTTGCTCGCGCAGGTCGAAGACTAGGCGCGGCGCCCGGCGCACGTCGGGACTACCAGGGCGATTCAGCACCAGGAGCGGCCAGAGCAGATCGCGGGACAACGTTGCCGCCAATTGGCGGGCATCGGATGCCAGCAAGTCGTGCCGAACCTCGTTATGTACCTGGCCCAGGGCAAAAGCGCCGCCGCCTGACTGGCTGGTGGTGCTGGTCAGGGTACCGCCCAGGACCGCCTTGGATATGGCGTCTTCGCTTTGCCGCATCATCGCCAGGAACGGCTCGCTGCTGCCCTGCGCCGCCTGCTGGAAGTCGATGGCCATGGTTTCGGGGATGATCCCAGCGGCAGCGTGACCCAGGCCGGTAACGGCCCGCAGCAAGGTTGCCTTTTCCTCGTCGGCAGTACCTGGCGGATATTTCCCCAGCCGGATCGGCAGGCCATAGATTTCCAGCATTTCCGCCAGGTCGGAGGTGGCGTAGTGGCGGAACAGGTACGGCCAGGCCAGCACGCGGAACAGGCCGCTGCGGGCCACATAGCCGGAGCGCGCACGCGGCCGGTGAATGATCCAGCCGAAGGGCTGCAAGGCTTCGCCGGCCGGGCTGTTGTCGCGCAGCCGCAGCTCGTTCTGGTCTTCGGGGTTGAGCTGGAACCAGCTCTGCGGTCGGTGGTGGAACGCCAGCGGCATCCACTCGCGCCCTTGTAACGCCCACTCCAGCTCGATACAGCTGTAGCCGTGGCCGATGCCGTCCAGCGCATCGAGCAGCAAGTCCTCCAGCCCTTCCAGGTCGAGCAACAGCTCGTGCAGGTAGTCGGCATCGGCTTTCTCGGCCGCCGAGGCGTTACGCGGGGGCTCGACCGCCCAATCCAGGCCAAGGATTGCGCGCTTTCGCTTGCTCATTTCGGCGAACAGGTGGGCGTCGCGTTCCTCCATGTCCATGAACAGTTCGGCTTGGGCTTGGAGGTTGCCCTGTTCGGCCTCGACCAGGATGCGAGCCAGCTTGGCCGGCGTCAGCCCTTTGGCCGGGTGCTGGGCGAACTCCTTCGCCAGGCCGGCCAGGCGCGAGGTCTGCGGCTCGCGCAACTGCTGGGTTCGGATCGGGTTACCGTAGACGTCAACGATTTGTGCCATGTGTAGTACCTACCATGCGCCGCCGAAGCGGCCGCCAGTGTCAAAAGAATCGTCAAGGCCGGGCGCGTATTCATGCCGGCGTTTGACCAAGGTCGCCTCTATCGGCGCGAACCCCGTGGTGGCTAGCATCCAGAGCATGTGCAGGGCGTCGGGGCCATCGTCGTGGTCTGCGGCCGGGAAGTGCCGCAGCTGTTGTTCCAGGACGGTCTGGCTTGGATGCAGACGGATTAGGCCGTTGGCCATGTGCGGCTGGAGGCTTTCGATGCGCAGTAGCTTGTCGGCGTGTGGCGTGATCGCTCGGGCAGGTACTGGGCAGCCAGCCTTGGCCGAGCGCTTCACCAGCTCGGTGCGCAGAAACTCCTGGAACTGGACCGCCTCAACGCCCCACACCAGGCAGTGATAGGCCCGCTGCATGGTGATGATGTCCTCGATGATCTTGTCCGGCAGGCGCTTGCGGATGGCAGCCTCGACCACGTCCAGGACGCCTGTTTCCCGATTGAACCCACCCACCAGGATGGCGCTGGGGTCGCGACTGGAGCCTTGCTTACCCAGGGACGGGTCGCACGCGCCGTAGAACATCCACTGCGCCAGGCGGTTGACCCAGAACGTGATGCAGGCGGCGAAGGGGGCGTTTTCGCCCTGGACAGGGTCGTTCTGCTGTTCCGAGTCGAACGCCGAGTGCCCATCGCGGGCACGTTTCACCATGAGTTTGTAGAGGGGCTGCCCATCCGGCCAGCAGATGATCGCGCCGTCCTCCATGGCGGCGACGCGTTCCTGGTAGAAGGCCAGTGCGGCGGCGCCCTCGTCGTCGGAGTTGAGCAGAAGTTCCTCCCACTTCTCCCACAGGTCCATGCGGTGCGGCCATTCGATGATCGCCTTGAACTTGCGCCGCTTCCACAGCGGGTTTTTCAGCAGGCGCGACAGGACCGAGTCGTAGTGAAGGATGGTCCCGATGATGATCACGTCCATGGTGTCGTCGGCCGAGCCGAGGGACAGAACGGTTTTCTTCAGCCAGTTTTCCAGCTTGTCGCGCTGCTCCGGGCTGCGGACGTTCTCGTCGTTCTCCAGGTCGTCGCCGATCACCAGGTCAGGACGGTGCGGGCCGTGTCGAAGGCCGCGCATCCGCTTGCCGGAGCCGAAGACCTGGACCTTGGCATCGTTCGCCGTAACGATGGTGCCGACCTGCCAGACGCGGCCCTTGCCGGCGCCCTGGGGGAAGTCCATGGCCAGGCGCGGGTTGAACTCCAGCTCCGCCTTGATCGCCTCCAACATCGTGGCGGCCTGTTCGAAGGCATCCATGATGATCAGGGGGTAATGCTTGCGGCCGGTGAGTACGCACCAGATCACGAATATCTGGCTCACCAGGGTGGACTTGGCATTACCACGCGGCGCCGCAATGGCTTCGTGCTGGCCGTCCGGGTGGTCCACCAGCTCGGGCAACCGCTTGTAGAGGTAGTCGTGGAGCAGCGCGTTACCGCGCTTCACGTAGTGCGGGAAGTAGGTCCGGGCGAAATACTCATAGTCCGCGCTGGCCCGTTCACGCCGGGCGGCGCTGGCCTTCGAGTCGGGGTCGAAACCTGCGACCTCGGCCTCGATCTGGCGACGGAACTCTCCCGCAAGCTGGGCGATGTCCGCCAGGAAGTCCCTGGTGCTACTCTTCATGGCTTCTAACCAACGCTAGGAGCGTCAAGAATGACTGGTCCGAAAGTATTCGGGGTGGAAGAGGTAGAGGCGATAAAAGAGCGCGATACGCTCATTGCCGCCGTACTACGGGGGCTGATCTCGGTCGCAGAAGTCATGTCTGCCAGTGAAGAAGGCAGGAAGGCTTGGGAAGAAAGCCTTGAGCGTAACTTCAGCCGCGTCCCTGACCATGTAGACCCGGAGGTTTTCCACATGGTCAAGAACCGGCTTCTGGGAATACTGCCCGACCCAGAAGACTCTTAAGGTCAACCCTGTTCGTGACGCTCACCACCTTTGCCGTGGTGGGCACTTCTTTCGCCAGAGCATCCAGATAACTGCCGACCAGCTTTCCGAACAGTATCGGCGCGCTGTCCTCGACAACCAGGTTCTTGCATTCGTTCTGCCGCAGCTCCAGCAGACGTACCGTCATATCCGCCAGAACGGCCAGGTTCTCCGGGCTCATCGACATTATCCGATCTCCTTTGCAATGATTTCACCGAACGGCTCCAGCACCTCGGCGAATGCCTGGGCGTGCTGCGGGAACCGCTCACGGATGAAGCTGGCCAGGCGCTGGAGCACTTCCATCGCGGTGGCCAGCGCTGATGTCTCGGGCAGAACACGTTTGGACGCGCTGACCGTCTTGTTGTAGGCATCGGCCAGGCTGGCGAGCAGCTGCACCTTCACGGCGGGCTTGATTTCCGCGTCTACCTGGATGGCTTCCATCGTGGCCTGGAACTGAGTCACCAGGCCGGCCAGCACCTGGCGCGCCACGTCCTCCAGCCCACCACCGGCCAGCAACTGCGCCGATTGCGCCTTGTCCCAGTCGTCCCCCTCGGCTTCCGCCTGCTGTTTCCAGCGGCGGGCGGTGCCGTAGGAGACGCCGAACATGGCGGCCGCGACCTCAAGGGACTGCCGGTCGAGGACATAGGCGCGGCGCAAGGCGTCGCGGGTTTCCTTCGGGTGCGCCATGGACTACCTCAGATACCGAGCTTGATACGCGCCGCGAGCAGGCCGCAGGCAACCAGGCCACCCGCCAGCGCGCCGGCCGCCGAGCCGTACAGCACGGCCTTACGCTCGATCTGCGGGAATCGGTCCTCGAAGCGCTCCAGGCGGCCGTCGATGCGTTGCAGCAGTTCGAACTCGGGAGAGGCTTTCTTTTCGGTCATCGGATCAGTCCTTTTGAAGGTGTCGCACGGTGTCCCAGTGCAGGCCGGCGCAAACGCCGTATTGGTCGTAGAGTTGTTTGAGGGCAATTGCGGTGGCATCGGGGCTGTCATCAGTCACCGCCACCGGGGTCGGGCACGGTTGAGCCAAGGCCGCCGGTAGTGGCCTTGGCGGCACGTTGACGGGCGGTTTCGAGCTGCTGCATGACGCCAGCAGGAAAGCGGCAGGCAGCGCGATCAGCAGCGGTTTCGGCCAGGGCATGGCGAAGCTCCCGAGTAGTTTGTTGGTCGCTGTCGGCCCGCTTGGCCAGGCGCTGGAAAAGAGCCGCGCTGGTGTCCTGGACCTTCGTCAGTTGTGCCGCCGATTGCTCCAGGACGTCGCGATATGCGCGGGTCTGTGCGTCGGCGCAGGCGGCGCGCCCATCGGCCAGGCCAGCCTCGCGACCGCCCCACCAGCCGGCCGTCCAGACCATCACCAGGAGCACAAAGACAATCAGGCCGACGCGCCAGGTCATGGCGACTTCTCGACGCTGAGCTGGACTTGGTAGGACGCAACGGTCTGCATGAAGCCGTAGGCGAACGCCCCTCCCAGGCCATAGGCGAGGCCTGCGGCACCGATTGCCATGAAGACCAGAACCACGACGCGGGCCAGCAGGTCGCGGAGATAGAGGCGTATCCAGAGCCACCGGTTGGCCGGGTCTTCACGGCAGATCGCGAACAGATCGCTGAGGCTGATTCCGCTGGGGCGTTGCATCACAGCACCTCCCGCACGGCCTGGGCGATCTGCTCGGCGCTGTAGGGCTGCTGCCCGTTTTCCTGGTGAATGATGGCGGTCACCAGAGCGACCAGGGTGGCCTGGTCCAGGTGCAGGCTGGCCTGCGGCGGAACTCCCATCGCTCGGGCCACCGCCGAGGCATAGGCGCGGGTGTTGTTCTCGTTCGACGGCGCCCAGCGTGCGATCAGCGATTCGACGGTGCGCAGGCCATAGACCTTGCGGTAGTTCAGCAGCAGCTTGGCCAATGCGCGGGTGCCGTTATGCGCCGTGTCGAAACGACAGAAGCGCGGTTCGATCTGCGGGTCGTGGGGGAGTTGACCCTGCCAGTTGTTGCGTGCCGACCAAACGATGTTGCCGGGGTTGTTGTTGCGGATGCCGCGAGGTTGAAGGGCCATCAGGTGTTCTCCAGTTTGCGTTTTACCCACTGGGCGAACGCGCCCAGCCATGAATCGCCGTCCCGCTCAAACAGGCGCAGGGCCGCCCCGATCAGCCACCAGGCGGGCAGACCGGCAATCACCAGGAGCGGAGCGGAAACGAACAGCAGGCCGACTGCCGGCTCTAACTGGTAGAGCCCGGCCACCACCTGGGCGGACTCGAACAGCTCGGGGCGGTTGGAGTGCAGGTAAACGACCAGGATCGGGCCGAAGACGCTGGACGCGACGATGGTGCAGAACAGCCGGGCAAACCCCTCTTTCATGGTCCTGGGCCACAGGACCAGGAAGCCCAGGGCGGCTGCCAGGGCGCCCGCGCTGATATGGATGCCAAACATTTTCAGCAGCGCGGCGCTGCCGGCCGAGGTGGATGCGGGATCAGGCATTTGGTGCTTCCGTTGCGAGCGCTGCCCGAATTGCGGATAGGTGCGCATTGCCTACCTCCGGGGCGGACTTGGTGTAGTTGGATATGCGGAAATCGGTGTCGGTGACGCGGGGAGCTGGAGGCGGGCCGCGCCGGATCGACTCGGCGCGGTGGTCCATCATCTGGCGATACGCCTTGACCTTCGCGAAGGCGTCCTCGACGTGCGCCCGAACAAGTGGCTGCCAGTTGACCGGGCAGGCTTCCAGCAGAGCGTTACGACGCTCGCGGCTGGGCTCGGCCAGGATGGCGGCGGCGTAGTCGCGGGGGCTGCGTAGAGACGTTGGGGGGCTAGATGTGCTCATGCCGCCATCCTGGCGGCGAGTGCGACGCGGGATTAGCGGAAGGGGTTCAACGGCTGAGACAGGATCGGCGCGGAGACGCCGGCCGGGGCGTTGCGCCCCGGCTTAGTGGAACAGGGTGGATTGCTGCGGTGCCGGCTCGCTCGGCCGGTTGACAATCTCCCATATCCAGCGGTCGGACAGGTTGTACTTGCGGGCAAGATCGCTGAGCAGGCTACGGGCGGTTTGCCCATCACGCAAGCCCTGTTCGAAGCGCTCGACGATCTCCAGGTCGCGCCACCGTACCAGCGCCTTGTGGCAGCGAGCCACGTAAATTTCTTCGCCCCGATAGTGCGTGTGAAGCTGCTCCTCGATGTCGCTGCCCACCAGTTCGGCCAGCGCAGCCCGGCGCGCTTCGCCTCTCCGCGCCCGGCCCTCGGCTATCCGCCAGGACGTGCCGCCGAGTTGCTCGACCACCACCAGGGTGGCCGGCAGCCCGATGCGTCCGGCCATGTCGCGGACGGTATCCGGCAGCATGTCCTGGACCTCCCGAAGATCCACCTCAGACCTGCTCATGGCGGCTCCTGTCGATGATAAGCGCCTGCATCAGCCGGTAGAGCTGGCTGTCGTCCAGCCACTCGACCCGCTCGACCTGGAACATGCGCCGGGCCATATGGTCGGCGTAGCTCCAGGGGCGATGGGCGCTGGCCAGGAGCGCGGTGATTTTGCGCAGCACGGTTTGCCGGTTTTGCGGCACTTTTGGCGTCGCCCGGCCCTGCCGGTTGCTCTTCGGTTTCCAGCCCAGGCGCTGGAGTTCGACAAGTACGTGGTCGATCTGGCGCGGCCCTAGGTCCTTGGCCGAGCGCACGCCCGCGACGCGAGCGAGCAATGCGCGATAGGTGTCATCGTCCATGCCCAGCTGGGCCTTGGCGATGTGGATTTTTGCGAGGTTGACGGCGCGTAGGCTCATCGCTTGGTCCTCCCTGGATGGTTTCTCTTTTGGATCAATTCGGCAAAACGTGACGCGTCACGCTCAGCAATTTCGGCAACGTTGTGTAGGAGCAAGGTGACCGCCTCGGCCGGCTCGGCGAAGCCACCGGCCGCGCAGATCAGATCGAGTGCATCCGCCGTTCCCTGGTACATGTCCATGTTGAAGCGGCGACCGCCCAGCGCAGCGCGGCGCAGGGCATCGCGCTCGCGCTTCGCCCGTTGGCGTTCCCGCGCCAGGCGGCGCTGGCGGTCTGTCTTGGTTTCGTTCGTCATGGGTGGCTGCTCATCAGTACCGGACCACCACGTCCGGCAGACCGTCCCGGCCAGGCCGGGGCGGTTTCGCTCAGTGGACGGTGCGGCTCTTGGCCGTGGTGTAGTGGATTTCCTGTTGCGGTTCCTCGCCGCGAGCGCGGCGTGCCAGGCACTCGTCGCAGGCGCAGGAAACGGCGTTACCAACTCCGTTCTGCTTTGCGAGTTCTCGGCCGAGGGACATGGTCTATTGCATAAGGGCGTAGGCGATCTTCGATGCTTCGGAGTCGTGCAGCGGCGGGCCTTGCATGGAGAAATCTATTCCGCCTTCGGTGTCGCTGAGGGTGATGGTGTATACGGCCATGGTTATGCCTCCTTCTGTGCGGATGCCTGCTTTTCCAGCTGGCGGATGCGGGTGCGAATTTTCTGCTCGACGATCTTCTGGAGGCCGGTGACCGCGAGCGCAGCGCGGCATTGCTCCAGGTCGAAGCCGGCAACGGCGCGGAGACGGCTATCGACGTCTACGGCGCCATAGCTCTGTCCGGGATGATTGAAGGGGTTGGACTGCTGCATTTCACACCCCCAGCGCACGGAAGCCAGGCCGATCCTGCTGGCCCAGGGTCTGGATGTAGCGGGCGATGGAACCCAGGTTCTCGCGGTCGGTGGCGTCGGGGCTCACACCCGGTACGCGCCGGGCGACTTTCTTGCCGACCTGGTGCGGCTCAGCGGTTGCAAAGACCGCCGCCCGCACGCTGGCCAAGTCGCCCACGGCAAGGGCGAAGTAGCCCTCGCCTGGGTGTTCCTCCCGCAGCTCGATCAGGCCGTCGATGCGGCACATGGCGAACGTCTTGGTCATGATCAGAGCCCCTCCAGCAGCCGAATGGCATCGTGCGTGACCTGGGCCGGAGACTTCCGGCGAGCGCGTGGTGTAGCTGGGGCCGGCTCGGCCTGCGGCATGACCAATTGACTGGGGCGCACTACCGTCAACTCGACTTCCGGCGCTTCGCCGACGGTGTACTTGAACCCAGCTCCAGAGGCGTAGTCGGCCTGAACCTCTGCGGCTCGACTCATGATGTCTATCAGCTTGAGTGCATCAGCCTGGGGTAACAGGAAACGCTGATAGTCCAAGGTGACGATGCACAGCTGTTGCGCGCGGTTGCGGGCCATATCACACCCCCGCCATATCGAGGCTGATCTGCTGGTACTGGTCGCTGTCGCCGACCCGTTCATAGACGCGGATGTAGGCCTTGGAACCCACCGCCTGGCAGGCGTCGCCAATCGCATTCATGGCTCGCAGCCAGCGCTCGTCTTGGATGTCCAGGCGGCGCAGGGCGAGCACTCGGGCGGTACGGATTTCGCCCTTCGTGTCAGTGCGGAAAGCGTTGGTTACCAGGGTGACCACTTCGGGCCTGGCGCCCTGGGTCCAGTCGCGAAGGCATTCCTCGATCAGCTCGCGGGCGGCCTGGATACGCTCGTCGAACTGGATGGTTTCCTGGATCGCTTTCTTGATCATGTAGCGGCCATCGAAGCTCAGGAGGGAGACGTTCCCTTTCTTGCCTCCAAGCTTGGTGCCGTACTGCTCGACCGACAGATCGACGAAAGCGTCGATGTCGCCGAACGCGGAAGCCTTGAAGCGGGCCAGCTCGCTCTGGACTGCCTTGGCCTTGCCCACCAGCTCCATAACCAACTGGTCGCGGGCCAGGTCAACGGGCTTGATGGTGGCCTCCGGGATCAGGCGCTTTTGCCCGTCCATCCGGTAGCCCTCGGGGATATGTACGTCGTTCATGGGGTAGTCCTTTTCAGTGAATTACGGGTTTGCTGCCGGCGAAGTCGCGGTAGCTGATCGGTTCGCTCCAGGCCAGGGTGATGCCCTGGAAGCGGGTGATATAACGGGTGCTGCCGGCCGAGGCGTCACGCTGGAAACCCATCAGGTAGCCTTTCTCCAGGAGCTGGCGGGCGTCATCTGCGGCAATGGTCACGCGCCCCTCTGTCGGCTCCAGGCGATGCAGGCGAACCCCCATGCGCTGGAGCAACCGGGCGGCATCGTTGAAGGTGCGCAGGCTCAGGGCCAAGTCAGGCGTCAAGACTTTCAAGGGCAATGCGGTTCTCATGGCCTTGTTCCTCTCGTTTCATGGGGGCGGTATGCGGGTTGCGTGGACAGGCGCGGCACGCTTTCCAGCAGCGCATCGCGACGGGGTTGTTCAGCGGCGCCGGCCGCTGGAGGTACTCGCTGCACTCGACCGAGGTCACCGCCTCGCCCAAGGCCGGGCACTCAATACGGCTCAGCGCGGCCAGGACGCGGCGCTCGACGCGGATCGTCGAGGGCGACGGGTAGCGGTTGGCGAGGATGGTGCTGACGGTCGAACGGCTCATGCCGATTGCCTCGCCGGCTTTCGTCTGGCTGCTGCGGGCCACCTCAGCGGCGAGCAGCTGGACGAAGACAGGCGGACGCTCGCCCCAGGCCGACAGATCGATTGCGCGTTCCATCAGCACCCCCACTGCCAGGCAATGAGGCGGCGGCCGAGCATCAGGGCATCACCGGCCAGGATCAGCAGTAGGCCGAGGGCCAGGAAGATGCCGATGGGGATCAGTGTTCGGCGCATGGCGGCACCTCCTGGCTCAGCAGTGAGGCCGCCCGGTCCAGGCGCTCCCCCTGAACGCGTTCCTGCATTGCAGCGGTTTGACGCTCAAGGTGATTGATAGCCCCCTGGTGCGCCTCCTGTTTCCAGGGATGGCTATCAGCGACCTTCCTTCCACAAGGATCGCTGCGCACGGAGGCAAGGGCCTGCTCCAGAGGCATTCCCTTGGCCAACCGCATGCGCACGGTGGCGGCGGTGACCTGGCCGAACTGGCTCACCAGCTCCGGCAAGGTGGCTGTTACACCAAACGCGGTGTAGCGGGTGTGTTTTGCCATCGCGGCGCGCCTCGCCGCGACAATCGAGCGCAGACGCCCCTCTGTCATCGGACACTTGCGTCCCTTCTTCTCCTGGTCAGCGCGCAGGCGGTCCCACGACTGACAAGGAGGCACCCAGTCCATTTCTGGCAGGAGTTCCAGGAGTTCCTTAAACTTCCGCGACTGCATACCCAGGGCCTTACTCACGGCCCGACGACTGAACCCACGGCTCGCCATGTCGCGGATGTACTCCTCAATGTTCGTAGTGCCGCGAAAGTGGCTTGTGCTAGCCTTCGCGGCGCTACCGCCTTGCTGTGCATGCATTTGCATGGCTCCTCTCCTTCCGGGTGGTGGTAGGTGTCGAGGGGCGGCCACCCCTCGGCACCGTCTTCATCACGGCTTCAGCCGCCTGATTCGTTGTTTTCTTCGGTATCCGCCACGCCAGCCTGGGCAGCGCCCCGCGAACGACTCCGGTTGTGCTGGTACTCGCCGTGCGAACTCCACATGACCTGGTCAAGGTTCGGGTCGTAGACCTGGCGGCGCGTCTCGCGCTGGACGATGGGCGGCCGAGGGCCGGTGTAGCGGCCTGGCTTGAGGGCGTAATGGCGGCCGTTGCGGGTCAGGTATCCGGCGTTTTGGAGGTCGATGAAGTAGCGCTGAACGGTGCTGGGCGAGACGGTCGTGCCCGAGGCCGCCACCGATGCGGCGATCTGCTCCGGGGTCGCTGGACCGAGGATTCGCAACGTCCGCCAGACCGCCTCGGTGGTGTATCCCTGCTGGGATGGCTTGCCATCGGCGTTCAGGTTCGGTGCCTCGACGCCGTTGTCGCGGATCAGCTGAAACACGACCTCTTCGCCGCGCTTGAATCCGCGGATCGCCTCGACGTAGCCGCCCAGGCGCAGGCAGGCGACATACTTCTCGACAGTCTTGTCGTGCTGGTTGGAGCGGCGCGCCACGCGGTAGACGGTGAACTCTTCGCGGTTGGCCCGGATGACTTCCCACATCTGCTGGCGGGGGCTCTTGCCCCCGACCATGGACAGGTGAGCCGGGTTTTTGCCGAGGCTCATTTCGAAGTCCTCGGGCTCGGGGCCGCACCGGTGTACAGCTCCAGGTTCAGGCGCTGGAGGTCGGCCAGTTCCAGCTCGCGCCGGCCCTGAACGGTGGCGGCCTCGGCCAACTGCTCCAGGTTCACCGCGACGCGACGGACAGAGCCCAGGGACTTCTTCACCAGGTGCGCGAGCAGATCGTCAGCGATAGCCACTCCGGGGCTGTAGACCGGCGCCAGGTTGCGGGCGTCCTCCAGGGACACTGGCTGGGCCGGAACCCAGCTCAGCACGCGGCCATGGAAGCGTTCGAACTTCTTCAGCTTGGTCGGCAGCATTTCCTCGCCGATCAGCAAGATGGAGGCTTGGCTGGACTCGTACAGGTCGCGAATCAGCTCGACCTGGCCAGAGGCGACCAGGTGGTCCATTTCGTCGATGATCAGCGGGCGGCCGCTGGCGGCCAGTTCCTCGGCTATCTGGTCGGCCATTTCCGGGATCGTGCCGGCCGGCTTGATGCCCATTTCGCCCAGGATCGACTTCAGCGTGTGCTTGCGGGTCCAGACGCTTTTGGCCTGGACGTAGTAGGCGCGGCGGCGATTGGCGACCCAGGCGGCCGAAACGGATTTGCCGAAGCCGGACGGGCCGTAGAAGCAGACCAGGCCGGGCAACGTGGAGGTACGCGACAGCGCTTTCTCCAGGGCGATATCGCAAAGGGCGATGTTGGCGATGTCGGCCATGCCATTGGCCAGTTGGGTGGTTTTCGGGGTGGTCATGAATACAGCTCCTTTCATGCTTGCCGCTGCTGGGCGGCGAATTCTTTGGATTTGGGGTAAACCTCGAACCACTGGGCGGCGTCCGGCTCGATGGGTTGGCCGGAGCGCTGCCGCTCGGCCAGCTCGCACCACTGCCGGTAGCGCTGGGCGGGAGCGGTCGGCAGGGTGAAGACCTGGGCAGTGGTGGCTTGGGTGGTGGCTGCGGCCGGGCGCGGTTCGTCGATCCGCTCGGCCTGCACTTCAAGGGTCGCGGCGCTGCGCGACCGGAGTTGCTCGGGGGTGATTGTGCCGAGGCCGGGGATGGACAGCGGCGCATCCATTTCCAGGGCATACCCGCCGTCACGCTCGGCGCGAATCTCGTCGAGGTGAGCCAGGGCGCGCTTCTCGCGGGCCTCTGCGCGTTTCTCGCGGGCACGCTCGACATACGAAGCTGGCATGTAGTCGCGGCTGTTGCCGTTCAGCTCTGCGGTGCAGAGGAAGCGCCCCTCGCCGTCGTAGACCCACACCTTGCTGGCGTCGTGGATGTCGTAGCCCACGGCCACCTGGTCGCCGTGGAATTCCTCCAGCTCGCGGGCGAAGTAGCGGTTGCCGATGAACTCCAGTTCGCAGCGGCGGACGGTGCGCAGCACCTGGGGCCGGAACAGCGGCCGGGCCTCGTCGTCGGTGACGCGCATCGGGCTGAAACCCTCCGCTTCGTGCAGCGCCCAGGCCTCGTTGGGGGTCATGTGGCGGCGGCGGCCGGTGTTCGGGTCAACGATGCGCGGCAAGCTGCTGTGCGGCCGGTCGTTGTACTCGGCAATCTGCTGTTCGCAGAACGCGACAAAAGATTCCCAAGACATCAGCGGCATGGTGCCGCCCTTGGCGATGGCCCGGCGCGTCAGCTTGAAGGCGGCCAGCTTGGCCTGGCGGTCCATGTCGGCGCCGATGTAGCCGGGCAGTTCCTTGGCGGCGCGAATCCACAGGCTCTGGTGGACGCGCTCGATCACGCCCCGCGCCTGGCTGTTGTATGGCAGGCTGTTCTTCATATCGATGCCCAGGCGGCCCATAAGGCCGACCGCCTCGTCGCGCATCATGTGGTTGACGTAGCCCGAGCCGTTGTCAACGTAGAAGATGGCCGGGATGCCGCCCTTGGTGCAGGCGTCGCGCAAGGCATCGACCACCACCAGGGCCGACTCGGCCAGGCCGGTGGACCAGCCCGGAATTCGACGGGTACGGATGTCGATGATGGTGGTGATTTCCGGCCGGAAGGGCCGGCCGTGCATCGGGTGCTGGACCTCGGCGTCGAACGTGTGGCCGTCGCAGGAATAGACGTCGGTCGGCAGCAGCTTGGTGAAGTCGCGGCGAATGAACGGGCGCAGCGCCTTGATTTCATGCTCACCCATGCGCCCGACCTCGCGGCTGACGTTGCCCACCTTGCGCAGGAACGCATAGACCTGGTCCAGGCTGGGCATTTGCCCCTGCCAGTGCTTCTCCAGCAGTGCATGGGCAGCGCGGGCGCTGCGCTTCTCCGGCCCCTGGTAGATCGTCATGAAGGCCGGCGCCCAGTCGGGAACGCTCATGTCCGGGCGGCGGACCTTCGGCACCAGGGCGCCACGCTCGGCCTGGTCCAGGAAGCGCTCCAGGCTGCGCACGCTCGGCAGGCCATCCGCGCTCGGGCGGCCGCGAGGATCGCGGGCCATCTTGAGCATCGCGAGCAGCTGCGGCTCGACCTGGCCGAGGCGCGCCATGTCCAGCATCAGGGTGATGGAGCGTTTCCGGCTGTAGCCGGTGCGGGCCATCATCAGGTCCAGGGCGTGCAGCACCCCCTGCCGAGCATCGGCGACCAGCTGCTGGCGGTTGGTTTCGACCAGGGCCAACTGCGTCTCCTGGCGGACCACCTTGGTGGCCACCTCGCCCAGGGCGGCGTTCAGCAGTGCGGCGCGGGTTTCTTTCGGCAGGGCCGAAACGTGGTACTCCATCGCTTTAGTGCCGACTCTACGCTGGCTGGTCCAGCCTTCACGCTTGGCGCGCAACTGAACAGCTCGTACTGTTGAACCGAGGCCAGGCATACCCGCAAGTTGTTGAGGGCTGAACCACTCACTCATGGCCGCCTCCAGTAGCCTCGTGTTGGGCGATCAGGGCGTTACCAAGGGCGAGAGCGGCAGTTTCCAGCCATTCGGCTGCAATCTGTCTGCTGCCGTTGAAGACTGAAGCGTGGTCGCCATCGACCGAGTTGAAGAACTCGGCGGCATGGCGGAGATCGTCGAGAAGCGGGCGATGTATAGCGTCAAGCTGTGCTTGCCCGAGCGCGATGGATTCAATACTGTCAGCCGTTTTGGAGGGCGCAGGCATGATCAGCGAAGAAGAGTTTCGCGAATTGCAGGAAGAACTGGACGATCTGACAGAGTCACTCGGCCGGCTTGAAGAAATGAACGAGGCATTATCTGAAGTGGTGTTCGCACTGCTGCAATCCACATCGATCAGGCCGAGACTTTTTTCCCGACTCATTGATCACACCCTCGACAAATGGCTGATTCTTCGTCGTGACTTGGGTTCTCCCTCCGCAAAGCTCTTGCAGCGCGTGCGAGACGACGTTCTCTCCAAACCGCCTGAGGGGACGCTGGATTTTCCTTCAGCCAGGCCGCGACCTCTGCTGCGAGCGGTTCCCGCGCCACGTCGGAAAGATTCGGCTCACGGGCCGGACGGTTCTGGAGGAGACGTTCAGCGTGAGCCTCGGCCTGGCGATACTCCTCAGCCTGCACCAGGGCCAACTCCTCACGAACCCAGCGACGAACAGCGTCCCGAATTGGACGAGTAATAAGCTTGATCATCAGATACCTCCCATAAGTCGCTTGAGTTCACGTGCCTGCCGGCTCGCTTCCTCGCGGGTCCGCTCAAGGCGGCCCAGTTCGGCGAGCAGTGCATCGCGGCCGTAAGCCACGCGGCCGCCACGTACATCGACCAGCCAGTTGGTCAGCAGATGGCTCGCGCAGACGTCCTCCAGAAGGGCGGCGCGGTAGAAAGGCAAGTTGTGATCAGTTCGGGCGGGACTCGACCAGGCGTCGAGCATGTTCTTGCTCACGTCATCGCCGGACAGGCGCGACATCCGGGCGGCGACCTCGTAACGGTCAAGGTCGCAAGCCTTCAGAATTTCGCTGACCAGTTCGCTGACTTGAGCGGCGTAGTTGCACTCACCAGGTATAGCGAGGGCCGGCTGCGGAACATCGAAGATGTCCAGCGTTCGATCGTCTTTGCGGCGGGCCATGTTCAAGCCCCCGCGCCGGCTTTACGCTGCGCTTGGTCAGCGTATCTGGTATTTTCCTCAGCACCTGGCATATGTCTGACATATGCCTGCAAGGTCTCCGAGCGATTCGGCCGTTGCCGCTTCGGATTCTCGTCGTCTAGCCAGCGCTCTGGCCACAGCACTAGCGGGCTGAGGTCGAGTACAGCAGCGATGGCGCGCTCTACCCGAGGGTAGGGAGTCAGCTTGGCGTTTTTGACTGCCGGGCTGGAGACGTCGAGGGAGCGGGCCACCTCAGCCAGGGACGACCCCCTGGCACGGAGCTGGTATTTGATCCACTCCCAGCGGACGTTGTTGTCGCGGGGGATTTCGGTTCTGTTCATGCCTACGTTCCATTTCAGCCGCCATGCAGGGCGACTACTTGGGTTGTCTAACGTGACTTAGGGCATAAACATAGCCATTAACAGCCAACTGGTAAAGCGAAAAATGGCGTTTCGCTTGCCAGATTTATCAATAAAGAGGCGAGAATTGGCTAAGTCATTGATATATAAAGGCTTCCTGACAAAGCGAAATCTAGCTATTTTTCTTGGCTGCATTTCGCTTTCTTCTGAGGGGAAAGCGAAATGACCGAAGGTCTGGCTGCTCGGATTAGAACCTGCGCCGCCTTGGTTGGAAGTGGCGATGAACTCGCGCGACTAACCGCTATCCCTAGGCGTACCCTGGAGTACTACTTGACCGGCGACAGTGAACCCAAGCTTGCGCGGTGTGTGGACATTGCAAAGGCTGCGGGGGTGGACATTGGCTGGCTAGCTACCGGGGAGGGGGAAATGCACAGCGCTGCCCCGGATGAAGCCGCAGAGGATGACACCTACGCCTACGTACCCCTCTACGACGCGCGGGTGAGTGCTGGCCACGGTTCCTGGATGGAGGGCGCGCGGACCTTGGCCAAGCTGGCGTTCACTCGCTACAGCTTGCGGAAGCAAGGTCTGGAGATAGCGAATATGTCAGCCGTTCGCATCGGCGGTGACTCAATGGAGCCGCTGTTGAGCGATGGTGATACGGTGATGATTGACCACAGCTGCGGCGAGGTCCGCGACGAGGCTATCTACGTCATTCGGTTGGATGACCACCTATACGCCAAGCGAATCCAGCGGCAAATCAATGGCGGTCTAGCGATCATTAGCGCTAATTCGGCCTACCAGACGATGTACGTGTCCAAGCAAGACCTAGAGGCAATCGACATCATTGGTCGCGTGGTATGGGCAGGCCGCTGGATGACTTAGCGCCCATTCCGCGCCAATAAACGATCAATATCTTTCATTCCTTGCTCAATCCTGATCGATATTTTCCAAACACCCGCACGGCGCCTCTCCGGCTGGAGCCCTAGTGTTATAGGGGCTCTAGCCTATCCATCCCTCTTTTGGCATGTGTCAAAACAGTCACCTCCCCACAAAGTGGCGGTGTCGGCGGATAACGCCGTTGGCGTCATGCGCCCTACGGGAGCCGGGACCACCGGGGCGTAGGGCGAATAACCGCGTGCGGTTATCCGCCGTGGCGGAGGCCGGGTGCAGCGCCGGAGCACGTCGCTGCCCTCAGGAGGGCAGGGCGTCGCCCTGGCGGCGGCGATCGCGTTCGCCGACCCAGTAGGCGATCAGCTCACGCAATTGCGACAGCTCCACCGGCTTGGCCATGTGCCCGTCCATGCCGACCAGCCGCGCGCGTTCCTTGTGTTCGCTGAGGATGTGCGCGGTGAGCGCCACCACCGGGGTATGCGGGCGCTGTTCGTGGGCTTCCCAGGCGCGGAGCTGCTCGGTGGCGGAGAAGCCGTCCAGAACCGGCATCTCGCAGTCCATCAGCACCAGGTCGTACTGGGTCGCCTTCATCGCGCTGAGCGCCTCCTGGCCGTTGCTGGCGGTGTCCGGCTGGAGGTTGAGCTTGTTCAACATGCCGCGGATGACCTTGGTGGAGATGCTGTTGTCCTCGGCGACGAGGATCCGGAAGTCGCTCGGCAGGCTCGGCGCCTGCGCTTCCTTGGCCGGTTGCAGGTAGTTGGTGACGCCGCTGACGCCGCGCTGGGCGAGTTCGTCGGCGAGGGTCGCCTTCAGCGTGTAGCCGGCCACCGGCTTGGCCAGGATGCGCTTGATCCCGGCGTTGCGGGCGATGATCTTGCTCGGCGCGTTGCTGATCCCGGTGAGCATGATCAGCAGGATGTCGTGGTTGAGGTTGGGGTCTTCCTTGATCTTCGCCGCCAGTTGCATGCCGGTCATGCCGGGCATGTCCTGGTCGAGCAGGACCACGTCGAAGTACTCGCGCAGGTGCGCCTTGGTGCGCAACTGGGCCAGCGCCTCCTTGCCGGACGACACCGCGCTGACGTTCAGGCCCCAGCCGCTGCACTGCTGCACCAGCACCTTGCGGCAGGTTTCGTTGTCGTCCACCACCAGCAGCCGGGCGCCCTGCAGCGGGCCGTCGAGGTCGGCGGTGGGGTTCTCCAGCTGCTGCGGGTCGAGCGGCAGGGTCAGCGACAGGGTGGTGCCCTGGCTGCTGCCGGACTGGATGCCGAACTCCCCGCCCATCAGCCGCACCAGTTGGCGGGCGATGATCAGGCCGAGGTGGCTGCCGAGCTTGCTGGCGGAAAGGAAGTCGCCGCTGTGCAGCTCGGCGGTGAGCAGCGCCTCGCGCTCCTTGGCGTCGAACGGGTGGCCGCTGTCCTGCACGGCGATGCGCAGGCGTGGCGTCTCGCCCTGGTCGTCGAGGGCCACCACCAGCAGGATCTCGCCTTCCTCGGTCTGCTTGAACGCGTTGTCCAGCAGGCTCAGGACCACCTGGCGCAGGCGCGTCGGATCGCCGCCGATGACCCGTGGCACCTGCGGCTGGGTGAAGCTGATCAGCTCGATGCGCTGCTGCTCGGCCTTGACCCGGAAGATATCCAGGCAGTCCTCGATCAGCGCGTTGAGGTCGAACTGCACTTCGTCCAGCTCGATCTGCCCGGACTCCAGCTTGGAGATGTCGAGGATCTCGTTGATCAGCGTGAGCAGCTCGTTGCCGGCGCTGTGGATGGTCTGCACGTAGTCGCGCTGCTTCGCCGACAACGGGGTGCCGAGGAGCAGTTCGGTCATCCCCAGCACGCCGTTCATGGGCGTGCGGATCTCGTGGCTGATCTTGGCCAGGAACTCGGCCTTGGTCTGCAATTCCGCGGTGTGCGCCGCCTCGCTGGTGCGCTGTTGCAGGTTGAGCTGCTGGATCAGCCGCTGGCGTTCGGTGAGCGAGACGCTCAGGACCAGCCCGGCGAGGGTGGCGAAGCTGAACACGCCGAGCACCAGCCAGCCCGGATCGAGTTGCTTGGTGCCGAACAGTACCGGCAGGAACACCATGAAGCCGGCGTTGAACACGATCATCCCGGCAACGATCAGGCGCGCCGGCTGGTAGCCGCGATACCAGTGCCAGGCCGCGATCAGCGGGACGCTGAGCGAACTGAGGATCACCAGCAGGTAGATCAGCCAGCTGAACCAGAGTTGCTGGGTGAAGGCGATGATCGCGCCGACCGCCAGGATCAACAGCGCCTCGCCTTGCAGGAGGCGGTTCAGGCGGCTTTCCGCAGTGCCGCGGAAGAAGCTGCAGGCGAACCACAGCAGGCTCACCGCGGCGCCGAGGGCGCCGAGGTCGGCGGTCAGCGACTGGTTGAACTTGAGTCCCGGCAGCCAGAACGCCACCAGCCCCAGGTTCGCCGCGGCGCAGACCGCCAGCGCCGCGTGCACCGCCGCCAGCCACAGGCTGCTGGCGCTGCGCGAGTAGGCGAAGCGGATCAGGTTGTACATCAGCAGCAGGAGCATGCCGCCGAGCAGCATGCCGAAGGCGTAGGCGGGCTTCTCCAGGCCGACCAGGCCGGCTTCGTCGATCTGGTCGAACCAGGCCATCAGCGGATGGTTGGAGGTCATCCGCACGTACAGGGTCATCGGCTTGCCGTCGACCGGCAGCGAGAACAGGTAGGAGCGCGAGGGCAGCGGGCGCTCCTGGAACGGTCGCGACTCGCCGGTGTGCTGGTCCCGCACCAGTTGGCCGTCCTGCACCAGGTAGTAGTCCAGGTACTGCACCCGCGGGGCGAAGATCCACAGCCAGCTCGGCACCTTCTGCGCGGGAAGCTGGACCTGCAGCCAGACCGCCTGGGGGCTGGCGGGGAAGATGAAGGAGCGCTTGGCCAGCGGGCGGAACTGCTCCTTGCGCTGGAGGACGTCGGCGATCCGCAGTTGCGCGCTCTCGTCGCGCAGCAGGCGCCAGTTCTGGTTGACGCTGGGGGTGGTGGCGGTGGTTTGCAGGGGAACGCTGGAAACGCCGGCGTCGTCCGCGACCGCCGGCGACATCGGACCGAGCAGAAGCAGCAGGAAGCTGACGAGTAGTCCTATGGCGATCCGAAGCCGTACCACGGCGAAGTCCCTTCGAAGGTGAATGGCCGGATTATAGCCAAGTGGCCGTGGCAACGGCATAGGCCGCGGAAGCGCCGTGCGGCGCCCGCGGCTTCGGGCCCGGTCAGGACTCGCCGCGCTCGCGGGCGATGGCACGGTAGCCGATGTCCTTGCGGTAGAAGCAGCCGTTCCAGCGGATCTTCTCGGCCAGGCGATAGGACTGTTGCTGGGCGGCGGACACGCTCTCGCCGATGGCGGTGGCACAGAGCACGCGGCCGCCGGAGGTGACCACCTGGCCATCCTTCAGCGCGGTGCCGGCGTGGAACACCTTGCCGTCCAGCGCGGCGGCCTCGGCCAGGCCTTCGATGACCTCGCCCTTGGCGTAGTCGCCCGGATAGCCGCCGGCGGCCAGTACCACGCCCACGGTCGGACGCGGGTCCCAGGTCGCCTCGACCTTGTCCAGCGCCTTGGCCAGGGCGGCCTCGACCAGCAGGACCAGGGAGGACTCCAGGCGGACCATGATCGGCTGGGTTTCCGGATCGCCGAAGCGGCAGTTGAATTCGATGACCTTGGGCGCGCCGCTCTTGTCGATCATCAGGCCGGCATAGAGGAAGCCGGTATAGACGTTGCCTTCCTCGGCCATGCCGCGCACGGTCGGGTAGATCACTTCGTCCAGCACCCGCTGGTGGACCTCGGCGGTGACCACCGGGGCCGGCGAGTAGGCGCCCATGCCGCCGGTGTTCGGCCCGCTGTCGCCATCGCCGACGCGCTTGTGGTCCTGGCTGGTGGCCATCGGCAGCACGTTCTGGCCGTCGACCATGACGATGAAGCTGGCCTCCTCGCCATCGAGGAACTCCTCGATCACCACGCGCGAGCCGGCGTCGCCGAAGGCATTGCCGGCGAGCATGTCGCGCACGGCGGCTTCGGCTTCGTCCAGGTTCATGGCGACGATCACGCCCTTGCCCGCGGCCAGGCCATCGGCCTTGATGACGATGGGCGCGCCCTGCTCGCGCAGGTAGGCCAGGGCCGGCTCGACCTCGGTGAAGTTGCGATAGGCGGCGGTGGGGATCCGGTGGCGGGCGAGGAAGTCCTTGGTGAAGGCCTTCGAGCCTTCCAGCTGGGCGGCGCCGGCGGTCGGGCCGAAGATATCCAGGCCGCGCTCGCGGAACAGGTCGACCACGCCTGCCACCAGCGGCGCCTCGGGACCGACGATGGTCAACTGGACGTTCTTCGCGGCGAAGTCGGCCAGTTGCTCCAGGGCCAGCACGTCGATGGCGACGTTCTCGCACTTGGCTTCGGTGGCGGTGCCGGCGTTGCCCGGGGCGACGAAGACCTTCGCCACGCGCGGGTCCTGGGCGACTTTCCAGGCCAGGGCATGTTCACGACCGCCGCTGCCGATGATGAGTACGTTCATGGGGTTCTCCTGGCGCAACGGCGGGTAACGCGCCGCGTTATCCGCCCTGCGTGAAATTCGTGGGTAGGGCGGCTGACCGCATCGCGCTCAGCCGCCGTGATACTCAATGGCGGAAATGGCGCATGCCAGTGAACACCATCGCGATATCCGCCTCGTCGGCCGCCGCGATCACTTCGCTGTCGCGCATCGAGCCGCCCGGCTGGATCACCGCGGTGATGCCGGCCTTGGCCGCGTTGTCGATGCCGTCGCGGAACGGGAAGAAGGCGTCCGAGGCCATCACCGCGCCTTTCACTTCCAGGCCGGCGTGCTCGGCCTTGATCGCGGCGATCCGTGCGGAGTTGACCCGGCTCATCTGGCCGGCGCCGACGCCGACGGTCTGGCGGTTCCTGGCGTAGACGATGGCGTTGGACTTGACGAACTTGGCCACCTTCCAGGCGAAGATCAGGTCGTGGATCTCCTGCTCGGTGGGCGCGCGGCGAGTGACGATCTTCAGGTCCTCGGCCTTGATCATGCCGATGTCGCGGCTCTGTACCAGCAGGCCGCCGTTGACCCGCTTGAAGTCCCAGCCCGGGGCGCGCTCGGCTGGCCATTCGCCGCATTCGAGCAGGCGTACGTTGGCCTTGGCGGCGACCACCTCGCGGGCGGCGGCGGAAATCTTCGGCGCGATGATCACCTCGACGAACTGGCGCTCGACGATGGCCTTGGCGGTTTCGCCGTCCAGCTCGCGGTTGAAGGCGATGATGCCGCCGAACGCCGATTCGCTATCGGTGGCGTAGGCCAGGTCGTAGGCCTTGCGGATGCCGCCTTCGTCTTCCGGCACCACGGCGACGCCGCAGGGGTTGGCATGCTTGACGATCACGCAGGCCGGCTTGAGGAAGCTCTTCACGCATTCCAGGGCGGCGTCGGTGTCGGCGACGTTGTTGAACGACAGTTCCTTGCCCTGCAACTGGATGGCGGTGGAGACGCTGGCCTCGCCCTTCTTCGCCTCGACGTAGAACGCCGCGCTCTGGTGCGGGTTCTCGCCGTAGCGCATTTCCTGGGCCTTGACGAACTGACTGTTGAAGGTGCGCGGGAAGGCGCCGCGGTCGGCGGTGCCTAGGGTATCGCGGGTCTGGTCGATGGTACCCAGGTAGTTGGCGATCATGCCGTCGTAGGCGGAGGTGTGCTCGAACGCCTTGAGGGCCAGGTCGAAACGCTGGGCGTAGGTCAGGCCGCCGGCCTTGAGGGATTCGATCACGGCGGCGTAGTCGCCGGCATTGACCACGATGGCGACATCCTTGTGGTTCTTCGCCGCCGAACGGACCATGGTCGGCCCGCCGATATCGATGTTCTCGATGGCGGTAGGCAGGTCGCAATCGGGCCTGGCCACCGTGGCCTCGAAGGGATACAGGTTGACCGCCACCAGGTCGATCGGCTTGATGCCGTGCTGCTCCATGACCGCGCCGTCCAGGTCGCGGCGACCGAGGATACCGCCATGCACCTTCGGGTGCAGGGTCTTCACCCGACCGTCCATCATTTCCGGGAAGCCGGTGTAGTCGGCCACTTCCACGGCAGAGATGCCGTTGTCCCGGAGCAGCTTGTAGGTGCCGCCGGTGGAAAGGATTTCCACGCCGAGGGCGACCAGCTCACGGGCGAAGTCGACGACGCCGGTCTTGTCGGAAACGCTGATCAGCGCGCGGCGGATGGGCAGGCGGGTGGTTTGGTCGGTCATTGCAAGGGTCCTGAGGGCTGGCTTCCGGCCGCGGGTGCCGGCCGGGACGCGCGCCCTTGGCCGGAGCCCGCCGCCGCTCTTAAAGAAGATCGTATTGCTTGAGTTTCTTGCGCAGGGTCCCGCGGTTCAGGCCGAGTAGCTCGGAGGCCTTGGTCTGGTTCCCCTTGACGTGGTTCATGACGGTTTCCAGCAGCGGCGCTTCGACTTCGCAGAGCACCATGTTGTAAACGTCCGTGACCGGCTGCCCTTCGAGGTGGGCGAAGTAGTTGTGCAATGCCTTCTCCACGCTGTCGCGCAGGGTCTGCCCTTCTTGCGTCGGCGTGGTGAGGTGCTGTTTCAGGTTGGCGTTGTCGCTCACGGGCGTTGTTCCACTCACTAAAGTCTCGGTCGTCATCGTTGTCATGCGGCCACCCCTGTTCCGTTGTTCTGGCGCTCGGCGAAGAACTGCCTGACGCTGGCGCACTGCGCATCCGTGTCCTGCAAACGATTGAACTGGGCGCGGAATTCCCTTGCGCCCGGCAGAGTCGCGAGATACCACCCCACATGCTTGCGGGCGATCCGCACACCCATTTCTTCCCCATAAAAAAGGTGCAGCTCCGCGAGGTGTTCGAGCAGGATGCTCTGCACTTCGGGAAGCGGCGCCGCCGGCAGGTGCTCGCCGGTCCGCAGGTAATGGTCGATCTCGCGGAAAATCCACGGTCTTCCCTGGGCGGCCCGACCGATCAGCAGGGCATCCACCCCGGTCTGCTCGATGACTTTCCTGGCCTTTTCCGGCGAATCGATGTCGCCATTGGCGAACACCGGTATCGACACGGCCTGCTTGATCGCCGCGATGGTCTCGTACTCCGCCTCCCCGGTGTACAGGTCGGCGCGGGTCCGGCCATGCACCGCAAGAGCCTGGATCCCCGCCTGTTCGGCGAGCTTCGCGACGGTGACGCCGTTACGGTTGTCCCGGTCCCAGCCGGTCCGGATCTTCAGGGTGACCGGTACGTCGACCGCCCTGACCACGGCATCGAGGATCTCGGCGACCAGCGCCTCGTCCCGCAGCAAGGCGGACCCCGCTGCCTTGTTGCATACCTTCTTCGCCGGGCAGCCCATGTTGATGTCGATGATCTGCGCACCGAGTTCCACATTGCGCTGCGCGGCCTCGGCCAGCATGGCCGGATCGCCGCCGGCGATCTGCACCGAGCGCGGCTCGTCCTCGCCATCGTGGATCAGGCGCAGGCGCGACTTGCGGCTGTTCCACAGGCGGACGTCGCTGGTCACCATCTCCGATACCACCATCCCGGCGCCAAGGCGACGGCAAAGCTGACGGAACGGACGATCGGTCACCCCGGCCATCGGCGCGAGGATCAGTCTGTTGGGCAGTGTATATGGGCCGATGCGTACCACCGACATGGGGCTTCCCTGTCTTGCGGTGCTGCGAAAAAAGGGAGGGCATGATACCCGCTCTGGATGACCGGATAAAGGCTGTTTTGGATAAATTCTGAACAGCCGATTCCTTAGTTCTTACAGTTGGAAGACGAGCGGCACTTGCGCCTGGCGCTCCGCGCGAGCGGGTGGGCGTAGCGGCCCGGCGGCGACCGGCGAGGTCTTTCCGGTCACTCCGGGGAATGGAAGCTCAGGCTGTAGTTCACCGCCTTCGGACCCGGGTCGAGGATGTCCAGCGACACGTGGATCGGTACCTGCGGTGGCATTTCCGTTCGTCCGGCCAGCTCGCCGCCGAGGTACTCGCCGGGCTTGAAGCGGCGATTGGCGATGAGGTGGCCGTTGAGGTCGGCGAAGCGCAGTTCCAGCAGCGGGAACGGCTGCGAGAAGCTGGCGCGGTTGTAGATGATCGCGTCGACCACCAGCGCGCCGCTGAATTCGGGATGGCTGCGGACCACCAGGTTGCTGCTCCTGATCTGCTCCACGTCGACCTTGGAGGGAAGGGTGCAGCCGATTTCCGGGCAGAGCTGGGCGAACCAGGGGCGATAGGCGTCCTGGCGCGCCAGCTCGTCGAAATGGTAGGCGACGTACTGAGCGGCGAGACCACCCAGCGCCAGCAGGATCAGCAGCAGCCAACCGAGACGCCGCGGCCATTGGCGCCGGGGCTTCTCCCAGGCCAGTTGCAGCGGCTCGTCGCGCAACTGGTCGAGACTCTCGACCGGCGCCTCGTCCGGCTTGCGGGCGCTGCCCAGGGGCGCGACGGACTGTTCCTCGGCGCTTTCCTCGTCGTCTTCATCCAGGGCGCTCAGTCCATGGCGGCGCTTGCCGAGGCTGGGCTCGTCGTCATCGTCGTCATCGAGGCTGAGGCGAAGTTCCGGCGGATCCTCGGCGCGGCGCAGCGGCACGAAGGATACCCGCTCTTCCGCCAGCGGTTCGCCGAGGCTCGGTTCCTGGCGCGGATTGCCGCGCGCCGGCTGGGCCGGTTCGGCATCGGCGATCAGCGCCTCGGCCCAGCGTTCGTCGTGTGGATCGCGTTCGTCGTCGCGGCGCGCCAGCAGGCTCTCCGCCGGTCGCGGGGCCTTCTCGATGCTGGAGAACTCCTGGTTCAGCTCGAATTCGTCGAGCTTGGCCAGTTCCTCGTCGAGGTTGAGGCTGTCCAGGTCGAGGTCGTCATGGATCCACAGGGTTTCGTCGCGCGGGCGCGCTGCCGGGGGCGCGGCCGAGGTGGCCGCGACGCTTGGCGCGGGTGGCGGAGCGGCGACCGGCTTCGCTTCGGCTGCCGAAGAAGCGTTCGCGCGCGGCGCGCCACCGACCTGGTGTTGCAGGGCGTTGAAGACTTTCAGGCAGGTGCCGCAGCGGACCGCGCCATTGGCGGCGCCCAGTTGCGCGTCGTTGACGCGGAAACTGGTGCTGCAATGGGGACATTGGGTGATGACGCTTTCGCTCATGCGGCGATCCGTAGGGAAAATCCGGCGGCTAGTCTACCCCAAGCTTCTTGCACGAAGGCAGTGGGGCGGGATCAGTGGTGGCTGGCGGCGCGCCATCAATCGGCGCGGCGGCGGCCGCTGATGCGGATCCAGCCTTCGCGCTCGGCGGTCGGGTCGAGATCGAAGTGTGCGGAGTAGGCCTCGCGGACCTCCGTGGCCTGCTCGGCGAGGATGCCGGACAACGCCAGCAGGCCGCCGGGACGTACCAGGTCGGTCAGTTGCGGGGCGAGGGAAACCAGCGGGCCGGCGAGGATATTGGCGACCAGCACGTCGGCCTGTCGCTGCGGCAGGTCCGCCGGCAGGTAGACAGGGAACCGCGCGGGCTCGATACCGTTGCGCGAGGCATTGTCGCGCGAGGCTTCCAGGGCCTGTGGATCGATGTCGGTGCCGACCGCCCGTTCGGCGCCGAGCAGCAGCGCGGCGATGGCGAGGATTCCCGAGCCGCAGCCGAAGTCGAGCACCTGCCGGCCGGCCAGTTCCTGGCCGTCGAGCCATTCCAGGCACAGCGCGGTGGTCGGGTGGGTGCCGGTGCCGAAGGCCAGGCCCGGGTCGAGCAGCAGGTTGACCGCGTCCGGCTCGGGGGCGGCGTGCCAGCTCGGCACGATCCACAGGCGGCGGCCGAAACGCATCGGCTGGAAGTTGTCCATCCAGCTGCGCTCCCAATCCTGGTCGGCGATTTCCTCGACGTGGTGCTCGGGCAGGTCGCCGCCGGTAAGCAAGGCGAGGTGGGCGAGCAGGGCGGTCTCGTCGGTGTCCGCTTCGAACAGCGCCAGCAGGTGGGTGCGCGACCACAGCGGGGTGGTGCCGAGGTCCGGCTCGAAGATCGGCTGGTCTTCGGCGTCCATGAAGGTCACGGAGACGGCGCCGACTTCGAGCAGGGCGTCTTCGTAGGTTTCGGCCTGTTCCGGGGTGATGGCCAGGCGAACTTGTAACCAGGGCATGGGGCGACCTCTGTTGCGGCTGTAAACGAAACGGGCCGCCCAGGGGCGACCCGTTTTCCACCGCGCAAGCTTACTTGAGGCTAGCCGGCGCTGCCACTCTCTGCCGAGGCCTCGCCGCGCAGTTGCGCCAGGCCGCGATTGGCCAGGTGGCAGGTACCGCCGCCGAGCACCGCCGGCAGCAGCAGGTTGAGCAGCGGCACCAGCGCCAGGAGCAGTATCAGCAGGCCGAACAGCAACAGGCTGCCGCGGCGAGCACGAAGCACGGCGAGCTGCTCGCCGGCATCGGCCAGCCCGGCCAGCGTGGCGGGCAGCAGGAAGCGGATGTTCAGGTAGGCCAGCGCCAGCAGCAGGAGTACACCGTTGTAGAGCGGAACCAGCAGGCCGACCAGGATCGATCCGGAAACGCCCAGCCAGGGTGCCAGGCGAAAGCCGGCGGCACGCCACAGCGAGATCCTTTCGCCGGAGGCAGGTGCCAGTCGCGGGTAGCGTTGGCGGACCTGTTCCTTCAGTTGTCCGAGCAGGCCGATGCGCAGGCCCAGGCGGATGCCGAAGACGATGCTGGCGGCGTACAGGGCGACGAAGAACAGCGCGGCATAGCCGACGAAATAGAACGCCAGTTGCGCCAGTCCCGCCAGGCCGTTGAAGGCCGCCAGCGGATCGAAGTACGGGCCACCGCTGCCGGCCTCGATCAGCGAGCCGTTGGGGATCAGGGCGAAGTTGGCCACGCTGAATGCCGTGTACAGCGCGGCCCAGCCGCAGAGGCGGATGATCGGTTCGAAGAAATGCACGAACAGCCAGGTGCACAGCACGCTGACGAGAATGCACAGGCTCGCGGAGCGGAAGAGTGCGGCGGGTTGCAGGCTTTCCCTGAAACCCAGGGCGAAGCAGGTCGCGGCCTCGGTCGCGGCAGCCAGCGATTGGCGGTACCAGCGGCGGATGCGTTCCATGCAGGAGTCCGGTGGTGGAGGGGCGACGAGGATAGCACCGTTGGGGCGGCCGGCAGGCGGAAACGACAAGGGCCGCCCGGAGGCAGCCCTTGTGCGCAGCGACTGACGGATCAGTGCTTGTCCATACCCAGTTTCTTCTCCAGGTAATGGATGTTCACCCCGCCCTTGCAGAAGGCGGCGTCGCGCACCAGGTCCTTGTGCAGTTCGGTATTGGTCTTGATACCGTCGACGATCAACTCGTCCAGGGCATTGCGCATCCGCGCCAGCGCCTCGTCGCGGTCGGCACCGTAGGTGATGACCTTGCCGACCAGCGAGTCGTAGTTCGGCGGCACGCTGTAGCCGCTGTAGAGGTGCGAGTCGACGCGCACGCCGTTGCCGCCGGGGGCGTGGAAGTGCTTGACCTTGCCCGGGCTGGGCATGAAGGTCTTCGGGTCTTCGGCGTTGATCCGGCATTCCAGCGCATGGCCGCGGATGACCACGTCCTCCTGGCGGATCGAGAGCTTCTCGCCGGAGGCGATGCGCAGCATCTCCTTGACGATGTCGACACCGGTGACCATCTCAGATACCGGGTGCTCCACCTGCACGCGAGTGTTCATCTCGATGAAGTAGAAGCGGCCGTTCTCGTAGAGGAACTCGAAGGTGCCGGCGCCGCGGTAGCCGATCTCGATGCAGGCCTGGACGCAGCGGGCGAAGACTTCCTGACGGGCCTTCTCGTCGATGCCGGGGGCCGGCGCCTCTTCGATCACCTTCTGGTGGCGGCGCTGCAGGGAGCAGTCGCGGTCGCCGAGGTGGATGGCGTTGCCCTGGCCGTCGGAAAGCACCTGGACTTCCACGTGGCGCGGGTTGGTCAGGAACTTCTCCAGGTAGACCATCGGGTTGCCGAACGCCGCGCCGGCCTCGGTGCGGGTCAGCTTGGCCGACTTGATCAGCTCGGATTCGTCGTAGACCACGCGCATGCCGCGCCCGCCGCCGCCGCCGGCGGCCTTGATGATCACCGGGTAGCCGACCTCGCGGGCGATCGCCAGGGCGGTTTCTTCATCTTCCGGCAGCGGGCCGTCGGAGCCCGGCACGGTGGGGACGCCGGCGCGCTTCATGGCGTCCTTGGCCGAGACCTTGTCGCCCATCAGGCGGATCACCTCGGCGGTCGGGCCGACGAAGGTGAAGCCGGAGCGTTCGATCTGCTCGGCGAAGTCGGCGTTCTCGGCGAGGAAGCCGTAGCCGGGGTGGATCGCGGTGGCGCCGGTGACCTCGGCCGCGGCGATGATCGCCGGGATCTGCAGGTACGACTGGGTGGCCGGGGCCGGACCGATGCACACCGATTCGTCGGCGAGCGACAGGTGCATCAACTCGCGGTCGGCGGTGGAGTGTACCGCCACCGTCTTGATCCCCAGCTCCTTGCATGCGCGAAGGATGCGCAAGGCGATTTCGCCGCGGTTGGCGATCAGCACTTTTTCCAACATCGCAGGTTCCCCGCGGCTTAGACGATGGTGAACAGCGGCTGGTCGAACTCAACCGGCTGGCCGTTCTCCACCAGGATCGACTCGATGGTGCCGCTAACTTCGGCTTCGATGTGGTTCATCATCTTCATGGCTTCGACGATGCACAGGATGTCGCCTTTCTTCACGCTCTGGCCGACTTCGACGAAGTTGGCCGAGGTCGGCGAGGCGGCGCGGTAGAAGGTGCCGACCATCGGCGAGCGAACCACGTTGCCGTTCAGCTTCGGAGCGGCCGGGGCGCTTTCCGCGGCAGCGGCGGCCGGAGCGGCGGCTGCCGGCGCCGGCGCGGCGACCGGAGCGGCGAAGGCCGGAGCCTGTGCGTACACCGGCTGGGCGGCGGTCTTGCTGTGGCGGCTGATGCGTACCGACTCTTCGCCTTCGCGGATTTCCAGCTCGTCGATACCGGACTCTTCCAGCAGCTCGATCAGTTTCTTGACTTTACGAATGTCCATTAGCGCTAGCACTCCCAGTGAGGTCAGGGGCGTTGAAGTTGTTCAAGGGCGGATTCCAGGGCCAGGCGGTAGCCTGTGGCGCCGAGACCGCAGATCACCCCTACCGCCACGTCGGAGAAGTAGGAGTGATGCCGGAAAGGTTCACGTTTGTGCACGTTCGACAGGTGCACTTCGATGAATGGGATGCTCACCGCAAGCAGCGCGTCACGTAACGCGACGCTGGTATGGGTGAATGCCGCCGGATTGATGATGATGAAGTCCACGCCTTCGTCGCGCGCGGCATGGATCCGGTCGATCAGTTCGTATTCGGCGTTGCTCTGCAGATGCAGCAGGTGGTGGCCGGCTTCGCGGGCGCGGCGCTCGAGGTCCTGGTTGATCTGCCCGAGGGTGGTCGAACCGTAGGTGCCGGGCTCGCGGGTGCCCAGCAGGTTCAGATTCGGCCCGTGCAATACGAGGAGGGTCGCCATTGTCTTGTTGATTGTCCTGTACAGGCTGCAAACGGCAAGCGGGCACTATGCCGGAATTTCCGTATGACTGTCCAGTCACTGTTAGATTGCAGTAGATCGCCGCATGTTGACCGGCAATTGCGGCAGAAGTATGTCAGCGCATGTCACTGCCGGGTAGCGGCCCGGCGCAGTCGTTCGGCGAGCCCGGCGGCGTCGATCTCTCCGATGACGCGCAAGTCGCTCCATTCGTCACCGCCCGGGGCGAAGAACAGGATCGCCGGCGGACCGAACAGGTTGTAGCGGTCCAGCAGGCCGCGCTGGGCCGGGTTGCTTTCGGTGATGTCGAAGCGCAGCAGGCGGTAGGCCGGCAGTCGTGCCTGCACCGTGGGATCGGTGAGGACCTGGCGCTCGATGACCTTGCAACTGATGCACCAGTCCGCATACCAGTCCAGCAGCACCGGCTTGCCGGCCTGGCGTGCCTCGGCCAGGGCGGCGTCCAGCTGCGCCGGGGTGGTCAGGTTCTGCCATTCGCCGGGCGTGCTCGGTGGCCCGGCGTGGATCGACGGCACCGAGCGGCCCAGCGGATGGATCGGGTCCGACTCGCCCTGCAGGGCGCCGATCCAGGCGGCCACCGCGTAGGTCAGGAACATCAGGCCAAGCAGTTGCAGCAGGCGGCGTGCGGCGCTCTTCGGGGTGAATTCGAGGGCGCCCAGGGCCAGGCCGGCGCCGCCGGCGAGCATGCCCCAGAGCATCAGCGCCACCGGGCCGGACACCACCCGCTCCAGCAGCCACACGGCGACCGCCAGCAACAGCACGCCGAAGGCGTTGCGCACGCCGTTCATCCAGGCTCCGCTCTTGGGCAGCAGGGCGCCGCCGCCGGCGCCGAAGACCACCAGCGGCGTACCCATGCCCAGACCGAGGGCGAACAGTTGCAGGCCGCCCCCCCAGGCATCGCCGCTGGCGCTGATATAGAGCAGCGAGGCGGCCAGCGGGGCGGAGACGCAGGGCGAGACCAGCAGGCTGGAAAGCACGCCGAGGGTGGCCGCGCCGAGGATCGAGCCGCCGCGCGCATCGCCGGCCAGGCGGTCGAGCGGTTCGCGGATGAAGCCGGGCAGGCGCAGCTCGAAGAAGCCGAACATGGCCACGGCGAACAGCGCGAAGAACGCCGCGAATGGCACCAGTACCCAGGGCGACTGCAATTGCGCCTGGAGATTGAGGCTGGCGCCGAACATGCCCATCAGCGCGCCGAGCAGGGCGAAGCAGAGCGCCATCGGCAGCACGTAGGCGAGCGACAGGACGAAGCCGCGACCACCGCCCGGCCGGCCGCGCAGGACCACTCCGGAGAGGATCGGCAGCATCGGCAGCACGCAGGGGGTGAAGGTCAGGGTCAGGCCGGCGAGGAAGAAGAACAGCAGGCTGCGCTTGCCCTTGTGTTCGAGCGGGTCCTTGCCGGCCGCGTCGTTCGCGGCTGGCGTCGCGGCACCGCCGTCGATGTCGAAGCGCCTGGTTTCCGGGGGGTAGCAGAGGCCCTTGTCGGCGCAGCCCTGGTAGGTCACCACCAGGGTATAGGGCTGCCGGGCCGGGTTGTTCAGGGGAATCTCCAGGTCGACGATGTTGTAGTAGACCTCGGTATCGCCGAAGTACTCGTCGTGGTGCTGCTTGCCCGCCGGCAGTTGCACCTGGCCGAGGCTGACCTGGGCTGGCTCGACCTTGAACTGGAAGCGGTGGCGGTAGAGGTAGTAGCCCTCGGCGTTGACGAAGCGCAGCAGCACGTGCTGCGCGTCGCTGCGCTCGACGCTGGGCTTGAACGCCTGGTCGACCTTGAGGAAGCCGCCGCCATCGAGGCCGCCGCCGAGGGAGGCGCCGGGACGGCTGTCGAACAGGCCCGCGCCGGCGGGCAGGGCGACCAGCAGGAGGATCAGGGTCAGCAGGCGGCGCATGGATATCTCGTCGGATCAAAAGCCGGAATGATAGCGGAAAGCCGGGCCCGATCGAGCCCCGTGCGGCTGATCAGGTCCTGCCCCGGTTCCGCTGAGCGGTATCCGACCGGTCCGAAGCCAGACGGTTCCTCTGGCGCCTTGCGGCACGTCGCCGCAGGGTCACAGGCGGAAGGCCTGCACCGTGGTGCGCAGGTCGCCGCCCAGTTGCCGCAGTTGTTCGCCCTGTTCGCGGCTATGGCCGATCAGCCGCAGGTTTTCCCCACCCAGGGCGTGGATACGTTCGCTGTGCGAGCGAATCTCGCCGACCGCCTGGCTCTGCTGGGTCGAGCCTTCGGCGATGCGTTCGGCCATCACGCCGATGGTATGGATCGCGGCGACCACTTCGTCCAGTGCGCCCTCCGCCGCGCCGGCCTGTTCGGCGGTGCGTTCGGCATGCTCGACCTGGCTGCGCATGGCCTCCACCGATTGCCGCGCGGCCTGTTGCAGGCGGCCGATGAGCTGCTGGATCTCCTCGGTGGCGCCGGCGGTGCGCTGGGCCAGCGAGCGGACTTCCTCGGCGACCACGGCGAAGCCGCGGCCCTGGTCGCCGGCGCGGGCGGCCTCGATGGCGGCATTGAGGGCGAGCAGGTTGGTCTGTTCGGCGATCGAGCGGATCACCGTCAGCACGCTGCCAATGGTCGCCGACTCCTCGGCCAGGCGCTCGATCGACTGGGCGTTGCCCTGCACCTCGTCGACCAGCTCGCGCAGGCCGCCCAGGCTCTCGCCGATCACCCGCTGGCCGTGCTCCACTGCCTGGCCTGCGCTGCGACTGGCGTCGGCGGTCTGGCTGGCGTCTCCGGCGACCTGCTGGATCGCCGCTTCCATGTCGCCGAGGGCGTCGCGGATCTGCCCGGTATCGCCGGCCTGGCGCTCGACCCCGGCGTGCAGGCCGCTGCTGACCTCGGCCAGGGTCTGGCTGCTGCCGGCGACCTGTTCGGCGCGGCGGTGGATCGCGCCGACCAGCTCGGCGAGGAAGCTGCGCAGGCGGTTCAGCGAATCCTCCAGGTTGCGCAGGTCCTCGGTGCGGGTACGCAGGGATATGGGGCGCGAGAAGTCGCCGTCGGCCCAGGCCGAGAGCGCCGGCACCAGTTGCCCGAGGACCCGTGCCAGGCGTCTTTGCAGGCTGTCGATGGCGAGGGCGATGAGCAGGATCAGGGCGATCATCCCACCCTGGATCAGGCGTACCTGGCCTTGCAGGCGCTGGCGTTCGCCGCGCACCTGCGGTTCCAGGGTGGCCAGGGCCTGGCGCACCGCGTCCAGTCTGGCGCCGGTGTCGGCGGACAGTTGCTGGCGACGCTCGATCAGGTCGCGGGTGCGGCGCAATTCGCCCGGATAGCGTTGCAGCAGGCTGGCGAGTTCGCGCCGCAGCGCCACGCCGCGGTCTTCGGCATTGCCGGCGCCAGCCTCGGCGTCGCCGGCCAGCCCCATCATGGCGGCGAAGTCGTCGCTGGCCGAGCGCTGTTCGTCGAGCACGCCGAGCAACGGCAAGGCCTCGATCCGCCCGGCCTGCTCGCGCAGGTTGGCCAGTTCGCGCTCGACGTCGCCGGCCAGGGCCGGGTTGGCGCTTTCCACCAGCTTGGCGCGGGCCAGGCTGAGGCGGGTCAGGTGCAGGCTGGCGAGCAGCAGCGGGGTGCGGTAGGCGCCGGCCTGGGGCTGCTCCGTCGCGGCGTCCAGGTAGGCGGACCATTGTTCCAGGTTGCCGGCGAGGTCGCGCTCGGCCTGTAGCAGCAGGCCCTGCGGGTCGCCGGCGAGCTTGCCGGCGGCGAGCAGGTCGCCGGCGCTGAATTCGCGCAACTCCGCGAGGCTTGGCGCGAGGGTCCGGGCGAGGTCCGGCGGTAGCTCCGGCAAGGCCTCGGCGAGGCTTTCCAGGGCCTGCAGCGCGGCCTGCTGGCGTACGGCGTCGCCGCTGCCGAGGTACTGGCGGACGTTGCGCGCGACCTGTTCGTCGAAGCGCTGCGACAGCTCCAGGTACTGGTCGAGCAACTGGAACGGGCGCTCCATGGCGCGTTGCGACCACCACAGGGTGATTCCCAGGGCGAGGCAGACGGTGAGCAGGAGCAGGGTGTTGAGATTGGTGAGTTGCTTGAGGCGCATGGCGGGTCTCGTCCGACTACGGAGCGGCGAGACCGCAGGTTATTTCCGTTTGGTTACCGGGTGATGACAAAGAGCCATTACCGGGCGTCGGGACGATATACCTCGATCCGGTTGCGTCCGCCGTGCTTGGCCCGGTATAGCGCTTCGTCGGCCTGCTTGGCCATGCTCTTGATATCGAGGTCCGGGGTCAGCTCGGCGATGCCGCAACTGAAGGTGCAGCGCAGGTCGGTCGGTTGCGCGGGGTAGTGGATCTCGGCGAAGCGCTGGCGAATCTCGTCGAGCACCAGGCGCGCGGCGTCCAGATCGGTGTCCGGAAGGACCACGGCGAACTCCTCGCCGCCATAGCGGCCGATGTGGTCGGTCTTGCGCAGGCGCTGCTTGAGAAACAGCGCCAGGCCCTTGATCACCCGGTCGCCCATGGGGTGGCCGAAACGGTCGTTGACCTGCTTGAAGTGGTCGATGTCGAGCATCGCGAAGCTCAGCGGACGGCCATCGCGACGCGCGCGCAGGCGGGCATCCTCGAGCAGTTGCAGGGTATGGGTGTGGTTGTACAGGCCGGTCAGGCTGTCGCGCACCATCCGCGCCTTCAGGCTGCGCGCGCGGCTGGCGCGGGTGCGCACGGTGGCGATCAGGTGGCGCGGGCGGATCGGCTTGGTGAGGAAGTCGTCGCCGCCTTCGCTCATGGCGTCCAGTTGCTTGTCCAGGTCGTCCTCGGCGGACAGGTAGATGATCGGCACGCTGACGTGGCGCTCGTGCTGGCGGATCACCTTGGCCAATTCGGTGCCCAGGCACTCGGGCATGTACATGTCGAGGATGATCAGGTCGGGCTGGAAGTCGCTCAGCTCGGCCATCACCGACAGCGGCTCGGTGAGCGCGCGGGTGATGATCCCGGCGCTGTTGAGGACCATCTCGGTGTGCAGCGCCTGGGCCCGGGAGTCGTCGACGATCAGTACCCGGTAGGGTTCGTAGAAGCTCAGGCGGCTGAGGGTCTCGATCTTTTCCAGCACGCTGGAGGCGTCCAGGGTGCCGGTGAAGAATTCCTGGCCGCCGGCGCGGGCTGCGGCCAGGCGGGTCGGGGTGTCGGTCTCGCTGTCGCTGAAGAACAGCACCGGCAGCTTGTGTTCGAGGCCGGCCTGGGCCTCGCTGGCCAGTCGCAGGCCCATGTCGGGGCCGGCGAAGTCGACTTCCATGACGATCGCCGCCGGGTAGCGTTCGCGCATGCTGGCGCGGAAGGCGTCGGCGGTCTCGCAGCTCAGCGCCTGCAGACCGAAGAACTCCAGTTGCTGGGCCAGGCGCTCGGCGCGTTCGCGGTCCTTCAGTGCCAGGTAGACCGGTTTGCGCAATGGCGGCAGGACGGTGTGCTCGAGCTGGTCGCCATGCCGCAGGCCGGTGCGCGACAGGCGCTGCATCAACTGGTTGAGTTCGCTGATCGACTCGCTGGAAAGCCGGCCGCGGTTGGCCTCGACGACGTCCAGGGTACGGTCGATGGCACCGGCCAGTTGGGCATGCTCGGCTTGCTCGAAGCGTTCGGCGTAGCGCTGCAGGCGCAGGGTGGCGTCGGCCAGTTCTTCCATGCCGTCGCTGTTCCACTCCGCGCGGGTCAGGCGTTGCCAGACCTCCAGAACCTGGCGCGCCTGGTTGATCACTCGCTGGGCGAAGTGGTGCTTCAGGCGGTCCAGGGTCGGGTCATCGTGCTCGGTCATCATGACGCGCTTCTTTCGTGGTCTTCGCGGCAGAGCGTCGCTGCGAATGATGGCTCTATGCTATCACCTATCGCCATGAAAGCCAGCGGCCGTTGGGCGGCTGACGAGAGGAGCCTTTTCTTTTCCAAATGTCATCCCCACCTGTTGGTGGGTGCCTTTGTGCGACGGACTACGGCATGCTTATGCCTGTTTCGGAAAATTCTCACTGAGCATTCCGGCACAAAACCGGCTTCCACTACGCTGAAAGCCGACGATGCCGAGGTTTTCGGCGTCCTGGAAGGGTTGGCGCTTGGCACGGAACGCGTTCGCCATGGTCCAATCCCCCATCTATCGAGCTGTTTTAAGGACCCTTGCCATGCTGGACTGGAAGAAGCGTCGTGGGACCATGCGCGATCGCGTGGACAATTCCGTGGATGATGTGCGTACCTACTTCGGCGGCCCCTGGCTGGTGCGCGTGGTGGGAGGCCTGCTGGGCGTCTACCTGCTGGTGGCGATGCTGGTCGGCTGGTACTGGAGCCAGGAACCCGACCTGTTCCCCGTGCAGCAGGACGCCCAGGCCGCCGCCGAGCGCGCCGGGCGGCAGATGGTCACCGGCTACACCACGGTGGAGACCCTCAAGGAAGTGGTCGACACCCTGCTGACCAAGCCGGGCGGCTACATCTCCAACGACATCTTCCCGCCGGGCATCTGGATGGACAACATGCCCAGCTGGGAGTATGGCGTGCTGGTCCAGGTGCGTGACATCAGCCGGGCGCTGCGCAAGGATTTCGCCCGTTCGCAGTCGCAGTCCACCGAGGACGCCGACCTGGCTCGCGCCGAGCCGCGCTTCAACTTCGACAACAAGAGCTGGGCGCTGCCGGCGTCCGAGTCGGAGTACCAGGAAGGCATCAAGTCGCTGGACCGCTACCTGGCCCGCCTGTCCGACCCGAACCAGCCCAACGCGCAGTTCTATGCCCGCGCCGACAACCTGAACAACTGGCTGGGCGACGTCGCCACCCGCCTGGGCTCGCTGTCCCAGCGCCTGTCGGCGAGTGTCGGCCGGGTCAAGCTGAACACCAACATCAAGAACCCCGAAGAAGTACAGCCGGGCGAGGCGCCCAAGGTCGAGGAAGTGGTCCAGGAAACCCCCTGGCTGCAGATCGACAACGTCTTCTACGAGGCCCGTGGCCAGGCCTGGGCGCTGTCGCACCTGCTGCGCGCCATCGAGGTCGACTTCGCCGACGTGCTGGCGAAGAAGAACGCCACGGTCAGCGTGCGGCAGATCATCCGCGAGCTGGAGGCCGCGCAGGAGCCGTTGTGGAGCCCGATGGTGCTGAACGGCAGCGGCTACGGCATCCTGGCCAACCACTCGCTGGTGATGGCCAACTACATTTCCCGCGCCAACGCCGCGGTGATCGACCTGCGCCAGCTGCTTTCCCAGGGCTGACCCATGGCCGCGCCGATCAGCGCCGAAGAGGTGGCCCACCGGGCCGCCTCCGACGCCGAACTCATCGCCTGGGTCGACGAGCAGGACCGCCCGCTCGGTAGCCTGCCGCGCGCGGAGCTGCGCGAGCGCGGGCTGATCGGTCGCGGCACCTTCATCCTGCTGTTCAACTCCGCCGGCGAGCTGTGCGTGCAGCGCCGGACCCTGAGCAAGGCGGTCTATCCGGGGTACTGGGACCTCGCCGCCGGCGGCATGGTCCAGGCCGGCGAGCCCTACGCCGACTCCGCCGCCCGCGAACTGGAGGAAGAGCTGGGAATCCGCGACGCGGTTCTGCGCGAACATGGCCGCTTCTTCTTCGACGAACCGGGCAACCGGCTCTGGTGCGCGGTGTTTTCCGCCGTCTCCGATGCGCCCTTGCGTCTGCAGGCGGAGGAAATCTCCGAAGCCCGCTTCATCCGTCCCGAACTGGCGCTGGAAGAGGCTCGCAGCCTGCCGTACTGCCCCGATTCCCTGCAGGCGTTGCGCCTGTACCTGGATGCCTGAGCCGCGGATGTCGCCATTTCACCGATCAATGGCGCATTTTCGCTCTTAGCATTTGCTCGCAATGCTGCTAAATTGCGCGACCTTTTCGGGCGGTCCCCATGCCGCCCCTGCGCAGCCCCTGCCTGAGTGGGGCGTCGCGGTCGGCTCCCGCCGGCCATCGTTGTTGACCTGGCCCGTCGAGGCCATTCTGGGGGAAACGCCCGGTGGTCAAAAAAGCTTCGTCCCTGTCCGCCCTCGGCGGGCTGGTGTATTCCACGGATGGCGGCCGGCATTGCCCGGACTGCCAGCAACCCAAAGACGCCTGCATCTGCGGGCAGGCCGTAGCGCCTGCCGGCGACGGGATCGCGCGCGTGCGCCGCGAGACCAAGGGCCGCGGCGGCAAGACGGTGACCACCATCAGTGGCCTGCCGCTCGCCGGCGATGCGCTCAAGGAGCTGGCCAGCGCGCTGAAGCGGCGCTGCGGCACTGGCGGCAGTCTCAAGGACGGCGTGGTGGAGATCCAGGGCGAGCATGTCGAACTGCTGATCGACGAACTCCTCAAGCGCGGTTTCAAGGCGAAGAAGTCCGGCGGCTGACCGCATTCTCCCCTGCAGAGAGCGGGCAGGTCCGGCACCGCGAAGGCCGCGCCAGCCCTTTCCCTAGATGGGAGACTGCGGATACCCGCATGAGCGGATTTCCTCGGCTTTCCTAAACTACCGCCCAGTGTGGCGGTCAACACGGCAACGTCACATCCTCCGGCTAGCCTCCACCACAGGCGTGCCGGCCCAGGGCCATCCGGAGATCCCGGCGCCCGCCCGACCCCGAACATTGAGGAGATCACCGCGCATGGCCGCTCGACGGACTCGCAAAGACGATGGCAGCAACTGGACCGTGGCCGACAGCCGCGGCGTATACGGCATCCGCCACTGGGGTGCGGGTTATTTCGCCATCAACGATGGCGGCAATGTCGAAGTGCGTCCGCAGGGCGCCGACTCGACGCCCATCGATCTCTACGAGCTGGTCGGCCAGTTGCGCGAGGCGGGCCTGAGCCTGCCGCTGCTGGTGCGCTTCCCGGATATCCTGCAGGACCGCGTGCGCAAGCTCACCGGCGCCTTCGACGCGAACATCGAGCGCCTCGAATACCAGAGCCGCTATACCGCGCTGTATCCGATCAAGGTCAACCAGCAGGAAGCGGTGGTGGAGAACATCATCGCCACCGAGAACGTCTCCATCGGCCTGGAGGCAGGCTCCAAGCCGGAACTCATGGCGGTGCTGGCGCTGGCCCCGAAGGGCGGCACCATCGTCTGCAACGGCTACAAGGACCGCGAGTTCATCAAGCTGGCGCTGATGGGGCAGAAGCTCGGGCACAACGTGTTCATCGTGATCGAGAAGGAATCCGAGGTGCAGCTGGTGATCGAGGAGGCCGCCAACGTCGGCGTGCAGCCCCAGGTCGGCCTGCGCGTGCGGCTGTCCTCGCTGGCTTCGTCGAAGTGGGCAGACACCGGTGGCGAGAAGGCCAAGTTCGGCCTTTCCGCCGCCCAGCTGCTGTCGGTGGTCGAGCGCTTCCGCCAGGCCGGTCTCGACCAGGGCGTGCGCCTGCTGCATTTCCACATGGGCTCGCAGATCGCCAACCTGGCCGACTACCAGCACGGCTTCAAGGAAGCCATCCGCTACTACGGTGAGCTGCGCGCGCTCGGCCTGCCGGTGGATCACATCGACGTTGGCGGCGGCCTCGGCGTCGACTACGACGGCACCCATTCGCGCAACGCCAGCTCGATCAACTACGACATCGATGACTATGCCGGCGTGGTGGTCGGCATGCTCAAGGAGTTCTGCGACGCCCAGGGCCTGCCGCACCCGCACATCTTCTCGGAGAGCGGCCGGGCGCTGACCGCGCACCATGCGGTGCTGATCACCCAGGTCACCGACGTCGAGCGGCACAACGACGACGTGCCGAAGATCGTCGATCTCGACGAGCAGCCGGAGATCGTCCGCTGGCTGGCCGAACTGCTCGGCCCGACCGATGCCGAGATGGTCACCGAGACCTACTGGCGCGCCACCCACTACATCGGCGACGCCGCCGCGCAGTATGCCGACGGCAAGATCAGCCTGGCGCAGAAAGCCCTCGCCGAGCAGTGCTACTTCGCTATCTGCCGGCGCCTGCACAACCAGCTCAAGGCCCGCCAGCGCTCCCACCGGCAGGTCCTCGACGAACTCAACGACAAGCTCGCCGACAAGTACATCTGCAACTTCTCGGTGTTCCAGAGCCTGCCGGATACCTGGGCCATCGGCCAGGTGCTGCCGATCCTGCCGCTGCACCGCCTGGGCGAGGAGCCGGATCGGCGCGCGGTACTGCAGGACCTGACCTGCGACTCCGACGGCAAGATCACCCAGTACGTCGACGAGCAGAGCATCGAGACCAGCCTGCCGGTGCACGAGGTGAAGGAGGGCGAGGACTACCTGATCGGGGTGTTCCTGGTCGGCGCCTACCAGGAGATCCTCGGCGACATGCACAACCTGTTCGGCGACACCGACTCGGTGAACGTCTACCAGCGCGCAGACGGCGGCATCTATCACGCCGGCATCGAGACCCACGACACCATCGAGGACATGCTGCGCTACGTGCACCTGTCGCCGGAGGAACTGATGACCCTCTACCGCGACAAGGTCGCCGGGGCCAAGCTCACCGCCCGCGAGCGCAACCAGTACCTGGATGCGCTGCGCCTGGGGCTGACCCGCTCGGCGTACCTGTCCTGACTGGCTAGCCCGTCGGCGACGGGAAGCGAACCAGGCAATGGCCGGCTGGCGCGAGGCGCCCGCCGGCCATTTCGTTTCAGATCCTGCTCGTTATGTGGGAATTCCGCGCAACCCCTTCATTTCCGCTTCCCTGCCGGCGGTGGACGTCGGCGTGGTTGCCTGCTGTGTCCGGCGGATAACGCTTCGCGTCATTCGTCCTACCCGTGGGGGAAGGGCCGGACTTTTTCAGCGGCTCCTGGATGCTCCGCGCCTCAGAAGTACTTCAACCAGGCGATATCCCGCCGCCGCGCCTTGAAACCGGCGAACCAGTGCACCGCCGGGTACAGCGCCACGGCCAGCAGGATGCTGCACAGCCATAGCGCCGGCACCGAGGAGAAACCGAAGTAGTCGCCCCGGTTGGCGCCCCAGATCGCCAGCGCCAGCAGGTACAGCAGCTTCAGTAGGTAGAGATGCAGCAGGTAGAAGAACATCGGCGCTCCGCCGAACGCCACCAGGGCCTTGCCGCGACCGTTCCAGTCCAGGCGTTCGAACCAGGCCAGGAGCAGCAGGCCGATTCCCAGGGTGAGGGCGAGGAACAGCAGCGACGGCGGATACTTGGTGACGTTGAAGAAGCCCATCAGGGTGATCGCCGGCGTCTCGCCGAAGGCCCAGGGTTTCTCGCCATAGCCGTTGAGCAGGCGCAGCAGGATGAAGCCGAGCAGCAGCCCGCCACCGCCCGCCAGCAGGTAGCGTCGGCGCGTGGTTGCCGGCGTGGCGCCGCTGAACCAGTTGCCTGCGGCATAGCCCAGGGCGATCACACCGATCCACGGCAGCAGGGGGTAGGAGGTGCGCAGGCGCAGGGCGTCGCCCGCTTCGATCCAGCCGCGGTCGTGGAGCACCGCCCACGGCAGGTGCCAGGCCGAGCCGGGAGCGAAATGCAGCGGATCGAGCAGGTTGTGGCCGGCCACCAGCAGCACGCCGAGCGCCGCGAGCAGAGGGCGCGGCAACCAAAGCAGAGCGGCCAGGGCGAGCATGCTCAGGCCGATCGCCCAGATCACCTGGAGGTAAATCACCGTCGGCGGCAACTGGAAGGTCCAGGCGAAGTTCACCAGGGTCAGTTCCAGCGCCACCAGGAACAACCCGCGCTTGAACAGGAACGCCGAGACCGCCCGGCGTCCCTGGTGCTTCTCGCCGTAGAGGAATGCCGACAGGCCGGTGAGGAAGACGAACACCGGCGCGCACAGGTGCGCCAGGGTGCGGCTGAGGAACAGCGCCGGCTCGGTGCTGGCGACGTCCATCGGGTCGCCGACCTGGCGGTGCAGGAAAAAGGTCTCGCGGACATGGTCGAGCAGCATGAACAGCATCACCAGGCCGCGCAGGGCGTCGATGCTGTGCAGGCGGGAGGAATTGGAGATGGAGTTGGGCATGGCTGGGCTGGTCGTCGGAAAAGAGGGATGAGTATCACAGCCTGGCGGCGAGAAGCGAGATAGAGCCGGGCATTGTATTGCGAGGCCGGAATCGAACTGGTAGCGTTATAGTATATCATTTCTTTTCTGGTGCGATTTCCCATGAGAGTCAGTGTGTCGCTTGTCCTCGGTGTCGGCCTCGGTTGCAGCAGTCCGGCGCTCTGGGCGGAAACGGAAAGTCCCGCGGAGCTGGAGGTCCTCACTGTCACCGCCGAAGCGGAGCGCGCGGAGGGCCCGGTGCAGGGCTACCGGGCCAATCGGTCGGCCAGCGCGACGCGCACCGACACCCGTATCGAGGACATCCCGCAAGCCATCAGCGTGGTGCCGCGCCAGGTGCTCGACGACCTTGACAGCGCTCGTATCGAACGGGCGCTGGACTTCGCCGGCGGGGTCTCGCGGCAGAACAACTTCGGCGGCCTGACGATGTTCGAGTACAACGTCCGTGGCTTCACCACTTCGGAGTTCTACCGCGACGGCTTCAGCGCCAACCGCGGCTATATGAACGCCCCGGACAGCGCCACCATCGAGCGCGTGGAAATCCTCAAGGGACCGGCCTCCAGCCTGTACGGGCGCGGCGATCCCGGCGGCACGGTGAACCTGGTGACCAAGAAGCCCCAGGCCGAGCGCTTCGCCCGCTTGCATGCCAGCGCCGGCAGTTGGGACCGCTACCGCTCGACCCTGGACCTGAACACGCCGCTGGACGAAGAGGGCGACCTGCTCTACCGGATGAACCTGGCGGTGGAGGACAGCAAGGGCTTCCGCGACTACGCCGAGGGCCAGCGCCTGCTGGTGGCGCCATCGTTCAGCTGGCAACTGGACCCGGACACCTCGTTGCTGGTGGAAGCCGAGGTGGTGCGCAACCGCCAGGTCTTCGACCGCGGCACCGTGGCGCCGCACAACCACCTGGGCAGCCTGCCGCGCTCGCGGTTCTTCGGCGAGCCGGACGACGGCAAGATCGACAACAACAACGAAACCCTCCAGGCCACCCTGCGCCATCACTTCAACGAGCAGTGGAGCCTGCGCCTGGCCAGCCACTACAAGCATGGTCACCTGGACGGCTACGCCTCGGAGAACTCCAGCCTCGCCGCCGACGGCTACACCTTGCGCCGGGAGTACCGCTACCGCGACTTCGAGTGGCACGACAGCATCACCCAGCTCGACCTGCTCGGCGACCTCCATACCGGCTCGATCCGCCACCAGTTGCTGATGGGCCTGGAGTACGAGCGCTACCACAACGACGAACTGATCCTGCGTAGCATCCCGTCGCGCAACCCCTATGCCATCGACATCCGCCGGCCGATCTACGGCCAGCCGAAACCACCCTTCGGACGCGACGACCGCAACCACGAGGAAGTCGACGCGATGGCGCTCAACCTGCAGGACCAGATCGAGTTCAGCGAGAAATGGCGCGGCCTGCTCGGCGTGCGCTTCGACCGCTACCGCCAGGACATGAACGCCACGCGCCTGAACAATGGCCGCTTCCGCGACACCAGCTCGCAGCAGACCCAGCGTGCCGCCACCCCGCGCATCGGCGTGCTGTACCAGGCGACCCCGGAGGTCGGCCTGTTCGCCAACGCCTCGAAATCCTTCAAGCCCAATGGCGGTACCGACATGGCCGGCAAGGCCTTCGACCCGGAGGAGGGGCGCGGCTACGAGGCGGGGGTGAAGCTTGACCTGCTCGATGGCCGGCTGGGCATGACCCTCGCCGCGTTCCACCTGAAAAAGAAGAACGTGCTCACCGCCGACCCGAGCAATCCCGGTTACCAGCAGACCGCCGGCGAGGCGCGCAGCCAGGGCTTCGACCTGCAGTTCAGCGGCCAACTCACCGAGCAGTTGCGGCTGATCGGCGCCTACGCCTATATCGACGCCGAAGTGACCAAGGACGAGAACATCGCCCGTGGCAGCCGCCTGCTCAACGTGCCGAAGCACAGCGGCAGCCTGATGGGCGTCTACGAGTTCCGCGAAGGCTGGCTGCACGGCGCCGACGCCGGCGCGGCGGTCAACTATGTCGGCGAGCGCGCCGGCGACAGCAGCGACAGCGGCTTCGAACTGCCGGCCTACACCACCGTCGACCTGCTCGCGCACTATCCGCTGGCGAGCAATGCGACCCTCGGGGTGAACGTCAACAACCTCTTCGATCGTCGCTACTACGAGCGTTCCTATAACAACGTCTGGGTCGCCCCCGGCGAGCCGCGCAACCTGACCATGAGCCTGACCCTGAACTACTGAGCCCTCTACCGCCGCCAGGAAGCCATGCCATGCAAGGACGCACACCGCTGCTGGAAACCCTCCGCGAACTGGAATGCGAGATTCGCCTGCTCACCGTCTATGCCCGCGAGTGTTGCGGCTGCTACGAGATCCTCAGGCGCAAGCTCGACCGTCTGAGCGGACTGATCGGGGAGGATTGCAGCCGGGCACAGTGGCAGGCCGATTCGGACGATCCTGCATTGCAGGCGCTCGGCCTGCGCCTGCGCGACGCGGCGGTGCAGGCCCTCTGCGAACTGGAGAAGCACCTTTGCCAGGGCGTGCTGCATGAACCTGGCGAGATGGGCCGCTACCTGGGTAGCCTGCTGGAATCCATCCGCGGCGAACTCGACAGCGCCGGGATAGATGCCGATGCACGGGTCCTGTTCGTCGGCTCCGGTGCCCTGCCGACCTCGGCCCTGGTGCTGGCGCGGGAGGTCGGCGCACATTTGTGCTGCCTGGACATCGACGAGGAGGCCCTGGGCTATGCCCGCGAGATCGCCCGCTGCCAGGGGCTGGAGGCGCGCATGCAGTTTTCCTCGCTGCCGCCGGCGGAACTGGCGTTTTCCCGCGATGCCACGCATTTCCTGATCGCTTCGCTGGTGCAGCAGAAAAGCGCGGTACTGGCGCAGATCCGCCAGGTCATGCGCGCCGACGCCAAGGTCCTGCTGCGTCACGGCAGCGGCATCAAGGGACTGTTCAACTACCCGGTTGAGCCGGCCGAACTGGAGGGCTGGCAGGTTTGCGCGGAGCGGGTCAGCCAGCCGCTGTACGACACCCTGATCCTGGAGAAGGCCGGTCGATGAACGCCGCTGATGAGAGCCTGGGCAACGTCCTGCTGGTCGGTCTGGGCGCGGTGGCGATCCAGGTCGCGCTGGACCTGCGCCGCCACGGTGCCGGTCGCCTCGGCGCGCTGAACCATCCCGGCCGGCGCAGCCAGCGGATCGCCGAGGCCCTGGCGCGCGGCGCCTGCCTGCAATTGGAAGGGCAGGGGCAGCATCGCTGGCTGTCCGGCAATGCCGCGTTGGACGTCTTCCACCAGGACCCCGCTGAGCTTCGCGACGATTGGCAGACCCTGGTGCTCTGCGTGCCGGCCGACAGTTACCTGGACGTGGTCCGCGGGTTGCCCTGGGAGCGACTCGGCGGGGTGCGCACGCTGCTGCTGGTGTCCGCCTTCATCGGCGCCAACCTGCTGGTGCGCAGCGCCCTGCCGGCGGGGTGCCAGGCGACCGTGCTGAGTCTGTCCAGCTACTACGCGGCGACCAAGGTGATCGACGAGACACAACCGCTGCGGGCCCTGACCAAGGCGGTCAAGCGCAGGGTCTACCTGGGCTCCAGCCGGCCGGACTGCCCGGCGCGGGAGACCTGGCGGCGAGTCCTGGCCGGCAGCGGGGTTGAGGTAGTACCCCTGGCGACGCCGGAAGCGGCGGAGGGCCGCAACGTCACCACCTACGTGCACAGTCCGTTCTTTCTCGGCGAGTTCGCCCTCGCCCGGATACTTTCCGAGCAGGGGCCGCCCGGTTTCATGTACAAGCTCTACCCGGAGGGACCTATCACCCCCGGGGCCATCGGCGCCATGCGGCGGCTGTGGTGCGAGCTGAGCGAACTGTTGCGGCGGATGGGCGCCGAGCCGTTGAACCTGCTGCGGTTCCTCAACGACGACAACTACCCGGTGCACGAGACGATGCTGCCGCGCGCGGCCATCGACGGCTTCGCCGAGGCCGGCGCCGAGCGCCAGGAATACCTGCTGTTCGTGCGCTACGCGGCGTTGCTGGTCGATCCGTTCTCTCCGGCCGACGAGCAGGGTCGCCACTTCGACTTTTCCGCCGTGCCGTTCCGCCGCGTCAGTCGCGACGAGGATGGACTCTGGCGGCTCCCGCGGGTGCCGCTGGAGGACTATCGCAAGCTGGCGCTGATCGTCGCGCTGGCCGCCCACTTCGACCTGGCCATGCCGCAGGCGCGCAGCCTGCTGGCGAGCTACGAGAACGCCGTGTCCCGATTCATCGATTGCCAAGGAGCGAGCCAGTGCCATCCAAGCCTGTATCCGATCGACAGCCGTCCGGCGGCGGACGCCATCTATCGCCAGTGGTGCTCGACCTGCTGAAGAGCGGGGTGCTGCTGGCGGTGCTGGCGTCCTTCACCTTCAGCGTGATGAACGCCCTGGTCAAGGAAGCCAGCGCCACCCTGCCGGCTGCCGAGATCGTGTTCTTCCGCAGCGCCATCGGTACCCTGCTGATCTACCTGCTGATGCGCCAGGCCGGTGTCGCGCTGTCGCGCCAGGGCGTGCCGATGCTGCTGGTGCGCGGGGTGATGGGGGCGCTGTACCTGGTCTGCTATTTCTACGCCATCGCCCACATCCCGCTGGCGGACGCGAGCATCCTGGCGCACATGTCGCCGTTCTTCGTCATCCTCTTCTCCGCGCTGTTCCTCGGCGAGCGGATTCCCCGTGCGGTCTATTGGCTGTTGCTGGTGGTGGTGCTCGGCGCGCTGATGATCGTCAAGCCGTTCAGCTATTCCAGCTACTCGGTATACGCCGTGGTCGGCCTGCTCAGCGCGGTGTTCGCCGCCGGTGCCTCGGTGGCGATCCGCCAACTGAGCGCGCGGCACCATACCTACGAGATCGTCTTCTACTTCCTGGCGGTGGCCACCCTGGTGGCCATCCCGCTGATGTGGAACGATTTCGTGGTGCCGGCGACGCTGCGTGAGTGGGGGCTGCTGCTGGCCATCGGGGTGGTATCGCTGCTCGGCCAGGTGTTCCTAACCCGCGCCTTCAGTCACGAGAGCGCGACCATCGTTGCGGTGACCCGCTATATCGGCATCGTCTTCAACGCCGGCTGGGGCTGGCTGTTCTGGAGCGAGGTGCCGGACGCGCTGACCATCGCCGGCGGCGTGCTGATCGTGGTGGCGTGCATCGCGCTGTCGCGGACGAAGAAGGGCTGAGCCTCCGGCGCGACCGGCTCCCCGCTGCTTCGCGCCGGACCGCGCCTAGAGTACGTAGCGCCAGATCGCCACGAAGTGGAGGAGGCTGCCGGCGATCACGAACAGGTGCCAGATGCCATGCCAGTGGCGGAAGCGGTGGTCATAGGCATAGAAGACGATCCCTACGGTATAGAGCACGCCGCCGGCCGCCAGCCAGGTGAAGCCGGCGCTGCCGAGGGCGGCGAGCAGCGGTTTCACCGCGATCAGCACGATCCAGCCCATCACCGCGTAGATCACCACCGACAGCACCCGCGCCTCGGAGCGTGGCTTGATCTCCTGGAGCATGCCGAGCACGGCCAGGCCCCAGACGATGCCGAACAGCGTCCAGCCCCAGGGACCGCGCAGCGTGACCAGGCAGAAAGGCGTGTAGCTGCCGGCGATCAGCAGGTAGATGGACAGGTGGTCGAGCTTGCGCATCACCACCTTCGCTCGCCCGCGCACGCTGTGGTAGGCGGTCGAGATGCTGTAGAGCAGCGTCAGGGTGACGCCGTAGACGCCGACCCCGACGATCTTCCACGGACTGCCGTTGAGGCTCGCCTGGACCGTCAGCCAGACGGCGCCGGTACAGGCGGCGACCGCACCGATCAGGTGGGTCCAGGCATTGAGTCTTTCACCGTGATACATGACGCATGATCCTCCCGCGATGGACAACGCCATGGTAGGGCATGTCGGGGTGGTGTGGGTCCTGACCTTTTATTGGCGTTTTCCGTGACGGTTGCATGAAGGTTTTCCTCATCCCTCCCTGCTCGTTGGAACGGATAAAGGCTTGACGGTTTTAATTATGGTCATAATATTAGATGTGTAATATAAACAGCCGCTGTCAGCGGTCAGGCTTTTTTCCAGCGAGAACCCACATGAACGAACAGATTGGCAATGGCGTCGCCCTGGTCACCGGCGCCTCTTCCGGAATCGGCGCGACCTACGCCGAGCACTTGGCCCGCCGTGGCCACGACCTGTTGCTGGTGGCGCGCGACCGGCAACGCCTGGAAGCCCTGGCGGATCGACTTCGCCAAGCCCACGGGGTCAGGGTGGAGATCCTGCGCGCCGACCTGTCCGAGCGCGACGATAGGTTGCGGGTCGAGCGACGGTTGCGCGACGACGCCTCGATCGCGTTGCTGGTGAACAACGCCGGCGTGGCGATGAACGGTCCGCTGGCCGATGCCGACATGGACCGGGCGGAGCGGATGATCGCCCTCAACGTGGTGGCCCTGACCCGCCTGGCTGCCGGCGCGGCGGAGGGGTTCCGCCGGCGTGGCGGCGGCGCCATCGTCAACCTTGGTTCGGTGGTGGCGCTGGCGCCGGAGTTGTTCAATGCCGTCTATAGCGCGACCAAGGCCTACGTGCTGAGCCTGAGCCAGTCGCTGCAGCACGAGCTGGCCGGCAGCGGCGTTTACGTCCAGGCGGTGCTGCCCGGCGTCACCCGTACCGAGATCTGGGAGCGCAGCGGCACCGGAATCGCCGGGATTCCCGCGGAGATGGTGATGGAGGTCGAGGACCTGGTGGAGGCGGCGCTGGTCGGTTTCGATCGGCGTGAAGCGGTGACCATCCCGTCGTTGCCGGATGCGGCCGATTGGCAGGCGCTGATGACGGCGCGGGCCAGGCTCGCGCCCAATCTGTCGCGGCAGCGGCCGGCCGAGCGCTACCTCGGCTGAGGCCCTAGCGCTCCATCTGCTCCAGCAGCTTCTTGCGCGTCGCTTCCAGTATCCGTTGCGACAGCGCCTCATCCTGCACGCTGCGCGACAGTTGCAGCGCGCCGACCAGCGAAGCGAGCAGCAGCACGGCGCGCTCGCCTGCGTCCTCGCCCTCCAGGGACGCTTCGATCATCGCCAGGCGCTTGCGCACGATGCTGTCGGTGGTCGGGCTCGGCGTGCCGCGCTGGCCGAGTTCCGCCGACAGGGTCGGCAACGGGCAGCCGGCGCCGGGGTTATCGCGGTGACGCGGCGACAGGTACTGCTCTATCAGCAGCGCCAGCGGTCGTTCCGCCTCCGCCAGGGGCGCGGTGATTTCGTCGAGTTGCGCCGCGGCATGCCGCAACGCGGTTTCCACCAGGTCGTCCTTGGACTTGAAGTGCGCGTAGAAGCCGCCATGGGTCAGGCCCAGGGCCTTCATCAGCGGTTGCAGCCCGGTGGCGCCGACGCCGTCCTGGCGGAACAGCCGGGCAGCCTCCTCGACGATACGCCGGCGGGTCTTCTGCTTGTGGTCTTCGGGATAACGCATGGCTTCGATACCTTGGAATGCAGGTCGTCATCTTAACGCCTGGCGGCCTTCCCTGGCGAAGCCGCGTTCATCCGGCCATGTGCAGGACCAGGCAGGTGGTCGAGCCGACGGCGTAGAGACGGTCGTCGACATCGTACAACCGGCCCTCGGCGACCGCCGTCGAGCGGCCGAGGTGCACCACCCGGCCTTCGGCGCGCACCGGGCCGACCTTGTCGGTCAGCGCGCGCAGGTAGCTGATCCGCAGGTCGGTGGTGGTATAGCCCTGGCCGGCCTGGAGCCGGGTATGGATCGCGCAGCCCATGCAGGAGTCCAGCAGCGACGCGGCGTAGCCGCCGTGCACGCTACCCAGCGGATTGTAGTGGCGGCGGTCCGGGGTGCCCTGGAACAGGAAGCGCCCTTCGGACCACTCGATGGGAACGAAGTCGACCAGTTCGCCGTAGGGCGGACAGGGCAGTTGGCCGCTGCCGATGCGGTCGAAGAACTCCTGCGGGGAGAGCGCGGCGACTTGCGCCAGCTCCAGGGTTCCGCTGGCGCCGAGGCGGGCGCGGGCGGCCCGCTCGGTGGCGATCCAGGCGTTCAGGCGATCTTCGCGGCCGGGCTGTTCCATGGTAGTGCTCCTGTCGTGGTGGGAAAGGGTTGCAGGAAAATTACGGTCATCATATAAGCTTTGCATGACGAGCGAAATACAATCGCTTTCGGTCCCTCTACGCGGCGTTTCCTCTATTTGCGCCGGCGTCGCCTACGCTGAGGGGCCGTGGCGGGACAACCGAGGAGCAGGATGATGGAAAGCTATGACGTGATCGTGATCGGCGCCGGTCCGGGGGGCTACAACGCTGCCATTCGCGCCGGCCAGCTGGGCCTGAAGGTGGCCTGCGTGGAGGGTCGCGAAACCCTCGGCGGGACTTGCCTGAACGTCGGCTGCATGCCGTCCAAGGCCCTGTTGCACGCCTCGGAGCTATACGCCGCGGCGAGCGGCGGCGAGTTCGCCCGGCTCGGCATCCGGGTCAGCCCGGAACTGGACCTGGCGCAGATGATGAAGCAGAAGGACGAGAGCGTCGCCGCCCTGACCCGTGGCGTCGAATTCCTCTTCCGCAAGCACAAGGTGCAGTGGATCAAGGGCTGGGCGCGCTTGCAAGGCGAGGGCCGGGTCGGCGTGGCCCTTGCCGACGGCGGCCACGCGCAACTGGAGGCGCGCGACATCGTCATCGCCACCGGTTCGGAACCGGCGCCGCTGCCCGGCGTGCCTGTGGACAACCAGCGCATCCTCGACTCCACCGGCGCCCTGGAGTTGGTCGAAGTGCCTCGCCACCTGGTGGTGATCGGCGCCGGCGTGATCGGCCTGGAGCTTGGTTCGGTCTGGCGCCGGCTGGGCGCACAGGTCACGGTGCTGGAGTACCTCGAGCGGATCTGCCCGGGGCTGGATGGGGAAACCGCAAGGACCCTGCAGCGCGCCCTGACCCGCCAGGGCATGCGGTTTCGCCTCGGCACCCGCGTGGTCGCCGCGCGCAGTGGCGAGCAGGGCGTCGAACTCGACCTGCAACCGGCCGCCGGCGGCGCTACGGAATCGCTGCAGGCGGACTACGTGCTGGTGGCCATCGGCCGGCGCCCCTATACCGAAGGACTGGGGCTGGAGACGGTCGGCCTGGCCAGCGATCGTCGCGGCATGCTGGAGAACCAGGGACAGCGCAGCGCGGCGCCGGGCGTCTGGGTGATCGGCGACGTGACCTCGGGACCGATGCTGGCGCACAAGGCCGAGGAAGAGGCGATCGTCTGCATCGAGCGGATCGCCGGGCATGCGGCGGAGATGAACGCCGAGGTGATTCCGTCGGTCATCTACACCCAGCCGGAAGTGGCCAGCGTCGGCCTCGGCGAGGAGCAGCTGCAGGCGGCGAGGCGCGAGTACAAGGTCGGACGCTTCCCGTTCAGCGCCAACAGCCGGGCGAAGATCAACCACGAGAGCGAAGGCTTCATCAAGATCCTCTCCGATGCCCGCAGCGACCAGGTGCTCGGCGTGCACATGATCGGGCCGGGCGTCAGCGAGATGATCGGCGAAGCCTGCGTGGCCATGGAGTTCAGCGCTTCGGCGGAGGACCTCGCGCTGACCTGCCATCCGCATCCGACCCGCTCCGAGGCGCTGCGCCAGGCGGCGATGGACGTGCATGGCCGGGCCATGCAGAACTGAGGGCTCAGCCGCGCATGCCGAAGCCGCGCGCCATCAGCGTAGCCAGCAACGGAATGACCAGCAGCAGGAGCAGTTGCAGGCGCACCGCCAGGACCACCCGCCGGCCCCGGGCCGGCGTCACCGCCGGCACTTCGCCGGCCTTGAGGGCGCCGCGCCAGCCAAGGAAGGTAACGGTCGGCAACAGCGAGACCAGGGCCGCGAGGACGAATAGCCCGACCTTGGCGTGGAACAGACCATTGTGCAGGTAATAGTCGAGGCCCTTGCCGTACCACAGCACCCGCGCCAGCCCGCTGGCCAGTACCGCCAGGGCGCAGAGGCCGTAGCCGCGGTCGATCGCCGCCAGGCTGCGGGCGCGCTCCAGGTCCAGCGGCAGGCGCAGCAGGCGGTGCTGCAACACCAGCAGGGCGAACAGCAGGAAGATCGACAGGTAGTGCAGGTAGGCGACGATTGCCTGGGCCATGGCGGCGCTCCTCGGGGTGGGATGGGCACAGTCAAGCAGACCCCGGGCCAATGTGCCTGACGGCGCTTCCGGTATTCCCCGAGAATGCGTCTAGAATCGAGCTGGCCATTTTCCGGAGCCCGCCATGACCCCGCTGACGCCCGAGCAGACCCATGCCTACCTGCACCATATCGGCATCGACGATCCCGGTCCGCCGAGTCTGGCGAGTCTCGACCGACTGATCGACGCGCATCTGCGCCGGGTCGCCTTCGAGAACCTCGACGTGCTGCTCGACCGTCCCATCGAGATCGACGCCGACAAGGTTTTCGCCAAGGTCGTCGAGGGCAGCCGCGGTGGTTATTGCTTCGAACTCAACTCGCTGTTCGCCCGCCTGCTGCTGGCCCTCGGCTACGAGCTGGAACTGCTGGTGGCACGGGTACGCTGGGGGCTCCCGGAGGACGCGCCGCTGACCCAGCAATCGCATCTGATGCTGCGTCTGTACCTGGCGGAGGGCGAGTTCCTGGTGGATGTCGGCTTCGGCTCGGCCAATCCGCCGCGAGCACTGCCTTTGCCGGGCGACGAGGCGGACGCCGGACAGGTGCATTGCGTGCGCCTGGTCGACCCGCACGCCGGTCTCTACGAAAGCGCCGTGCGCGGTCGCAGCGGCTGGCTGCCGCTGTACCGCTTCGACCTGCGCCCGCAGTTGTGGATCGATTACATCCCGCGCAACTGGTACACCTCGACCCACCCGCACAGCGTGTTCCGCCAGGGCCTGAAGGCCGCCATAACCGAGGGCGACCTGCGCCTGACCCTGGCCGACGGGCTGTTCGGCCAGCGCGCCGGCAACGGCGAGACGCTGCAGCGCCAACTGCGCGACGTCGAGGAACTGCTGGACATCCTGCAGACCCGTTTTCGCCTGCGCCTCGACCCGGCCTCCGAAGTGCCGGCGCTGGCGCGACGGCTGGCGGGACTGATCTCCGCCTGAGCGCTTTTGGCCGGTGTCTTTTCGCCGGACTCCTGCGGGAATTTTCCGATGTTCCATAGAAGCCTGAACGAAACGGCTTTTTCGGTTGACCTCGTCTGGCAAGAGGTCTATAAAACCCCCGCCCGCAGAGCCGGGCACTTTCTTTCCCCCTACGAAGAGAGCCATGGACAGTATTCCCAGTAGTCGTCGCCCGGCCCAGCAGATGCCGGCTGGTGCGATGACCCAAACCAACGCACGACGGAACCCGCAACGGGTCGGTCGGTTGAGCGGCATCCTGGGCTGACCCACTGCTTCTCACCCGTGTCCGGCACGCCGGGTACAGGTGAGTCATGAACTTCGAGAATTCGGTATCCCCCGGCGTATCCGCCTTCGTGGCGAAGATGCGCGTGCGCGCCGCGCAGTCCCCCGGCGCGATCCTTCCCGGCCACGGCCATCCTGCGAGCCTCGCCTGGCGTGTCGACCCGGCCGGCGGTCGCCTGGAGTATCGCCGCCTGGAGACGCAGGTCGAAGAGAACCCTGAGAGCGGTCGCCGCCCGATGCGCGGCTGACGCTTTCTCCTGCCTAACCCTTCGCACAAGGAGCCTGCCATGGACGAACCACCAAGTCGGCCTGCTGCGTGCCGCCTGAGCGGCCGCGCGCAGTGGGCCTCACCCGGACAAGCCGAACATTCTTCCCACCGATCGCGAACATCGCGACCCGGCACGCCTTTGCCTGTCACCTGACCGGCAACCGACTCGTGTCGCCGTCGCGCAGCTCGCGACAGGAGACCGAGTCATGAGCGTAGCGACCCAACGCAATACCCAGCTCGACACCGAGCGCCGCAACGACCGACTGTCCATGCGCGCCGCCCGCGAAGCGCAGAACAGCCTGGAAACCACCCTCACCAATGTCCGCGGTCGCCAGGACGGCCTCGACCAGGCCGAGGCCGCCGCCCGGCTGCACGCCGACGGCCCCAACGAAGTGGCCCACGACCGTCCGCCACACGTCCTGGTGCAACTGCTGCAGGCGTTCAACAACCCCTTCATCTACGTGCTGATGACGCTCTCTGCGATCAGCTTCTTCACCGACTTCTGGCTGCCCCTGCAGGACGGTGAGGAAACCGATCTCACCGGCGTCATCATCGTCCTCTGCATGGTCCTGGTCAGCGGCCTGATGCGCTTCTGGCAGGAATACCGTTCGGGCAAGGCCGCCGAGGCGCTCAAGGCCATGGTGCGGAACACCGCCACCGTGCTGCGCCGCGACGAGCGCGGGATGCGCGGCGAGCTGCGGGAAATCCCCATGGGCGAACTGGTGGTCGGCGACATCGTGCGCCTGTCCGCCGGCGACATGATCCCCGCCGACATCCGCCTGATCGAATCGCGCGACCTGTTCATCAGCCAGGCCGTACTCACCGGCGAGGCGCTGCCGGTGGAGAAATACGACACCCTCGGCGCGGTCCGCGAGAAGTCCGCCAAGCGGATCGCCGCCGACCAGCAGGACCTGCTCGAACTGCCGAACATCTGCTTCATGGGCACCAACGTGGTCAGCGGCACGGCCACCGCGGTGGTGGTTGCCACCGGTGCGCGCACCTATTTCGGTTCGCTGGCCCGTTCCATCGTCGGTTCGCGGGCGCAGACCGCCTTCGACCGTGGGGTGAACAGCGTCAGTTGGCTGCTGATCCGCTTCATGCTGGTGATGGTGCCGATCGTGCTGCTGATCAACGGTTTCACCAAGGGCGACTGGACCGAGGCGTTCATGTTCGCTCTCGCCGTGGCGGTCGGCCTGACCCCGGAAATGCTGCCGATGATCGTCAGCGCCAACCTGGCCAAGGGCGCGGTGGCGATGTCGCGGCGCAAGGTGGTGGTCAAGCGCCTCAACGCGATCCAGAACTTCGGCGCCATGGACGTGCTCTGCACCGACAAGACCGGCACCCTGACCCAGGACCGGATCATCCTCGAGCATCACGTCGACGTTGCCGGCCGGCGCTGCGACCGGGTCCTGCAAATGGCCTGGCTGAACAGCTTCCACCAGTCCGGGATGAAGAACCTGATGGACCGCGCGGTGGTCGCCTTCGTCGAACAGAACCCGCGCATCACGCCGTCGGATGCCTGGCGCAAGGTCGACGAACTGCCCTTCGATTTCGTCCGTCGGCGTCTCTCGGTGATCCTCGAGGGCAAGGACGGCGAACACCTGCTGGTGTGCAAGGGCGCGGTCGAGGAAATGCTCGAGATCGCCACCCGCGTGCACCAGGACGGTGTCGACCTGCCGCTCGACGAGGAACGCCGCCGGGCCCTGCTGGCGCTGGCCGAGCAATACAACCGCGACGGCTTCCGCGTGCTCCTGCTCGGCACCCGCAGCCTCTCGCGCACGGAGTCCCAGGCCCAGTACGGCGCCAGCGACGAGCGCGACCTGGTGATCGCCGGCCTGCTGACCTTCCTCGATCCACCGAAGGAAACCGCCGGCCCGGCCATCGCCGCGTTGCGCGAGAACGGCGTGGCGGTGAAGGTGCTCACCGGCGACAACCCGGTGGTCAGCGCGAAGATCTGCCGCGAGGTCGGCCTGGACGTCGGCGAGCCGCTGCTCGGTCGCGACATCGACCTGATGGACGATGCCACCCTGCAACGCCTGGCCGAGGAGCGCACGGTGTTCGCCAAGCTGACGCCGCTGCAGAAGTCGCGGGTGCTCAAGGCCCTGCAGGGCAACGGACACACCGTTGGCTTCCTCGGCGACGGCATCAACGACGCCCCCGCGCTGCGAGATGCCGATGTCGGCATCTCGGTGGACAGCGGCACCGACATCGCCAAGGAATCGGCCGACATCATCCTCCTGGAAAAAAGCCTGATGGTCCTGGAGGAGGGCGTTATCAAGGGCCGCGAGACCTTCGGCAACATCATGAAGTACCTGAACATGACTGCCAGCTCCAACTTCGGCAACGTGTTCTCGGTACTGGTGGCCAGCGCCTTCATCCCCTTCCTGCCGATGCTGGCGATCCACCTGCTGCTGCAGAACCTGATGTACGACATCTCCCAGCTGTCGCTGCCGTGGGACAAGATGGACAAGGAGTTCCTCGCCAAGCCGCGCAAGTGGGACTCGAAGAACATCGGCCGCTTCATGGTCTGGATCGGCCCGACCTCGTCGATCTTCGACATCACCACCTACGCGCTGATGTGGTTCGTGTTCGCCGCCAACAGCCCGGAAATGCAGTCGCTGTTCCAGTCCGGCTGGTTCATCGAGGGCCTGCTCTCGCAGACCCTGGTGGTGCACATGCTGCGTACCCAGAAGATTCCCTTCATCCAGAGCACCGCGGCGCTGCCGGTGATGCTGATGACCGGGCTGGTGATGGCGCTGGGCATCTACGTGCCGTTCTCGCCGCTGGGGGCGATGGTCGGCCTGCAGCCGCTGCCGTGGGAGTACTTCCCCTGGCTGGTGGGCACGCTGCTCTGCTACTGCGTCACCGCGCAGACCATGAAGACCCTCTACATCCGCCGCTTCGGCCAGTGGTTCTGAGCGATCGGCCGGGCTTCGTCCCGGCCTTTCCCGGCGCGTCGGCAAGCCTCGCCGCGCCGCGCAACGCACACCGGACCCACGCATGGAGAGACGCATCATGACCCTGCACGACCGGCGCCCGCGGGCGCCCCTTTTCCAACCGCTGCCGGCCGCGCTGCGACGCGCCCTGTCCTGGCGCCTGGGCTTCGTCGCCGCCGCGCTAGCCTGCGTCCTGCTGCTGGCGCTGCTGTCCGAGGCTCGCGCCGCGGGCGGCGCCTACCGGGTCGACGACGGCGAGATCGACCCCGTCGGCGAATGCAACCTGGACGCCTGGCACCAGCGCGAACGCCACCACGGCAACCGCTACCAGTCGGTGCTGTCGCCAGCCTGCACCTTCTCCGCCCTACCATCGGTGCAGCTCGGCGCGGCGCTGGTGCGCGAGGGCGACGCAGGCGATCGGCACAGCCGCCTCAGCCCCGAGCTGAAGACACCGCTGCTGGCCCGCGACGACCTCGGCCTGGCGTTGGCCTTCGCGCTCTCGGCGGATCTCTACCTGGACCGCCGGCACGCCTTCGAAGGCGCCGGCTTCAACCTGCCGCTGAGCTACCAGCCGTTCGAGGCCCTGCGCCTGAACGCCGGGGTCGGCCTGGGGCATGCCTACGCCGAGGGCGAGCGCCGGCATCGCTGGAACTGGGGCGTGGGCATGGAATACCGCGTCGGCCAGCCGTTGACCCTGATCGCCGAACGCTTCGGCGAGTCGGCCGGCGACAGCGGCTGGCAGGCCGGACCGCGGCTGCACCTGGGCGAACGGCTGGACCTCGATCTGCTGGTCGGCGGCCACCTGCGCGGCGAGCGCGAGCGATGGCTGGTCTCGGGAGCGACCTTGCGTTTCTGAGCCCAAGGGCGTGCCGCGCTGCGGCGCGCTCCTCCACCGAGGAAGCAGCCATGAACGTCGTACGCAAATGCCTGGGCGCGTCTCGCCGCGCGCTCTGTGGCCTGGCAGCACGGCTGCTGGCGAAGGCCGCGCACCTGCTGATGGTGGTCAGCGTGCGCGCATATGCCAGCGGCCGCCTGAGCCAGGTCGAAGTGAAATACCTGCTGGACTGCTCGAGCACGCTCAACCGTGCCTCGCTCAGGCTGGCCATGGGTCAATGAGCCCGTTCCCTTCACGATCCATTCCGAACCGGGAGTTCCGCCATGCTGGGAACCATCCTCCTGATCAACCTGGCCGGTGCCGTGGCCCTCCTGTTGTGGGGCACGCACATGGTCTCCAGCGGCGTGCTGCGCGGTTTCGGCACTGTGCTGCGCAACTGGCTCGGCCGCCACCTGGGCAACCGCTGGCTGGCCCTGCTCGCCGGGCTCGGCATCACCGGCCTGCTGCAGAGCAGCACCGCCACCAGCCTGATGGCAGCGTCCTTCACTGCCAGTGGCACCCTTGGCCTGGCGCCGGCGCTGGCAGTGATGCTCGGCGCCAACGTCGGCACCACCCTGGTGGTGCAACTGCTCAGTTTCGACACCTCGTTGCTGGCGCCGCTGGCCCTGCTGTCCGGCCTGCTGCTGTTCCGCCTGGGCGACGGTCCACGCCTGGAGAGCCTTGGCCAGTGCCTGATCGGACTCGGCCTGATGCTTCTGGCGCTGGCGTTGCTCGGCCATTCCCTGCAGCAGATCGAGGCCTCGCCAGCCTTTGTCGCGGTGATCCACGGCCTCGAAGGCGATCCGCTGATCGCCCTGCTGCTCGCCGCGCTGCTGACCTGGGCCTGCCATTCCAGTGTCGCGGTGGTACTGCTGGTGGCGTCCCTGGCCCAGGCCGGACTGGTCTCGCTGCCCATCGCCCTGGCCCTGGTGCTCGGTGCCAACCTCGGCGGCGCCTTGCCGGCGCTGGGGGTGGCCGGTAGCCGGGTGGCGCGGCGCCTGCCGTTGGGCAACCTGCTGGTGCGCCTGCTCGGTTGCCTGCTGGTGCTGCCCTGGCTGACGGCGCTGGCGCAAGCGGCCAACGCACTCGGCGGTGCGGCGGCGGTCTGGTTCCACAGTGCTTTCAACCTGGCCCTGGCACTGCTGGCGATCGGCTTCACCGGACCCCTTGCGGCGCTGCTCGCGCGCCTGTTGCCGGAAGAGGCACAGTCCGACGAGCCGGGCATGCCGCGCTACCTCGACGAAGCCGGGCTGGAGGTGGCCAACATCGGCCTGGCCAACGCTACTCGCGAAGTCCTGCGGCTGGCCGACATGGCCAGTCTGATGCTGCGCGCCACCAGCGGCCTGTTGCAGCGACCGGAGGCGAAGGTGGCGGCGGAAATCCGTCGCCAGGACCAGGCCCTCGACCAGTTGAGTGCGGCGATCCGCGCCTACCTGGCAGACCTCGGCCAGGACGGCCTCGGCGACAGCGACGCCGATCGTGCCCAGGAAATCCTTCTGTTCGCCATCAACATCGAGCACATCGGCGATCTCGTCGCCAACAGCCTGCTGCCCCTGGCGATGCGCTGGGCCGGGCGCAGTCGCGCCGGCAGCGAGTTCGAGCTGGGCCGCATGCTGCCGTTGCAGGCGGCGATCGAGGAGAGCCTGCACCTGGCGATCAGCGCGTTCCTTCGCGAAGACCTGGACGCCGCGCTGCGCCTGGTGGCGCGCAAGAAGTTGCTGCAGCGACTGGAGGCCGATGCCAGTCGCGAGCGCTTCCGTCGCCTGCGCGACGATCGCGGTGCCTGGGTGGAGTCCGGTGACGTGTTCCAGCGCATTCTCCGCGACTACCGACGCATCCACCATCATGTCACCGCCCTGGCCTATCCGCTGCTCGAACGCAGCGGCATCGATCCGATGGCGAAGCGGCCGGACGAGCCAGGGCAAGGGGAGGGATCGGCATGCGCCTCCTGATCTGCGCCGGACGCCATTTCAAGGACGCCGAACGCCTGCGCCTGGCGCTCGACCAGTGCCACGGCCTGCAACCGGTGGCGCTGCTCGGCCACCTGCTGCATGCCGGCAGCGGCCTGCCGGACGAGGCCGAGCGCTGGTGCCGCGAGCGTGGCGCGGATTCGCGCGCCTACGATTATCCGGAGCGCAGTGGCAGCGACAACGCCCTGCGCGAGTATGGCGAGGCCGTCCTCGGCGAGGCCGCGCCGGACCTGGTGCTGGTGTTTCCCGGTGGGCGCCTGGCCAGCGAACTGGTACAGGTCGCGCACGCTGCCGACGTCCCGCTGATGCTCGCCTATCGTCCGCTGTCGGCGCCCTGAGCGGCGAACCAGCCATCGCGGCGGGTCAGGCGCCAGCCGTAGGCGGCCAGGACCAGCCCGCGCAGCAGCATGAAGGCGAGGAACGCCAGCCATAGCCCGTGGTTGCCCAGCCCCTGCAACAGCCAGCCGAGGGGCAGGCTGGCGGCCACCGCGACGAGCATCGCGTTACGCATCTCGCGGGCGCGGGTGGCGCCGATGAACAGGCCGTCGAGCAGATAGCTCCACATCCCCAGCAGCGGCAGGCAGGCCAGGTACGGCAGATAGGCGTAGGCGACTTCGCGGACGCCGGCGATGTCGCTCTGCAGGTCGATGAACAGGTGGCCGAACAAGGCGAACAGCGCGGCGAACGCCAGGCTTGCCAGCAGCGACCAACCACCGGCTACCACCAGCGCGCGGCGCAGGGCGGCTCGGTCGCGGGCGCCGATGGCGTGGCCGCAGAGCGCCTCCACCGCGTGGGCGAGACCGTCGAGGGCGTAGGACGTCAGGAGCAGGCCGTTGAGCAGCAGGGCGTTGGCGGCTACCGTGGCGTCGCCGAGGCGGGTGCCCTGTACGGTGAGCAGGAAAAACACCAGTTGCAGGGCCAGGCTGCGGATGAAGATATCCCGGTTGACCATCAGCAGCGGCAGCCAGGACAGCCAGTGGCGCAGGCGTTGCCACTGCGCCCGCCCGGGGCGCCGGGCCAGGTCGCGGCGGGTCAGGGCCAGGCCGAGCAGGGCGCCGCTCCATTCCGCCAGCACCGAGGCGCGGGCCGCGCCTTGCACGCCCCAGTCGAGGCCGTGGACGAACCAGAGCACCAGGGCGATGTTGCTCAGGTTGGTGGTCAACAGGATCGCCAATGGCGCCCGTGCGTTCTGCGTGCCGAGGAACCAGCCGACCAGTGCGTAGCTGGCCAGGGCCGCCGGCAGGCCGAGCAGGCGGGTATGGAAGAAGGCGCGGGCCTCGCCGGTCAGTTCCGCCGACGGTTGCATCAGTTGCAGGGCCCAGCCGCTCAGGGGCAGGGCCAGCGCGCCGAGCAGCAGGGCCAGGAGCAGCGCCATGCCCAGGCCCTGGGCGAGGATCAGGCGCAGCGCGCCGCCATCGTCGCGGCCGGCGGCCTGGGCGGCGAAGCCGGTGGTGCCCATGCGCAGGAAGCCGAGCACGCCGACCATCAGGGTGTACAGGCTGCCGCCCACGGCTACCGCGCCGAGCTGGTAGGCGTGCGGCAGGTGGCCGACCACCGTGCTGTCCACCAGGTGCACCAGGGGAACGGAAACGTTCGACAGAATCATCGGCCCGGCCAGCGCCCAGACCCTGTGGTGGGTCGGGGCGTGGCGCCAGGCATCGCGCAACAGGCTCATGGGGTCCTCCGGATCGGCCGGGCAGTATAGCGACGGCGGCGAGGCCTGCGGAAAACCCGTTTTTCATATCCGGTAACAGACCTCTGCCTGCCGTGTATTCCTTGTCCGACGCGGCTTCCAGGCCTGCCGCGGGGAACCCTGCGAAAACCTGTCAGGAAGCTTGCGCAGCGCTAACCGCGGGGCTTTGCGCACCTTCCTAGAATGCCGGCGTCGGTTGTTTCCAGAGGAAGCCATGCATGCTCCTGGGGCGTTTCGTCTCGGTCGGCGCCGGTGCCACCGCCGTTCATTACCTGGTGCTGACCCTCCTGGTCGAGGGCTTCGCCGTCGGCGCCGCCGTGGCCGCCGCGACGGGAGCAGGCTGCGGGGCTCTGGCTGCCTACCTGGGGCATCGCCGGAAGACTTTCCGCCACCGTGGCCCGGTGTTCCGTTCGCTGCCGCGCTTCTTCGCCGTCAGCCTGCTTTGCGTACTCGGCAACGCCGTCCTGGTGTTGCTGCTCGGCGACCTCGCCGGACTCGACTACCGCCTGGCCCAGCTCGCCGCGACCGGCGCACTGCTGTTGGCGACCTATCACCTTCATCGACTCTGGACCTTCTCATGATGATCGAACCTTCCCTGGCGTCGAAGCTCGAGGCCCCCTGCCTGCTCAGCGTGGTAGTGCCGGTGTTCAACGAGGAGGCGGTGCTGCCGGCCTTCCACCAGCGCCTGGGCGCCGTGCTCGGCGACCTTGGCGACGATTGCGAGGTGCTCTATGTCGACGACGGCAGCACCGACCGCAGCGCGACGATCCTCGCCCAGCTACAGGCCGCCGACCGCCAGGTGGGCGTGGCCCGCTTCACCCGCAACTTCGGCAAGGAACAGGCGATGAGCGCCGGGCTCAAGCTGTCGCGCGGCGCCGCGGTGATCGTCATCGATGCCGACCTGCAGGATCCCCCGGAACTGATCCCGCAGATGCTCGACGCCTGGATCGGCGGCGCCGAAATGGTCAACATGCGCCGCCGCAGCCGGGCCGGCGAAAGCTGGCTGAAGCGCGCCTCGGCGAGCGCCTTCTACCGGCTGATCAACCGCCTCAGCGAGGTGCCGATCCCGCGCGACGTCGGCGACTTCCGCCTGCTCGACCGGCGGGTGGTCGATGCCCTTTGCGAGCTGCCGGAAGGCAATCGCTTCATGAAGGGACTGTTCGCCTGGGTCGGTTTCCGCCAGGTCGATATCGCCTATAGCCGCGCCGCCCGCGTCGCCGGCCACAGCAAGTGGCGCTACTGGCGGCTGTGGAACTTCGCCCTGGAAGGCATCACCGGGTTTTCCACCGCGCCGCTGAAGGTCGCCGGCTACCTCGGCCTGCTCAGCCTGTTGGCGGCCCTGGCGACCCTGCTCGCCGGGATCTTCGGCCAGCAGGAGATCCACGAACACTGGCCGGTGATCGCCGCGCTGTTCCTGATCGGCGGCCTGCAACTGCTGGCCATCGGCGTGTGCAGCGAATACCTCGGGCGGATGACCATGGAAGCGCGGCGCCGCCCGCTCTACCTGATCGACCGCTACCTGCCGGCGCAGGTCGGCGGGGCCAATCCGTGAGGGCGCTGCGCGGCTGGCCGCTGGCCTGGTTCCTGCTCGCCCTGGCCTTCGCCATCCGCCTGCTGAGCCTGGGCAGCTATCCGCTGATGGACACCACCGAGGCCCGCTATGGCGAGGTGGCGCGGAAGATGGCCGAACTGGGCGACTGGATCACGCCCTGGTACGACGTCGGCGTGCCGTTCTGGGGCAAGCCGCCGCTGGCCTTCTGGCTCAGCGCCGGCGGCCAGCTTCTGCTCGGCGCCAACGAGTTCGCCAGCCGCCTGCCGCACTGGTTGCTGGGCGTGCTGGTGCTGTGGCTGGTATGGGACTGGCAGGCTCGCGAAGATCGTCGGCAGGCGCGGATCGCCTGCGTCCTGCTGGGCAGTTCGGCGCTGTTCTTCGTCGCCTCCGGGGCGGTAATGACCGACATGGCCCTGGCCCTGGCGCTGGTCCTGGCCATGCGCGGCTTCTGGCTGGGCCTGCATGGCGCGGAGGGAATCCGGCGCCGCGAGGGCTGGCTGATGTTCCTCGGCCTCGGCCTCGGGCTGCTGGCGAAGGGGCCGCTGACGCTGATCCTCGCCGGACTGCCGATCGGCCTGTGGGCCTTGCTGGAGTGGCGCTGGCGCGCGCTCTGGCGGGGCCTGCCATGGATCCGCGGAAGCCTGCTGATGCTCCTGGTAGCCGCGCCCTGGTACCTGCTGGCGGAGTTGAAGACGCCGGGCTTCCTCGAGTACTTCCTGCTCGGCGAGCATTGGCAGCGCTTCGTCACCGCCGGCTGGGACGGCGACCGCTACGGCAATGCCCACGCCTATCCCTACGGCAGCGTCTGGCTGTTCCTGCTGGCCGCCGCGTTTCCCTGGAGCCTCTGGCTGCCGCTGCTGCTCTGGCTGGGCTGGCGCCAGCGCGGGGAGGTGGTCGATGGCGTCGCCTCGCGCAGGCGCTACTGGCTGTTCTGGGGACTGGCGCCGTGCCTGTTCTTCACCTTCGCCGGCAACGTCCTCTGGACCTACGTGCTGCCCGGCCTGCCGGCCCTGGCGTTGCTCGCCGCCGACCTGCTGCGCGCGCCGCTGGCGCGCAGCGCCTGGCTGCGGCGTGGCGGGTTGGCTTGCCTGGCACTGACCCCATTGCTGTTCGCGCTGTTCCTCGGCTCCCTGCTGCTGGGCTCGCGCGCCGAGCAGAAGTCCACCGCCGCGCTGCTGGCCAGCGACGCCGGCTGGCGCGAGCGGCCGCTGGTGTTCTGGCCGAAGCGGCCGTACTCGGCAGTGTTCTACAGCGGCGGGCGGGCGCAACGGGCGGAGGACAGCGAGCTGGCCGGCTGGTTGCGTCGCGACGCCCTGCTGGCGATCCGCTCGCGTTCGTTCGGCGCCTTGCCCGACGAGGTGCGCCAGCGCTTGCGCTGCCGGCCGCCGGTGGGACAGTACCAGCTATGCCAGGGCGTGGCGCCGCCTGGCTGAGACTACCTCGGCCGGTAGGCGCAGTAGCCGGGACGCGGGCCGATGCGCGGGTGGTTGCGGCAGGTGTCCGGGCGGCGGGCATAGATGGTGCACAGGCGGGTCTTGCGGTCGAGGTACAGGCAGTCGCCGTTGGCCATGCGGGTGAGGGTGAAGATCTCGCGCTTGTGGTTGAAGTGCTCGATCACGCCATCCTTTTCCAGTCGCTTGGCGATTCGCTTGGCCGGCTCCTCGCGCTCGAACTCGTCGACCAGTCGCATGCGGATCAGGTCGTCGATGCGCACTTCCACCGGCAGCGTGCAGCAGGTCGCGTTGCACTCGCCGCACAGGCCTTCGCGGTATTTCACCCAGGTATCCAGGCGGTCGGGGTCGGCGGCGGCGAGCGGGATTTTCTTCATCGGCGGGCGGGTGCGGGGAAAACGGGCGCGCAATGATAGTGGCTGCGCGCCCGTTGCGCTCGTCCGGGCGATGAGCGTCAGTGCCGTGGGTCCTCCCGCCATACCGGCCGGTCCTGCTCGTCCAGCGCCCAGTGCGCGGTGCCGGCGCGCAGGCATACGCCGCCGACCCAGCGTTCGGGGGCGCCGAGGTCGAGGCGGTAGCGCCGCCCGGCCAGGACCTCGCGGCCCGCAGCGGTCAGGGCCAGCGGCTGGCGTTCCCAGGGCAGTTCCGGTGCCGGCGTGCGCAGCAGCGCGCCGGGCTCTTCCAGCAGCGCGCGGAGCAGGACGCGGAACATCAGGTCGCCGAGATAGGGCAGCGGCTCGCGCCGTGCGGTCAGCTCGGCGAAGACCTGGCCGGCGCTCGGCCGCTCGCCGTCGCGGACGATCTCCAGGGTCAGCCGTTCGCTCAGCGACAGGCCGTCGCGCAGGGCCGGCAGTTCATGCAGTTGCCGACGCAGCGCCGGCCCCAGCAACGGTAGCGCCGGGGTCGGCGCGGCGGCCAGTTGCGCCCAGCGCAGTGGCGCCGGATCGCGGTAGGCGTCCCAGGCCGCGCGGGCCAGCGCCAGGGCTTCGGCGTCCAGCGGGCGACGCCGGGTCCATAGCCAGGCGAGCAGCTCAGGCGCCAGTTGGCCGATGCCGACGAAGCGCTCGACGCCTGGCACGCGGTCGATCTCGATCAGTTCCAGGTGCTCCGGCGGCGTCTGCATTCCTGCCAGCACCCGGACCAGGAACAACTGGTCGTAGGCATCCGCCTCGCACCAGAGCGCCACCCGCGAGTATTCGCCGAGCCGCTCGAGCCCGGCGTATTCCTGGCGCTGGCGGGCCTGGGCGTCGGCCGGGTCGAGGTCGAAGGCGCGGCTCAGGTAGTCGCTGCGCAGGGCGAGGAACTCGGGCAACGGCAGGTTCGGCACCGGTCCCATGGTCAGCGGGTCGGCGAACATCCGGAAGCCGCCGCGAAAGCCGGCGAGCTTCAGGCCGTGGGCGATGTCGTTGCCGCAGCGCAGGTGCAGGGTCGCGGCCTCATCGCCGCCGACCAGATCGGGGTGGCGGCTGGCGAAGGCGATGGCGTCGACATGCGCCTTGAGTCGCGGCCAACTGGCGAAGCCCAGTTCGCGCGCCACCTGCCACTGGGCGTCGGCCAGGCGCGGTGCCTGCCCCGGAAGCCCTGTACGGCTGGCCGGGTCGCGGCGCCACTGGCGCAACAGCTCCTTGGCGCGCTTGCGTTGCTGTTCGAGATTGATCCGGCCGTCGCCGAGAATGCGGGAAAAGGACATACGATCTCCTCTGCAGCCTTGTCCGCCATCAGGCCTGGAGTCGCATGCGCGATGCGTGGGGTGGATCGCCTGGGCGCTGCCCTTTCCGCGGACGGGAGGCGTGGAGAACGCCGAGGCCGACTATAGGCCGGCCGACGCGTCCGCGGCAAGACGCACTCAGCCCTTGCGGATCATCCAGATGCCGGCGCCGATCAGTGCCAACCCGCCCAGCTTCAGCGCGCTGATCGGTGCCTCGCGGAAGCCGGCCCAACCGAAGTGGTCGAGGCTCATGGCCATGCCCAGCTGGCCGGCAAGCACCAGCACCATGAACATCAGCGCGCCGATGCGCGGTGCGGCGAAGGCGGCGATGAAGATGAAGAACATGCCGAGGAAACCGCCGCACCAGTGCCACCAGCTCAGCCCGCGCAATGCCGCCAGGCCGGGAAACTCGCGCTGCGAGAGAGTCAGGGCGAGCAACCCGAGGGTGCCGACGAAGAACGAGATCAGTGCCGCGGCGAGGACGCTGGACACCTGCTTGGCCAACTGGCCGTTGATCCCCGCCTGCAGCGGCAGGCAGGCGCCGGCGAGCAGGGGCAGGACGAACAGCCACCAGGGTGGAGTGGGCATGCAAGACTCCTGGAACGATGACGGCGAGCGCGCCCCGCGCATGGCGAGGGACGGGCCGGAGTGGTACGGGGAGTCGCACAGTATGCACCAGGCGGGGGCGGAGGAGGAAAACGCGAGACCCCATCGCACGCCCTCGGATTCCGCCCGGCGGGTAACCGCGAGCGGTTGTTCGCCCTACGGCAGCCATACCGCCAGCGGCGTTATCCCCCTACAAGCGCGCCGCCAGCATGGCCCCCTCGCGAATCGCCCGCTTGGCATCCAGTTCCCCTGCCACCCGCGCCCCACCGATCAGGTGGAAGCGCAGGCTTTCCGCCGCCTGGCTGATCTGCAACTCGCGCAGCGGCTCCTGGCCGGCGCAGATCACCACGTTGTCCACCTCCAGCCAGCGTTCCTCGCCGTCGACGCGGATCAACAGGCCGCGTTCGTCGATCTTCAGGTACTCCACCCCGCCGAGCATCCGTACGGCGTTGTGCCTGAGGTGCGCGCGGTGTACCCAGCCGCTGGTCTTGCCGAGCTGCGCGCCGGGAGCGCCGGGCTTGCGCTGGAGCAGCCAGACCTGGCGCGCCGGCCGCGTCGGAGCGGGTTCGCGGAGGCCGCCGGGCTGGCTGTTGTCGAGGTCCACGCCCCATTCCGCGAGCCATTCGCCGAGCGCCCGCGGCTGGCCGTCGCTGGGCGCGGCGACGAGGAAGGCGGCGACGTCGAAGCCGATGCCGCCGGCGCCGACGATGGCGACCCGCGCGCCCACCGGCGCGCCGCGCAGCACGTCCACGTAGCTGAGTACGGTCGGTCCGCCGATGCCGTCGATCCTTGGCCGGCGTGGCTGGATGCCGGTGGCCACCACCACGTCGTCGAACTGACCGTCCAGCTCGCCCTGGCGCACCCGGTGGCCGAGGCGCAGGTCGACGCCGAGGCGTTCCAGACGCACGCGGAAGTAGCGCAGGGTTTCGCGGAACTCCTCCTTGCCGGGAATCCGCTTGGCCAGGTTGAACTGCCCGCCGATTTCCCCGCTCGCCTCGAACAGGCTGACCCGATGCCCGCGCTCGGCGGCCACGCAGGCGGCGGAGAGCCCGGCGGGGCCGGCGCCGATCACCGCGATGCGCTTCTGCGTGCGCGCCTTGCGGTAGCGCAATTCGGTCTCGAAGGCCGCCCGCGGGTTGACCAGGCAGGTGGCGCGGCGGTTGGCGAAGGCATGATCGAGGCAGGCCTGGTTGCAGGCGATGCAGGTGTTGATCTCCTCGGCCCGGCCGGCGCCGGCCTTGGCCACGAACTGCGGGTCGGCCAGCAGCGGCCGGGCCATCGACACCAGGTCGGCCTTGTCGGTGGCGAGCAGGGATTCGGCGACCTCGGGGGTGTTGATCCGGTTACTGGCGATCACCGGCACCTTCAGCTCGTGGCGCAGCCGTGCGCTGACCTCGGCGAAGGCCGCGCGCGGCACCGAGGTAACGATGGTTGGCACGCGCGACTCGTGCCAGCCGATGCCGGTGTTGAGCAGGGTGATTCCGGCTTCCTCCAGGGCCAGGGCGATGCGCCGCACCTCGTCCCAGGTATTGCCGCCCTCGACCAGGTCGAGCAGCGACAGGCGATAGCAGAGGATGAAGCGTTGGCCGACGATCCGCCGGATGCCGCGGACGATCTCCAGCGCCAGGCGCATGCGGTTTTCCAGCGGGCCGCCCCACTGGTCGTCGCGGCGATTGGTGCGCGGGCAGAGGAACTGGTTGAGCAGGTAGCCTTCGCTGCCCATCACCTCCACGCCGTCGTAGGCGGCGGCCTTGGCCAGCCGCGCGCAACGGACGAAGGCGCGGATGGTCTTGCGGATGCCGCGCTCGGAGAGCTCGCGCGGGGTGAACCAACTGATCGGCGACTTCAACGGCGAGGCGGACACCGCCATCGGGTGGTAGCCATAGCGCCCGGCGTGGAGGATCTGCAGCAGGATCTTGCCGCCCTCGGCATGCACCGCCTGGGTCAGGCGACGATGGGCGGGCACCTCCAGGGCGCTGGTGAGGCTGCTGCCGAAGGGCAGCAGCCAACCTTCGCGGCAGGGCGCGAAACCGCCGGTGACGATCAGCCCGACGCCGCCCCGGGCACGCTCGCGGTAGTAGGCAGCGAGCTTGCCGAAGTCCCACAGACGATCCTCCAGCCCGGTGTGCATCGAACCCATCACCACGCGGTTGCGCAGACGGGTGAAGCCCAGGTCCAGCGGGGCCAGCAGGTGCGGATAGGGAGCGGCGGCGAGCGGCGGGTAGGGGTTGCGCATGGCGCGGTTCCGGTAGCCAGGGACGCTTCACCATAGGAAGTTGCGCCGCCGCCGAATGCGGCCCGCTTGCCGGAACCGCCAGGCATTTCGGTCAAGCCGGCGGACTGGCTGATCGGATAGGTGCTCGCTGCGCTGCACCGCTGTGGCCCCGGGTGACAGGCATCGAAAGCTCTCCGACAGCACTTGCGGCGCGGCGGGCGGAATGGGAACGGCGGCGCTGTTACCCGGGGTAATGGCGTGCGCCGGAAGCCCAACTTAAGCACGGCTCGACGCCTTTGGCGGCGCTGTCAGGCTGGGGTTCCGGCCCGCTCAGCACGTGCCTTGCCAACTGCCTGTCCAATCCGAACGGAGTCTCGACGATGAACAAGAACAAGACGTTCCTCGCGGCGGCGCTGGTAGCGCTGGCCGCCAGCCTTCCCGTGCACGCTGCGACCGACTACACCCGCACGCGCTATCCCATCGTGCTGTCCCACGGTCTGTTCGGCTTCAAGAGCGTCGGCCCGGTGGACTACTGGCACGCTATCGTGCCGGCCCTGGAGAAGGACGGCGCGAAGGTCTTCGCCACCTCGCAGTCGCCGGTGAACAGCAACGAGGTGCGCGGCGAACAGCTACTGGCGCAGGTGGAGGAAGTCCTGGCCCTGACCGGCGCGGAGAAAGTCAACCTGATCGGCCACAGCCAGGGCGGCATGACCGTGCGCTACGTCGCCGGGGTGGCGCCGCAACTGGTGGCCTCGGTCACCACCATGGGCACGCCGCACAAGGGCACGCCGGTAGCCGACGCGGTGACCGGCTTCAGCGAGTTCCTCGGGCCGATCGGCACCGAGGTGATCGCCTCGGCGGTGGAGGCGCTGTTCTCGGTGGTCGACATCGTCGACGGCGGCGAGTGGGTCAAGGGCGACGCGCTGGCTGCCCTGAACAGTCTCAACACTCCCGGCACCGCGCGGTTCAACCAGCGCTTCCCGCAGGCGATCCCGGCCAGCGCCTGTGGCCAGGGCGCGGAGACGGTAGCCGGGGTGCGCTACTACTCGATGAGCGGCACCGGCTCCCTGACCAATGCGCTCGACCCGAGCTCCGCCGGCCTGGCGGTGACCGGGCTGCTGTTCGGCGAGGCCAACGACGGTCTGGTCGGCCAATGCTCCAGCCACCTGGGCAGCGTGGTGAAGGACAACTACCGGATGGACCATCTGGACGAAGTCAACCAGTTGCTCGGCCTGGTCAGCCTGTTCGAGAGCGACCCGACCCAGGTCTATCGGCAGCATGCCAATCGCCTCAGGAACGTCGGACTCTGATCCGCTCGCCGGGTCGCCGCAGCCCTAGGCGACCCGGCATTAGTCTTTGGTCTAATGGCACCTGGATATCACCTCCTGTTCGCGCGCCTCGCGGCGTTCGGACCTGTCCCGATTCCGCGCACCTTGCTGGACAAGGTTTGCGCCGCCGTGTAATGACTCCGGTCAAGGCAGAAAAACCCAGCGTTCGTGTAGGGTTCGCTGCCCCGTAGCCATGCCCGGCTGGCGTACCTCGCCAGGCTGGCTATCTTTTAACCAGAGACATCCGGCCATGTCCCGGGTGTCCTTTGCCTGATGCAGGAGATGCACGATGGATATGAACCGTCGGCAATTCTTCAAGGTCTGCGGTATAGGCCTTGGAGGATCGAGCCTTGCGGCGCTCGGGATGGCCCCCACGGAGGCCTTCGCCGACCAGGTCCGCCACTTCAAGCTGGCGCACACGGTCGAGACCCGCAACACCTGTACCTACTGTTCGGTCGGTTGCGGCCTGATCATGTACAGCCAGGGCGACGGCGCCAAGAACGTCGCGCAGAACATCATCCATATCGAGGGCGACGCCGACCATCCGGTCAACCGCGGCACCCTCTGCCCGAAAGGCGCCGGCCTGCTGGACTACATCCACAGCCCGAACCGCCTGAAGTATCCGGAAGTGCGCGAGGCCGGCTCCAGCGAGTGGAAGCGCATCGAGTGGGACGAAGCCCTCGAGCGCATCGCCAAGCTGATGAAGGAAGACCGCGACGCCAACTTCGTCGAGAAGAACGAGCAGGGCCAGACCGTCAACCGCTGGTTGACCACCGGCTTCCTCGCCGCGTCCGCCTCGTCCAACGAGGCCGGCTACATCACCCACAAGGTGATGCGCTCCCTCGGCATCCTGGGATTCGACAACCAGGCGCGTGTCTGACACGGCCCGACGGTGGCAAGTCTTGCCCCGACGTTTGGCCGTGGAGCCATGACCAACCACTGGACCGACATCAAGAATGCCGATCTGGTGCTGATCATGGGCGGCAACGCCGCCGAAGCCCACCCGTGCGGATTCAAATGGGTCACCGAAGCCAAGGCGCACAACAAGGCGCGGCTGCTGGTGGTCGATCCGCGTTTCACCCGTTCCGCCTCGGTCGCCGACTACTACGCGCCGATCCGGACCGGCACCGACATCGCCTTCCTCGGCGGCCTGATCAACTACCTGCTGGAAAACGACAAGATCCAGCACGAATACGTGCGCAACTACACCGATGTCTCGTTCATCGTGAAGGAAGGCTTCAGCTTCGAGGACGGCCTGTTCAACGGCTACGACGCCGAGAAGCGGACCTACCCGGACAAGTCCTCCTGGGGCTACGAGATCGGTGAGGACGGCTATGCCAAGGTCGACCCGACCCTGACCCACCCGCGCTGCGTGTTCAACCTGCTCAAGCAGCACTACAGCCGCTACACCCCGGACGTGGTGAGCAACATCTGCGGTACGCCGAAGGACATGATGCTCAAGGTCTGGGCGGAAATCGCCGAGACCTCCAAGCCGGGCAAGGTCATGACCATCATGTACGCCCTGGGCTGGACCCAGCACTCGGTAGGCGCGCAGATGATCCGCACCGGCGCGATGGTCCAGCTGCTGCTGGGCAACATCGGCATGCCCGGCGGCGGCATGAACGCCCTGCGCGGCCACTCCAACATCCAGGGCCTGACCGACCTCGGCCTGCTGTCCAACTCGCTGCCGGGCTACCTGACCCTGGCGATGGACGCCGAGCAGGACTACGACGCCTACATCGCCAAGCGCACGGCCAAGCCGCTGCGCCCGGGACAGCTGTCCTACTGGCAGAACTACGGCAAGTTCCACGTCAGCCTGATGAAGGCCTGGTTCGGCAAGTCGGCGACCAAGGAAAACAACTGGTGCTACGACTGGCTGCCCAAGCTCGACATGCCGGGCGCCGGCTACGACGTGCTGCGCTACTTCGACATGATGTACCAGGGCAAGGTCAACGGTTACTTCTGCCAGGGCTTCAACCCCATCGCCTCGTTCCCCAACAAGGCCAAGGTCGGCGCCGCGCTGGCGCGCCTGAAGTGGATGGTGGTGATGGACCCGCTGGTGACCGAGACCTCGGAGTTCTGGCGCAACGTCGGCGAGTACAACGACGTCGACACCGCCAGCATCAAGACCACGGTGTTCCGCCTGCCCACCTCCTGCTTCGCCGAGGAAGACGGCTCGATCGTCAACAGCGGCCGCTGGTTGCAGTGGCACTGGAAGGGCGCCGAGCCGCCGGGCCAGGCGCGTCCGGACATCGCCATCATGGCCGGGCTGTTCCACCGCCTGCGCGAGATGTACCGCAAGGACGGCGGGGCCTTCCCCGACCCGATCCTCGGCCTCGACTGGTCCTACCTCAAGCCCGACGAACCGGGCCCGGACGAACTGGCCCGGGAGTTCAACGGCAAGGCCCTGAGCGACCTGGTCGACCCGGCCAACGGCATGATCCTGGCCAAGGCCGGCGAGCAGTTGCCGGGCTTTGCCCTGCTGCGCGACGACGGCAGCACGGCGAGCGGCTGCTGGATCTTCGCCGGCTCCTGGACCCAGCAGGGCAACCAGATGGGCCGCCGCGACAACAGCGACCCCTACGGCATGGGCCAGACCCTCGGCTGGGCCTGGGCCTGGCCGGCGAACCGGCGGATTCTCTACAACCGCGCCTCGGCCGACGTCAGCGGCAAGCCGTGGGACCCGGAGAAGAAGCGCCTGGTGTGGTGGAACGGCAAGTCCTGGGGCGGCACCGACGTGCCCGACTACAAGGCCGACGTACCGCCGGAAGCCGGGATGAACCCGTTCATCATGAACCCCGAAGGGGTGGCCCGCCTGTTCGCCGTCGACAAGATGGCCGAAGGCCCGTTCCCCGAGCACTACGAGCCGTTCGAGACGCCGATCGGGGTGAACCCCTTGCACCGCGACAACCGCAAGGCGATCAGCAACCCGGCGGCACGGGTGTTCAAGAACGACATGGAACTGTTCGGCACGGCCGACGAGTTCCCCTACGCGGCGACCACCTACCGGCTCACCGAGCACTTCCACTACTGGACCAAGCACTGCCGGCTGAATGCGATCACCCAGCCCGAGCAGTTCGTCGAGATCGGCGAGGCGCTGGCCAAGGAGCTGGGCATCAATGCCGGCGACAAGGTCAAGGTCTCCTCCAACCGCGGCTACATCAAGGCGGTGGCGGTGGTGACCAAGCGCATCCGCCCGCTGCAGGTGGACGGCAAGACCGTGCACCACGTCGGCATCCCGATCCACTGGGGCTTCGCCGGCATGGCGCGCAACGGCTTCCTGGCCAACACCCTGACCCCCTTCGTGGGCGACGGGAATACCCAGACGCCGGAGTTCAAGTCGTTCCTGGTCAACGTGGAAAAGGCGTGAGGTGAAACATGAGTAGTCAGGACATCCACGCCCGCTCCGCGACCACCACGCCGATGCCCTCGGTGCGGAACCAGGAGGAAGTGGCGAAACTGATCGACGTGTCCAAGTGCATCGGTTGCAAGGCCTGCCAGGTCGCCTGCTCGGAATGGAACGAGCTGCGCGACGAGGTCGGCCACAACCACGGCACCTACGACAACCCCATGGACCTGACGGCCGACTCGTGGACGGTGATGCGTTTCACCGAGCACGAGAACGAGGCCGGCAACCTCGAGTGGCTGATCCGCAAGGATGGCTGCATGCACTGCGTCGAGCCGGGCTGCCTGAAGGCCTGCCCGAGCCCGGGGGCGATCGTGAAGTACGCCAACGGCATCGTCGACTTCAACCAGGACAAGTGCATCGGTTGCGGCTACTGCATCACCGGTTGCCCGTTCGACATCCCACGGATCTCGCAGAAGGACCACAAGGCCTACAAGTGCAGCCTGTGTTCCGACCGCGTCTCGGTGGGCATGGAGCCGGCCTGCGTGAAGACCTGCCCGACCGGCGCCATCGTCTTCGGCAGCAAGGAGGACATGAAGGAACACGCCGCCGAACGCATCGTCGACCTGAAGAGCCGCGGTTACGAGAACGCCGGCCTGTACGACCCCGAAGGGGTGGGCGGCACCCACGTGATGTACGTGCTGCACCACGCCGACAAGCCGTCGCTCTATGCCGGCCTGGCCGACCAGCCGAGCGTCAGCCCGCTGGTCAGCCTGTGGAAGGGCGTGACCAAGCCGCTGGCGCTGCTGGCCATGGGCGCCACGGTGCTCGCCGGGTTCTTCCACTATGTGCGCGTCGGTCCCAACCGCGCGGACGACGAGGAAGACCACGGGCAAGCCGAGGCACCGGTGCACCAGGTCGATCCGTCGGTACACACCTTTGACCCGCACGAGCGTCGTTGAGCCTGCGCGCGGGCGTTGCCGCCGGTCCTCCGCGACCCGGCGGCAGCGGCGGCGCTCTCGAGGAGTCGGAAATGAAAAATGAAATCCAGCGCTACAACGCCAACGAGCGCAGCAACCACTGGGCCGTGGCGATCCTGTTCTTCATGGCCGGGTTGTCCGGGCTGGCGCTGTTCCACCCGGCGCTGTTCTGGCTGACCAACCTGTTCGGCGGCGGTCCCTGGACGCGTATCCTGCACCCCTTCCTGGGGCTGGCGATGTTCGTCTTCTTCCTCGGCCTGGTGGTGCGCTTCGCCCACCACAACCGGGTGCAGAAGAGCGATATCCAGTGGCTCAAGCAGTGGCGCGACGTGGTCAGCAACCGCGAGGAGAACCTCCCGGAAGTCGGCCGCTACAACGCCGGGCAGAAGCTGCTGTTCTGGGTGCTGCTGCTGAGCATGCTGACCCTGCTGGTCACCGGCATCGTGATCTGGCGCCAGTACTTCAGCGCCTGGTTCGGCATCGAGGCGATCCGCCTGTCGGCGCTCCTGCACGCCTTCGCCGCCTTCGTCCTGATCGCCAGCATCATCGTGCACATCTACGCCGGCATCTGGGTCAAGGGCTCGATGGGCGCGATGCTCTACGGCAAGGTCAGCCGCGCCTGGGCGCGCAAGCACCATAACGGCTGGCTGAAGGAAGTCGGCAAGGGCGAGGAGCACTGACGCGTATAGTGTCGCCATCGCCCGACCGGAGGCCCCAGCGATGGGGCCTTTGCATTCATTCCGCGCCCCACCGGGCGCCCGATCGTTGCGGCGCGGCCCACCGGCCCGCCGGCGCAGACCCGAGGAGTTCCCGTGTCACGCACCATTCTTCAGCCGGGGCAGATCGAAGCCGCCGCCAACATTCCCCCGCACCTGCACCAGCCGTCGCGCGACCTGTTCACCCGCCGCGGCGAGCGTCTGCTGCAACTGGCCGAGGGGCACCCGATGGGCGACTACCTGCGGCTGGTCGCCGGTCTCTGCCGGCTCCAGCAGGCGCTGCTGGACAACCCGCCGGCCCTGGCCCCGCTCGACCCCGAGCGCCTGCGCAAGAGCCGCGAGCACGGCATGCCGCCGCTGGCCTACGACCTGCTGGTGCGCGAAGGCGCCTGGCTGCCCTGGCTGGATGCCCTGCTCGCGGGCTACCCGGCACCGGCCAACGCCGCCGTCGGCGCGGCACTCGAACAATTGCGCGAAGCCGACGAAGGCCAGCGCAAGGCCTGGGCCATCGCCTTGCTCAGCGGTCAGTTCGACCTCCTGCCGGCGGCCCTGGTGCCGTTCCTCGGCGCCGCCCTGCAGGTAGCCTGGAGCCATTGGCTGCTGGGACTGGAGGAGGGCGCGGTGGTCGAGACCGAGAGCCGGACCCTGTGCCCCGCCTGCGGCTCGCCGCCGATGGCCGGGATGATCCGCCAGGGCGGCAAGGAAACCGGCCTGCGCTACCTGAGCTGCTCGCTGTGCGCCTGCGAATGGCACTACGTGCGGATCAAGTGCAGCCACTGCGAGGAAAGCAAGCACCTGGCCTACCTGTCCCTGGAGCATGACGGGCAGCCGGCGGAAAAAGCCGTGCTGCGCGCCGAGACCTGCCCCAGTTGCCAGGGCTACCTGAAGCAGTTCTACCTGGAGTTCGACCGCCACGCCGATGCCCTTGCCGACGACCTGGCCAGCCTGGCGCTGGACATGCGCCTGGCCGAGGACGGCTACCTGCGGCGTTCGCCGAACCTGTTGCTGGCCCCCGGCGGCGAATAGCCGAAGACGCTGCGGGCATGCGCCGACGCGTCTATGATGGGCGTGTCGGTGACCCTACCCTGTGGATAAGGTTTCTCCATGAGTTCCGTTCGCTTGCCTTCGGTCGACCGCCTGCTGCGCAGCGCGGCCGCCGCTCCCCTGCACCAGCGCTACGGCCGCGAGGCGTTGCTGGCGACCCTCCGCGACCTGCTCGACGAACTGCGCGAGCCGGCCCGACGCGGTGCCCTCGCCGAGATCGAACTGAGCGAGGCGGTGCTCGCCGGGCGCGCCGGCGAACGCCTCGCCGCGCAGCATGCCAGCCGCGTGCGGCGGGTGTTCAACCTGACCGGCACGGTGTTGCATACCAACCTCGGCCGCGCCCTGCTGCCGGACGAGGCCATCGAGGCGATCACCCTGGCCGCGCGCTACCCGCTGAACCTGGAGTTCGACCTGGCCAGCGGCAAGCGCGGCGACCGCGACGACCTGATCGCCGGGCTGATCCGCGAACTCACCGGCGCCGAGGCAGTCACCGTGGTCAACAACAACGCGGCGGCGGTGCTGCTGGCGCTGAACAGCCTGGGGGCGCGCAAGGAAGGGATCATCTCGCGCGGCGAGCTGATCGAGATCGGCGGTGCCTTCCGCATTCCCGACATCATGGCCCGCGCCGGCGTGCGCTTGCACGAGGTGGGCACCACCAACCGCACCCACGCCAGGGACTACGAAACCGCCATCGGCCCGCGCAGCGGCCTGCTGATGCGCGTGCATACCAGCAACTACAGCGTCCAGGGCTTCACCGCCAGCGTGCCCACCGCGCAACTGGCGGCCATCGCCCATGGCCACGGCCTGCCGCTGCTGGAAGACCTCGGCAGCGGCACCCTGGTGGACCTGACCCGCTGGGGCTTGCCCAAGGAACCGACGGTGCAGGAAGCCCTGGCCGACGGCGCCGACATCGTTACCTTCAGCGGCGACAAATTGCTCGGCGGGCCCCAGGCCGGGCTGATCCTCGGCAATCGAGAACTGATCGGGCGGATCAAGAAGAACCCGCTCAAGCGCGCCCTGCGCGTCGACAAGCTGACCCTCGCCGCCCTCGAGGCGGTGCTCGGCCTGTACCGCGATCCGGACCGCCTCGCCGAACGCCTGACCACCCTGCGCCTGCTCAGCCGCCCGGCGGCGGAGATCCGCGCCCAGGCCGAGCGTCTGGCGCCGGCGCTGGGCGAGGCGCTCGGCGAGGGCTGGGAGGTCGCTGTGGTCGACGCCCTGGGCATGATCGGCAGCGGCGCGCAGCCGGTGGCGCGGCTGGCCAGCGCCGCGCTGTGCCTGCGTCCGCGGCAGCCCAGGCGCCTGCGCGGACGCGCCCTGCGCAACCTCGAGGAAGCCCTGCGCGGGCTGCCGCTGCCGGTGATCGGTCGGCTCGAGGACGACGCCCTCTGGCTCGATCTGCGCCAGCTCGACGACGAGCCGGCGTTCCTCGCCCAGTTGCCGCGACTGCGGAGCGAGCTGTCGTGATCGTCGGCACCGCCGGGCACATCGACCACGGCAAGACCTCGCTGCTGCGCGCCCTCACCGGCATCGAGGGCGACCGCCGCCCGGCCGAGCGCCAACGCGGGATCACCATCGACCTGGGCTATCTCTACGCCGACCTTGGCGACGGCAGCCCCACCGGCTTCATCGACGTGCCCGGCCACGAGCGCTTCGTCCACAACATGCTGGCCGGCGCCAGCGGCATCGATTGCGTGCTGCTGGTGGTGGCCGCCGACGACGGCTTGATGCCGCAGACCCGCGAGCACCTGGCGATCGTCGAACTGCTCGGTATCCGCCGGGCGCTGGTGGCGCTGACCAAGATCGACCGGGTCGAGCCGCAGCGGGTGCAGCAGGTGCGGACCCAGGTCGAACACCTGCTGGCCTCCGGCCCGCTGGCGCGCTCACCGATCTTCCCGCTCTCCAGCAGCACCGGGGAGGGCGTCGAGGCGTTGCGCGAAGCACTCGGCGGGCTCGCCGGCGAAGTCCGCGAGCGTAGCCGCGAGGGATACTTCCGCCTGGCGGTGGACCGGGCCTTCAGCGTCGCCGGCAGCGGCATCGTGGTCACCGGCACGGCCTTCTCCGGACAGGTCGCGGTGGGCGACGAACTGCTCCTCGGCAACGCCGGACGGCCGGTGCGGGTGCGCGGCCTGCACGCGCAGAACCGGCCCGCGCAACAGGCCTGGGCCGGCCAGCGCGTGGCCCTGAACATCGCCGGCGAGCGCCTCGCGCTGGAACAGATCCAGCGCGGCGACTGGCTGCTGCAGGCCGCGCTGCACGCGCCGACCACGCGGGTCGACATCGACTTCCGCCTGTTGCCCGTCGAACTCCGCGACTTCACCCACTGGACCCCGGTGCACCTGCACCTGGGCACCCAGGACGTCACCGGGCGCCTGGCCCTGCTCGAAGGCGAACAACTGGAGCCTGGCCACCGCGCCTTCGCCCAACTGGTGCTGAACGCGCCGATCCAGGCCCTGCATGGCGACCGCCTGGTGCTGCGCGACCAGTCGGCGCAGCGCACCCTTGGCGGCGGGCGGGTGCTCGACGGCGCCGCGCCGGCGCGCAACCGACGAACGCCGGCACGTCTGGCACAGCTTCAGGCGCTGCGCCAGGAAAGCCTGGAGGAGGCGCTGCCGACCTTGCTCGGCGCGGCCGAGAACGGCCTCGACCCGCAACGCCTGGTGCAATCCTTCAACCGCCCGCGCGAGCACTGGCGGCTGCCGGAAGAGGTGGTCGAGGTGCAGACCCGCCTCGGCCCCCGGTTGTTCGCCGGGGAGCGCTGGTTCGCCCTGGTCGAGCAACTGCTCGCCGGCCTGCGGCGCTTCCACGAAGAGCTACCGGACGAACTCGGTCCCGACCGCGACCGCCTGCGTCGCTACGCCCTGCCGCAGCTGGAGCGGCCGGTGTTCATCGCCCTGCTCGAGGCCGCCCTGGCCGGCGGCGACGTGCACAGCAGCGGGCCCTGGCTGCACCTGCCCGGCCACGAAGTGCGCCTGAGCGATAGCGAGGAGCAACTGCGCGCGCGCCTCTGGCCGCTGCTCGAAGCCGGCCGCTACGACCCGCCCTGGGTTCGCGACCTGGCCCGCGAGCTGCGCCAGGACGAAGCCGCCATGCGCAACCTGCTGCGCAAGCTGGCGCGCCTGGGCCAGTTGCAGCAGGTGGTGCGCGACCTGTTCTACCCGGAAGCCACCCTGCGTCAATTGGCCGAGATCGCCGTGCAGGTCCGCGACCCCGCCGGGCTGATCCGCCCGGCGGAATTCCGCGACCGCCTGGGCATCGGCCGCAAGCGCAGCATCCAGATCCTCGAGCACTTCGACCGCATCGGCCTGACCCGCCGCATCGGCAACGACCGTCGCCTGCGCGAGGGCTCGGCGCTGGCCGAACAGTTGCTCGGCGGCGTCTCGCCCTGAGTCTCAGGGGCCGACGCGCTGCCCCTGGCTCAGGCACTCGATGAACAGCGCGAACAGTTCCGACTGCGAGCCGACTTCCAGCTTGGTGTAGAGATTCTTCCGGTGCATGCGCACGGTCTCCGGGGAGATGTCCATCAGCCGCGCGCTGGATTTCGCCGAGTGGCCGCTGAGCAGCAGGTGGCAGGCCTCGCGTTCGCGGTCGGTGAGCACGCCGCGACCGAAGCCGCGCAGCACTTCCTGAAGGCGCGGGGCGAGGTCGGCCTGCGGGTTCGGCGAGAGGTTGGCGCGGCCGGCGCAGAACTGCCGGGCCAGCTCCAGCACCGGCGGCGCCAGGCCGGCGAGGGCGGCGACCTGGGCGTCGCTGTAGCGGCTCGCCGAAAGGCCGTTGTAGAGACAGATCGAGAGCTTCTCGGTGGGGCCGAGGTCGAGGATGTAGTAGACGTCCTCCACCGCTCCGGCGCCGAGGTAGTAGGTCTGGTAGTAGGCGCTCTGGAAGAAGTCGTCGGGGGCGATCTCGCCGAGGGTGTAGAAGCCTTCCGGAAGGCCTTCCTCCACCGCCAGGCAGAAAGGGTCGAGCAGGTAGCCGCGGGAGAAGTAGCGGCGGATGATCGCCTCGCGGAAGCGCTCGGCGATGCCGCGCTCGTAGAGCAGGGTGGGCGCGTGGCCCTTGCGTTCCAGGCTGATCATGCTCGACTCGATCGGCACCAGTTGGTGGATGGCGTCGACCAGCGCGGCGAGGAAGTCGGGTTGGCGCAGGCGCCGGATCGCCAGCGCCAGGTGTTCGTGCCAGCGGTCGAGGGCGTTCGGGGCGATGGCCTGCATGGACGGTACGGCTCGTTCTTGTCGTTGTCGCCGCAGGATAGCAAGCCGCGTCGGCCGCACCCAGCGCTTACCCCAAAATGGGGTATGGCCCGCCGCGCGGTGCTCTTGCACCCTCGGAGCATCCATCCGAGAAGAGCGACAGCCCGATGAACGCAAGACTGCACGCCACGTCCCCCCTCGGCGACGCCGACCTGGTCCGTGCCGACCAGGCCCACTACATGCACGGCTACCACGTGTTCGACGACCACCGCGTCAACGGCTCGCTGAACATCGCCGCCGGCGACGGCGCCTATATCTACGACACCGCCGGCAACCGCTACCTCGACGCGGTGGGCGGCATGTGGTGCACCAACATCGGCCTGGGGCGCGAGGAAATGGCTCGCACCGTGGCCGAGCAGACCCGCCTGCTGGCCTATTCCAATCCCTTCTGCGACATGGCCAACCCGCGCGCCATCGAACTCTGCCGCAAGCTCGCCGAGCTGGCCCCCGGCGACCTCGACCACGTGTTCCTCACCACCGGCGGTTCCACCGCCGTGGACACCGCGATCCGCCTCATGCACTACTACCAGAACTGCCGCGGCAAGCGCGCCAAGAAGCACGTCATCACGCGGATCAACGCCTACCACGGCTCGACCTTCCTCGGCATGTCGCTGGGCGGCAAGAGCGCCGATCGGCCGGCCGAGTTCGACTTCCTCGACGAGCGCATCCACCACCTCGCCTGTCCCTACTACTACCGCGCTCCGGAAGGACTGGGCGAGGCCGAGTTCCTCGATGGCCTGGTGGAGGAGTTCGAACGCAAGATCCTCGAACTGGGCGCCGACCGGGTGGGGGCGTTCATCTCCGAGCCGGTGTTCGGCTCCGGCGGCGTGATCGTCCCGCCCGCGGGCTACCACCGGCGGATGTGGGAGCTGTGCCAGCGCTACGACGTGCTGTACATCTCCGACGAAGTGGTGACCTCCTTCGGCCGCCTCGGCCACTTCTTCGCCAGCCAGGCGGTGTTCGGCGTACAGCCGGACATCATCCTCACCGCCAAGGGCCTCACCTCCGGCTACCAGCCGCTGGGCGCGTGCATCTTCTCCCGGCGCATCTGGGAGGTGATCGCCGAGCCGGACAAGGGCCGCTGCTTCAGCCATGGTTTCACCTACTCCGGCCACCCGGTGGCCTGCGCGGCGGCGCTGAAGAACATCGAGATCATCGAGCGCGAGGGCCTGCTCGCCCACGCCGACGAGGTCGGCCGCTACTTCGAGGAGCGCCTGCAAAGCCTCCGCGACCTGCCCATCGTCGGCGACGTGCGCGGGATGCGCTTCATGGCCTGTGTCGAGTTCGTCGCCGACAAGGCGAGCAAGGCGCTGTTCCCGGAAAGCCTGAACATCGGCGAGTGGGTCCACCTGCGGGCGCAGAAGCGCGGCCTGCTGGTTCGTCCGATCGTCCACCTGAACGTGATGTCGCCGCCGCTGATCCTCACCTGCGAACAGGTCGATACCGTGGTCCGGGTGCTGCGCGAGAGCATCGAGGAAACCGTGGAGGACCTTGTCCGCGCCGGTCACCGGTAAGCGCCGGGGCGCCGCCGGCGCCCCACCCGAACATTCAGGAGAACCCCAATGGACGACAACAAGAACAAGGTCCTGCGGTTGCGCGATGTGGTGCTCTACACGGTCTCGGCGATGCTCTTCATGGACCAGATCGCCCTGGCTTCTTCCCTCGGTCCGTCGAGCCTGTTCTGGTGGCTCTACGTTCTGCTCCTGCTGTTCCTGCCGATGGCCATGATGACCTCCGAGCTGGGCACCGCCTTCCCCGCCAACGGCGGCGTCTACCACTGGGTGCGTAGCGCCTTCGGCTTCCGCTGGGGGGCCCGGGTGTCATGGATGTACTGGGTCAACAACGCACTGTGGATGCCTTCGGTCTACACCTTGTTCGGCAGCATGCTCGGCGCCTTCTATTTCCCCGAGCTGAGCCTCTGGGGCAAGATCGCCATCGGCATCGCCCTGGCGCTGCTCACCGCGGCGTTCAACGTGGTCGCGCTGCGCCTGGGCAAATGGCTGCCGAACCTCGGCGCGCTGCTCAAGCTGCTCGCGGTGCTCGCCCTGGGCGTCGGCGGCCTGCACCACGGCTGGAACCATGGCTTCGCCAACGACTTCAGCCTGGACTCCATCGTCCCGTCCTCGCCGGGCCAGATGGCCGCGCTGGGAGTGATGGTCTACGGCATCATGGGGACCGAGCTGGCCTGTTGCAGCGCCGCGGAGATGCGCAACGCGCGCCGCGACATCCCGTGCGCGGTGCTGATCTCCGGGCTGATCGTCGGCGCCTTCAATATCTTCGGCACCCTCGGCGTGCTGGCCGCGGTACCGGCCGAGGAAACCGACGTCACCCGGATCTTCGCCCACACCCTCTACAACATCTACGGCCACGACGGCGCCGGCGGGATGCTCGCCGACCTGGTCGGCGCCTTCGTCCTGTTCACCCTCTTCACCAACATGGTCACCTGGAGCATGGGCACCAATCGTGCCGCGGTGGAAGCGGCCAAGGCCGGCGAGCTGCCGGCGCTGTTCGGTGTGGTCCATCCACGCCACGGCACGCCGATCGGCTCGGCGGTGCTGGCCTCGACGGTGAGCATCGTCCTGCTGCTGCTCTACGGCCTGGTGGCGCACACTGCCGAGGAACTGTTCTGGACCCTGCTGTCGATCTTCGCCATGGTCTTCATGATGCCCTACGTGCTGATGTGCCTGGCCTTCGTCCGCCTGCGCCGCGCCGACCCGCGCCCACGGCCCTACCGGATGCCGCTGGGCGACCGCCTGGCCAGTCTCTGGGCGCTGTTCGTCGCGCTGCATGTGCTGGCCGGCATCGGCCTGTTCGTCGTCACCCCAGGCGCGCCGATGGACTGGGCCTACGCCGGCAAGATCGTCGGCGGCGTGGCGCTGGCCCTGGCCGTGGGCGAACTGCTGATCCGCCAGGCGGCGCGAAGGCGCGGCGTGATGTCTCTGCGCGGTGCCTACGGTTGAGGAGCGGCCCTGTCGCAACAGCGCCTATGGCGTTAATGTGCCGTTAACGCCCTTGGTGGGTAATGGGTCGCAGCGCAACACGGAGAAGGTCGTCATGTCCGAACGAGAGCACTGGCAACGGGTATACGAGAGCAAGCCGTCCGACGCGGTGAGCTGGTTCCAGGCCGAGGCCACGCTGTCCCTCGACCTGATCCGACGCATCGGCGCGCCCCGCGAGGCGGCGATCATCGATGTCGGCGGCGGCGCCTCGACCCTGGTCGACGGCCTGCTCGCCGAAGGCTTCGGCGACCTGACGGTGCTCGACCTTTCCGACGCCGCCCTGCGCGTCGCCCGCAACCGCCTCGGCGCGCGCGGCGAAGAGGTGCGCTGGATCGCCGGCGACATCACCGGCGTCGACCTGCCGGAAGCCACCTACGATGTCTGGCACGACCGCGCCGTGTTCCACTTCCTTACCACTGCCGAAGCCCGCCGCGCCTACGTGCGCCAGGTGATGAAGGCGGTCCGCCACGGCGGCCATGTGATCGTCGCCACCTTCGCCGCCGACGGCCCGACCGAATGCAGCGGCCTGCCGGTCATGCGCTACGACGCCGACGAACTGCACGCCGAGTTCGGCTCCGCCTTCCAGCTCACCGAGCACCGCGACGAACACCACGTCACTCCCGCCGGCCGGGTCCAGCACTTCGTCTACTGCCATTGCCTGAAACGCCTGTGAAGCGCTCCGTGGCTGGGCTACGCTCTGCTCGCCCGGCCATGCGAACGACTTTCCATGACATCCGGCATTTCTTCCTCGGACCCCGGCCTGATAAGCTCCCGTCTCGAGGAAAACCTCTTGCAAATCAAAGAGGAAGGCAATCACGCCCGGTGGCGTGGCCGGACTTCAAATCCGGTGGGGGACGGCAGCCGTTCCTGGGTGGGTTCGACTCCCACTGCCTTCCGCCAATTCTCCGCTCGCTTTCGGCGGCCATCGTGTCTCACAGGATCAAGCGTCTATCTCGGTCCGTTCCAGCAGAAGCAGCGTCTCACCCGTCCCCGTCGTCTCCCTGACCAGCGCTCCCCGCTCATTCCAAAACGCACTCCTGCCCGCCGCCTTCCAGCCACCCGTCGGCCCGCCATGGTTGGCCAGCAGCACGCCCATTCCGTGCTCGCGGGCATAACCGGCCAGCAGGGCCGAGTCGGCCGGGTAGCCGTTTTCTCCGATCAGCGCGCTGGCGATGTAGAGGCGAGCGCCGGCACGGGCGGCGTGGGCCGGGTGGCTGGGTTGGCTGAAGTCGGCGCAGACCGCCAACGCCATCGGCAGGCCGTCGATCTCCAGCAGGGGGCCGCCGTCGCCGGCTGAGAAGTGGCGTTCCTCGCCCGCGTGCAGGTGCTGCTTGGCATAGACGCCGAGGCTGCCGTCGGCGCCGAGGATCAGGGCGGCGATCAGCGGCTTGGCATGCTTCGGCGAGCGCAGCGGCAGGCCGACCACCGTGGTCATCCGTGCCTGCTCGGCGAGCTGGCGCAGCGGTTGCAGCAGGGGCGTGTCCGCCGGCTGGGCGAGGGCGGCGGCAGCGGTGGGTTCGTAGCCGGTGAGCGACAGTTCGGGAAACACCAGCAGGCGCACGCCCCGTGCCTGGGCGATACGCATCAGGCGCAGGTGGTCGTCGAGGTTGCGTGGCAGGTCGGCGGGGTGGGCGCAGCTCTGGGCGGCGGCGATCAGCGTCATGGGGCTGTCTCGGGTATGGATGGCACAAATTCGCCAGTAGAGCCGAAGGCAGCATTTCCGGGAAGAGGCGATTAGCGGCTGCGCTACGTTTGGCTGGGGAGGGCGCTTTCGTCGCCGCGAAGCCGTAAGATAACGCGCTTCATGGCGCGCCCGACGGACGGGTGCGCACGCTTGCCTCGGGAGAACAGGGATGGCCGAGATCAATCCGCTTTCAACGGACCTGCAACAGCAACTGGCGGACTTGCAGGCACAGGGGCTTGCCTTGCTTGGCATCGCCGCGGACGAGACGCCGGCGCAGATCGTCGCCGCCGTCACCGATTACGTGCGCGATGCGAGGGCGCAGGGGCGCAGCCTCGACGACGAGGCGGTCTTCGCCCTCGGCGCGCTGATCGGGGCGCAGTACGTGCGTGGCCTCGGTTGGCATTGGGGCGACGTGACCTGGGACGGCGACCCGGACAGCGCCGCCGTCGGCGTGCTCAGCCCCGACGAATCGCTGTTCAACAACCCCATCGGCTGGGTAAGCCAGATCGCCGAAAGCGGCGGCGGGGTGCCGTTCATGCTCAGCTACAACATGATCCTGGCCAACCAGGTGCCGCTGTTCGAGCGGGGCAGCGCCACCGGTCTCTATTGAGCATGCAGGCGGATCGCCGCGACGCGCCGGCGCATCCCGCCAGGCGGGGCCGACAACCTGAACGGCCGGCGTCAGGCGCCGCGACCCGCCGAGCAGCGCCAACCGGCGAACGAGGTGCGGGTGACCGTGGTGGAACAGACGCTGCCTCTGAGAAACCGCGCCTGCGGCGCTTTCCAGGAAGGCAGCCTGGAACGACGCGACTGCCGAGCCCATATCGGGCTGCAATTCCGCGATTGAGTGGGCTGCGGGTTCGCGACTCGGCTGGCCTTCCTGGGAACACTTCTGAGGTTTTCGCATGACGGATCTTGAACACGCGGTGGAAAGCAACCGACGCGCCTGGGACGCGTCCGCCGACAGTCACCTGCGTGGCAGCGGCTGGCAGGAATTGTCGCTGGCGGTACAGGAAACCGGCTTCAGTTGCCTGGACGAGACCCTGGCTGGCGTGCTGCGCAATCTGGACCTGGCCGGCAAGGCGGCGGTCCAGGTCGGCTGCAACAACGGCCGGGAAGTGCTTTCGCTGTACGCCTTCGGCGTCGCGCGGGCGGTGGGGATCGACCAGTCCGCCGCCTTCCTCGCCCAGGCGCGGCAACTGGCCGAGCGCTCGCCGCATCAGCCGCGTTTCGTCGAAGCCAATGCCTACGAGCTGCCGGCCGAGCTGAACGGTCAGTTCGACCTGCTGCTGATCACCATCGGTGTGCTCAACTGGATGCCCGACATCGCGCGCTTCTTCGCCTCGGTGAGCGGCCTGCTGAAGCCGGGCGGGCAATTGGCGATCTATGAGACCCACCCGTTCCTGGAGATGCTCGAACCCGAGTCGGAGCGACCGTTCGAACTGCGCAACGACTACTTCACCGACACGCCCCACGTATCCCGGGAGGCCATCGTCTACGAAGGCAGCGGCAGCGATACCGGCATCGCCAGCTACTGGTACGTCCACCCGCTCGGCGACATCCTCGGCGGGCTGCTCGGCGCCGGCCTGCGCCTGAGTCACTTCAAGGAGTACCCGCACTCGAACCGCGAGGAACTCTACGACCTCTACGAGGACGGACCGCTGGCGATCCCGATGTGCTACACGCTGGTCGCGGTCAAGGCATGACCTGCGTCGAGGCCGAGCGAGGCGCGCCGCTGCGTGTGGTGGTGGTCGGCACCAGCGGGGCCGGGAAGTCGACCTTCTCCGCCGCGCTGGCCGCCAGGCTGGGTTGTACGCATGTCGAACTCGACCGACTCTACTGGGGCCCCGGCTGGCAAGCCGTGCCCCACGAACGCTTCGAGCACGCAGTGGAGCGGGCGACGACGGCGCCGCGCTGGGTCGCCGACGGCAACTACAGCGCCGTCCGCGAGTTGCTCTGGGGCCGCGCCACCCATGTGGTATGGCTGAATTTCGGGCGCTGGACGGTGTTCTCCCGGGTCCTTCGCCGCACCCTGGCCCGGGGCCTGCTGCGCACCCGCCTGTCCCACGGCAACCGTGAATCGCTGCGGATGGCGTTCTGCTCCAGGGATTCGATCCTGCTCTGGTCATGGACCACCTTCGCAGGCAACCGCCGCAAATACACCGGCCTGCGCGAGGATCCGCGGTTCGCGCATTTGCGCTGGGTGGAGGTTGGCGAGCCGGGGAGGGTGGGGGAGGTGATCGAGAGGTTGGTGGAAGCCGTGCTCGCACAGTCGCAGTAGTGAGCGAAGCACGCTATCCGCCTCAGTCCTGGGGCTTGCTTACCCGGCTGCGCAGCAACTCGAAATAGGCTGTATCGGCGGGGCCGCCTGGCGTCGATTCCGCGCCGGCGACCAGCGTTTCACGCAGTTCCCTGGCGTGCATTTCGCGTTCTCCCCTTACCAGGCCACTCTGTATCATTGGGTGCCGCGTCGCCGCCAGCGCCCGGCCGAGAATCCTTGCGACGACCTCGTCCTTGCCACGGGTATAGGCCTCGCGGTCGGTGGGGTAGCGGCGGGCCAGGGCGTGCTTGGTTTCGGCGTAGAGGTGGGCGTCGTCGGGGTGGTTGCGCAGCCAGTCGCGGAACAGCAGGTAGCGGTCGGCCTGGGCCAGGGGCATGACATGGACATGGTGGGTGCGGCCATGGCCGAAGGGCGGCATGCCTTTGACGAAGAACATCCGCTGGGTGTTCGGGTTCTCGCGCCAGAACTGGTAGCCGAGGCCCTCCAGCGGGGCTACCAGCCGCTGCGGATCGTGGCCGGGCGGCGGCAGCAGGAGGATGTCGATGATCGGCTTGGCGTCGAGCCCGGGCACCGCGGTGCTGCCGACATGCTCGATGCCCAGCCCGGGCAGCGCCAGTGCCGTGCGGATGGCCTCGGCTTCGGCGGCGAAGCGTTGTGGCCAGGCGGGGTCGGCGGGCAGCACCTCGATGCGGTCGTCGTCGGCGTTGCTCCAGCGTTGGCCGTCGAAGCGGGGCGGTTGGGGTGGGGGCATGGCGGGCTCCGGGGATATTCGGGAGATTGGCGGCGATGGGGAACTGGGGTAGGGCGAATAACGCCAGCGGCGTTATCCGCCCTCCGCGAGCAGAGTGCGGGTAAAACCCGGGAGTCTCAGAAGTCCAGCGCCTGCACCCCTGGATGCTGCGGATCGAACCCATCCAGGCGCATGCGCTCGGCGAATGCCTCCCGCGCCGCGTCTCCCTGGAGAAACGCTCCCCGCGCCGAGGCCCAGTCGTCCGGTTGCAGCCGCACCATCCAGCCCTCGCCGTAGCAATCCCGGTTGATCAGCGCCGGGCGCTTGACCACCGCCGGGTTGCTCGCCAGCAGGGTCCCGGCCAACGGGCTGCGGGCCGAGGAGGCAGCCTTGGCGAACTCGACCACGCCGAAGCTGCGGTCGCGTTCGATGTGCCAGCCGTCGCGCTTGGGGGTGAAGGCGAAGATTTCGCCATACAACGCGCAGCCGTAGGCGCTCAGGCCCAGGGTCAGGCTGCCGTCGACTTCCTCGCGCAGCCACAGGTTGTAGTCCGGGGCGTAGAACAGCCCGTCGGGGAATTCCAGGCCGTGCAGGTTCGCGCTCATAGGGTCAGCACTCGCTCGGATTCGAGGATCAGCCGTGCCAGTTCGCCGCCGCTGGAGATTTCGTCGAGTTCCTCGATCAGTTCGCTTTCGTCGATGTTCACCCCGGGTTGGCGGCACATCAGCAGGCGCGCGCCGGCCTCGCGGGCCTGGCGGATGAAGTGGCGCAGCGGCTCGCCGCCGTCCAGCGCGCGCAACTGGTCGGCAACGGCGCGGCGCGCCAACTGCACGCCTTCGCCGCTGAGGAACAGGGTCACCTCGGCGTCCATGCAGGCCAGCAGGGTCGCGGTGTGGAAGGGCGCGGCGCAGCGGGCCGGGGTGCTCGGGCCGCTGGAGACGATGATGAGGACGCGCTGGGCGTGGGTGTCAGGGTTCAAGGGGCTTGTCCATCTGGATCAGCGCCACGCGCCGGCCGTCCGGATCGTGGCGTTCGGCGATGGCGCGCGGCTGGTAGCCGAGCAGGGTATAGAGCAGCAGCCCGGCGGCGTTGGCGTTGAAGCAGGAAATTTTCATCAGGCGCGCTTTGTACTGTTCGCGGGCGAGGTTTTCCATGACCCCGATCAGGTAGCGGGCCACGCCCAGGCCGCGCGCGGCGGGCGCCACCATCATGTTGCCGAGGGCGCAGAAGTCGCCGTGCTGCCACTGGTAGAAGTTGGCGAAGCCGACCACCTGTCCGTCGTGCACGGCCACGGTGCTGCCGCGACGTTCGGCGATGGCGGCGGCCAGTTGGGCGACGCTGAACGGCCAGATCGCCTTGGGGTAGCAATAGAAGAGTTCGTCGCGGTCCTGGGGGAAGCCGGCGACCGTCTCCAGGTCGCCGGTCTCCGCCGGGCGGTGGCTGAGCTGCATGTCAGCGCGGCGGGTATTGCGACATGACTTTCTGTACCGTCTCGCGGATCGCCTGCTCGCGCTCGGCCGGGCTCGGCGGGCTGGTGCGCATGATCTGCTCGCCGCTGCCGCGCCAGACCAGCTTGCCGTCCTTGCCGTCGAACAGGTCGACCTGGAGGGTGGCAACCTTGTAATTCACGGTGCGCGTCTCGGCCATCGCCGGGCCGCCCCAGTATCCTCCCCAGTAGCCGCCCCAGTAACCGCCGCCGTAGTTGGTGGTGATCTGGTCCTGGCGATCGTCGACGATCAGGTAGGCGCGCACCGTGACGTCGCCCCTGGCGTTGCCCTGGGCCGGACGCAGGCCGCGCTGGTCGAGCTGCTGGGCGACGGCTTCGCGGATGCGTTGCTCGGTGAGGTCGCTCTTGATGCGTGGGTCGTCGGGGCGGTATTCGAAGGCGGGTTGCGACCAGCTCCAGCTGCGGTAGGCGGCGAAGTCGCGGGAGCTGTCGAAGTCGCGGTCGAGCTGGGTGGTTTCGCAGGCTGCGAGGCTGAGGAGCAGGCCGAGCAGCAGGATTCGGCGGATCATGGTTTTTCTCCAGTCAGAGTTCACATCCAAGCTCAGCGCCGGATGAAAGGCAAGAGGAAACGCGGGTTTGAAACGTCTTCACAAGTAACGTTGGCGAGCGCCCGCCCTATAGGCGCGACGGGAGAATGAAATGAGTCGAAGTATTGCGATCCTGCTGCTGGGCCTTTCGCTGACCGGCTGCGTCGAGGCACGCTCGGTGGTCCCGGCGGATGGCCCGGGCCCGCTGCTGGTGGCCCACCGCGCCGGCACCGCGGACTACCCGGAGAATACCCTGCTGGCGATCCGCAAGGCGCTGGACAACGGCGCCGACGCGCTATGGCTGTCGGTGCAGTTGAGCGCCGATGGCCATCCGGTGCTCTATCGCCCCGCTGACCTGACGGTCCTGACCCAGGGCGCCGGCGCGGTCGGCCAGTCGAGCCTGGCCGAGCTGGCGCGCTTGAACGCCGGCTATATGTTCAAGGCCGAGGACGGCAGCTATCCCTACCGCCAGAAGCCGCTGCGGATTCCGACGCTGCGCCAGGCGCTACGGGCGATCCCGCCGCAGGTGCCGGTGTTCCTCGACATGAAGTCGCTGCCGGTGGAGCCGCTGGTCGATGCCGTGGCCGGCGAGCTGGAACGGCAGAAGGCCTGGTCGCGGGTGCGTTTCTATTCCACCGAGAAGGCCGCCAACGACTACCTGACGCAGCGCTACGCGGACCGCGCGCGACAGTTCGAAAGCCGCGATGCGACGCGCAACCGCCTGGTCGGCCTGGCCTTCGGCGAGCGCTGCGAGGCACCGCCGGCCGGCGGCACCTGGATGGGCATCGAGCTGCGCCGCGAACTGACGGTGACCGAGCGCTTCACCCTTGGCGAGTCCTCCTACAAGGTGCCGGCGGCGCAGTTGTGGACGCGCAAAGCGATGGACTGCGTGCGCCGCGAGCCGGTGAAGGTGGTGATGTTCGGCATCGAGACCGCCGAGGACTACCGCACCGCGCGCGCCCTGGGCGCCGACGCGGTGATGAGCAACTCGCCCAGGAAGATGGAGGCGATCCGCCGCCGGGTGCTCGCCGATCAGCCCGGCGGGTAGCTCGACAGCGCCCGTTTCACCGCTTCGCGCAGGGCCTTGGCCTGTTCGCTGACGGAGTCGCCGGAGTCGAACTCGGCGCTGTTGCCCCACACCGGCTGGCCGCTGCGGGCGTCGTTCAGCTCGACGCGGACCACGGTGACTTGCACGGTGTAGCTGCGGGTCACCGGGTAGCTGGCGCCATAGCCGTACCAGGGATCGCGCCAGCCGCCGTAGTTGCCGTAGTAGCCGCCGTAGTAGTCGGTGACCTGGCGGGTGCGCAGTTCGTTGCGCAGGAACGCGCTGACCTGCAGGTCGGCCGCGCTGCCCGGCCGCGCCGGGCGCAGGCCGCGCTGGTCGAGCTGCTGGCTGACGGCGTCGAGCAACTGGTTGTCGTCCAGGCCCTGGGGAAAGCCGCTGACCCCGGCGGCGGCCCAGCTCCAGCTACGGTAGCGGGCGTAGTCGCGCGGCGCCGCCGGATAGGCCCCGGGATCGAGGCCGGGATTGGCCGCGGCGGCCGGCTGCGGCGGGTAGGGCAGGGAGCTGGCACGGTAGGGATTGTCGCCCTGGCAGGCGCCGAGGGCGGCCAGGCTGGCGAGTAACGGCAGGATCAACAGTCGCGATTGCATGCTCGACGCTCCGTGGCCGCGCTACGTCGGCGGCCCTTGCAGGCTCAGACTGCATTCTGCGCCTTTCATTGCGGGCGGCACAGCCAGTGCAGGTAGCGGCCAAGCCCGGCAAAGGCCGGGTGGCGGCGGTAGGCCAGCTCCATTTCCACCAGGTCGAGCCGTTCGGCCTTGGCCTGGAACTCGCTCGGCATGTAGTCGTGGAACACCCGCACGCCGCTGCGCGCCTCGATGCGCCAACGCGCTGCCAGCGCCTGTTCCAGCTCGCGCGGGTCGAGCGGGCGCTGCGGGGTCAGGCTCTGCCCCTCGCCGGCGAAGCGCTCCTTGCGCAGCTTGCGGAAGTGGCCCTTGAGCAGGTTGCGGTAGATCAGCGCGTCGCGGTTGTAGAAGGCCAGCGACAGCCAGCCGCTGGGTGCGCAGAGTTGGTGCAGCACCGGCAGGATCGCATGGGGTTCGGCCAGCCACTCGAGCACGGCGTGGCAGAGCACCAGGTCGTAGGGCTCGGTGAGCTGGCCGAGCAGTTCCTGCCAGGGCGCCTGGATGAATTCGGCGGCCTGCCCGGCTTCGGCGAAGCGCTGGCGGGCGCCGTCGAGCATGGGTTGCGCTGGCTCGGCGAGGGTTACGCGGTGGCCGCGAGCGGCCAGCCAGAGCGACATGTGGCCGAGCCCGGCGCCGATGTCGAGGATCCGCAGAGGTCGCTCCGGGAGGGCTTCGGCGAGGTCGGCCTGGAGTACCGCGAGGCGGATCGCACCCTTGGCGCCGCCATAGATCTTTTCGGCGAAGCGCGTCGCCAGTTCGTCGAAATGGCGGTCGCTCATGGCAGGAAGCGCCGTTCGCAGTCGGCCAGCTTGGCGCGCACCACCTGTTCCAGGTCGAGGCCGGTTTCCCCGCAGAACAGCAGCAGATAAAGGACGATGTCGCCAACTTCCTGGCCAGCGTGTTCGAGCTGCTCGGCCGACAGCGTGCGCGACTGGTCTTCCGTCAGCCACTGGAAGATCTCCACCAGTTCGGCCATCTCGACGCTGGCGGCCATGGCCAGGTTCTTCGGGCTGTGGAATTGGCGCCAGTCGTTGCGGTCGCGGATGGCGTGCAGGCGCGCGGTGAGTTCGTGCAGGTCCATGGGGGGATTCTTCGCGGTGGCGGTAAGCAGCCGCATAGCTTCGGGCTTTGCGCCCGAAGCTTCAAGGCATGGCGGACCGGCGTCAGCCCTGTAGCCGGCTCCAATGCCCAGCCATGTGCGGCAGGTCGTCCTTGCCGCGCAGGCTGAACTGGCCGTCCGCCGCCGCCGCGCTGGCCAGCAGGGTGAGGCTGGCCGGCAGCAGCACCGGCTTCTGGAAGCGCACCTCGACCCGATAGCCCGAGGCCGGCAGCCGCTCGCCGAGGGCGGCCAGGCTGCGAGCCTTGTTCCACAGGCCGTGGGCGATGGCGCGGGGAAAGCCGAACAGCTTGGCGCTGGGCGCCGACAGGTGGATCGGGTTGTAGTCGCCGGCGGCACGGGCATAGCGCCGGCCGATGTCGGCGGGCGCCTTCCAATTGTCGACCGGCTCCAGCGGCAGCGGCTCCTGCTCGGCTTTCGGCGGAATCTCGCCGGGCACCTTGACGCCGCGGCAGAGCACCTTGCTGTCGCCGACCCAGAGCAGGCCAAGCTGGTCTTCCAGGCGGGTGACGATGCTGAAGGTGGCGCCCTTGTCGTGCGGTTGCAGGTTTTCCACCGCGACGCTCACGGTGAACGGGCCGAGGCCGCCGAGCGCGCGCAGCACGTCGATGCGGTTCTCCAGGTGGACCAGGCCGAGCAGCGGGAAGGGGAAGCGCTTGTCGGTGAGCAGCGCCATCTGCAACGGGAAGGCGAGGATGTGCGGGTAGGTCGGCGGCAGCAGGCCGTCGTCGCGGAAACCGCAGACCTGGCGGTAGCGCTCGAGGTGCTTCGGGTCCACCGTGACCTGGCTGCGCAGGCCGCGCTCGGGCAGGGCCTTGCCGCGGATGCCGCGGCGCAGTGCGGCGCGCAGGAACAGGCCGGGCAGGGCGGGTGGGGCGGGCAGGTCGAGCCAGGCGGTGGGCATTGGACATCTCCTCGAAATAGGTGGCTGTCAGCTTAGTCGAGCACCCGCAGCAGGCATTGGCCGCCTGGCCGACGCCGCTGGCAGGGCGGTCAATCGGCTCCGGAATGCGTCTGCATCGAGATTTTCGACCACGCCGGCGGCTAGTCGATCTGAGGGTTTTTCCGTCATGCGGGATGGGTTATTTCTATGGCCTCTCCTTGAGAGGGGATGGCAAAGCTGCCTAAGATGGGCCCGCCCCATGGATAACTAGAAAAAACACCATGCGTGATCTGACCGACGATGTAGCGCTGATGCGCCCGGTGATCGACGCCCTGCGCGCCAGCGGCTGCGATCCGGACCGGGTCCTGGTCCGTGTCGGGCTGCCGCCGGGTGGCCTGCCGGCCGGCCGTTTCCCCCATTCCGCACAGAACCTGTTCTGGAAGGCCGCCGCCGACGAGTGCGGCGAAGAGCATGTCGGCCTGCACCTGGCCGAGCACCTGCCGGCGTTCCACGGCCTGCTCCTGGAATACCTGTTCCTCTCCAGCGATACCTTCGGCGCCGGCCTGCGCCATTCCCTGCGCTACGTACGCCTGCTGTCCGACACCCTGCAGGCGCAACTGGAGGTGGAGGGCGAGCGCGCGGTGCTGTCGCTGGGCGAATCGCCGGCGATCAACCGTCACTTCCCGGAAATGCTCGCCGGCGCGGTGATCCGCCTGTTCGGCGCGCTCACCGAGGGCGAGTTCAAGCCGCTGGAAGTGCAACTGATGAACGAAACCGGCGCGCCGATGGAGCGCTACCGTGCGGTCTACGGCTGCCCGACGATCCTCGGCATGCCGCGCTACGCGCTGGTATTCGATGCCGCGGTGCTGGACAAACCCTCGCGCCACGCCGCCCCGGAACTGCTGCGCATGCACGAGTCGCTGGCGCGCCGGCAACTGGCCGAAGTGGAGCGCCTGGACCTGGTGCGCCAGGTCCGCGAACTGATCGGCGAGTTGCTGGTGGACGGAGGCGCCACCCTGGAGCAGGTCGCCGCGCGCCTCGGCATGCCGGCCCGACGTCTGCGCGAACGCCTGGCGATGGCCGGGGTGCGCTTCAACGACCTGGTCACCGACTACCGCTGCCGACTGGCCAAGGAACTGCTGCTGAAGACCGACGAGCGCATCGAAGTGATCGTCGAACGCACCGGGTTTTCCGAGCCGAGCACCTTCTATCGCGCGTTCAAGCGCTGGGTCGGCGAGACGCCGGTGGAGTTCCGCCGGCGTGGGCAGCAGGGGCGCGGGTAGGGCCTGTCCGAAGGGGCTACCGGTGGTTTCCCGGTGCAGGGCCAGATAACGCCGTTGGCGTTATCCGCCCTACCGGGTCGGCGTCCTGTCGCCGGGGGGCAGGGGCCGCCTCAGGCCCCCAGCAGGCTCTGCCCGCACACCCTCAGCACCTGGCCGCTGACCGCGCCGGACGACGGCTGGGCGAACCAGGCCACCGTTTCGGCGACGTCCTGCGGCAGGCCGCCCTGGCTCATGGAGTTCATCCGCCGGCCGGCCTCGCGGATGGTCAGCGGAATGGCGGCGGTCATCTGCGTCTCGATGAAGCCCGGCGCCACCGCGTTGATGGTGATGCCGCGCTTGCCCAGCGCCGGCGCCCAGGCCTGGGCCAGGCCGATCAGGCCGGCCTTGCTCACCGCGTAGTTGCTCTGCCCGAGGTTGCCGGCGATGCCGCTGATCGACGCCAGCAATACCACCCGGCCGTTGTCATGCAGCTTGCCGCCGTCGAGCAGGGCCTGGGTCAGCACCTGCGGGGCATTGAGGTTGACGTTGATCACCGAGTTCCAGAAGTCGCTGCTCATCTTCGCCAGGGTCTTGTCGCGAGTGATCCCGGCGTTGTGCACGACGATATCGACGCCCTCAGGCAGCGCGTCCACCAGTTGCTGCCCGGCGTCCGCGGCGCAGATGTCGAGAGCCACGGCACGGCCGCCGAGGCGCGCGGCGAGGCCTTCGAGGGCCTCCCTGGCCGGCGGCACGTCGAGCAGCACCACTTCCGCGCCGTCGCGCGCCAGGGTTTCCGCGATGGCCGCGCCAATGCCGCGGGCGGCGCCGGTGACCAGCGCGCGCTGGCCGGCCAGCGGCTTGCTCCAGTCGTGGACCTGGGCGCTGTTGGCGGCAAGACGGATCACCTGGCCGGAGACGTAGGCGCTCTTCGGCGAGAGGAAGAAGCGCAGTGCGCCTTCCAGTTGGTCCTCGGCGCCCTTGCCGACGTACAGCAACTGCACGTTGCCGCCGCGACGGATTTCCTTGCCCAGGGAGCGGGTGAAACCTTCCAGGCTGCGTTGCACGCTGGCGGCGACCGGGTCCTTGAGAGACTCGGGGGCGCGTCCGAGGACCACCACCTTCGGGCATGTGTCGAGGCCCTTGAGCACCGGCTGGAAGAAGTCGCGCAGCGCCACCAACTGCTCGAAGCGGGTCAGGCCGCTGGCATCGAACAGCACCGCCTTGGCCCGCGGGCTGTGTTCGGCGGTCCAGCGCGGCAGCTCGAACTGTCCCTCGACGGCGGCGAACACCGCATCGGTCAGCTTGCCGGCGAAGGGCAGCACGGCCTCGGCCAGCGCGCCGCTCCCGCCGATCACCAGCGGGCCGTCCACCGGCCGCACCCGGCCGGCCTGCCAGCGCTCCAGGCGCAGCGGGGAGGGAAGGCCGACGGCGCCAACCAGGCGGCGGCCGACGGGGGAGTTGGCGAAGGCGATGTAACGATCGGTCATGGAACGGGCTCCCGGTGGAAAGGCTCCAAGGCTGAAGGTGGATTCCGCCGGCCAACGATGCCGAGGGAACGCGGGTAACAGTGTGGACAACTCTACGCAGCCACCTGTTCGCCGCAATTGACCGCGCTGACCGGGATAACGGCAGGGCGGCCAATGCGACGCGACCGGCTAAGGTTAGCCTGTGCGCCACTGACCGCTCAGTTAACGGGTCGAGCCTCGGCTCGGCGTAAACGATTCCAGCAAGGAGTTCTTCCATGACCCAGCTGCGCCGGGTCGCCATTGTCGGCGGCAACCGTATTCCCTTCGCCCGCTCGAACACCGTGTACGCCACGGCGAGCAACCAGGAGATGCTCACTTCCGCCCTGGAAGGCCTGGTGGAGCGCTACAACCTGCACGGAGAGCGCCTTGGCGAGGTGGTGGCCGGCGCCGTGCTGAAGCATTCGCGCGACTTCAACCTGACCCGCGAATGCGTGCTCGGTTCGCGCCTGGCCCCGGAAACCCCGGCCTACGATATCCAGCAGGCCTGCGGTACCGGCCTGGAGGCGGCGATCCTGGTGGCCAACAAGATCGCCCTCGGGCAGATCGACAGCGGCATCGCCGGCGGCGTCGACACCACTTCCGACGCGCCGATCGGGGTCAACGAGGGGCTGCGCAAGATTCTCCTCGAGGCCAACCGTGGCAAGAGCAACCTGGACAAGCTCAAGAGCCTGTTGAAGATCCGCCCGCGCCACGTGGTCCCGGCCATCCCGCGCAACGGCGAGCCGCGCACCGGGCTGTCGATGGGGGAGTCCTGCGAACTGATGGCGCAGACCTGGCAGATTCCCCGCGACGAGCAGGACAGGCTGGCCTTCGAGAGCCACCACAAGCTGGCCGCGGCCTATGAGGAGGGCTGGCAGAACGACCTGATGACGCCGTTCCGCGGCCTGACCCGCGACCAGAACCTGCGCCCGGATATCGACCTGGAGAAGATCGGCACCCTCAAGCCGGTGTTCGAGCGCGGCTCGCGCGGCACCCTCACGGCGGCCAACTCGACGCCGCTGACCGACGGCGCCTCGGTGGTACTGCTGGCCAGCGAGGAGTGGGCGAAGGCGCGCGGCCTGCCGATCCTGGCCTACTTCAAGGACGGCGAGGCGGCGGCGGTGAACTTCGTCGATCGCCAGGAGGGCCTGCTGATGGCGCCGGTCTACGCGGTGCCGCGGCTGCTGGCACGCAACGGCTTGAGCCTGCAGGACTTCGACTACTACGAGATCCACGAGGCCTTCGCCGCCCAGGTGCTCTGCACCCTGAAGGCCTGGGAAGACCCCGAGTACTGCAAGACCCGTCTCGGCCTCGACCAGCCGCTGGGCTCCATCGACCGCAGCAAGCTCAACGTCAAGGGCAGCTCGCTGGCCGCCGGCCACCCGTTCGCCGCCACCGGAGGACGGATCGTCGCCAACCTGGCCAAGCTGCTCTCGGTGGCGGAGCAGGGACGCGGGTTGATTTCCATCTGCGCCGCCGGTGGGCAGGGTGTGACCGCGATCATCGAGCGGTAATCCAATAGGGCGAGCGGCCTTGTCGCTCGACGATGTAAGCAACTCCGTGACTTGGGCGGTGCCGTGCGAACGGGACCGCCTTTTTTTTTGCTGGCGCCCTACGGTTCGGGTTCGTCGGCGGCGTTGGAGACAGCGAATTCGACGCTTGTACGGAGAATCCCCTCTCTCTTCAGGGAGAGAGTTGGGGTGAGGGCGGCTCCGCTATCGGCCGGGAGTGCCGCTGCGGAGGATAACGCCGTTGGCGTTATGCGCCCTACGGTTCGGGTTCGTGGCGGCGATGAAGTACGGATCCCGACGCCTGCCGGATAACCCCGGCGTAGGGCTCACGCCGCACATCCGCCATTGCCGTCCTGCCCCCGCAGGCTTGCCGGCTGGCGGTCGGCGAAGGGGGTGGAGAGGATCATCGAGGTCTTGCTGATGCCGAACTTCATCAGCCGGTCGATCAGGTCCTGCAGCTCCGGCATCGAAGCCACGGCGGCCTTCATCAGCACGCAGGCGTCGCCGGTGATCCGGTGGCAGAGGGTCAGTTGGGGGATCCGGGCCAGTTCGTCGAGCACCGACTGGCAATCCTTCTCGGTGATCCGCAGTTCGATCACGCACTCGATGGGCAGGCCGAGCTTGGCCAGGTTCACCGAGGCGTGGTAGCCGGTGATCACCCCTTCGGCCTCCAGCTTGGCCACCCGGTCGGCCACCGCCGGGGGTGACAGGTTGATGCGCCGGGCCAGTTCGGCGAAGGTCAGGCGGCCGTTGTCGATCAGGGCGGCGAGGAGCGCACGGTCGTATTTGTCCATGATGGGTCCCGGTTGTCGAATCGACGGAAAGCATGGCCGATTTCCATGGAAAGAAAAGTGTTACGTCCCGATAACCAGCGGCTGTGCCTTAACCGGCGGGTAGCGACCTCATAAAATGAAGTCTTTCTCCCGCCTGCCCTGTCGAGTGCTTTCCATGCCTGCCCGTCGCCTTCCGCTGTTGCTTTTCGGTGCGTTCTTCGCCCTGTACTTCATCTGGGGCTCCACTTACCTGGCGATCCGCTTCGGCGTCGAGTCCTGGCCTCCGATGCTGATGGCCGGGGTGCGCTTCGTCATCGCCGGCGGCCTGATGTTCGCCTGGTTGCGCTGGCGCGGCGCGCCGTTGCCGACCTGGCGCGAGTGGCGCGGCGCGGGGGTCGTCGGAATCCTCCTGCTCAGTTGCGGCAACGGCGGGGTGACGGTGGCCGAGCACTGGGGCGTGTCTTCCGGGGTGGCGGCCCTCGCGGTGGCTACGGTGCCGCTGTTCACCCTGCTGTTCAGCCAGTTGTTCGGCCAGCGCAACACCACCCTGGAATGGGGCGGCATCGTGCTCGGGCTGTTCGGCATCGTCCTGCTCAACCTCGGTTCGAACCTCCAGGCCAGCCCTGCCGGCGCCGGCCTGATCCTGTTCGCTGCCGCGTCCTGGGCCTTCGGCTCGGTGTGGAGCCGGCGCCTGTCGCTGCCGGCCGGACCGATGGCCAGCGCCGCGGAAATGCTGGTCGGCGGCGCGGTGCTGCTGGTCGGCAGCCTGGCCAGCGGCGAGCGCCTGGAGCATTGGCCGAGCACCAGCGGCTGGCTGGCGCTGGTGTACCTGATCCTGTTCGGCTCGATCATCGCCTTCAGCGCCTACCAGTACCTGCTGCGCAACGTACGGCCGGCGGCGGCCACCAGCTATGCCTACGTCAATCCGGCGGTGGCGGTGTTGCTCGGCACCCTGTTCGCCGGCGAGCGGATCGGCGGTATCGAGGGGCTGGCGATGCTGGTGATCATCAGCGCCGTGGTGCTCATCGGCCTGCCCCAGTGGCGCGCCAGCCGCGCCGCCGCCTGAATGCCTTAAGCGATCCCTAAGGCGGGCTGCGCCATGCTGCGGCGCAGCGCCCGGATGGGCCGGGCTGACGGGGGTACGAAGATGAAAGCGCTGGTCATCGGTGTGGTCCTGGTGTTCCTTGGCGGTTGCGCCAGTCACGTGAGCCCCGGCGGCAAGGCCATCGAGTCGCCGATCAAGGAGTATTTCGGCCAGGACCCCATCGAGCGCCGGGCCTTCGGCGAGAGCGAGAGCGGCGCCGAGGCCGAGGATTCGCCACTGCGTTTCCGCCTGACGCCCTGAACGGTCGCCCCGGGCGCCTGACCGGACGTGCAGAAGTCGTCTCCAGCGTCTTCAATACGGAATGACGGTCGCCGCCAGGCGGCCCCGTAGCGAAGGCCGGAGGGGCGATGGAGAGCATGCTGGACAGGCCCGAGCAGGAACTCGTGCTGGTGGTGGACGACACCCCGGACAACCTGCTGCTGATGCGCGAGCTGCTCGAGGAGCAGTACCGCGTGCGCACCGCCGGCAGCGGCCCGGCCGGGCTGCGGGCGGCCGTCGAAGAGCCGCGCCCGGACCTGATCCTGCTCGATGTGAACATGCCGGGCATGGACGGCTACGAGGTCTGCCGACGGCTCAAGGCCGATCCGCTGACCCGCGACATCCCGTTGATGTTCCTCACTGCCCGCGCCGATCGCGACGACGAGCAACAGGGCCTGGCCCTGGGCGCGGTGGATTACCTGGGCAAGCCGGTGAGCCCGCCGATCGTCCTGGCGCGGGTGCGTACCCATCTGCAATTGAAGGCCAATGCCGATTTCCTGCGCGACAAGAGCGAATACCTGGAACTCGAAGTGCGCCGTCGCACGCGCCAGCTGCAACAGTTGCAGGACGCCGTCATCGAAGCCCTGGCGACCCTTGGCGATCTTCGCGACAACCCGCGCAGCCGCCATCTTCCGCGTATCGAGCGCTATGTCAGGCTGCTCGCCGAGCATCTGGCGGCGCAGCGGGCGTTCGCTGACGAGCTGACTCCGGAAGCTGTCGACCTGCTGAGCAAGTCGGCGCTGTTGCATGACATCGGCAAGGTCGCGGTGCCCGACCGGGTCCTGCTCAACCCCGGGCAACTGGACGCCGCCGACACCGCCCTGCTACAGGGCCATACCCGCGCCGGACGCGACGCCCTGGCCAGCGCCGAGCGGCGGCTCGGCCAGCCTTCCGGGTTCCTCCGCTTCGCCCGGCAGATCGCCTACAGCCATCACGAACGCTGGGATGGCCGGGGCTTTCCGGAAGGCCTGGCGGGCGAGCGGATTCCCCTGGCGGCGCGGATCGTCGCCCTGGCAGACCGCTACGATGAACTGACCAGCCGGCACGCCTACCGGCCGCCGCTGGCGCACGCCGAGGCAGTGCTGTTGATCCAGGCCGGCGCCGACAGTGAATTCGACCCACGGCTGGTGGAGGCCTTCGTCGCCGTGGCCGACGCTTTCGCCGAGGTTGCCCAGCGCTACGCCGACAGCGCCGAGGCGCTGGACGTGGAGATGCAGCGGCTGGAACAGGCGGTGGCGGAAAGCATCGAACTCACCGCGCCACCAGCCTAGTACGCCGATCGGGGCGCAGTCCGGCGGAAAGCCGGCGCGTCCGGCTGTGCTCGGCACGGCGTTTGCCGTATAACGTCAGACCCTTTGCCTTCCACATTGGCCCCGAGGAACCGCGTAGCACCGATGAAGACACCCAGACGCCTGGAACCGTTGATCGAAGACGGTCTGATCGACGAGGTCGTGCGCCCGCTGATGAGCGGCAAGGAAGCCTCGGTCTATGTGGTGCGTTGCGGCGACAGCCTGCGTTGCGCCAAGGTCTACAAGGAGGCCAACAAGCGCAGCTTCCGCCAGGCCGCCGAGTACCAGGAGGGCCGCAAGGTCCGCAACAGCCGCCAGGCGCGGGCCATGGCCAAGGGCTCGAAGTATGGCCGCCGCGAACAGGAGGAAGCCTGGCAGAATGCCGAAGTGGCGGCCCTGTTCCGTCTCGCCGGGGCCGGTGTGCGGGTGCCGAAGCCCTATGATTTCCTCGATGGCGTGTTGCTGATGGAACTGGTGGCGGACGCCGACGGCGATGCTGCGCCGCGTCTCAACGACGTGACGCTGGAGCCCGACGAGGCACGGCGCCACCACGCTTTCCTGATCCGCCAGATCGTAGCCATGCTCTGCGCCGGCCTGGTGCACGGCGACCTCTCCGAGTTCAACGTCCTGCTCGGTCCGGACGGCCCGGTGATCATCGACTTGCCGCAGGCGGTCGACGCGGCCGGCAACAACCATGCGTTCAGCATGCTCGAACGCGACGTCGGCAACATGGCCGCCTACTTCGGCCGCTTCGCCCCGGAACTCAGGCAGACCCGCTATGCCAAGGAAATGTGGGCGCTCTACGAAGCCGGCGAGCTGACAGCGGAAACCCCGCTCAGCGGCACCTTCGTCGAAGCCGAAGAGGCCGCCGACGTGCGCGCGGTGCTCCGCGAGATCGAGGCCGCGCAGCGCGAGGAGGCGCGTCGCCAGGCGCTGCGCCAGGCCGACGACGCGCCGCGTGGCGAGCGCGAGGAACCGCCGCCGCCCTGGTTGCAGTGAGCGGCTGGCGGATGTTTTTTCCCGCCAACTGTATCGCGACCCTTGCGCGCGCAACTGCTAGCGTGGCCTGAGGTTTTCCGGAGGCCGCCATGCCTGTTGCACATATCCTGCTCGCCCTGCTGGTGACCCTGATCTGGGGTCTGAACTTCGTCGTGATCAAGGTCGGCCTCGGCGACTTCCCGCCGCTGCTGTTCTGCGCCCTGCGCTTCGCCCTGGCGGCGCTGCCGCTGCTGGTCCTGCGCGGGCCGATGCCGGCGCCGTTCGGACGCATCCTGCTGATCGGCGTGCTCCTCGGGGTGGTCAAGTTCGGCCTGCTGTTCGTCGGCATGGCCCAGGGCATGCCGGCCGGGCTGTCGTCGCTGGTGCTGCAGAGCCAGGTATTCTTCACCATCCTCATCGCCGCCCTGTGGCTGGGCGAGCGGCCGTCGCCGCGCGGGTTGTTCGGCCTCCTGCTGGCGGCGGCGGGGCTGGTCCTGATCGGCCTGGAGCGGCCGCTGGGAGACAGCCTGCTGGCATTCCTGCTGGTGGTCGCCGCGGCGCTGGCCTGGTCCTTCGCCAACATCGCCACCAAGCGTTCCGGGGCCACCGACATGCTGCGCCTGATCTGCTGGGTCAGCCTGGTCCCGCCGTTGCCGCTGCTGGCGCTTTCCTATGTATTCGAAGGTCCGCACGCCATCGAGCGCGCCGTGCTGAACATGAGCTGGGGCGGCTTCGGCGCGCTGCTCTACATCGCCTTCGGCGCGACTACGGTGGGCTTCGCCATCTGGAGTTTCCTCCTGCGCCACTACCCGGCCAGCCTGGTGACCCCGTTCGCCTTGGCGGTGCCGGTGTCGGGCATGCTCGCCGGCTGGCTGCTGCTCGGCGAACGCCTCGACCTGGACAGCCTGCTGGCCTGCGCGCTGGTGTTCGTCGGGCTGGCCATCACCCTGTTGCCGGCCAGCCTGCTGCGACGCTTCGCCTGGCCGGTGCGGCGGTTGGGATGAAAACGGCGGAAGACATCCTCGCGCTGATCGCCGCCGATTCCTCGCGCCTGCATCTGCTCCGCGTGCTGCGCGAGGTCGGCCCGGAGGGCGCCTGGATCGGCGCCGGTTTCGTGCGCAACGCGGTATGGGACCATCTGCATGGCTACGGCGAAGCCACGCCGCTGGCGGACATCGACGTACTTCATTTCGCCCCGCGGGCCCTCGACCCACAGGTCGACGCCGACTTCGAGGCCGCGTTGCGCCGTCGCTGCGAGGCGCCCTGGTCGGTGAAGAACCAGGCGCGCATGCACCTGCGCAACGGCGACCGGCCCTACCGGGATTGCGCCGATGCGCTGTGCCACTGGGCGGAAACGTGCACGGCGGTGGCGCTGCGGCTCGTCGGCGAACGCCTGGAGCTACTGGCTCCGCTGGGCGTCGACGACCTGCTGGCGCTTAAGGTGCGGCCCACCGCGCATTTCGCCGGCAAGCCGGAGGTCTACCGGCGGCGCCTGCGGGAGAAGAACTGGACGGCGCGCTGGCCGCTGCTGGATATCAGTGGCAGCAGCCAGACGCCAGGTCCTTGAGGATCGGGCAGTCGGGGCGGTGGTCGCCCTGGCAGTGCTCGACCAGGTCCTGCAGGGTGTCGCGCAGGGTGCTGAGCTCCTCGATCTTGCGATTCAGCTCGCGCACGTGCTGCGCCGCCAGGGCCTTGACGTCGGCACTGGCGCGCTGGCGATCCTGCCAGAGGGTGAGCAGCTTGCCGACTTCGTCGAGGGAGAAACCGAGGTCCCGCGAACGGCGGATGAACGCCAGGGTATGCAGGTCGTTCTCGTTGTAGTGGCGGTAGCCGCTGGCGCTGCGTCCGGCCGGGCGGAGCAGCTCGATGGACTCGTAGTAACGGATCATCTTCGGCGTCAGTCCGCTTTTCTTCGCCGCTTCACCGATGTTCATCCGGGTCTCCTGGGAGGTTGCGAAGCCGCTAGCCTATCCCTTTCCCGGCCAATGCGCAGGCTATCAGATATGTGACCGCCCGCTGTCCGGACCTCTGGCCGGCGGCCGCGTCGCGTCCGGCTGGGTCTTCGGCAGGAACACCTGTACTTCCAGCCCTTTGCCCTCCAGTCCCTTGCCCAGGCCGATACTGCCGAAGTGCAGTTCGACGATGCGCTTGACGATCGGCAGGCCCAGGCCGCTGCCCTCGCCGCTGCTGGTGGCGGGGCTGCGGTAGAAGCGGGTGAAGATCGCCTGCTGCTCTTCCAGGGCGACCCCGGGGCCGTTGTCGCGCACCCGCAGCACGGCGTGCTGGGCGCGATTCTCGACGCGGATCTCGACCTGGCCCCCGGCCGGCGTGTAGCGCAGGGCGTTGCTCACCAGGTTGCCGACCATCGCCTTCAGCCACAGGTCGATGCCCATCACGTGCACGGTCTCCTGGTGCAACGACAGCTCGATGTCCTTGTCGATGGCCTGGCGCGCCAGTTCGGAGAGTACGTCTTCGGCCAGGGTGGCGAGGTTGACCGGGTGGAATTGCTCCAGCAGGGCGTCGCCGTCGAGGCGGGCGAGAAGCAGGATCTGCTCCATCAAGGTGCTGATCCGCTCGACGCTGCGACTGACTTGCAGCAGGCCGCGGGCGTGGGCCTTGGGGTCTTCCGAACGCAGCGCGACCTGGGCATGGGTGCGCAGGCTGGCCAGCGGCGTGCGGATCTCATGGGCGGCGTCGCTGGTCAGTCGGCGTTCGGCCTCGAGGGCGGTGCGCAGGCGCTCGAGCAGGAGGTTGAGTTCGTCGATGAGGCCGCGGATCTCCAGCGGCACCGCCTCCACCGCGATCGGCTGCAGGTGTCGCGCGGAGCGCTGCTGGACCTCGGCCTGCACTTCGCGTAGCGGCGCCAGGCCGCGGGCAACGCCGAACCAGACCAGGCCGCCGAGCAACGGCAGCGCCAGCAGCAGCGGGAACAGCGAATAGAACAGCAGCAGGTTCATGGTGTGCTGGCGGTAGATCAGGTTTTCGCTGATCCAGATCTGGAAGCCGTCGATGTTCAGCTGGAGCACCCGCCAGTGGGTGCCCTGGGCTTCCACGGTGCTGAAGCCGGGGCCCTGGGCCGTGATCTCCGGCGGCAGGTTGAGGCTCGACAGCAGCGGCTGGCCGTCGCGCCACAGGGCGTAGCCGAGGGCGCTTTCGCGGCGCAGCAGGGGCAGGCCCTGGATCGCCTCGCGGCTGCGTTCGATGATCTCGGTGATCGAGCCGTCCTCGCTGGCCTGGTCTTCGGTGGCAAGGTCGAGCAGGCGCAGGGCGGCTTCGCCGAAGTCCACCATGTCGTCGTCGAACAGTCGGTTCACCTGCTTCAGCGAGAGGTGGTAGGTCAGCGCCGCCACGCTCAGCCAGCACAGCACGAAGCCGACCAGCAGGTTGACCAGCAGGCGCCGGCGGACGGAGGGGACGGCGGTACGCGGCATCGGAGGACTCCGGTAGGCGGTTTTCAGGGCGCCGGCTGGTCGATGCCGTAGCCGATGCCGCGGACGGTGCGGATCAACTGGTTGCCGAGCTTGCGCCGCAGGTGATGGACATGGACCTCGATGGCGTTGCTCTCGACGTCGCCGCTCCAGCCGTAGAGGCTCTGCTCCAGTTGGTTGCGCGAGAGCACCTTGCCGCTGTTCTCCAGCAGCAGGCGCAGCAGCGCGTATTCGCGCGGCGCCAGTTCCACCGCCTGGCCGGACAGGGTCACCTGGTGGGTCGCCGGGTCCAGGCGCAGCTCGCCGTGCACCAGTTGCGGCAGGGCGCGGCCGGTGGTGCGGCGGGTCAGGGCGCGCACCCGCGCCTGCAGTTCGTCGAGATCGAAGGGCTTGGTCAGGTAGTCGTCGGCACCGCTGTCGAGCCCGGCGACCCGGTCGGCCACCTTGTCCCGCGCGGTGAGCAGCAGCACCGGGGTGAGCCGGCCCTGGTGACGCAGGTTGCGCAGGATGTCCAGGCCGCTGCGGCGCGGCAGGCCGATGTCGAGCACCAGCAGGTCGAACTCGTCGGTGACCAGCGCGTTCTCCGCGGCCACGCCGTCGGTCACCCATTCCACGGTATCGCCTTCCAGGCGCAGCCCGGCGCGGATGCCGTCGCCGAGCAGCAGGTCGTCCTCGGCCAGCAGTATTCTCATGGCAGCCTCGTTTCAGTGATTCCACAATTCCCACAGGCTCAGGCCGGCCTCCAGCAGGAGGATGGCGACGATCAGCCATTCGACCCGCAGTTCGCCCCGGAAGTAACGGTATTCACCGAGGCGGTCGGCGGCCAGTTCGTAGAGGTCCTGCAGCACTTCGATGCGGTCGTCCAGGGTCGCCAGGCGATCGTGCACTTCGGCCTGCATGGCCAGTTCGTTGTAGAGCCGGCGCACCGCGCCGTTCAGTTGCAGCGGCGGCTTCTCCAGGTGCGACTCCAGGCGGGCGTAGGCCATGCGCCAGAGTGTAGTGCGTCGCACCTGCCGGTTCACATGTTCCTGGCGCCGCAGGGCGGCGCGGCGCGGTAGCTGGGTCAGTTCGACATCGGCCTGGGCCGGTTCCCAGGCCGCCGCGGTGTCGTCTTCCAGGCGCCGCAGGTGACCTTCGTGCCAGGCGAAGACGGCCAGGCCTTCGAGCAGCTCCCGGCAGCGTTCGGGATTGCCGATGACCAGCGCGCGGCCGGGGCGCCACAGCACTCGCTCGCCGAACGAGGGCGCTTCCAGGGTCGGCTGGCGCTCGTCCTCGCCGGCGGCCATCCAGGCTTCCAGGCTCTGGCGCCAGGCGTGCCCGGTCTGTAGCCCGGCGTTGGCGAAGATCACCAGCAGCTCGTCGTCGACGGCGGTCTCCGGTAGTTCCGCGTCTTCGCTCAGCTCGATGCGTTGCTCCAGGACTGCCAGCGCCGGCTGCGGATCGCGCAGGGTGGCCAGCAGCGGCAGGCCGCCGCTGTCCGCGGCGGAGCGGAAGCGTACCCGGTGCAGCAGGCAGGGCGCGCCGTTGACGGCCAGCGGTACGCTGGCCAGGGGAGCGGCGGACATCTTCAGGTCCTCGCCAGGGCCGGCAATTGTGCCGGGCCGAACTCGATCTCCTCGATATCCGGCGGTGCGACGAAGGGTACGCCGTCTTCCAGTACCGGTCCCGGCTGGGCGAGCAGGAAGCGGGTTTCCCGGTCCATCACGAAGCAGGCCTTGAGGTAGTCGCCGTCGAGGTGGTCGAGCCACAGCGGGCCGAGCTTGCGTTCGATGCGTCGGTCGATGTCCTCGGCCTGCCAGTGGTTCGCGTCGAGCCAGTCGGAAGCCAGCAGGAAGCCCCAGGAGGAGAGGAACGAGGGCACCGTGGCGCGGTAGCTGTGGACCTGGGAGAAGACACTGCGCAGGGTGCGGGCGAGGGCCGCGTGGGGCTTGTCGTCGCTGTGGGAAAACTCCAGTCCCTGCACCGCGACCACCCCGCCTGGTCGCAGGCGCGAATGCAGCAGCTCGTAGAACTGGCGGGTATAGAGAGCCTGGGCCGGGCCGTTGTCGAGCATGTCGACGACGTCGATGATGACCACGTCATAGAGCGACGGGTCGCGCTCGAGATAGGCCCGGCCGTCCTCGGCGAGCAGTTCGCAGCGTGGGTCGTCGAAGGCGCCCTGGTGCCACTGGAACAGGTGTTCGCGACACAGTTCCACCAGCTCCCGGTCGAGATCGACCATCACCGCCCGCCGCACGCTGGCATGGGACAGCACCTCGCGCAGGGTGGCGCCTTCGCCGCCGCCGATGATCAGTACGTCGCGCGGCTCGTCGTGGGCGAGCATGGCCGGCTGCACCAGCAGCTCGTGGTACAGCGACTCGTCGCTCTCGGCGCTCTGGATCGCGCCGTCGAGCATCAACACGCGGTCGTAGTTGTAGGTGTCGGCGATCAGCACGTTCTGCCAGCGCGTGCGGCCCTGGTAGAGCACCCGGCGCAGGCGGTAGACGTACTGGTCGAAGGGGTCGCTGTCCTCGATCGCGGTGATCGCGCCGTCGCCTTCCACCAGCGGGTCCGGCGGATAGAAATAGAAGTGGTTCGGCGGCAGCGGCGGCAGCCCGGCGGCGACCTCCGCCGGCACCAGGCCGGTGAGGTCGACGGCGTAACGGGCCTGGCTCAGGTCGGGAGCCAGCGGGGCGCGTTCGATCGGCGTATCCATCAGGCCACCCCCGTGCCCTGGCCCAGCGCCCAGCGCAGGGTCGGGCTGTCTTCGTCGACCGGGCCATTGCCGGCCAGGCTGCGGCTGAGCAGCCCCAGGCGATGGCCGCCGAGGCCGCGGTCCATGCTCGAGATCAGGTGCCGACGGCTGCCCAGGCGTTCGCTGAGCACGCGCACGGCCTGGGCGCCATCGAGCACGTCGCCGCAGGTGAACACGTCGACCGCGGCATAGCCGTACTCCGGCCAGGTATGGATCGCCAGGTGCGATTCGGCGATCACCACCACGCCGGAGATGCCGATCGGGCTGAACTTGTGGAACGCCGAGGTGATGATGGTGGCGTTGGCCTGGCGGGCGGCCTCGAGCATGCTTTCCTCTATCCACTGGATATCGTCGAAGCGCTGGTCGACGCAGTCGAACAGCTCGATGACCAGTTGCTTGCCGAGCACGGTGATCGGATCGAGTCGCAACGGTTGAATTGCCATGAAGGCCTCCTGCTTCCGTTTCGGCGAGGGATGTCCTCGCGGTGGAAGGCACGATAGGCGCGGCTGACTTAAGAGGTGCTTAACGACGGATTTTTTGCCCGCCCCGGCGCGGGCCGACGACGCCGGAGCACCCATTTCGCCTGACGTAGGGCGAATAGCGCCAGCGGCGCTATTCGCCGCTTCTGCGGAGCATGGCCCGGCGGATAACCGCGAGGCGGTTATTCGCCCTACCGAGGCGCGCCCTTCGCCTGCGTCACCCGGTCCACCAGGTAGACCACCCCGCGGTAGTCGATCCCGCCGTGCTCGCTGAGGCCGATCTCGCAGGTACGGCTGGTGGACACGCCTTCCTCGCAGAACTGCACGGCATCCTTCAGGCTGCGCAGGGAGTGAGCGTTCAGTTCCGGCGTGGTGAAGCCCTTGTCGCCGGCGAAGCCGCAGCAGTGAATGCCTTCCGGGATCACCACCTCGCGGGTGCAGCGGCCGACCAGGTCGATCAGCGCCTGGCTCTCGCCGAGGTGCTGGGTGCTGCAGGTGACGTGCACCGCTACCGGTTTGTCCTGCGGGATGAACTCCAGGCGATCGAGCAGGTGACTGCGGATGAACTTCACCGGGTCGTGGATCTGCAGCCGCGGATCGTCCAGACCCTGGACCAGGCGCAGGGTGCAGGGGCTGGTGTCGCAGTAGATCGGGTCGAGGCCGCCGCGGCTGGCCTGGAGCAGGGCGGCGAGCAGCTCGTCGCGCTTGTCGTCGGCCTGCTTCGCATACCCCTTGGACGCGAACGGCTGGCCGCAGCAGAGGTTGTCCAGGTTATCCGGGAATACCACCTGGTAGCCGGCCTTTTCCAGTAGACGGCGGGTCTTGTCCAGCAGCGGCTCGCGCTCTTCGTCGCCGAAGGCCGGGCCCATGGCGCGCGAGACGCAGGCGGCGAGATAGACCACCCGTGGCCGCTCGTCGTCGAGCGGGGCGGGCGGCGGCGCCAGGCGTACCGGCAGCGGCAGCGCCGGCGTCCATTGCGGCACGCGGCCGCCGCTGGCCTGGCTGAGGCTGTGGCTGGCCCTGGCCAGCAGGGGCGCGCCAAGCAGGCGCCGGGCAGCGTCGGCAGCGAGCAGGGCGAAGCGCGCAGCGCGCATGGCGCCGGCAAAGTTGCGCGCCAGCCAGGTGGCGCCACCGGCGTGCCGGGCGTCGGCGCCGCGCAGCTTGCGGATCAGCTCGCCGGTGTTGATGTTCACAGGACAGCGCTGGGCGCATAGGCCGGTGGCGGCGCAGGTGTCGATGCCCTGGTAGCGGTAATCGCGCTCCAGCGCCGTGGTGTCGACGCCGGCGCGCTTCTTCGCCTGGATGTCGCGCCACAGGACGATGCGCTGGCGTGGCGTGAGGGTCAGTCCGCGCGACGGGCAGACCGGTTCGCAGAAACCGCACTCGATGCACTTGTCGACGATCTCGTCGGCGGCCGGCAGCGGCTTGAGGTTCTTCAGGTGACTCTGCGGGTCGTCGCTGAGGACCACGCCCGGGTTGAGGATGCCGCGCGGGTCGAGCAGGCGCTTGAGCTGCCACATCAAGCGATAGGCGTCCTCGCCCCACTCCAGTTCGACGAACGGCGCCATGTTGCGCCCGGTGCCATGCTCGGCCTTCAGCGAGCCGCCGTACTCCACCGCCACCAGGTGCGCCACGTCGTCCATGAACGCCGAGTAGCGGGCGATCTGCTCGGGCGAGTCGAAGCCCTGGGTGAAGACGAAGTGCAGGTTGCCCTCCAGCGCGTGGCCGAAGAGGATCGCCTCATCGTAGCGGTGCTTGTCGAACAGCTCGATCAGGCGGTTGACTCCCTCGGCCAGTCGTTCGACGGGGAAGGTGACGTCCTCGATGATCACGGTGGTGCCGGTCTCGCGCACCGCGCCGACAGCCGGGAAGGTGTCCTTGCGGATGCGCCAGAGCTGGTTGTAGACCGCCGGGTCTTCGCTGAAGTCGACCTGCTTCTCCAGCGGATATTCGGCGATGGAGGCCATGATCCGCCCGAGCTGTTCGTGCAGCAGCGTGCGGCTCGCCGCGCGGGACTCGATGAGCAGGGCGCAGGCACCGGCGGAAAGGCTCTTCACCCATTCCGGCATGCCTTGCATGTTCTCCACTGAGCGCAGGCTGCGCCGATCGAGCAGTTCCACCGCCGAGACCGGCTGGCGCTTGAGCACCGCGACCGCCGTGCAGCAGGTTTCCACCGTGGGGAAAACCAGCAGCGCCGAGGCCTTGTGCGGGTGTTCCGGGACGGTGTCGTAGGTCACCGCGCTGATGAAGCCGAGGGTGCCCTCGGAGCCGACCATCAGGTGGGTGAGGATGTCCAGCGGCTCGTCGTAGTCGACCAGCGCGTTCAGCGACAGGCCGGTGGTGTTCTTCAGCCGGTACTTGTGACGGATCTTCGCGGCCAGTTCGGCGTTGGCGCGGGTCTCGCGGCCGAGTTCGGCGAGCCGTTCCAGCAGCTCGCCGTGGCTGGCACGGAAGGCCGCGACGCTGGCCGGGTCCTCGCTGTCCAGGCGGGTGCCGTCGGCCAGCAGCAGGCGCAGGCCGGCAAGGGTGTGGTAGCTGTTCTGCGCGGTGCCGCAGCACATGCCGCTGGCGTTGTTGGCGACGATGCCGCCGATCTTGCAGGCGTTGATCGAGGCCGGGTCGGGACCGATCTTGCGGCCGAACGGCGCCAGCCAGGCGTTCGCCTGGGCGCCGATGACACCCGGCTGCAGGCGGATCTGCGCGCCGTCGGCGCGGATTTCCCGGCCGTTCCAGTTGTCGCCGAGGACGAGCAGCACCGAGTCGCTGATGGCCTGGCCGGAGAGGCTGGTGCCGGCGGCGCGGAAGGTCACCGGGACCTGCTCGTGGTAGGCGGCGGATAGGATCGCGGCGACCTCGTCCTCGCTTTCGACGCGCAGCACCAGCTTGGGAATCAACCGGTAGAAACTGGCGTCGGTGCCGAAGGCCAGGGTCGACAGGGGGTCGTTGAAGCGGCGTTCGCGCGGTATCAGCCGCTCGACGGTCTCGAGAAAGGGAATCGGCAGGCTCATCGGCTTTCCTCGGCCCTGGGACGACGGTCACGCCCCGGGCGTTTTCAGGCTTTTCTGGCGAGCGTCTCAGGCGCCCAGTTCGCGGACCAGCGAGTCGGCGCTGATCTCGCCGATCGACTTGGCCCCGGTGAGGACCATGGCCACGCGCATTTCCTTTTCGATCAGTTCGAGCAGGTTGCGCACCCCGGCCTCGCCGGCGGCGGCCAGGGCGTAGACGAAGGCGCGGCCGAGCAGCACGCTGTCGGCGCCGAGGGCGATCATCCGCACCACGTCGAGACCGGTGCGGATGCCGGAGTCGGCAAGGATCGCCAGTTCGCCCTTCACCGCGTCGGCGATCGCCGGCAGCGCGCGGGCGCTGGACAGCACGCCATCGAGCTGGCGGCCGCCGTGGTTGGAGACGACGATGCCGTCGGCGCCGAACTTCACCGCATCCCTGGCATCCTCGGGGTCGAGGATGCCCTTGATCACCATCGGGCCGTCCCAGAACTCGCGGATCCACTCCAGGTCCTTCCAGGAAATCGACGGGTCGAAGTTGGCGCCCAGCCAGCCGATGTAGTCCTCCAGTCCGGTCGGGTTGCCGCGGTAGGCGGAAATGTTGCCGAGGTCGTGGGGCTTGCCCAGCAGGCCGACGTCCCAGGCCCAGGCCGGGTGGGTCATGGCTTGCAGGATGCGGCGCGGCGCGGCGTAGGGGCCGCTCATGCCGGAATGGGCGTCGCGGTAGCGGGCGCCGGGGACCGGCATGTCGACGGTGAACACCAGGGTGGTGACGCCGGCGGCCTTGGCCCGCTCCAGGGCGTTGCGCATGAAGCCGCGGTCCTTCAGCACGTAGAGCTGGAACCACATCGGCCGGTCGATGGCCGGGGCGACCTCCTCGATCGGGCACACCGATACCGTCGACAGGGTGAAGGGCACGCCCTTCGCCGCCGCCGCGCGTGCCGCCTGGACTTCACCGCGGCGGGCGTACATGCCGGTGAGACCGACCGGGGCGAGCGCCACCGGCATCGCCAGGGTCTCGTTGAACAGGCGGGTTTCCAGGCTCAGCTCGGACATGTTCTTCAGCACCCGCTGACGCAGGGCGATGGCCGACAGGTCCTCGACGTTGCGACGCAAGGTGTACTCGGCGTAGGCGCCGCCGTCGATGTAGTGGAAGAGGAACGGCGGCAGCTTGCGTTGGGCGGCGGCGCGGTAGTCGGTGGAAGCGGAAATGATCATTGGGCTCTTCCGTTGTGTCGAAAGGTTTCGCATCGAGCGCAGTGGAGCGGGACACGGCGGAAATGGCCAAGGGAGCCGGGCCTACGATCGTAGGCGAGTCTCCCCCAGACCATTTCCTGCGCAGTATCGCCGACGCGCGGCCGATCAGGGCGCGGTCAGTGCACCAGCATGCCGGTGAATAGGTATGCCTGGGCCAGGGTGATCAGTCCGACCAGCGCGGCGAAGATCAGGCTGTGCTTCAGGGTGAAGCGGAACAGGTCGGATTCCTTGCCGACCATCCCGGTCGCGGCACAGGCCACGGCGATGGATTGCGGGGAGATCATCTTGCCGGTCACGCCGCCGCTGGTATTGGCGGCCACCAGCAGGGTGTCGCTGACTCCGATCTGGTGCGCGGTGGTCGACTGCAGGGAGCTGAACAGGGCGTTGGAGGACGTATCCGAACCGGTCAGGAATACCCCCAGCCAGCCGAGGAACGGCGAGAAGAACGGGAACGCCGCGCCGGTACCGGCCAGGACCAGGGCCAGGGTGGTGGACATGCCCGAGTAGTTGGTGACGAAGGCGAAGGCCAGGACCATGCCGATGGACAGGATCGGCCACTTCAGCTCCATCAGGACTTCCTTGAAAGTGGTAATACCAATTTTCGCTCCGATGCGCAGGATGAACATCGATACCAGCGCCGAGAGGAAGATCGCCGTGCCGGTGGCGGAGATCGGGTCGAACTTGAATACCGCGGCGATCGGCGTGGCGCTGGTGGCGATCGGCGCGCCCTTGACCACCAGTTGGTCGAGGTGCGGGATGGCGAAGTTGAACACCAGCCAGTAGAGCTCGCCGCCCGGGGCGAACAGGGCCTTGAAAGGTTTCAGGGTCCAGATGGTCACCAGTACGGTGAGCACCAGGAACGGCGACCAGGCCTTGAGGATCTCGCCGAAGCTGTAGGCGGACGGTTCGACGCTGCGTTGCCCGCCGAAGCCGCCACCGGCCACGGCCGCGCCGCCGCTTGCGGCGAGCGCTTCGCTGGCGCCCTGCGGTTGCCAGACCTTGAGGAACAGGGTCAGGGAGACCAGGCTGACCAGTGCCGAGGTGATGTCCGGCAACTCCGGGCCGATGAAGTTGGACGTCAGGTACTGAGTGATGGCGAAGCTGCCGCCGGCGACGATGGCGGCCGGCCAGGTTTCGCGGATGCCGCGCCAGCCGTCCATCATGAACACCAGCCAGAACGGTACCAGGATCGACAGGAACGGCAGTTGGCGGCCGGTCATGGCGCCGATCTTGAAGGCGTCGATACCGGTCACCTGGCCGGCGACGATGATCGGGATGCCCAGTGCGCCGAAGGCCACCGGCGCAGTGTTGGCGATCAGGCACAGGCCGGCGGCGTAGAGCGGATTGAAGCCGAGGCCGACGAGCAGGGCGGCGGTGATCGCCACCGGCGCGCCGAAACCGGCGGCGCCTTCGAGGAAGGCCCCGAAGGAGAAGCCGATCAGCAGTACCTGCAGGCGCTGGTCGCCGGTAATCGACAGCACCGAGCTGCGGATCACCTCGAACTGGCCGCTCTTCACCGTCAGTTTGTAGAGGAAGACCGCGGCGACGATGATCCAGGCGATCGGCCAGAGACCGTAGAGGAAGCCGTAGCCGGCGGCGGCGAAGGCCATGTCGGCGGGCATGTGGAAGGCGAAGATGGCCACCGCGATGGCCAGCGCCAGGGTGATGCTGCCGGCGATGTGGCCCTTGAGGCGGAATACCGCCAGGGCGAGGAAGAAGAACACGATCGGGATGACGGCCGCGGCGGCCGACAGGCCGAGACTGCCCAGGGGGGTATAGAGTTGTTGCCAGGCTTGCATGGGGGTTGGCTCCCTAATTGTTGTTGGGTTTGCCTGTGACCAGATCGGACACGCGCCAAGACCTGTGTGTGCAAGGGCGCTGGGCAGCCGAACCTGGCAAAGCTCGCATAATTGGTAAGACCAATTTACAAAAGCGAGCGCTCAGGTTAAGAGTCGAGCGTTCGGCGTGTCAATTTGCCCGTCTACGACTTTTGTCTAAGGATGCTCGTGCGGGGCTCGTGGCGGCTCGCTTGTGGTGCGGGGAGCGGCTCGGTACGCTTCCTCTCTTTTTCGCGCTGGGCGCATGGCAGAGGCTTTGCGACGAAACTTCGGGTAAGGGTGTCGGGATATGGAATTTGGTCAGGTCAGGCAGCGCCGTCTGTCGGATGACATCGTTGCGCAACTGGAGGCGATGATCCTGGAGGGCACGCTGAAGTCCGGCGAGCGGCTGCCCGCCGAGCGCGTGCTTGCCGAGCAGTTCGGGGTTTCCCGGCCGTCGCTGCGCGAGGCGATCCAGAAACTGGTGGCGAAGGGGCTGCTGGTCAGCCGCCAGGGTGGCGGCAACTATGTGACCGAATCGCTGGGCGCGACTTTCAGCGATCCGCTGCTGCACCTGCTGGAGGGTAACCCGGAGGCCCAGCGCGACCTGCTGGAGTTTCGCCACACGCTGGAAGGGTCCTGTGCCTACTACGCGGCGCTGCGTGCGACCTCCCTCGATCACCAGCGCCTGACCGAGGCCTTCGAGGCGCTCCAGGCCTGCTATGCGCGCAACGACCAGGTCAGTGCGGAAGAGGGCGCCGCCGACGCGCGCTTCCACCTGGCGATCGCCGAGGCCAGCCACAACACCGTGCTGCTGCACACCATCAAGGGCCTGTTCGACTTGCTGCGGCGCAACGTGGTGACCAATATCGGCGGGATGTACGCGCAGCGCACGGAAACCCGCGCGCAACTGATGGAGCAGCACCAGCGCCTATACGACGCGATCATCAGCGGTCAGGCGGAGCTGGCCCGGGAGGTGTCCAACCAGCACATCCACTATGTGCAGGAGGTCCTGGCGGAGGTCCAGGAAGAGGCGCGCAGGATGAAGCGCTCGCAGCGCCGGCGCAGCGTGCAGGAAGACTAGCGAGGCGCGTGCAGGGAGGCGCTCAGTCGTCCTTGCCGTGGCGCATGGCGCGTTGGATCTCCCGATCGGAGTCGCGCTCCTTCTCGGTGTGGCGCTTGTCGAAGTCCTTCTTGCCCTTGGCCAGGGCGATCTCGCACTTGACCAGGTGCTTCTTCCAGTACATCGACAGGGCGACGCAGGCGTAGCCCTTCTGTTGCACGGCGCCGAACAGCTTGCCCAGTTCGCGCTTGTGCAGCAGCAGCTTGCGCGTGCGCACCGGGTCGGCGATCACGTGCGTGCTGGCGGTGGTCAGGGGCGTGATGTGGCTGCCGAGCAGCCAGGCCTCGCCATCCTTGAGCAGCACGTAGCTGTCGACCAGTTGGGCCTTGCCGGCGCGCAGGCTTTTCACTTCCCAGCCCGCCAGGGCGACGCCCGCCTCGAAGCGTTGTTCGATGAAATAGTCGTGCAGAGCCTTCTTGTTCTGCGCGATGGTCCCCGAAGGGTGTTTCTTCTGCTTAGCCATAGGCGGCGCATTATAGGGAGTCGCCGGCTTCACCGCTATGGGGCGGCGTCGCGCTTGAGGGATAGAGGTGAATTTCGGACAATGCCCACTCTTTTCCTGGCCGCTGGCCAAGGTTTTGTAAGAAAAGTCTTCAAGTGGCGTCAGGCTGTGCTGAGCGTTTTTCTGCCGAACCCTGGCCCCGGTCGGCGGGCGCAGCGCGCCGCCGTGGCGGATGCCGCCGTCCCGCCGGCTATGCTTGGGGAGTCGCCCGCTCGACAGCAGAAGTGAGAGTTCTATGAGCACCCATATCCAGCGTTCGGCGCTGTTGCCTTATCCCGCCCGTGCGCTGTTCGATCTGGTGAACGACGTGAAGCGCTATCCGGAGTTCCTGCCCTGGTGTTCGGCCAGCCAGGTCCTGGAGGAGAGCGAAAGCCTGATGCGCGCCGAGCTGACCGTGGCCAAGGGTAGCCTCAGCCAGCGCTTCACCACCCGCAACGTGCTGGTGCCGGGAGCTTCCATCGAGATGAGCCTGGAAAACGGACCGTTCACCGAACTGCATGGCGTCTGGCAGTTCAAGGCGCTGGGCGAGAAGGCCTGCAAGATCACTCTCGACCTGACCTTCGATTACGCCGGGCCGCTGGTCAAGGCGACCCTCGGGCCGCTGTTCACCCAGGCCGCCAACACCATGGTCGACGCGTTCTGCCAGCGCGCCAAGCAACTCTATGGCTGAGATCGCCGTCGAGGTGGTCTACGCGCTGCCGGAGCGACAGGCTTTACTGCGCCTGAGCGTGCCGGCAGGTACCAGCGCACGCGAAGCCGTGCTGCTCTCCGGCATCGCCGAGGCGTTTCCAGGGCTGGATGTGCAAGGTTGTCCGCTGGGTATCTTCGGCAAGCTCCTGGCTCGCCCGGAGGAGCGGGTGCTGGAGGCCGGCGAACGGGTGGAGATCTACCGCCCGCTGATCGCCGATCCCAAGGAGGTGCGCAAGCAGCGTGCCGCACGGGCCCGGAGCGAGCGCGAAGGCGGTTAGCCGCGGGGTTTCCTGCGGAAATGAAAAAGCCCGGCGAATGCCGGGCTTTTTCGTGGAACGCCAGCCGTCATTGCGGGCTGGGGTCCAAAGGTTCGGGGGTCGGAACCGGTACCGGCTGGGCTTCGTCCACTTCGCGCTGGAGTTGTTCCAGGGTGGAGCCCGGTTTCGGCGGCTCTTCTTTCTGCTCTTCCGGTTTCTGCTGGTCGGCCGGCTGGGTGACGGTGGTGCTGCCTTCCTTGCCGAGGATCGCTTCGTCGCGGCTGACGCCGGGCATGAAGTCGCCGTTCAGGCCGGCCAGTTGGTCGCTGTCGTTGAAGAACAGGCTGACGCGCTCCTGCTGGCGACGACCGCCGCCCGGCTGGATGCTGTAGAGGTAGTCCCAACGATTGGCGTGGAAGGTATCGACGATCAGCGGGTTGCCCATGATAAACCGCACTTGGCGTCGGGTCATTCCGGGACGCAACTGGTCTATCATGTCCTGCGTTACGACGTTGCCTTGCTGGATGTCGATTTTATAGACGCCAGGAAACGAGCAACCGGCGAGTGCGGCAAGCCCCGCGAAAGCGAGACAGGTCAGCATGAGCTTGGCGTTTTGCATCGGTGAGCGACTTCCACTATCTTGGCTGGGCAAATAAAAGCCCGATCATACCCGTATTCCGGGATACTGCGAAACATCCCGCGCTGAGAAAGCAGACATGGTTGAAAATAGCGAACTTCGAAAAGCCGGCCTTAAAGTGACCCTGCCGCGGGTCAAGATCCTGCAGATGCTCGACTCGGCCGAGCAACGCCACATGAGCGCCGAAGACGTGTACAAGGCGCTGATGGAAGCAGGCGAGGACGTGGGCCTGGCAACCGTCTATCGGGTGCTGACCCAGTTCGAGGCCGCCGGCCTGGTGGTGCGTCACAACTTCGATGGCGGCCATGCCGTGTTCGAGCTCGCCGATAGCGGCCACCACGACCACATGGTCTGCGTCGATACCGGCGAGGTGATCGAGTTCATGGACGCGGAAATCGAGAAGCGCCAGAAGGAAATCGTCCGCGAGCGCGGCTTCGAGCTGGTCGATCACAATCTGGTGCTCTACGTGCGCAAGAAGAAGTAGTCGCGCAACGGTTCCATGCGAAAACGGCGACCCTGGGGTCGCCGTTTTCATTTTCCATTGAAGGAACGTTCAGTTCTGGGCGGCCAGGTTGACCAGTTTCTTCGCGTGGGCCAGGGATTCCTTGGTCAGGTCGACGCCGCCGAGCATGCGGGCGATCTCCTCGATCCGCTGGGCCTTGTTCAGGGTGGCGACCGCCGTGCGGGTTTCGCTGCTGCCGCGTTCCTTGTGCACGAACAGGTGCTGGTGGCCCTGGGCGGCGACCTGCGGCAAGTGGGTCACGGTGAGGACCTGGCCGCGTTCGCCGAGGCGACGCAGCAACTGTCCGACCACTTCGGTGGTGGGGCCTCCGATGCCGACGTCGACTTCGTCGAAGACCAGGGTGGGGATGCGCGAGGTCTGTGCCGTGATCACCTGGATCGCCAGGCTGATCCGCGACAGTTCGCCGCCCGAGGCGACCTTGGCCAGCCCTTTCAACGGCTGCCCGGGGTTGGCGCTGACCAGGAACTCCACGCTTTCCAGTCCGTTGGCCTGCGGCTCGGCGCTGTCGCCGGGATGCAGGACGATGGCGAAGCGCCCTCCGGGCATGCCCAGGCGCTGCATCTCCTGTTCCACGCTGGCGGCAAGAGGTGCGGCCGCGGCCTGGCGCAGGCGGCTCAGTTCGTCGGCTTTTTCCTGGTAATGCCGGGCGTAGGCGGCCAGCTCGTCGCCCAGGCGTCCGACCGCTTCGTCGTCGGCGTTCAGCGCCTCCAGTTCGTCGAACAGGCGCTGCTGCAGGTCGGCCAGTTCGGCGGGCTGGACCCGGTGCTTGCGCGCCAGGGAATAAATGACGTCCAGGCGCTCCTCGACCTGCTGCTGGCGATTGGGATCGGCATCGAAGTGGTCGACGAAGCGGTTCAGTTCGCCGATCGCCTCCTCGACCTGGATCTGCGCGCTGGACAACAGGTTGACCGCTTCGCCGAGGGCGGCGGGCTGGCCGCTGAACGAGGTCAGGCGGCTGAGGCTGGCATTGAGCGCGGAAAGGACGTTGCCGGCATCGCTCTCGCTGCACATTTCCACGACTTGGCGGCAGGCGGCGAGCAGGCTTTCGGCGTTGCTCAGGGTCTTCTGCTCCTGCTCCAGGCTTTCCAGTTCGTTTTCGCCGAGGGACAGGTTTTCCAGTTCTTCCAGCTGGTAACTGAGCAACTGGTGGCGGGCGCGCTGTTCGTCGCCGCTACGCGACAGGCGTTCGAGTTCCTGGCTGGTCTGCTTCCAGCGTTGCGCGGCGAGCTGCACCTGGCGCGCCAGCTCCTGGCAGCCGGCGTACTCGTCGAGCAGGCGCCGGTGGGTCTCGCTCTTCAGCAGCGACTGGTGCTCGTGCTGGCTATGGATGTCGATCAGCAGTTCGCCCAGGCTCTTCAGGTCGCCCAGAGGGCAGGGCGTGCCGTTGATGTAGGCACGCGAGCGACCTTCGGCAGTGATCACCCGGCGCAGGATGCACGGACCGTCCTGTTCCAGGTCGCGCTCGGCGAGCCAGTCGCGGGCCTCGGCGATGGCGCTGACGTCGAAGCTGGCGAGAATGTCGGCCTTGTCCGCTCCGGGACGTACCGCGCCGCTGTCGGCGCGGTCGCCGAGGGTAAGGCCGAGGGCGTCGAGCATGATCGACTTGCCTGCGCCGGTTTCGCCGGTGATCACGCTCATGCCGGTAGCGAGTTCGAGATCCAGGTGCTCGACGATGGCGTAGTTGTGAACGGACAGGTGAACCAGCATGGCGGGTGGCTCCGTGGGTTTTGTCTGGTTATTTATACAGTATTTTTTCCGGCTGGCAATTGCCGCTCGCCCCTTGAACCGTGGAAAGCCGTCCCCATATAGCCGGCAACGTTGCGAACTTATGTGTTCGCCTTGTATTTGCCAGCTTATTTTTGAAGGAGAGTGGCATGGCTGACGAACAGCAGACCCTGGATCAACAGACCCCCGAGCAGCCCACCGGCGCCGCCGAGGACCTGACCGCCCGCGTGCAGGAACTGGAGGAGCAGCTGGCTGCCGCCCAGGACCAGGCGCTGCGCATGGTCGCGGATCTGCAGAACGTACGCCGGCGTGCGGAGCAGGATGTCGAGAAGGCGCACAAGTTCGCGCTGGAGAAATTCGCCGGCGACCTGCTGGCGGTGGTCGACACCCTCGAGCGCGGCCTGGAGATGTCCGATCCCAACGACGAGGCGATCAAGCCGATGCGCGAAGGGATGGAACTGACCCTGAAGATGTTCGACGACACCCTGCGCCGCTACCAGGTGGAGGCGCTGAACCCGGAAGGCGAGCCTTTCAACCCCGAGCAGCACCAGGCGATGGCCATGCAGGAAAGCGCTTCGGCCGAGCCGGGCAGTGTCCTCAAGGTGTTCCAGAAAGGCTACCTGCTCAACGGCCGCCTGCTGCGTCCGGCGATGGTGGTGGTCAGCAAGGCGCCGGCGGAAACCCCGCCTTCCATCGACGAGCAGGCTTGAAATTCGACGCGACGACCCCATCTGGGTAGTCAACCGAGCACGAGACCCACGGGCGGGTCGCACGGAATCAAAGTTTCTGGAGAGTGAATATGGGCAAAATCATTGGCATCGACCTGGGTACCACCAACTCCTGCGTGGCTATCCTGGAGAACGGTAACGTCAAGGTCATCGAGAACGCCGAGGGCGCGCGTACCACCCCCTCGATCATCGCCTACACCAACGATGGCGAAACCCTGGTGGGCCAGCCGGCCAAGCGCCAGGCGGTCACCAACCCGCAGAACACCCTGTATGCGGTGAAGCGCCTGATCGGCCGTCGCTTCGAAGAGAACGTGGTACAGAAAGACATCCAGATGGTGCCGTACAGCATCGTCAAGGCCGACAACGGCGACGCCTGGGTGGAAGTGAAGGGCCAGAAGATGGCACCTCCGCAGATTTCCGCCGAAGTGCTGAAGAAAATGAAGAAGACCGCCGAAGACTACCTCGGCGAGCCGGTCACCGAAGCGGTGATCACCGTTCCGGCCTACTTCAACGACAGCCAGCGCCAGGCCACCAAGGACGCCGGCCGCATCGCCGGCCTCGACGTCAAGCGGATCATCAACGAGCCGACCGCGGCGGCGCTGGCCTACGGCCTGGACAAGGCCAAGGGCGACCACACCGTGATCGTCTATGACCTGGGCGGCGGTACCTTCGACGTGTCGGTGATCGAGATCGCCGAAGTCGACGGCGAGCATCAGTTCGAAGTGCTGGCCACCAACGGCGACACCTTCCTCGGCGGCGAAGACTTCGACATCCGCCTGATCGACTACCTCGTCGACGAGTTCAAGAAGGAAAGCGGCATCAACCTGAAGGGCGACCCGCTGGCCATGCAGCGTCTGAAGGAAGCGGCCGAGAAAGCCAAGATCGAGCTGTCCTCGACCCAGCAGACCGACGTCAACCTGCCGTACGTGACTGCCGACGCGAGCGGTCCGAAGCACCTGAACGTCAAGGTTTCCCGCGCCAAGCTGGAGTCCCTGGTCGAAGACCTGGTGCAGCGCACCATCGAGCCGTGCCGCACCGCGCTGAAGGATGCCGGCCTGGATGTTTCCGATATCCATGAAGTGATCCTGGTCGGCGGCCAGACCCGCATGCCGCTGGTACAGAAGACCGTTGCCGAGTTCTTCGGCAAGGAAGCGCGCAAGGACGTCAACCCGGACGAAGCCGTGGCTGTCGGTGCCGCCATCCAGGGCGCGGTCCTGGCCGGCGACGTGAAGGACGTGCTGCTGCTCGACGTGACCCCGCTGACCCTCGGCATCGAGACCCTGGGCGGCGTGATGACCGGTCTGATCGAGAAGAACACCACCATCCCGACCAAGAAGTCGCAGGTGTTCTCCACCGCCGACGACAACCAGGGCGCGGTGACCATCCACGTGCTGCAGGGCGAGCGCAAGCAGGCCGCGCAGAACAAGTCGCTGGGCAAGTTCGACCTGGCCGACATTCCGCCGGCTCCGCGCGGCGTGCCGCAGATCGAGGTGACCTTCGATATCGATGCCAACGGCATCCTGCACGTCTCGGCGAAGGACAAGGCCACCGGCAAGCAGCAGTCCATCGTGATCAAGGCATCCTCCGGCCTGTCCGAGGATGAGATCCAGCAGATGGTCCGCGATGCCGAGGCGAACGCCGAGGAGGACCGCAAGTTCGAGGAACTGGCTGCCGCTCGCAACCAGGGCGACGCGCTGGTCCACGCGACCCGCAAGATGATCACCGAGGCGGGCGACAAGGCCACCGCCGAGGACAAGGCGACCATCGAGAAGGCGCTGGGCGAGCTGGAAGCAGCGGTGAAGGGCGACGACAAGGCCGAGATCGAGGCCAAGATGAATGCTCTGTCCCAGGCTTCCACCCCGCTGGCGCAGAAGATGTACGCCGAACAGGCCCAGCAGGGCGAAGACGCTCCCCAGGGCGAGCAGGCGAAAGCCGCTGACGACGTGGTGGACGCCGAGTTCGAAGAGGTCAAGGACAACAAGTAAGCCCCGGCTTGCTTCTGCCCCGCGTGCCGGCCAGGCCGGTACGCATGATCCGCCACGCGGGAGCCTGCTCCCGCGTTGGCGTGTCTGGAGGGTCCTTAATTGAGACGGAAAGGTTATGGCGAAACGAGACTTTTACGAGGTTCTGGGGGTTGAGCGTGGCGCCAGCGAGGCGGACCTGAAGAAGGCCTACCGTCGCCTGGCGATGAAATACCACCCGGACCGCAATCCTGGCGACAAGGAAGCCGAGGACAAGTTCAAGGAGGCCAACGAGGCCTACGAGGTCCTCTCCGATGCCAGCAAGCGGGCGGCCTACGACCAGTACGGCCATGCCGGCGTCGATCCGAACATGGGTGGGGGCGCTGGCGCCGGTTTCGGCGGGGCGAGCTTCTCCGACATCTTCGGCGATGTGTTCAGCGATTTCTTCGGTGGCGGCGGCGCCCGCGGTGGCTCGCGCGGCGGCGCGCAGCGCGGCGCGGACCTGCGCTACACCCTGGATCTCGACCTGGAAGAGGCGGTACGCGGCACCACCGTCACCATCCGCGTGCCGACCCTGGTCGGTTGCAAGACCTGCAACGGCAGCGGCGCCAAGCCCGGTACCACACCGGTCACCTGCACCACTTGCGGCGGTATCGGCCAGGTGCGTATGCAGCAGGGCTTCTTCTCGGTCCAGCAGACCTGCCCGCGCTGCCACGGCACCGGCAAGATGATTTCCGATCCCTGTGGCTCCTGCCATGGCCAGGGGCGCGTGGAAGAGCAGAAGACCCTGTCGGTGAAGGTGCCGGCCGGCGTCGACACCGGCGACCGCATCCGCCTCACCGGCGAAGGCGAGGCCGGCAGCATGGGTGGTCCGGCGGGCGACCTGTACGTGGTGGTCAATGTGCGCGAGCACCCGATCTTCCAGCGCGACGGCAAGCATCTGTACTGCGAAGTGCCGATCAGTTTCGCCGACGCTGCGTTGGGTGGCGAGCTGGAAGTGCCGACCCTGGATGGCCGGGTCAAGCTGAAGATTCCGGAAAGCACCCAGACCGGCAAGCTGTTCCGCCTGCGCGGCAAGGGCGTGGCCCCGGTGCGCGGCGGCGGCGCCGGCGACCTGATGTGCAAGGTGGTGGTGGAAACCCCGGTGAACCTGGACAAGCGCCAGCGCGAGCTGCTCGAGGAGTTCCGCAAGTCGTTGCAGAGCGACACCTCGCATTCGCCCAAGGCCAGTGGCTGGTTCGAAGGCATGAAGCGTTTCTTCGACGACCTATAAACAAAGCCATGGGCGCGGCCTGACCGCCGCGTCCGGGTTCCGCGTGGAGTGGTTTTATGCGACGTATAGCCGTAGTGGGCGCCGCCGGGCGCATGGGCAAGAACCTGATCGAGGCCGTTCAGCAGACCGGCGGTGCCGCCGGGCTGACGGCGGCGGTGGATCGTCCGGATAGCACCCTGGTGGGGGCGGACGCCGGCGAGCTGGCCGGTCTCGGCCGGATCGGCGTGCCGCTGTCCGGGGACCTGGGCAAGGTCTGCGAGGAGTTCGACGTCCTGATCGACTTCACCCATCCCTCCGTAACCCTGAAGAACATCGAGCAGTGCCGCAAGGCGCGCCGCGCGATGGTCATCGGCACCACCGGCTTCAGCGCCGACGAGAAGCTGCTGCTGGCCGAAGCGGCGAAGGATATCCCGATCGTCTTCGCTGCCAACTTCAGCGTCGGCGTGAACCTTTGCCTGAAGCTTCTGGATACTGCGGCACGGGTGCTGGGCGACGAAGTGGATATCGAGATCATCGAGGCCCATCACCGGCACAAGGTCGATGCGCCGTCCGGCACCGCCTTGCGCATGGGCGAGGTGGTAGCCCAGGCGCTCGGCCGGGACCTCCAGGAAGTGGCGGTCTACGGACGCGAGGGGCAGACCGGCGCGCGGGCGCGGGAAACCATCGGCTTCGCCACCGTGCGCGCCGGCGACGTGGTGGGCGACCACACCGTGCTGTTCGCCGCCGAGGGCGAGCGCGTGGAGATCACCCACAAGGCTTCCAGCCGCATGACCTTCGCCCGTGGCGCGGTGCGTGCGGCGCTGTGGCTGGAGGGCAAGGAGAACGGCCTGTACGACATGCAGGATGTGCTCGGCCTACGCTGAGGCGCTGCCGCACGTCGTCTTATTGGTGGACCGGAATGTCGCGATTCTGTAAACTACAGCTTTAGTGTGTCCACTAAAAGCAGCGCAGCATGAATCGAAAAAAAGCGGGATGACTCTTCACGGTGTCATCCCGCTTTTTTACACCTGCGCGACCAGTCAGGCTTGATTTACGGGAGGTCTTCTTGACTAAGCCAGCCATACTTGCACTTGCCGACGGCAGCATTTTTCGCGGTGAAGCCATCGGTGCCGACGGCCAGACCGTTGGCGAGGTGGTGTTCAACACCGCCATGACCGGCTACCAGGAAATCCTTACCGATCCTTCCTACGCCCAGCAGATCGTCACCCTGACCTACCCGCACATCGGCAATACCGGTACCACCCCGGAAGACGCCGAGGCCAACCGCGTCTGGGCCGCCGGCCTGATCATCCGCGACCTGCCGCTGATCGCCAGCAACTGGCGCAGCAAGCAGTCGCTGCCTGACTACCTGAAAGCCAACGGCACCGTCGCCATCGCCGGCATCGATACCCGTCGCCTGACCCGCATCCTCCGCGAGAAGGGTTCGCAGAACGGCTGCATCCTGGCTGGTGCCGACGCTACCGAGGAACGCGCGCTGGAGCTGGCTCGCGCCTTCCCCGGCCTGAAGGGCATGGACCTGGCCAAGGAGGTCACCACCGCCGAGCGCTACGAGTGGCGCTCCAGCGTCTGGAACCTGGAAAGCGACAGTCATCCGGAGATCCCGGCCGGTGAACTGCCGTATCACGTGGTGGCCTACGACTACGGCGTGAAGCTGAACATCCTACGCATGCTGGTGGCGCGCGGCTGCCGCCTGACCGTGGTGCCGGCGCAGACACCGGCCAGCGAAGTGCTGGCGCTGAACCCTGACGGCATCTTCCTTTCCAACGGCCCCGGCGACCCCGAACCGTGCGACTACGCGATCCAGGCGATCCGCGAATTCCTCGATACCGAGATCCCGGTGTTCGGCATCTGCCTCGGCCATCAGTTGCTGGCCCTGGCCTCTGGCGCCAAGACCCTGAAGATGGGCCACGGGCACCACGGCGCCAACCACCCGGTGCAGGACCTGGACAGCGGCGTGGTGATGATCACCAGCCAGAACCACGGTTTCGCGGTCGACGAGAGCACCCTGCCGGACAACCTGCGAGCCACTCACAAGTCGCTGTTCGACGGTACCCTGCAGGGTATCGAGCGCACCGACAAGGTCGCTTTCAGCTTCCAGGGCCACCCCGAGGCGAGCCCCGGTCCGCATGACGTCGCCCCGCTGTTCGACCGCTTCATCTCGGCGATGGCCGAGCGTCGCTGAGGAGCAGAGCCATGCCGACCCTGGGGATAACCGATTTCTGGACCTACGTGCTGGGTGTGGTTTTCGTGATCCTGTTGCCCGGACCGAACTCGTTGTTCGTCCTCGCGACTTCGGCCCAGCGTGGCGTGGCGACCGGCTACCGGGCCGCCTGCGGCGTGTTCCTCGGCGACGCGGTGCTGATGCTGCTGTCGGCCCTCGGCGTGGCCTCCCTGCTGAAGGCCGAGCCGATGCTGTTCATCGGCCTGAAGTACCTCGGTGCGGCCTACCTGTTCTATCTCGGCGTCGGCATGCTGCGGGGCGCCTGGCGCAAGCTGCGCAATCCCGAGGCGACGGCGGCGCAGGCCGAACAGGTGGATGTCCACCAGCCGTTCCGCAAGGCGCTGCTGCTCAGCCTGTCGAATCCCAAGGCGATCCTGTTTTTCATCTCCTTTTTCATCCAGTTCGTCGATCCCGGCTATGCCTATCCGGGCCTGTCGTTCCTGGTGCTGGCGGTGATCCTGGAACTGGTCAGCGCCCTTTACCTGAGCTTCCTGATTTTCACCGGTGTGCGGCTGGCGGCCTGGTTCCGCCGGCGGCAACGGTTGGCTGCCGGCGCCACTTCGGGCGTCGGCGCCCTGTTCGTCGGCTTTGGTGTGAAGCTGGCCACCGCAACCCTGTCCTGATTATTGCAACGAGAGTCCCATGCCAAAACGTACAGACATAAAGAGCATCCTGATCCTCGGTGCCGGCCCCATCGTGATTGGCCAGGCCTGCGAATTCGACTACTCCGGCGCCCAGGCCTGCAAGGCCCTGCGCGAGGAGGGCTACCGCGTCATCCTGGTGAACTCCAACCCCGCGACCATCATGACCGATCCGGCGATGGCCGACGCGACCTACATCGAGCCGATCAAGTGGGCCACCGTGGCCAAGATCATCGAGAAGGAACGCCCCGACGCGCTGCTGCCGACCATGGGCGGCCAGACTGCGCTGAACTGCGCCCTGGACCTGGAGCGCCACGGCGTGCTGGAGAAGTTCGGCGTGGAGATGATCGGCGCCAATGCCGATACCATCGACAAGGCCGAGGACCGCTCGCGCTTCGACAAGGCGATGAAGGATATCGGCCTGGCCTGTCCGCGCTCGGGCATCGCCCACAGCATGGAGGAGGCCTACGGCGTGCTCGAGCAGGTCGGCTTCCCCTGCATCATCCGTCCGTCCTTCACCATGGGCGGCACCGGCGGCGGTATCGCCTACAACCGTGAAGAGTTCGAAGAGATCTGCGCCCGTGGCCTCGACCTGTCGCCGACCAACGAGCTGCTGATCGACGAGTCGCTGATCGGCTGGAAGGAGTACGAGATGGAGGTGGTCCGCGACAAGAAGGACAACTGCATCATCGTCTGCTCCATCGAGAACTTCGACCCGATGGGCGTGCACACCGGTGACTCGATCACCGTGGCACCGGCGCAGACCCTGACCGACAAGGAATACCAGATCATGCGCAACGCCTCGCTGGCGGTATTGCGCGAGATCGGCGTGGAAACCGGCGGTTCCAACGTGCAGTTCGGCATCTGCCCGAACACCGGGCGCATGGTGGTGATCGAGATGAACCCGCGGGTTTCCCGCTCCTCGGCCCTGGCCTCCAAGGCCACCGGTTTCCCGATCGCCAAGATCGCCGCCAAGCTGGCGGTCGGCTACACCCTCGACGAACTGCAGAACGACATCACCGGCGGTCGCACCCCGGCGTCGTTCGAGCCGGCCATCGACTACGTGGTGACCAAGATCCCGCGCTTCGCCTTCGAGAAGTTCCCGAAAGCTGATGCCCGCCTGACCACCCAGATGAAGTCGGTCGGCGAAGTCATGGCCATCGGCCGGACCTTCCAGGAGTCGGTGCAGAAAGCCTTGCGCGGCCTGGAAGTCGGCGCCACCGGCTTCGATCCGAAGCTCGACCTGAACGACCCGGAGGCCGACAGCATCCTCAAGCGCGAGCTGACCGTGCCCAGCGCCGAGCGTGTCTGGTACGTCGCCGACGCCTTCCGCGCCGGCAAGAGCGTCGAGGAAGTGTTCGAGCTGACCCGCATCGACGAATGGTTCCTGGTGCAGATCGAGGACCTAGTCAAGGACGAGGAGAAGGTCAAGACCCTCGGCCTGTCCTCCATCGATCGCGAGCTGATGTACAAGCTCAAGCGCAAGGGCTTCTCCGACGCGCGCCTGGCCAAGCTGCTAGGCGTCACCGAGAAGAACCTGCGCAGCCATCGCCACAAGCTGAAGGTGCTGCCGGTCTACAAGCGTGTCGATACCTGCGCCGCCGAGTTCGCCACCGACACCGCCTACATGTATTCGACCTACGAGGAAGAGTGCGAGGCCAACCCGTCGAGCCGCGAGAAGATCATGATCCTCGGCGGCGGTCCGAACCGCATCGGCCAGGGCATCGAGTTCGACTACTGCTGCGTGCACGCGGCGCTGGCGATGCGCGAAGACGGCTACGAGACCATCATGGTCAACTGCAACCCGGAAACCGTCTCCACCGACTATGACACCTCCGACCGCCTGTACTTCGAGCCGGTGACCCTCGAGGACGTCCTTGAGATCGTCCGCGTCGAGCAGCCCAAGGGCGTGATCGTCCAGTACGGCGGCCAGACCCCGCTGAAGCTCTGCCGCGCCCTCGAAGAGGCCGGCGTGCCGATCATCGGCACCAGTCCGGACGCCATCGACCGTGCCGAAGACCGCGAGCGCTTCCAGCAGATGGTCCAGCGCCTGAACCTGCGCCAGCCGGCCAACGCCACCGCGCGCAGCGAAGACGAGGCCCTGGCCGCGTCCAAGGCCATCGGTTATCCGCTGGTGGTACGCCCGTCCTACGTGCTGGGCGGGCGGGCGATGGAAATCGTCTACCAGGAAGAAGAACTCAAGCGCTACATGCGTGAGGCGGTTCAGGTTTCCAACGACAGCCCGGTGCTGCTCGACCACTTCCTCAACTGCGCCATCGAAGTCGACATCGACGCGGTATGCGACGGCGAGATCGTGGTGATCGGCGCGATCATGCAGCATATCGAGCAGGCTGGCGTTCACTCCGGCGACTCCGCCTGTTCGCTGCCGCCGTACTCGCTGCCGCAGCACATCCAGGACGAGATCCGCGAGCAGGTCAAGAAAATGGCCCTGGAGCTTGGCGTGGTCGGCCTGATGAACGTGCAGATGGCGGTGCAGGGCGAGGATATCTTCGTCATCGAGGTCAATCCGCGCGCCTCGCGTACCGTGCCGTTCGTCTCCAAGTGCGTCGGCGAGTCGCTGGCCAAGGTCGCCGCCCGCGTCATGGCCGGCAAGACCCTGGCCGAGGTCGGCTTCACCCAGGAAATCATCCCGCCGTTCTTCAGCGTCAAGGAAGCGGTGTTCCCGTTCGCCAAGTTCCCCGGCGTCGATCCGATCCTCGGCCCGGAAATGAAGTCCACTGGTGAAGTGATGGGCGTCGGTGATAGCTTTGCCGAAGCCTTTGCCAAGGCTCAGTTGGGGGCCAGCGAAATCCTCCCGACCGCCGGTTGCGCCTTCATCAGCGTCCGCGAAGACGACAAGCCGTTCGCCGCCCAGGTGGCTGGCGACCTGGTCGCGCTGGGCTTCGAAGTGGTAGCCACCGCCGGTACCGCGCGTGTCATCGAGGCCGCGGGCCTGCCGGTGCGTCGCGTGAACAAGGTGACCGAAGGTCGCCCGCACGTGGTGGACATGATCAAGAACGACGAGGTCACCCTGATCATCAACACCACCGAGGGCCGGCAGTCCATCGCTGACTCCTACTCCATTCGTCGAAACGCCCTGCAGCACAAGATCTGCTGCACCACCACCATTGCGGGTGGGCAGGCGATCTGTGAGGCGCTCAAGTTCGGTCCCGAGAAGACCGTTCGGCGTCTGCAGGATCTCCACGCAGGAATCAAGGCATGAGCAAGTTCCCCATGACCGTCCAGGGCGCCCGCGCCCTGGAAGAAGAAGTGAAACACCTGAAGGGCGTGCTGCGCCCGCAGATCAGCCAGGCCATCGCCGAAGCGCGTGAACTGGGCGACCTCAAGGAAAACGCCGAGTACCATGCGGCGCGCGAACAGCAGGGCATGGTCGAGGCGCGTATCCGCGACATCGAGGCCAAGCTGTCCAACGCCCAGGTCATCGATGTCACCGCCATCCCGCACAGCGGCAAGGTGATCTTCGGCACCACCGTCGACATCGCCAACGTCGAGACCGACGAGACCGTGACCTACCAGATCGTCGGCGACGACGAGGCGGATATCAAGGGTGGCAAGATCTCGGTGAATTCGCCGATCGCCCGTGCGCTGATTGGCAAGACCGAAGGCGATGCCGTGCTGGTGAGAACCCCGGGCGGCGACGTCGAGTACGAGATCGTCGAGGTTCGCCATATCTAAGCGCGCTCCGTTGCGCGCAGGCGCGATCAGTTGGCTGCTGGCCCAGACGTTCTGGGTCGGCGGCCTCTGGTTGCTGCAGTTCGTGGTCCTGCCTGCGTTGGCCAAGACCGGACTGGCGCCGTTGCTGGTGGATACCGTAGCCGCGGCGTTGACGCCGCTGCTGATCGGCTTCGCCGGATTCTGTGCGGTGCTGCAGGCGCTGGTGTTGGTGTCGAGCCACGGGCCGAGGAGCCTCTGGCGAGACCTTCGCGGTCAGTTGTTGCTCGCCGTCGCGCTGCTCTGCCTGGTGTATTTCCTGGTGCGTGGGCTGGCGCCCGAGGCGGTGCGCTGGCTGCTGTTCAACTACCTGGCGGTGGCGATGTGTGGCCTGCTGCTGGTGTTGCAGCCGGTACCGGGGCGGGACGAGGAAGGCGTCTGAACCAGGTCGGGAAGTTTCCCGACCTTGGTTGGATGGGGCATCAGATGCCGGCGAAACGGCTGATGTTCGAGAGATTCTTGTTCGGCTTCGGGTTCTTCCGATAGACCAGCGCCATCTTGCCGATGCTTTGCACCAGGTCGCTGCGCGACTGCGCGCAGAGTTCGTCGAGCAGGGCGCGGCGATCGTCGCGCTCGGCCAGCGCCAGTTTCACCTTGATCAGTTCGTGATCGTTGAGTGCGCGCTCGAGTTCGGCGAGAACGCCTTCGGTCAAGCCGTTCTCGGCTACGATCAATACCGGTTTCAGGTGGTGACCGATAGATTTGAACTGTTTCTTCTGCTCTTGAGTGAGCGCCATAATCAGACCCCTGGGAAAAAGTCGTCTATTTTACCCCAGTTTTAGTCCAAGTGATGCTGCCCCCGCCGACCGGGGGTGCCCGAAGAGGTATTCCGTGGCCCGCTCCAAAACCAGCCAGCGTTGGCTGAAAGAACATTTCGACGATCCCTACGTGAAGATGGCCCAGCGCGATGGCTATCGCTCGCGCGCCAGCTACAAGCTGCTGGAGATCCAGGAGAAGGACCGCATCCTGCGTCCGGGCATGACCGTGGTCGACCTGGGCGCCGCGCCGGGCGGGTGGTCGCAGGTCACCAGCCGGGTGATCGGCGACCGTGGTCGGCTGATCGCTTCGGACATCCTCGAGATGGACAGCATCCCCGACGTCACCTTCATCCAGGGCGACTTCACCGAGGACGCGGTGTTCGCGCGGATCCTCGAGGCGATCGGCGATCATCCGGTAGACCTTGTGATTTCCGATATGGCCCCCAATATGAGTGGAGTGCGGGCCGCCGACCAGCCGCGCGCCATGTATCTCTGCGAACTGGCGCTGGACCTGGCCGGCCGTGTGCTGCGACCGGGCGGCGATTTCCTGATCAAGATCTTCCAGGGCGAAGGTTTCGACCAGTACCACAAGCAGGCCCGGGAAATGTTCGACAAGGTACAGATGCGCAAGCCCCTGTCGTCGCGTGATCGTTCGCGGGAACAGTATCTGCTCGCACGCGGCTTTCGCGGGGAATAGACTGGAATGATTGACCCTATAGCCTGTCTATTGGTCGATGACCTGTTGTGCCGGGACGGGCGAGGGTTCATAAAGGGTTACAGACAACGCCTGCGTGCGCGGGCGCTTGTGTAGTACTTTTGGCCGGAAGGAGTCTGGCCGTCGTGTGAAGCGGTTTCCAGGACGGAGCCGGCTTCAGAGGGTAGTCAATTGAACGACATGGCAAAGAATCTGATTCTGTGGCTGATCATCGCGGCGGTACTGGTGACCGTGATGAACAATTTCTCGAGCCCGAGCGAGCCACAGACGCTGAACTACTCGGACTTCATCCAGCAGGTCAAGGATGGCAAGGTCGAGCGAGTGACCGTGGATGGCTATGTCATCACCGGCAAGCGTAGCGACGGCGATACCTTCAAGACCATCCGCCCGGCGATCCAGGACAACGGCCTGATCGGCGACCTGGTCAACAACAACGTCGTGGTCGAGGGCAAGCAGCCCGAACAGCAGAGCATCTGGACCCAGTTGCTGGTCGCCAGCTTCCCGATCCTGGTGATCATCGCCGTGTTCATGTTCTTCATGCGCCAGATGCAGGGCGGCGGCGGCGGTCGCGGCGGCCCGATGAGCTTCGGCAAGAGCAAGGCGCGCCTGCTGTCCGAGGACCAGGTCAAGACCACCTTCGCTGACGTCGCCGGCTGCGACGAGGCCAAGGAGGAGGTCAGCGAGCTGGTCGAGTTCCTTCGCGATCCGGGCAAGTTCCAGCGCCTGGGCGGCCGTATCCCGCGTGGCGTGCTGATGGTCGGCCCGCCCGGCACCGGCAAGACCCTGCTGGCCAAGGCCATCGCCGGCGAAGCCAAGGTGCCGTTCTTCACCATTTCCGGTTCCGACTTCGTCGAGATGTTCGTCGGCGTGGGTGCCTCCCGTGTCCGCGACATGTTCGACCAGGCCAAGAAGCACGCGCCGTGCATCATCTTCATCGACGAGATCGACGCCGTCGGCCGCCATCGCGGCGCCGGCCTGGGCGGCGGTCACGACGAGCGCGAGCAGACCCTCAACCAGTTGCTGGTGGAGATGGATGGCTTCGAGATGAACGATGGCATCATCGTCATCGCTGCCACCAACCGTCCGGACGTTCTGGACCCGGCGCTGCTGCGTCCGGGCCGCTTCGACCGCCAGGTGGTGGTCGGCTTGCCGGATATCCGCGGGCGCGAACAGATCCTCAAGGTGCACATGCGCAAGGTGCCGTTGGGCGACCATGTCGATCCTGCCGTCATCGCCCGCGGTACGCCCGGTTTCTCCGGCGCCGACCTGGCCAACCTGGTCAACGAGGCCTCGCTGTTCGCCGCGCGCTCCAACAAGCGCATCGTCGACATGCGCGAGTTCGAGCTGGCCAAGGACAAGATCATGATGGGCGCCGAGCGCAAGACCATGGTCATGTCCGAGAAGGAGAAGCGCAACACCGCCTACCACGAGGCCGGCCACGCCATCGTCGGTCGCCTGGTGCCGGAGCATGACCCGGTGTACAAGGTGTCCATCATTCCGCGCGGACGTGCCCTGGGCGTGACCATGTTCCTCCCCGAGGAAGATCGCTACAGCCTGTCCAAGCGCGCGCTGGAAAGCCAGATCTGCTCGCTGTTCGGCGGCCGTATCGCGGAAGAGATGACCCTCGGCTTCGAAGGCGTCACCACTGGCGCTTCCAACGACATCATGCGTGCTACCCAGTTGGCGCGGAACATGGTGACCAAGTGGGGTCTGTCCGAGAAGCTCGGCCCGCTGATGTACGCGGAGGAGGAGGGCGAGGTGTTCCTCGGCCGTAGCGCCGGCAGCCAGCACGCCAATGTGTCGGGCGAGACCGCCAAGATGATCGACCAGGAAGTCCGGCGCATCATCGACGACTGCTACGGTACCGCCAAGCGACTGCTCGACGAGAACCGCGACAAGCTGGAGATGATGGCCGACGCACTGATGAAGTACGAGACCATCGACTCCGACCAGATCGACGACATCATGGCCGGTCGCGTGCCGCGCGAGCCGCGTGACTGGCAGGGTGGTTCGGGTACCGGCACCCCGCCGGCCAACCTGGAAGAGTCGGGCCGCCGCGAGAACACCCCTCCCATCGGTGGGCCGGCCGGCGAGCACTGAGAGCCCTGAATGAGCAATCCGCAATACCCGACCCGACTGCCTTGCGGCAGTCGGGTTCTTGATTTGGCCCGCCCACATGTCATGGGCATCCTCAATGTCACCCCCGATTCCTTTTCCGACGGCGGCCGTTACGACCGGCTGGACGATGCCCTGCGGCATGCCGAGCGCATGGTGCGGGAAGGCGCAACGCTCATCGACGTCGGCGGCGAGTCGACCCGTCCCGGTGCGCGCAGCGTTTCTCCGACGGAGGAGCTGGAGCGGGTCGCTCCGGTAGTCGAACGCATCGCCCGCGAGCTGGACGTCGTGATTTCGGTGGATACCTCCACGCCTGCGGTCATGCGCGAAACTGCGCGTCTCGGAGCGGGTCTGATCAACGACGTCCGTTCGCTGCAGCGCGACGGTGCGCTGGATGCTGCGGTGGATAGCGGCCTGGCGGTCTGTCTCATGCACATGCGCGGAGAACCGCAGACCATGCAGGATGCGCCTGCCTACCAGGATGTGGTGGCGGAAGTCGGCGCGTTCCTGCAGGAGCGTGTGGATGCCTGCGTGGCGGCCGGAATCGACCGCGAGCGGCTGTTACTGGATCCGGGTTTCGGTTTTGCCAAGACACTGGAGCACAACCTGGTGCTGTTCAGGCATCTGCAGGCGCTCCATGGCCTGGGCCTGCCGTTGTTGGTCGGCGTTTCGCGCAAGAGCATGATCGGCAAGGTACTGGGGCGGGAGGTGGACGAACGCCTCTACGGCAGTCTCGCGCTGGCGGCCCTGGCGCTGGCCAAGGGCGCACGGATAATTCGAGTGCATGACGTGGCGGCGACCGTCGACGTGATGCGAATGATCTCCGCCGTTGAAATGGCGGATTGAGCACGGAAGACAAAAGATGAGCAGAAAATACTTCGGGACTGACGGTATCCGTGGTCGTGTTGGCGAGTTTCCGATTACTCCGGACTTTGTTCTCAAGCTGGGCTGGGCGGTGGGCATGGCCTTCCGCCGGCAGGGCAACTGCCGGGTCCTGATCGGCAAGGACACGCGCAGCTCGGGTTACATGTTCGAGTCGGCCTTCGAGGCCGGGCTCTCCGCTTCCGGCGCCGATACCCTGTTGCTGGGACCGATGCCTACCCCCGGCATCGCCTACCTGACGCGGACTTTCCACGCCGAGGCCGGGGTGGTGATCAGCGCTTCGCACAATCCCCACGACGACAACGGCATCAAGTTCTTCTCCGGGCAGGGGACCAAGCTGCCGGACGACGTCGAGCTGATGATCGAGGAACTGCTCGATGCGCCGATGACCGTGGTGGAGTCCGCCCGTCTCGGCAAGGTTTCGCGGATCAATGACGCGGCGGGGCGCTACATCGAATTCTGCAAGAGCAGCGTGCCGACCAGCACCGACTTCAACGGTCTCAAGGTCGTGCTCGACTGCGCCAACGGCGCTACCTACAAGATCGCTCCCAGCGTCTTCCGGGAACTGGGCGCGGAAGTGACGGTGCTGGCGGCCAGCCCGAATGGCCTGAACATCAACGACAAGTGCGGCTCCACTCACCTGGATGGCCTGCAGGCTGCGGTGGTCGAGCACCATGCCGACCTCGGCATCGCCTTCGACGGCGACGGCGACCGGGTGATGATGGTCGACCATACCGGTGCGGTCGTGGATGGCGACGAACTGCTTTTCCTCATCGCGCGCGACCTGCAGGAAAGCGGGCGGCTGCAAGGTGGTGTGGTCGGCACCCTGATGAGCAACCTCGGCCTGGAGCTGGCTTTGCAGGAACTGCATATCCCGTTCGTGCGGGCGAAGGTCGGCGATCGCTATGTGATGGCCGAACTGCTGGCTCGGAACTGGATGCTGGGAGGGGAGAATTCGGGGCATATCGTCTGCTGCCAGAACACCACGACGGGCGATGCCATCATCGCGGCGCTACAGGTGCTGATGGCGCTCAAGCATCGCGGCCAGACCCTGGCCGAGGCGCGCCAGGGGATTCGCAAGTGCCCCCAAGTGCTGATCAATGTGCGCTTCAAGGGCGAAAACGATCCGCTCGAGCACCCCTCGGTGAAGGAGGCCAGCGTCCGCGTCACCGAGCAAATGGGCGGGCGCGGTCGTGTCCTGCTGCGCAAATCCGGCACAGAGCCGTTGGTCCGAGTGATGGTCGAGGGCGACGAGGAAGCTAGCGTTCGTGCCCACGCCGAACAGCTGGCAAAAATTGTTTCTGAGGTATGTGCTTGATTTTGCTTGCCAGTCTGGAAACTGTTGAGTAACATCTGCGCCCACTTTGCCCCGCGAGGTACAGCATGCGTCGACCCTTGGTGGCCGGTAACTGGAAAATGCACGGTACGCATTCCAGTGTGGCCGAGTTGATCAAAGGCTTGCGTCAGCTGGCGTTGCCGAGCGGAGTCGATGTAGCTGTGATGCCGCCTTGCTTGTTCATCAGCCAGGTCATCCAGGGCCTGGCCGGCAAGGCGATCGATGTAGGTGCGCAGAACAGCGCCGTAGAGCCGATGCAAGGCGCGCTGACCGGTGAGACTGCTCCCAGTCAGTTGGCGGATGTCGGTTGTAGCATGGTCCTTGTGGGCCACTCGGAGCGTCGCCTGATTCTCGGCGAGAGTGACGAGGTTGTGAGTCGCAAGTTTGCCGCGGCTCAGTCGTGCGGCCTGGTGCCGGTGCTGTGTGTCGGGGAGACCCGGGCGGAGCGCGAGGCGGGCAAGACGCTGGAGGTTGTCGCAAGGCAGCTGGGAAGCGTGATCGACGAGTTGGGTGTTGGAGCTTTTGCTCGCGCAGTCGTGGCTTACGAGCCGGTCTGGGCGATCGGGACCGGGTTGACCGCGTCCCCCGCGCAAGCCCAGGAAGTGCACGCGGCGATCCGCGCGCAACTGGCAGCGGAAAATGCCGAGGTCGCAAAAGGTGTGCGACTCCTTTACGGCGGCAGTGTAAAGGCGGCAAGTGCAGCCGAGTTGTTCGGCATGCCGGATATCGATGGGGGGCTGGTAGGTGGAGCCTCCCTCAATGCGGATGAGTTCGGCGCGATCTGTCGTGCCGCGGGAAGCTGAAGATGCTGGAAAAGGTCGTAATTGTCGTGCATCTGCTGATGGCATTGGGTCTTGTTGGCCTGATCCTCGTTCAGCATGGCAAGGGTGCGGATGCAGGGGCTTCTTTCGGTGCAGGTGCTTCGGCAACTGTTTTCGGAAGCCAAGGTTCCGCTACCTTTTTGAGTCGGATTACTGGTATACTGGCAGCGGTTTTTTTCTTGACCAGCCTTGGCTTAGCGTACTTCGCTAAAGAAAAGTCTGATGCTCTGCAGCACATCGGACTGCCGGATCCGGCAGTTCTGGAGCAGAAGCAAGAGAAAGCACCGGCCGCTGACGATGTGCCGGTTCTTCAGGAGCAGTCCAAGCCTGCGGAAAGTGCAGGCGATGTACCGGCGGCTCCTGAACAGAAGTAAGAGAAAGGTTTCTGCCGAGGTGGTGGAATTGGTAGACACGCTACCTTGAGGTGGTAGTGGCCATAGGCTGTAGGGGTTCGAGTCCCCTCCTCGGTACCATATAAGCAAGCCCCGTCCTGCGGGGTTTGTCTCCGCAAGGTTCGGTTGACCCATCAGGGTGTCGGTCGTATAATCTTGCACCAGCTTTGACGCGGGGTGGAGCAGTCTGGTAGCTCGTCGGGCTCATAACCCGAAGGTCGTTGGTTCAAATCCAGCCCCCGCAACCAGTTTTTCAGGGCCCCTTTTTAGGGGCTTTTTGTTAGCTGGACAGTCCATGCCACGGTTCCGAGTGGCAATTTAGGGATGGGCGTTTCGCCCATTTTTTGTTTCTACGACATACGCGAGGCGATCAGGTGTCGAGCAAGCTAGAACAGTTGCAGGCCTTGCTGGCCCCTGTGGTCGAGGCGCTCGGCTATGAGTGCTGGGGCGTCGAGTTCATTTCCCAGGGTCGTCATTCGGTGTTGCGCGTCTATATCGACCGCCCCGAAGGCATCCTCATCGATGACTGTGAAGCCGTCAGTCGGCAGGTCAGCGGTATTCTCGACGTCGAAGACCCGATCAGCGGCGAGTACACCCTGGAGGTGTCCTCTCCGGGCATGGATCGGCCGCTGTTCACCCTCGAACAGTTCGCCAAGCATGCCGGCGAGCAAGTGAAGATCAGGCTGCGTTCGCCCTATGAGGGGCGGCGTAACTACCAAGGCATTCTCCGTGGTGTGGAGGAGCAGGATGTGGTGGTCCTGGTGGACGATCACGAGTACCTGCTGCCGATCGATTCGATCGACAAGGCCAACATCATTCCCCGTTTTGATTGAGACGCGAATCCGCGGATCCAATGGATTGAAAGGCGAGGCGTACAATGAGCAAAGAAGTACTGCTGGTTGTTGAGTCGGTATCCAACGAAAAGGGCGTACCGGCCGGCGTGATTTTCGAGGCGCTGGAGCTGGCTCTGGCGACCGCCACCAAGAAACGTTTCGAGGACGAGGTCGACCTGCGCGTCGAGATCAATCGTCATAACGGCAGCTACGAGACTTTCCGTCGTTGGCACGTCGTCGCCGACGAGGACTACCAGGACCCCGCCACCGAGATCACCGTCGAGGACGTCCAGGAGCAGAAACCGGGCGCGAAGGTCGGCGAGGTCATCGAAGAAAAGATCGAATCCATCGAGTTCGGCCGCATCGCTGCGCAGACTGCCAAGCAGGTCATCGTGCAGAAGGTCCGCGAGGCCGAGCGCGCCCAGGTGGTCGATGCCTACCGCGAGAAGGTCGGCGAGATCATTTCCGGTACCGTGAAGAAGGTCACCCGCGACAACGTCATCGTCGATCTCGGCAACAACGCCGAGGCGCTGCTGGCCCGCGACCAGATCATTCCGCGCGAGACCTTCCGCGTTGGCACCCGCGTGCGTGCCCTGCTGAAGGAGATCCGGACCGAGAACCGCGGTCCTCAACTGGTCCTGTCGCGTACCGCGCCGGAAATGCTGATCGAGCTGTTCCGCATCGAAGTGCCGGAAATCGCCGAGCAGTTGATCGACGTGATGGCAGCCGCCCGTGACCCGGGCTCGCGCGCCAAGATCGCCGTTCGTTCCAAGGACAAGCGCATCGACCCGCAGGGCGCCTGCATCGGCATGCGCGGTTCGCGGGTCCAGGCGGTATCCGGCGAGATCGGTGGAGAGCGGGTGGACATCGTCCTGTGGGACGACAACCCGGCGCAATTCGTGATCAACGCCATGGCTCCGGCCGAGGTGGCGGCGATCATCGTCGACGAGGATACCCATACCATGGATATCGCCGTCGCCGAGGACAATCTGGCGCAGGCTATCGGCCGCAGTGGCCAGAACGTCCGTCTGGCCAGCCAGTTGACCGGCTGGACCCTGAATGTGATGACCGAGGCGGATATCCAGGCCAAGCAACAGGCCGAGACCGGGGATATCCTGCAGCGCTTCGTCGACGAGCTGGATGTCGACGAGGAACTGGCCCAGGTACTGGTGGAAGAGGGCTTCACGACTCTTGAGGAAATCGCCTACGTACCGATGGAAGAGATGCTCAGCATCGATGGCTTCGACGAAGACATCGTCAACGAGCTGCGCTCCCGTGCCAAGGATCGCCTGCTGACCAAGGCCATTGCGACCGAAGAGAAGCTCGCCGACGCACAACCGGCAGAAGACCTGCTCAGCCTCGATGGCATGAGCAAGGAGCTGGCCCTGGACCTGGCGCTGCGTGGCGTAACCACCCGTGAAGATCTGGCCGAGCAATCGATCGACGATCTGCTCGACATCGACGGCATGGACGAAGAGCGTGCCGGCAAGTTGATCATGGCCGCCCGGGCCCATTGGTTCGAGTAAGCAGTCGCGGCCTGAGGAGAGAAGTGCATGACGCAAGTCACGGTGAAAGAACTGGCCCAGGTGGTCGACACACCGGTGGAGCGCCTGCTGCTGCAGATGCGTGACGCAGGTCTGCCGCACACCAGTGCCGAACAAGTTGTAACGGATAGCGAGAAACAAGCCCTGCTGACCCACCTGAAAGGCAGCCATGGCGATCGCGCCAGCGAGCCGCGCAAGATCACCCTGCAACGCAAGACCACTACCACGCTGAAAGTGGGTGGCAGCAAGACGGTGAGCGTCGAAGTTCGCAAGAAGAAAACCTATGTCAAGCGCAGCCCCGACGAGATCGAGGCCGAGCGCCAGCGCGAACTCGAGGAGCAGCGCGCGGCGGAAGAGGCGGAGCGTCTGAAGGCCGAAGAGGCCGCTGCCCGCCAGCGTGCCGAAGAGGAAGCGCGCAAGGCCGAGGAAGCTGCGCGTGCCAAGGCTGCCCAGGAAGCAGCGGCTACTGCCGGTGCCGAGCCTGCCGTGGTGGCGGATGTCGCGGTTGCCGAACCGGTGGCCAAGCCTGCCGCCGTGGAAGAGCGCAAGAAGGAAGAGCCGCGCCGCGCGCCCAAGCGTGACGAGGACGATGACCGCCGCGACCGCAAGCACACCCAGCACCGTCCCTCGGTCAAGGAGAAGGAAAAGGTTCCTGCTCCGCGCGTGGCTCCACGCAGCACCGACGAGGAAAGCGATGGTTACCGTCGCGGCGGTCGTGGTGGCAAGTCGAAGCTGAAGAAGCGCAACCAGCACGGGTTCCAGAACCCGACAGGACCGATCGTGCGTGAAGTGAACATCGGTGAGACCATCACCGTAGCCGAGTTGGCCGCCCAGATGTCGGTCAAGGGCGCCGAAGTCGTCAAGTTCATGTTCAAGATGGGCTCCCCGGTGACCATCAACCAGGTCCTGGACCAGGAGACCGCCCAACTGGTCGCCGAAGAGCTGGGCCACAAGGTCAAGCTGGTCAGCGAGAACGCGCTGGAAGAACAACTGGCCGAGTCCCTGAAGTTCGAAGGCGAGGCGGTCACCCGCGCGCCGGTCGTCACCGTCATGGGCCACGTCGACCACGGCAAGACCTCGCTGCTCGACTACATCCGTCGCGCCAAGGTCGCCGCGGGCGAGGCCGGCGGCATCACCCAGCATATCGGTGCCTACCACGTCGAAACCGAGCGTGGCATGGTGACCTTCCTGGATACCCCCGGCCACGCCGCGTTCACCGCGATGCGTGCCCGTGGCGCCCAGGCGACCGACATCGTGATCCTGGTGGTCGCGGCCGACGACGGCGTCATGCCGCAGACCCAGGAAGCCGTGCAGCACGCGAAAGCGGCGGGCGTGCCGATCGTGGTCGCGGTGAACAAGATCGACAAGCCCGAGGCCAACCCGGACAACATCAAGAACGGCCTGGCCGCTCTCGACGTGATCCCGGAAGAGTGGGGCGGCGACGCTCCCTTCGTCCCGGTTTCGGCGAAGCTCGGTACTGGCGTCGATGAACTGCTCGAAGCGGTCCTGCTGCAGGCGGAAGTGCTCGAACTGAAAGCCACTCCGTCGGCCCCGGGCCGTGGCGTGGTGGTCGAGTCGCGCCTGGACAAGGGACGCGGCCCGGTGGCCACCGTGCTGGTCCAGGACGGTACCCTGCGCCAGGGCGACATGGTGCTGGTCGGCATCAACTACGGTCGTGTCCGCGCCATGCTCGACGAGAACGGCAAGCCGATCAAGGAAGCCGGCCCGTCGATCCCGGTCGAGATCCTCGGCCTGGACGGTACGCCGGATGCCGGTGACGAGATGACCGTGGTCGCCGACGAGAAGAAGGCGCGCGAAGTCGCCCTGTTCCGTCAAGGCAAGTTCCGTGAGGTGAAACTGGCGCGTGCCCATGCCGGCAAGCTGGAAAACATCTTCGAGAACATGGGCCAGGAAGAGAAGAAGACCCTGAACATCGTCCTCAAGGCCGATGTGCGCGGTTCGCTCGAGGCTCTGCAAGGCTCGCTCAGCGGCCTGGGCAACGACGAAGTGCAGGTCCGCGTGGTCGGTGGCGGCGTCGGTGGCATCACCGAGTCCGACGCCAACCTGGCGCTGGCTTCCAACGCGGTGCTGTTCGGCTTCAACGTGCGCGCCGACGCCGGCGCGCGCAAGATCGTCGAAGCCGAAGGTCTGGATATGCGTTACTACAACGTGATCTACGACATCATCGAGGACGTCAAGAAGGCCCTGACCGGCATGCTCGGCAGCGATCTGCGGGAGAACATCCTGGGCATCGCCGAGGTGCGCGACGTGTTCCGCTCGCCGAAGTTCGGCGCGATCGCCGGCTGCATGGTCACCGAGGGCATGGTGCACCGCAACCGTCCGATCCGCGTACTGCGCGACGACGTGGTCATCTTCGAAGGCGAGCTGGAGTCTCTCCGTCGCTTCAAGGACGACGTCGCCGAAGTGCGTGCCGGCATGGAGTGCGGCATCGGCGTGAAGAGCTACAACGACGTCAAGGTCGGCGACAAGATCGAAGTGTTCGAGAAGGTCGAAGTCGCACGCAGCCTTTGATGGCGAGTGCGTAACCACAGCGCCCGGGCCGGCTTCCAGCTGTCCCGGGCGTTTGTCGCTTTTTTTTCCAGTGGCCGGGTGTCGCTGGAGGCAGGTTGAAAAATGGCAAAAGACTACAGCCGTACCCAGCGTATCGGCGATCAGATGCAACGCGAACTGGCTCAACTGATCCAGCGCGAGATCAAGGACCCGCGCCTGGGCCTGGTCACCATCACCGGTGTCGAGGTCAGCCGCGACGTGGCGCACGCCAAGGTGTTCATCACCGTCATGGGCCAGGACGATGCCGGCAAGATCGCCCTGAACATGGAAATCCTCAACGACGCCGCCGGCTACCTGCGCATGTTGCTGGGCAAGTCGATGAAGCTGCGCAGCGTGCCGCAACTGCATTTCCACTACGACGAAAGCATCCGCCGCGGCGCCGAGCTGTCCGCGCTGATCGAACGTGCGGTGGCCGAAGACGGCCGCCGCCACGGCGACGAGACCGAGGACTGAGCGTGGCCCAGGTGAAGCGTATCCGCCGCTCCATCAGCGGCATCCTGGTGCTCGACAAGCCGCGCGGCATGAGTTCCAACCAGGCACTGCAGAAAGTTCGCTGGCTGCTCAATGCCGAGAAGGCCGGCCACACCGGCAGCCTCGACCCGCTGGCCACCGGGGTGCTGCCGCTGTGCTTCGGCGAGGCGACCAAGTTCTCCCAGTATCTTCTCGATGCCGACAAGGGTTACGAGACGGTGATGCGCATGGGCATCACCACCACCACCGGCGACGCCGAGGGCGAACTGCTCGCCGAGCGGGACGTGACCGTCGGTCGGGACGATCTCGAACAGGCCCTGCCGCGCTTCCGTGGCGACATAGAGCAGGTGCCGCCGATGTACTCGGCGCTGAAGAAAGACGGACAGCCGCTGTACAAGCTCGCCCGTGCAGGAGAGGTAGTGGAGCGCGAGGCGCGTTCTGTTACTATTACGCGCCTGGATTTGCTCTCCTTCGAGCCGCCCTGTGCGACCCTGGCCGTTTCCTGCAGCAAAGGCACCTACGTGCGTACGCTGGTGGAAGATCTTGGCCAGGTCCTGGGCTGCGGCGCGCACGTCGCGGCACTGCGGCGGACCCAGGCCGGGCCGTTCACCCTGGCCCAGGCGATCACCCTCGAGACGCTCGAACGCGTGCATGCCGAAGGTGGTCCGGAAGCGCTGGACCAATTCCTGATGCCGGAAGACAGCGGCCTGTTGCATTGGCCGGTGTTGCAGTTGTCCGAGCACAGTGCGTACTACTGGCTGCACGGGCAGCCGGTGCGGGCCCCGGAAGCGCCGAAGTTCGGCTGGTTGCGGGTGCAGGATCAGACAGGTCGTTTCATCGGTATCGGTGAAGTGACCGACGACGGGCGTATCGCCCCGCGTCGACTGATTCGGTCATAAGACCGATACGAGGGTGGCTGTCAGCAGGCACGGTCATTCCTCCTTTTAAAACACGGGAAGCGATTCCCGGCCTGTTCACTCAGAGGAAGCCCATCATGGCACTGAGCGTTGAAGAAAAAGCGCAGATCGTTAACGAATACAAGCAAGCTGAAGGCGACACCGGTTCCCCGGAAGTGCAGGTAGCCCTGCTGTCCGCCAACATCAACAAGCTGCAGGATCACTTCAAGGCCAACGGCAAGGATCACCATTCCCGCCGTGGTCTGATCCGTATGGTTAACCAGCGCCGTAAGCTGCTGGACTACCTGAAGGGCAAAGACGTGTCTCGCTACACTGCCCTGATCGGCCGTCTGGGTCTGCGTCGCTAAGCGACGCCGGTCGGCAGCTTGAAGCAAGAAGCTGGAAGTCTGGCGTCGATACCCGCACACGAGGCGGGTATCGGCGTCGGGCTTCCAGCTTCGCGCTTTCTAGGAATCGATTCGGGTCCGACTCCCGGCATTCCACCGATTTCCCCCAAGGCAACATAGAAGGTAAAGACACCGTGAACCCGGTAACCAAGCAATTCCAGTTCGGTCAGTCGACCGTCACTCTCGAGACCGGCCGTATCGCTCGCCAGGCCACCGGCGCCGTACTGGTCACCATGGACGACGTCAGCGTGCTGGTCACCGTGGTCGGCGCCAAGTCGCCGGCCGAAGGCCGCGACTTCTTCCCGCTGTCCGTGCACTACCAGGAAAAGACCTACGCCGCAGGCCGTATCCCCGGCGGTTTCTTCAAGCGTGAAGGACGTCCTTCCGAGAAGGAAACCCTGACCTCGCGCCTGATCGACCGTCCGATCCGTCCGCTGTTCCCCGAAGGTTTCATGAATGAAGTGCAGGTCGTCTGCACCGTCGTTTCCACCAACAAGAAGTCCGATCCGGACATCGCCGCGATGATCGGTACCTCCGCCGCCCTGGCGATCTCCGGCATTCCGTTCGCCGGCCCGATCGGCGCCGCCCGCGTCGGTTTCCATCCGGAAATCGGCTACATCCTCAACCCCACCTACGAGCAACTGCAGAGTTCCAGCCTCGACATGGTCGTGGCCGGTACCGAAGACGCCGTGCTGATGGTGGAGTCCGAGGCCGACGAACTGACCGAAGACCAGATGCTCGGTGCCGTGCTGTTCGCCCACGACGAGTTCCAGGCGGTGATCCGTGCCGTCAAGGAACTGGCCGCCGAAGCTGGCAAGCCGGCCTGGGACTGGAAAGCCCCGGCGGAAAACACCGTGCTGGTCAACGCCATCAAGGCAGAGCTGGGCGAAGCGATCTCCCAGGCCTATACCATCACCATCAAGCAGGACCGCTACAACCGTCTGGGCGAGCTGCGCGACCAGGCCGTGGCCCTGTTCGCCGGCGAGGAAGAGGGCAAGTTCCCGGCTTCCGAGGTCAAGGACGTATTCGGCCTGCTGGAATACCGCACCGTTCGCGAGAACATCGTCAACGGCAAGCCGCGTATCGACGGTCGTGACACCCGTACCGTGCGTCCGCTGCGCATCGAAGTCGGCGTGCTCGGCAAGACCCACGGTTCCGCGCTGTTCACCCGTGGCGAAACCCAGGCCCTGGTCGTCGCGACCCTCGGCACCGCGCGCGATGCCCAGTTGCTGGATACCCTGGAAGGCGAGCGCAAGGACGCCTTCATGCTGCACTACAACTTCCCGCCCTTCTCGGTAGGCGAGTGCGGCCGCATGGGCAGCCCGGGTCGTCGTGAAATCGGCCATGGCCGTCTGGCCCGTCGTGGCGTCGCTGCCATGCTGCCGACCCAGGACGAGTTCCCCTACACCATTCGCGTGGTTTCCGAGATCACCGAGTCCAACGGTTCCAGCTCGATGGCCTCCGTGTGCGGCGCCTCCCTGGCGCTGATGGATGCCGGTGTGCCGGTCAAGGCGCCGGTCGCCGGTATCGCCATGGGCCTGGTCAAGGAAGGCGAGAAGTTCGCCGTCCTGACCGACATCCTCGGTGATGAAGACCACCTGGGCGACATGGACTTCAAGGTTGCCGGTACCGACAAGGGCGTCACCGCCCTGCAGATGGACATCAAGATCAACGGTATCACCGAAGAGATCATGGAGATCGCCCTGGGCCAGGCCCTGGAAGCTCGCCTGAACATCCTCGGCCAGATGAACCAGGTCATCGCCAAGCCGCGCGCCGAGCTGTCCGAGAACGCCCCGACCATGCTGCAGATGAAGATCGACTCGGACAAGATCCGCGACGTCATCGGCAAGGGCGGCGCGACCATCCGTGGTATCTGCGAAGAGACCAAGGCCTCGATCGACATCGAGGACGATGGCAGCGTGAAGATCTACGGCGAAACCAAGGAAGCCGCCGAGGCCGCCAAGCTGCGCGTCCTGGCGATCACCGCGGAAGCCGAGATCGGCAAGATCTATGTCGGCAAGGTGGAGCGCATCGTCGACTTCGGTGCCTTCGTCAACATCCTGCCGGGCAAGGACGGCCTGGTGCACATCTCGCAGATCAGCGACAAGCGCATCGACAAGGTCACCGACGTGCTGCAGGAAGGCCAGGAAGTGAAGGTCCTGGTGCTCGACGTGGACAACCGTGGCCGCATTAAGCTGTCGATCAAGGACGTGGCTGCCGCCGAAGCTTCCGGCGTGTAAGTCGAGTCGTGATCGATGAAAACAGGGCCCTCGGGCCCTGTTTTCGTTTCCGCGACACGCTTCTCGGCGAAGGGGGCGAATCCTTGCATTTTGCAAGCCCTGTCATCGCCAATTCGGCATTCTGCAACCGTCTCGCTTCCAGCCTGTTTTTTAACTTATTGTTTTTAAAGGATTTTATTTTAGAGGAAAACTGGCACAGCGCTTGCGATATCTACTATGCAACTGACGCCAGGAATGGCTGCAGTTTTTCGAAATCCATAGGAGAAACCGCAATGAAATTCAGCAAACTCGCTATTGCCGCTGCTACTGCCACTGCTCTGAGCTTCTCGATGGCCAATGCGTTCGCTGCCCAGCCCATCAGCCTGGCGGCCAACGACACTATGCAGAAAACCGAAGAAGCGGTTTCCGATACCTGGATCACCAGCAAGGTGAAATCCAGCCTGATCGCCAACAAGAATGTCAGTGGCGTCGATATCAAGGTCGAGACCAACAAAGGTGTGGTTTCCCTTTCCGGCAACGTGAAGAGCGATGCCGAGCGTGACCTGGCGATCGAGACCGCCAAGGGCATCAAGGGCGTGAAAGCCGTTTCCGCCGATGGCCTGAAATCGGTCGAGTAAGCGCCCGGGCCGAACGACCCCTTTTCCCTCGTCACCAGGAGGAAGACCGATGAATTCCGATGTGATCAAAGGTAAGTGGAAGCAACTCACCGGCAAGATCAAGGAACGTTGGGGCGATCTGACCGACGACGATCTCCAGGCTGCCGACGGACATGCCGAATACCTGGTCGGCAAGCTGCAGGAACGCTATGGCTGGTCCAAGGAAAGGGCTGAACAGGAAGTTCGCGACTTCAGCGATCGCCTGTGAACAGGTAGAAAGAAGCCCCGCCGGGATTGCCCGGCGGGGCTTTTTCATGGGCGCTGGATTCAGTCGCCGCGCCGGCTCTGGATGGCGCTGAGGCGGTTGCCCTCGAAACGGACGAAATACAGCATGCCGTTCCATGGGCCATAGATCCATTCCTGGACCTCGACCTCGTAGCGCTTGCCCCATTCCCCGACGACCTCGCGATAACCCAGGCTGTCGCGGCTGCGTGGCTCGCCGCAGCGCGCAAGAACGTCGGCGCTGCTGTCGCCGGTGCTGACCAGGCGGCTGCCGCAACGCAGCGAATCGGCCTGCGCATGTGCCAATGGCAGCAGGGACAGCAGCGCCACCAGGCCGGTACGCGGAAGCGAGCGATTCAACGCTTGAACTCGATGCGTTTCAGCTTGTTGGCTTCGAAGGTCAGGATGTAGGTCACGCCGTTGCGCGGGCCGTACACCCACTCCTCGACCTTGAATTCCCGCCGATCGTAGCTGCCCAGGGTATAGCCGACGTCGTCGCGGTGATCCGGATCGCCGCACTTTTGCTGTACTTCGAAGGCCCGGTCGCCGACGCTGACCAGCGCACTGCCGCAACGCATGGTGTCGGCCTGCGCGCTCGCGCAGGCAAGGTAGAGCAGGGGGGCCGCGAGGGCGGCGAATCGCTTGTGCAAGGTATCACTCGCTATCCAGGTGCAATTGGGTGTCGACATTACCCTTGTCTTCGCCTTCGGCGAAACTGACGTCGATCAAGTAGATGCGATCGTCCGGCAACTGGCCTTTCTCCACCAGGTAATCCTTGATCCGGGTGGCCCGGGCCTGGCCGATCTGGCGCAGCAGCACCTGGCTCTTGGCCCAGGAAGCGATCACCGCTTCACGCATCTTCGCGGTGCGTTCGTCGCTGTCCAGTTCTTTCCACTCGGCCGGTGGCTGCTGCTTCAGGCGGGTCCGGTAGATGCCTTCGAGCAGCGGTGCCTGCATGTTCTCCGGTACCTCGAGTTGCTTGGCGTCGCTCGGGACCTTGTCGCCGCGACGCTGGAGCATGCGGTAGTAGGTGTTCTGGTATTCCAGTTCGAGACGCTTGGCGCCGATCGAGGGACCGTCAGCCGCGGCGGAGGCCACGCCTTCCACTTCCAGGCGCAGCGCCGGCCGCTCCTTGAGCGCATCGGCGAGCTTGTCGAGGTTGGCCTGGGCTTCCGGCGTCAGCTCGTCGCTGCCCGCGGCGAAGGGTACCGTGCCGAGATCCTCGTTGCCGCCGGCGGCGAGGCCGGCGATGAACTTGAACGGCGCCTGCACGGCGCGCAGGACCAGGTTGCGCAGGGTCTGCCAGACGATCGGCATGACGCTGAACTCCGGGTTGTTCAGGTCGCCGGCCACCGGCAACTGGATATCGATGTTGCCCTTGGTGTCCTTGAGCAGGGCTACCGCCAGCTTCACCGGCAGGTCCACGGCATCCGGGCTGTCGACCTTCTCGCCGAGTTGCAGGCCTTCCAGCAGGACCTTGTTTTCCGCCTTCAGTTGGCTGCGTTCGATCTGGTAGTGCAGGTCCAGGTTGAGTCGCCCCTTGCGGATGCGGTAGCCGGCGAACTTGCCGGAATAGGGCGTCAGGGTGGTCAGCTCGACGCGCTTGAAGCTGGTGGTGATGTCGAGCTTCTTCAGCGGGTCGAATGGGTCCAGTTCGCCGGCGATGGTCACCGGTGCGTACTTGTCGACCTTGCCCTTGATGTCCACCTTGGCCGGCTGCGAGTTGCGCGTGTCGAGGGTGCCGACTTCGCCGCTGAGCTGCTGGATGGCGGTACCGAACGGCGGCATCAGGGTCAGGTCGGCGAAGTTCGCCGAGCCGTTGTTGATCCGTACGCCGCCGATGTGGATGCCCAGCGGCTTGCTCGCCGGCGCGTTCTTGCTTTCGGCGGCGGCCTTGCCGGACGAACTAGCCGGTTGCGGGATGATCAGCTCGCTGACGTTGGTGCTGCGATCTTCGTTGATGATGAAGCGGGCGTAGGGCTCCTCGAAGGACACGCTCTGGATCGACAGGCTGTCCTCGTGCCGATAGGCGAGGCCGTTGAGGGTCAGCTTGGTCCATTTGACGAAGTCGCGGTCCTTGATGGTATCCAGGGTATGCAACTGGCTGACTTCGGCGCTGCCGTCGACGCTGAAGGCCAGCGGCTCGACGCTCTTCAGGTCGACCGCCAGCTCGCTGCCAAGGAAGCCGCTGCGCAGTTCCAGGCGGATGAACGGCGAGATGTAGGCCTGGGCCACGCGCAGGTCGATGTCGCGGGTACTGACCTTGAGCCTGGCGCTGACCGGGTCGAGCACCACCTGGCCGCTGGCCTGGACCTGGCCGCGGTTGCCGAGGCCGGTCTTGAGCTTGAGGTCGAAGGGGGTCTTGCCGAGGCTGTCGACGTTCTGCAGGTCGAGGTCCAGCGGGCCGACTTCCAGCGGGACCTCGGTGGCCGGCTGGCGATCCACCAGGTGCGCCTTGTAGCCGCGCAGCTGGGCGTCGCGCAGGACGATGTGCCAGGGCTTGGCGGGCGTCTCCGCGGCGGCTTTCGTACTTTCCGGCGGAGGCGTCTTTGCAGTGTCGGCGAGCTGTTGCGGAGAGTCGCTGGCCGCCTTGTCGATTTCCGCAGTCTTGGCCGTTTCCTGCCCGGTTGCCTTGCCGGTCTTCGGAGCCTCGCTCGTCTCTTGCTTGGCTACTTTATCGGCAGCGCCGCCTTCCGCGACTTTGGCGGACTCTTTGTCGTCCGTTGCCCTTTCCGTCTCGGCGACGCTGGCGTTCTTCTCCGCCGGCCTGTCCTTGCTCGCTTCGCCCGAGGCTATCGCGGCTGCCTTGGCGGCACCGTCGGTTGCCGGTTCGCGGGTGGTCTTCGCCGCGTCGGTCGGGGCAGCGGCGGGATCGGTGTTTTCCGCCGGCTTGGGTGCAGGCGCCTTGCGTGGCGGCGGAGTGAAGTCGGCGAACAGTTTCTGCCAGTCGAGCTGGCCGTCCTTCTCGCGCGCGGCCCAGGCTTCCAGGCCCTGGCTACGGACTTCGCCGAGCACCACTTCCTGCTTGGCCAGGTCCAGGGTGGTAGCGGCCACGTCGAGGCTGGCGAGCTTGGCCAGCGGCTTGCCCTGGGGCGAATTGATGCTGAAGTCGGCGAGTTTCAGCGCGGCCTTGTCGAGCAGCAGCTGGGTGTCCTTGGACAGGTCCAGGCGATAGTCGCTGGAGAGGCTGACCACGCCGTTCTCCAGCACCAGCGGGGCATTGTCGCGGACATAGGGCCACCAGGCCTTGAGCTGGATATCCTTGACGCTCAGGTGGCCCCTGGACGTGATCGGCACCAGGGTCAGGTCGCCTTCCCAGTCGAGGCGGCCGCCGTTCGGGCCGGTGGCGAGCAGGGTCATCTTCGCGCCGTCGTCGGGCAGGGTGCTGAGGTTGTGCAGCTCGAAGCCCAGCGGATCGAAGCTGAAGTCCACCGGCTCGCTCGGTCGCAGGTCCTGGAAGTGCAGGCTGCCCTCGGCCAGTTGGATGCGGTCGATGCGCAGCGGGAACGGATCGCTCGGCTGTTCAGGCTCGGGCGATTCGCTCGGCGGGATCCTGAACAGGCTGGCCAGGTTGAGCTGGCCCTTCTCGTCGAACAGCAGTTCGGTATGCGGACCTTCCAGCTCGACGTCGGCCAGGTGCAGCTGGCGTTTCCACAGGCTGTCCAGCTGCAGGTTGGCGTACAGCCGGCGGAAGGCGAGCTGGGGGTTCTTCTCCTCGCCCAGGCGCAGACCCCAAAGGGTCAATTCCAGGCTGAAGGGGTTGAATTCGATACGTTCGAGACGTGCGGGGACGGTGGCGTATTGCGCCAGTTGCTGGTTGGCGACGCGCAGCCCGATGCCGGGTATGAGCAGGAAGCCCAGCAGGCAATAGACGAGGAAGGTGATCAGCAGGGCGCTGACAGCGCGTTTCAGTCCTTTGGGCATGGCTCTCTTTCGTTTTCCGTTCTAAGCGGTGCGTTGGAGTATGGCACGGCCTCAAGGTTCCGACCGTGATTCGCGCCGTTTCAGAGCCTTTGGACGGGTATTCTTGCTGTCACGGCACGAAAGTTCAGTGGCTCACTGGCGGCAGACCCATGCGCCGGCAGGCTCGATGCATCGAAGCGTTGCGCACCGCCCAGCGCAGCAAGGGTACGCTGCGCCTGACGCTGCCGCGGATCAGGCGGCGTTGCAGCGGACTGAACGGGAGGTCGAGCATCGATCCGGCCCAGTCCGGCAACAGCTCGGCGCCTGCGCGCAGCATCAGCGCGCCGAACGGCCTGGCCAGGGTGCTGGGCGCTGGTGCGTTGAAGAGAATCCGCACCACTTCGCGGGTGCGTTCGTCGCAACGCAGGCGTGGACGCATGGCCTCCAGGTAGGCGGCGATCTGCTCGCGGTCGCGCGGCACCGCGCGGGCGCCGAGGCGTTCGGCGACCAGGGCGATTTCCGAGTAGTAACGGTCCTGCTCGCTGCCCGGCAGGTCGGGATTGAGATAGCGCAGGTAGGACTTGAGAAAGCTGCTGACCTCGGCGACATGCACCCAGGTCAGCAGGTCCGGGTCGCTGGCGGAGTAGGGCGTGCCGTCGGGCAACTGGCCAATGACGCTTTCGTGGATGCGCCGGACCCGCTCGATCAGTCGCTCGGCATCGGCCAGCGGGCCGTAGGTGGTGGCCGAGATGAACTGACCGGTACGACGCAGGCGCCCGAGCAGGTCGTCGCGGAAATTGGAGTGGTCCCACACCCCCGCCAGGGCCAGCGGATGGAGCATCTGCAGGAGCAGCGCTCCGATGCCGCCGATCATCATGCTGCTGAAGTCGCCGTGGACCTTCCAGCAGGCGGCGTCGGGGCCGAACAGGCCCGGATCGCCTTTCGGCAACTCGAAGTCGACACCGCCGACGGCGAGCCCGGTAAGGCTCAGCACCTGGCTTTCGATATGGCGACGGACGCTTTCCATGGGGGCTCGCTACGACGGGGCAGGCACGAGCTTAACCCAGGCGCCGGAGAGACTGGAACCGTCCCGCGCCGCAGGGCGGCGGGACGGTTGCGCGGGTCAGCGGTTGAGGCGGTTGTCGATCAACCCCTGCACCACTCCCGGATCGGCCAGGGTCGAGGTATCGCCGAGACTGTCCAGCTCGTTGCAGGCGATCTTGCGCAGGATACGCCGCATGATCTTGCCGGAGCGGGTCTTCGGCAGGCTGGGCGCCCATTGCAGGTGATCCGGCTTGGCGAAGCTGCCGATCTCCTTGCCGACCAGGGCCAGCAATTCCTGTTGCAGCGCCTCGCTGGGCTGACTGCCGGCCATCAGGGTGACGAACGCGTAGATGGCCTGGCCCTTCACGTCATGCGGGCAGCCGACCACTGCCGCCTCGGCCACCGCATCGTGCAGGACCAGCGCGCTCTCGACCTCGGCGGTGCCGATCCGGTGTCCGGAGACATTGATCACGTCGTCGACCCGGCCGGTGATCCAGTAGTAGCCGTCCTCGTCGCGGCGCGCGCCGTCGCCGCTGAAGTAATACCCGGGGTAGGGCTTGAAGTAGGTGTCGATCATCCGCTGGTGGTCGCCGTAGACGCTGCGGATCTGACTCGGCCAACTGGCCTTGATCGCCAGTACGCCGCTGCCCGCGCCGTCGATTTCCTTGCCTTTCTCGTCGAGCAGCACGGGTTGCACGCCGAAGAACGGGCGGGTCGCCGAGCCTGGCTTCAGCGCAGTGGCGCCGGGCAACGGGGTGATCAGGATGCTGCCGGTCTCGGTCTGCCACCAGGTGTCGACGATGGGGCAGCGCTTCTCGCCGACCACCTGGTAGTACCACTCCCAGGCCTCCGGGTTGATCGGCTCGCCCACCGAGCCGAGCAGGCGCAGGCTGCTGCGCGAGGTCTGGCGGACCGGGGCGTCGCCTTCGCGCATCAGCGCGCGGATCGCGGTCGGCGCGGTGTAGAAGATATTCACCTGGTGCTTGTCGATCACCTGCCAGAAACGCGAGGCGTCCGGGTAGTTGGGCACGCCCTCGAACATCAGGGTGGTGGCGCCGTTGGCCAGCGGGCCGTAGACGATATAGCTGTGTCCGGTGACCCAGCCGACGTCGGCGGTGCACCAGTAGACGTCGCCATCGTGGTAGTCGAACACGTACTTGTGGGTCATCGCCGCGCCGAGCAGGTAGCCCCCGGTGGTGTGCAATACGCCCTTCGGCTTGCCGGTGCTGCCGGAGGTATAGAGGATGAACAGCGGGTCCTCGGCGTCCATCGCTTCCGCCGGGCAGTCGGCTGAGGCCGCGTGGAGCGCCTCGTGGTACCAGATGTCGCGGCCTTCGACCCAGGGTATGTCGCCCTGGGTGCGCTCGACCACCACCACGGTGGAGACGTCCGGGCAGTCCTTCAGCGCCTTTTCCACATTCTGCTTCAGCGGGATGTACTTGCCGCCGCGCACGCCCTCGTCGGCGGTGATCACGGTGCGGCAGTCGGCATCGAGGATGCGGTCGCGCAGCGAGTCCGGCGAGAAGCCGCCGAACACCACCGAGTGCACCGCCCCGATGCGGGCGCAGGCGAGCATGGCGTAGGCGGCCTCGGGAATCATCGGCATGTAGATGCAGACCCGGTCGCCCTTTTCCACGCCGCGGCTCTTCAGCACGTTAGCCAGGCGGCAGACGTTGTGGTGCAGCTTGCGGTAGGTGATGTGCGCGGATTCGCTGGGGTTGTCGCCTTCCCAGACGATCGCGATCTGTTCGCCGCGGCGTTCCAGGTGGCGGTCGATGCAGTTGTAGGCGACGTTCAACTGGCCGCCCTTGAACCAGGTGGCCTGGCCTTTCCTCAGGTCGCCGTGGTGGACGCTGTGCCAGGGCTTGAACCAATCGAGGAAGGCCTTGGCCTGCTCGCCCCAGAACTCGTCGGGGTTCTCGACGGATTGGCGGTACAGGCGCTGGTAGTCGTCGTCGTTCAGGTAGGCACGCTGGCGGACGGCGTCCGGCACCGGGTGGACGCTGATCTCGAACATGGCGGTTTCCTTTGTTTTTCTGCTCCGCAAGGTGTCGAGAGACCGCACGCGGCCCCTCTTCAGGTTCGACCAAGGGTGGGCCAGGCGAGTGCCATGTTCAAGTGCCAAAGGCGCGAGCGGGGAAGGCGCCGGGGTCAATCGCCGGACGGAATGAAAAAGCCCGGCCTAGGGCCGGGCTTTGGGGAGAGGCGGATCAGCCGCGATGGCGGCCGCGGAAGAAGTCGATCAGGCCTTGGGTGGAGGCGTCCTCGGCCGGGGTTTCCTCGCTGCCGACCAGACGCGAATAGACACCCTTGCCGAGTTCCTTGCCAAGCTCCACGCCCCATTGGTCGAAGGCGTTGATGCCCCAGAGGATGCTCTGTACGTAGACCTTGTGCTCGTACATGGCGATCAGCGCGCCGAGGCGGCGGGCGCTGATGCGCTCGACCACCAGGGTGTTGCTCGGTCGGTTGCCCGGGATCACCTTGTGCGGCGCCAGGCGCTGCACTTCGGCTTCCGGCAGGCCCTTGGCGCGCAGTTCGGCCTCGGCCTCCTCGCGGCTCTTGCCGAGCATCAGCGCCTGGCTCTGCGACAGGCAGTTGGCGTACAGCCACTGGTGATGGTCGGCCACCGGGTTGTAGCTGCTCACCGGGACGATGAAGTCCGCCGGGATCAACTGGGTGCCCTGGTGCAGCAACTGATGGTAGGCGTGCTGGCCGTTGCAGCCGACACCACCCCAGATCACCGGCCCGGTGCCGCTGGTGACTGGCGTGCCGTCCTGGCGCACGCTCTTGCCGTTGGATTCCATGTCCAGTTGTTGCAGGTGGTCGGTGATATTCCGCAGATAGTAGTCGTAGGGCAGGATCGCGTGGCTGTTCGCGCCCCAGAAGTCGCCGTACCAGACGCCGAGCAGGCCGAGCAGCACCGGGATGTTGCGTTCGAACGGCGCGGTCTGGAAATGCTGGTCCATGTTGTAGGCGCCGGACAGCAGTTCCTTGAAGTTGGAGATGCCGATGGACATGGCGATCGGCAGGCCGATGGCCGACCACAGCGAGTAGCGGCCGCCGACCCAGTCCCACATGGGGAAGATGTTTTCCTCGCGGATGCCGAAGGCGATCGCGGCCTCCTTGTTGCTGGAGACGGCGATGAAATGGCGGTAAAGCTCTTCCTCGGTGCCGCCCTGGGCCAGGTACCAGGCGCGTGCGGCCTGGGCGTTCTTCAGGGTTTCCAGGGTCCCGAAGGACTTGGAGGAAACGATGAACAGGGTGGTCTCGGCGTTCAGGCGGCTGGCCAGTTCATGGAACTCGCTACCGTCGATGTTCGCCAGGTAGTGGCAGCGCACGCCTTTCTGGGCGAACGGCAGCAAGGCTTCGGATACCAGTTGCGGGCCGAGGAAGGAGCCGCCGATGCCGATGTTCACCACGTCGGTGATCGGCTTTTCGGTATGGCCGCGCCACAGGCCGTTGTGCACGTAGCCTACCAGCTCGGTCATCTGGTGCAGGACGCGGTGGACTTCCGGCATCACGTCGACGCCATCGACCAGCACCTTGTCGCCGATCGGTCGACGCAGCGCGGTATGCAGTACCGGCCGGCGTTCGGAGGCATTGATCGCCTCGCCGTCGAACATCGCCCTGATTGCGTCGCTCAGCCGTGCCTCCTCGGCCAGCTTCACCAGCAGGTCGATGGTGTCCTGGCGAATCAGGTTCTTCGAGAAGTCGAGGAACAGCCCACAGGCGCTGAAGGAAAACCGCTTGAAGCGCTCCGGATCCTCGATGAACGCCTGGCGCATCCTGAAGTCCTGCAGTTCCTGGCGATGGGCGGCCAGGGCGCGCCAACTGTCGAGTTGCGTGGCATCCAGCGGAGTGAGGTGGTGCTTCATGGCTGACCTTCTGGTTGGAATTCGATGGCGCACTTATTTGAACATGAAAAAGCCCGGATGAAACCGGGCTTTATCCAGAGGGGCGAGGTCAGGCGACCTGTATCGGAATCGCCTCGCTGGTATGGCTGAGCTGGTTGCCCGGCGCCATGTACAGCATGCGCGGCTTGTGGCTGGCCAGTTCGGCTTCGCTGTAGTGTGCGTAGGCGCAGATGATCACGCGGTCGCCGACCTTGGCCTTATGTGCCGCGGCGCCGTTCACCGAGATCATCTTCGAGCCGTTCTCGGCGCGGATCGCATAGGTGGTGAAGCGCTCGCCGTTGTCGACGTTGTAGATCTGGATCTGTTCGTACTCGCGGATTCCGGAGAGGTCCAGCCAATCGCCGTCGATGGCGCAGGAGCCTTCGTAGTCGAGGACGGCATGGGTGACTTCGGCGCGATGCAACTTGGCTTTGAGCATGATGGCGTGCATGGGGCGACTCCTATCGGGTCCGCGGGGGGCGGCAGAGTATGGCGAGTCCGTGGTGAGCGCTCAAGCCCCCGGGAACCGGGGGCTCGGCATGCGTCAATCGAGGTGGACTGAGAGGTTGTCGATCAGCCGGGTACTGCCCAGGTAGGCGGCGACCAGGATCACCAGTTGGCGGTCGCCGGGTACCCCGGGGCGCAGGCTGATCGGCTCGCGGATTTCCAGGTAGTCGGGGCGCAGCCCGGCCTGTTCCAGGGCCTGGCGGGCGTCGGCGAGCAATGCCGGGAAGTCCTCGGCGCCGGCGCGGATGCGTTCGCCGAGCTGCCGAAGGGTGCGGTAGATCGCCGGGGCGGCGGCGCGCTGCTGCTCGTCGAGGTAACCGTTGCGCGAGGACAACGCCAGGCCATCGGCGGCGCGCACCGTCGGCTCGCCGAAGATCTGCACCGGCAGGTTGAGGTCGCGGACCAGCTTGCGGATCACCGCCAACTGCTGGAAATCCTTTTCGCCGAACAGCGCGAGGTCCGGCTGGACCATGTTAAGCAGCTTGCTGACCACGGTCGCCACGCCTTCGAAATGGCCGGGACGACTGGCGCCGCAAAGGCCTTCGGAGACGCCGGGAACATGGATGCGGGTCTGCCCGTCCATGCCGTCGGGGTACATTTCCTCGACGGTCGGGGTGAACAGCAGGTGGCAGCCGGCTTCGAGCAGGCGTTCCTGGTCGGCTGCGAGGGTTCGCGGGTATTTGTCGAGGTCTTCGCTGGGGCCGAATTGCAGCGGGTTGACGAAGATGCTGACGACCACGAAGTCGGCGCGTTCGCCGGCTTTCTTTACCAGCGCGGCATGGCCGGCGTGGAGGTTGCCCATGGTCGGCACGAAGCCGATGCGCTTGCCTTCGCTGCGGGCGCGCGCCACCGCGGCTCGCAGTTCACGGACGGTCTTGACGGTGTTCATGCGTTGAATCCGTGTTCGGCGGCGGGGAAGGACACGTCCTTGACGGCGCGGACGTAGGCCGCGATGGCGGCTGGGATGCTCTCCTGGCCTTGCATGAAATCCTTGACGAACTTGGGCGAGCGGCCGGTCAGCGAGAGACCCAGCATGTCGTGCATGACCAGCACCTGGCCATCGGTCGCCGCACCGGCGCCAATCCCGATCACCGGGATCTTCACCGCCTGGGTGATCTCTTCGGCCAGCACGCTGGGCACGCACTCCAGCAGCAGCATGGCGGCGCCGGCCTGCTCCAGGGCGATGGCATCGGCGCGCAACTGGCGCGCCTGAGTTTCCTGGCGGCCCTGGACCTTGAAGCCGCCGAACAGGTTGACCGCCTGCGGGGTCAGGCCGAGATGCGCGCAGACCGGCACGCCCATCTGTGCCAGGCGGGCGATCGGCTCCGCCAGCCAGGCCCCACCCTCCAGCTTGACCATGTGTGCGCCGGCCTGCATCAGGCGGACCGCGTCGGCAAGGGTCTGGGCCACGGAATGGCTGGATTCGAAGGCCAGGTCGGTGACGATCAGGGAACCTTTGTTACCGCGTTTCACGCAGGCCGTGTGATAGGCCATTTCCTCGTTGCTGACCGGCAGGGTGCTGTCGTGACCCTGCAATACCATTCCGAGCGAATCTCCGACCAGAAGCACGTCCACGCCGGCCTGGCTGGCGGTGTGGGCGAAGGTGGCGTCGTAGCAGGTCAGCATGGCGATCTTCTCGCCGCTCTGCTTCAACCCTTGCAGGGTGGTCAGGGTTACATCAGGCATGGAAAGGCTCCTCGTTGGGCCGGTGATGAGCCGGCGCGGGGCAAACGGCCACTTATAGTCCGGATGGGGTGGCTCGAAGTCAATTGCAGGTGTTACCGCATTGTTACGGCGTTACTGCCATTGCCGAACGCCGCGCCGCCTGCGGTTGCGCGCGCAGTGTACGCCCATCCGCGGCGTCCTTCGTCAGCTTTTCGGTAACAGTGTGAAGAGCCCGCCGCGAGGTATCCGCGCAGCGGCGGGCAGGCAGGGTCAGGCGCCCGGAAGGCGTTCGATGCCCTCGAACGGACAGGCCGCGAGCAGCTCCGGCAGGTGGCGGCCATCGGGCAGGCGCAGGTCGGGGGCGAGATCGGCGAGGGGATAGAGCACGAAAGCGCGCGCCTGCATGTGGTAGTGCGGCACCTTCAGGCGCGGCAGGTCGAGCAATTGTTCGCCGAACAGCAGGATGTCCAGGTCGAGCGTGCGCGGACCCCAGCGCAGGTCGCGGACGCGCCCCTGTTCCAGTTCGATGGCCTGCAGGGCGTCGAGCAGGTCGAGCGGCGCCAGGTTGGTGTCGAGGGCCGCCACGCCGTTGACGAAGCGCGGCTGGTCGGCGGGGCCGAGCGGGTCGCTGATATAGAGCGGCGAGACGGCGACCAGGCGGGTCTCGGGAAGCCGCTCGAAGGCATCGAGGGCAGCCTGGATCTGCTCGCGCGGTTCGGCCAGGTTGCTGCCCAGCGCCACGTAGACGCGCTGGATCATTCGCCGCTTCCGCCGCTGCCTTCCTTGCGCGGCCCGCGGCGCCGACGGCCGCTGTTGCCGCCGCGGCGACGCTTGCGCGGGGCGCTGCCGTCTTCCTGGCTGACCAGGTCGCGGATCATGTTGCGCCGCTCGCTGTCGCTGACTTCCTGGTAATCGGTCCACCATTGGCCAAGCCCTTCGGTTTCCTCGCCGGCGCTTTCGCGCAGCAGGAGGAAGTCGTAGCCGGCGCGGAAGCGCGGGTTTTCCAGGAGCAGGTCGGCGCGCTTGCCCTGGCGTCGCGGCAGACGTTCCTGCATATCCCAGATCTCGCGGATCGGCAGGGTGAAACGCTTGGGAATGGCGATCCGCTGGCACTGTTCGCTGATCAGTTCGTGGGCGGCTTCCTGCATCGCTGGGATGGCCGGCATGCCTTTCTCCTGCAACTGCGCGACGCGCGCCGGCAGGGCCGGCCAGAGCAGTGCGGCGAAGAGGAAGGCCGGGGTTACCGGCTTGCCCTGGCGAATGCGCGCATCGGTATTGGCCAGGGCCTGGCGGATCAGCTTGCCGGTGTAGTCGGGGTTGGCCTGCAGTGCCTTGGCGCTGGCCGGGAACAGCGGCGCGAACAGTTCGTACTCGACCAGCAGCTCGAAAGTGCGCTCGGCCCGGCCGGCGAGGAACAGCTTGAGCACCTCGTCGAACAGGCGCGCCGAAGGGATTTCCCGCAGCAGCGGGGCCAGCCGGCGAATCGGCGCGGCGCTGTGCTTTTCGATCTCGAAGTCGAGCTTGGCGGCGAAACGTACCGCCCGCAGCATCCGCACCGGGTCTTCCAGATAACGCTGCTCCGGATCGCCGATCAGGCGGATCAGGCGATTGCGGATGTCGTGAACGCCATTGGCGTAGTCCAGCAGCCGCTCGCTGGTGACGTCGAAGTACAGGGCATTGATGGTGAAGTCGCGGCGCTGGGCGTCGTCTTCCAGGCTGCCATAGACGTTGTCGCGCAGGATGCGGCCGCTTTCGTTGCTGGACGCGCGGCTATCGCCATCGTCCTGGCCTTCCGGATGATGGGCGCGGAAGGTGGCGACCTCGATGATCTCGCGGCCGAAGTGCACGTGTACCAGTTTGAAGCGGCGGCCGATGATCCGCGCGTTGCGGAATTCGGCGCGGACCTGCTCCGGCGTGGCGCTGGTGGCGACATCGAAGTCCTTGGGAGCGATGCCGAGCATCTGGTCGCGTACGCAGCCCCCGACCACGTAGGCCTGGTAGCCGGCCCGCTGGAGGATCTCGACGACCTTGACGGCGTTCCGGCTGAACTGGTCCCGGCGCAGGGAATGCTGGTTGTTACCGATGACTTCCGGGGTTGTACGGACGGCGCGCGGACGGCGCAGGGGGGAACGAATGGTCTGGATCAGCTTTTTCAGCATGGATGTGTTATCGGGAGCACGATGTGGGTGATTGCACGCCTGCGTTGCTCAAACAGGACGGACGTCGGGTAATGCTGCGGCATTATCAGGACCTCTCGGGCGAGGCGTGTTCTGTACCCGTTGAATGTTTGGCCCCGCGACGCACAGGGCATCCCGGGCGCCGGAACCGACTGCGCCATGCATCCTGACAGAAACGAACAGGGGCCGTACATCCTGTTCCCGCGAAGCGGGAGAGGGCCGGGAAGGCTGCGGTGAATCTGGCAAGGCATGCGGATGGCCGCATAGTCTGCGCGGATTCTAGCATTGGATGGGGAAATGGTGTAAGGCGAAGGAAAAACGGGGAAAACGGAGGGAGGGGTGAAGCTACTGGGGGAGCCGAAGCTCCCCCCCAAGTAGGTGCGTGCTTTGTTTTTATTATGATTTCGGGCTTGTTGTTTTTGTTTGTCGACCCGTCCCTTGAGCCAGTCGCTTCAGGGATATCTCCCAGGCTGGGAGTTCAATAGCAAACGGATTGCTTTGGTCGCTGATGCTGCCATGATCGTCGAGCGATCCAACCAGTCTGTGCGCTGCCTCGAGGCAGTTTTATTCTTCTTCCGACTGGCTGCGGGACGGGTCCCGACAGCAACTCCTCTCCAAAAGAATCAGTTAGCTGCGCCTCCGCGATTTTGTTTTTGTTGTGCTGGAGTCGTTACGTGTTGTTTTTATTGTCTTCGTCGTTGCTTGTTATTGTTGTTGTGCCAATACATAAGCAGATGCCGTGCCAGTTTTTCGAAACCCAGTAAAATCAAGGGGTTGAGGTTTTTGGTGGGTCGGCGGAGGGCACAAAAAAACCGGGTTCCCGTTACCGATGAACCCGGTTTCTGTTACGCGGCACGTCCGCGGTAACAGGTTGCAGGGTGTTACGAGTCGGCCGAGGCCCCTGATTTGCGTCGCGGAATGCCCAGGCGCTGGCGGCGTTCCCACAGGCATTTGCGGCTGATGCCCAGCTTGCGGGCCAGCTCGGTCTCGGTCATGTGGTCCTGGTGCTCGAGGACGAAGTGCTGGAAGTAGTCTTCCAGCGAGAGGTCCTCGGTGGGCTCGTGGTTGCTGGCCGCGGCGCCCGCCGGGCCGAGGCCGAGGTCGGCGGCGAAGTCGTCCTCGAGGTCGTCCAGCTCAATGTCGATACCCAGCAGGTCGGCGTGGATTTCCTGGCTCTCGCTGAGGATCACCGCCCGCTCGATGGCGTTTTCCAGCTCGCGCACGTTGCCCGGCCATGGGTAATGGCGGATCGCCTGTTCGGCGTCGTGGGCGAAGCTGAGCGGCGCGCGCCCCATCCGGGTGCACTGGCGAGCCAGAAAGGCGCGGGCGATCTCCATCACGTCGTTGCCACGCTCGCGCAGGGCGGGCAGCTTCAGCGAGATCACATGCAGGCGGTAATAGAGGTCTTCGCGGAATTGCCCGGTCTTGGCCAGGGTCTTCAGGTCGCGGTGGGTGGCGGCGATCAGGCGCACGTCGACCTTCTGCGATTGCACCGAGCCGACCCGGCGGATCTCGCCTTCCTGCAATACGCGCAGCAGGCGGGCCTGGGCCTCCAGCGGCAGCTCGCCGATCTCGTCGAGGAACAGGGTGCCGCCGTCGGCCGCTTCGACCAGCCCGGCGCGCCCGGCGCTGGCACCGGTGAAGGCGCCTTTTTCATGGCCGAACAGCTCGGATTCGATCAGGGTTTCCGGAATCGCCGCACAGTTCACCGAGATCAGCGGCGCCTTGGCGCGCTTCGACAGGTTGTGCAGGGCGCGGGCGACCAGTTCCTTGCCGGTGCCGGACTCGCCCTGGATCAGTACCGTGGAGTCGGTCGGCGCGACCTTGCGAATCTTGCTGTACAGCTCTTGCATCGGCGCACAGGAGCCGATGATGCCTATCTCGCCGTCGGCTGCCGCCGGGCTGGCGCCGCGCTCGCCGCCGGCCTTGCCGCCGTTGGCGGAGACCGGGGCCGCGCTGCGGTTCTCCTGGCGGTCCTTGAGGATGCGCGCCACGGCCTGGAGCATTTCGTCGTGGTCGAAAGGCTTGGCGATGTAGTCCACCGCGCCCATCTTCATCGAATCCACCGCCGAACGCAGGCTGGCGTAGCTGGTCATGATCAGCACCGGAATGCCTTCGGCGAGCTTGATCAGTTCGGTGCCGGGGGCGCCCGGCAGGCGCAGGTCGCTGACCACCATGTCGAAGGAGGGGATGGTGTAGCGCTCCTGGGCTTCCTGCACCGAGCCGGCTTCGCTGACCTGGTACTGGTTGCGCTCCAGCAGGCGTCGCAATGCAGATCGGATAATGGTTTCGTCTTCGACGATCAGAATATGTGCCATGTATTCAGCTCTCTCGACGTGCTCGTCTACAGCTCGGCCGTCGGGCCAGGGTGCCGCGGCAGGGTCACGCGGAAGCGGGTGCCGCCTTCTCGCTGGTGATCCGTCGGGCTCTCGATGGTTATCTGTCCATAATGCTCTTCCACGATCGAATAGACCAGTGCGAGGCCGAGCCCGGTCCCCTTGCCGGGGTCCTTGGTGGTGAAGAACGGTTCGAACAACTGGTCCATGATCGCCTTCGGGATGCCGCTGCCCTCGTCCTCGACGACCAGGTCCACGGTATGTTCCGAGGCTTCGCTGCGGACCCGGATCGCGCCGCCCGGCGGGCTGGCGTCGCGAGCATTGGAGAGCAGGTTGATCAGCACCTGGGCCAGGCGCTGCGAGTCGCCCTCGACCCAGTGCGCCGGATCGCAGAGGTTGAAGAACTCTACTTCGACGCTACGCCGGTTCAGCGACAGCAGTCCGATGGCCTCCTGGGCGACTTCGCTCAGGCACACCGGTTCCAGGGCCTGCAGGTGGCTGCCGGAGTGGGCGAAGCTCATCAACGACTGGACGATGCGCGATACGCGCTTGGTCTGGTCGAGGATCTGCTCGCTGATCTCGGTCAGCTCGCCGTCGCCTTCGCGTTCCTCGCGCAGGTTCTGCGCCAGGCAGGCGATGCCGGTGATCGGATTGCCGATCTCGTGGGCTACCCCGGCGGCAAGGCGGCCGATGGAAGCCAGGCGCTCGGAGTGGACCAGCTTGTCTTCCAGCAGTTGGGTTTCGGTGAGGTCTTCCACCAGTAGCACCAGGCCGCTGTTGCCCGGCGCCAGGGGTTCCTCGATGGCCGCCTTGTGCAGGTTCAGCCAGCGGGTGTGGCCGTCGTAGACCAGGCGCTGTTTGTGCAGGTGCTCGTCGGGGGCGTCGATGAAACGTTCCAGCAGGCCCTTCCAGGGTTCGGGCAAGGCCGACAGGCGCGAACCGACGACCTTCTGCGCGCCGACCCCGGTGAGTTCCTCGATGGCGCGGTTCCACATCAGCACTTCCTGGTCCTTGGCCAGGGAGCAGACGCCCATCGGCAGGTCTTGCAGGGTCTGCCGGTGGTAGCGGCGCAGGGTGTCGAGTTCGGCAGCCAGGCCAGTCAGCCGGGAGTGATAGTCCTCCAGGCGGCTCTCGATGAAGTGGATGTCCTCGGTGACATAGCTTTCTTCGCTGGTCTTGTAGGGAAGGAAGGTCTCCACGATGTCCTGGGCGACACTGGGACCCATCAGCCCGGAAAGGTTCGCCTCGATACGGTCGCGCAAGCGACGCAGGGCATAGGGGCGACGTTCGTCGAAGGGCAGGTGGAGATCGCGCAGGGCCTGCTCGACCTCCTTCTGCACGGTCTTGGCGCCCAGCGGCTTGGCCAGCTGGCTGGCGAACTCCTGCGGCGAGCCGGCGAACAGTTCGCGGCGTTGCGGACGGCGTACGTTGTCCACCGCGCAGGCCTCGGCAGCACCTTTTTCCTCGTCGCTGGCCTCGGTGAACAGCGAGACCAGGGTGAACACCAGCACGTTGGCCGCCAGCGAGGACAGCGCCGCCAGGTGCCAGTTGGAGTCGTCCAGCACGTAGATCACGTCGAACAGCGGCAGGTACAGGCCCTGTACGTTCCCCATCAGGGGCAGCAGCATGGTGATCGCCCAGACCAGCATGCCGGCGATCAGCCCGGAGATGAAGCCGCGGCGGTTGGCGGTCGGCCAGTACAGCACCGAGAGGGCGCCGGGAAGGAATTGCAGGGTGGCGACGAAGGACACTATGCCCAGGTTGGAGAGGTCCTGTTCGGCGCCCAGCAGCAGGTAGAAGGCGTAGCTGGCCATGATGATGGCGACGATCAGCAGGCGCCGGGTCCATTTCAGCCAGCGGTAGATGTTGCCCTGCGCCGGCGGCTGGTAGAGCGGCAGCACCAGGTGGTTGAGGACCATTCCCGAGAGCGCCAGGGTCATCACGATGGTCAGCCCGCTGGCGGCGGAGATGCCGCCGATGAAGGCGGCCAGGGCCAGGGCCGGGCTGTCCACCGCCAGGCCGAGGCCGATGGTGTAGTACTCCGGTGTGGTCGAGGCGCCGAGGCGCAGCCCGGCCCAGAGGATCGGCGGTACCGCAAGGCTCATCAGCAGCAGGAACAGCGGCAGGCCCCAGCTGGCGGAAATCAGCGCGCGCGGGTTGAGGTTCTCGGTGAAGATCATGTGGAACATGTGCGGCATCACGATGGCCGCGGCGAAGAACACCAGCAGCAGCGTTCGCCATGGACCCTCGGCCAGCGGCGTGTGCAGGGTGGTCAGCGCGGTCTGGTTCTGCAGCAGCCAGACTTCCAGGCCTTCCGGCCCGCCGAAGACGCCGTACAGGGCGTAGAGGCCGATACTGCCGAGCATCACCAGCTTGACCAGCGACTCGAAGGCGATGGCGAACACCAGTCCCTCGTGGCGTTCGCGGGTGGCGATGTGGCGAGCGCCGAAGAGGATCGCGAACAGGGTGATCAGGGTGCAGAAGACGAATGCGACCCGCTCCTGGGCCGGGTCGCGGGTGAGAATGCTGATCGAGTCGGTGACCGCCTGGATCTGCAGGGCCAGCATCGGCAGCACGCCGATCAGCATGAACAGCGTGGTCAGGGCGCCGGCCCAGGTACTGCGGAAACGGAAGGCGAAGAGGTCGGCCAGCGAGGACAGCTGGTAGGCGCGTGTCACCCGCAGGATCGGATAGAGCAGCACCGGGGCGAGCAGGAAGGCCCCGGAAATCCCCAGGTAGATGGCGAGGAACCCGTAGCCGTACTGGTAGGCCAGGCCTACCGTGCCGTAGAACGCCCAGGCACTGGCGTAGACGCCCAGCGACAGGGTGTAGACCAGCGGGTGGCGTACCAGCCGGCGCGGCACGTAGCCGCGCTCGGTGATCCAGGCGATGCCGAAGAGGGTGGAGAGGTAGGCGACGCTGATCAGGATCAGCTGGGTCAGGCTAAAGCTCGTCAGCATCGCGCTGGCTCTGCAGGATGAAAGTGACCACGATGAGGATCAGCCACAGCAGGTACGGGCGGTACCAGGCGCCGTTGGGGTCGATCCACCAGTCCATGATGGCGGGGGAAAAGAGATAGATGCCCACGACCAGGAGCAGGACCAGTCGGTAGATGTACATGCCGCTTCCCTCATGCTTGGGCCGGCAGGCTACAGGCTGCGGGTGGGTGCCGGCAAGCCGCCGGGCGGGCTACAGGCGTTCCTCGGGAAGGGTAGCGCAGCGCGGGATGCGCGTGGCGTCCCAGTGCGCCACGCCCCAGGCCAGCGCCTCGCTGGCGCTGGCCTGGGCCAGTTCGGCCGGCGGCCGCTGGCCGAGCGCGCGCAGGGCGCGGGTCAGCGGCGCGGCGGCCTGCTCGGCGGGCAGTGGTGGGGAGCGGTAGGACTTGCCGAGCTTGTGCCCGTCCGGCTGGACGATCAGCGGCACGTGCAGGTAGCGCGGCTGGCTCAGCCCCAGCAGTTCCTGGAGGTAAAGCTGGCGCGGGGTCGAGTCGAGCAGGTCGGCGCCGCGGACGATGTCGGTGATGCCCTGCCAGGCGTCGTCCAGCACCACCGCCAGTTGGTAGGCGTAGAAGCCATCGCGGCGCTGGATGACGAAATCGCCGACCTCGCGGCCGAGATGCTGGCGGACTTCGCCCTGCACGCGGTCGACGAAGCGATATTCCAGCTCCGGCACGCGCAGGCGGATCGCCGCGTCCTCGCGGGCGTGCCCGGCGTCGCGGCAGAAGCCCGGGTAGATCCCGGCGAATCCCTCAAGCTGTTTGCGCGAGCAAGTGCAGGCGTAGGCCAGGCCGCTGCACAGCAGTTGCTCGACCACTGCGGCGTAGGCCGGGAAGCGTTCGCTCTGCCGCTCCACCGCGCCGTCCCATTCGAAGCCGTAGCGCTCCAGGGTTTCCAGGATCGCCTGCTGGGCGCCCGGGACTTCGCGGGGCGGGTCGAGGTCTTCCATGCGCACCAGCCAGCGGCCGCCGACGGCACGCGCGTCCAGGTAGGAGGCGACGGCCGCCACCAGGGAACCGAAGTGCAGGTAGCCGCTGGGCGTCGGGGCGAAGCGGCCTACATAGGAAGAGCTCATGGCGCGGGCGGTGCGGCGGGGAACGGCGGAAACGAAACGGGGCGCCTTGGCGCCCCGTCGGTCCGGCTCAGGAGCCGAGTTGCTTCTCGCGGATTTCCGCGAGGGTCTTGCAGTCGATGCAGAGGGTCGCGGTGGGGCGCGCCTCCAGGCGACGGATGCCGATCTCGACGCCGCAGGAGTCGCACCAGCCGTACTCTTCGTCTTCGATCAGTTGCAGGGTCTCGTCGATCTTCTTGATCAGCTTGCGCTCGCGGTCGCGGGCGCGCAGTTCCAGGCTGAATTCTTCTTCCTGGCTGGCGCGGTCGGCCGGATCGGGGAAGTTGGCCGCTTCGTCCTGCATGTGATGCACGGTACGGTCGACCTCTTCCATCAGCTCCTGTTTCCATTTGTTCAGGATCGCGGTGAAGTGCGCGCGCATGCGCTCGCTCATGTACTCCTCGCCCTTGGTTTCCTGATAGGGTTCGAAGCCGCGGGTCATCTGCTGGCTGCTCTGTTGTTTTGCTTTGGTGGACATGAATGGCCGCCTCTCACTTTCGCTAATCCTGTCCGCGGCAGGGTTCCCTCGCCGGCTCTCCGGCCCCGCGGTCGCAAGCGGGCGAACTTACCAGAACGATAACCTTGGCGCTACTCCCGGTTGTCGAGGCTGGTGTCGCCCGCGTAATGGCTTGGTTAGAATCGGTTTTTCCTCGCAAAGTTCGGAATATCCATGGCTACCTCCTATAGCGCGCGCAGTCGGGCCATCGAGCCTTTCCATGTCATGGCCCTGCTGGCGCGGGCCAACGAGTTGCAGGCCGCCGGCCACGATGTGATCCACCTGGAGATCGGCGAGCCGGACTTCACCACGGCCGAGCCGATCGTCGAGGCCGGGCGCGCCGCCCTGGCCGCCGGGCATACCCGCTACACCGCCGCCCGCGGCCTGCCGGCGCTGCGCGAGGCGATCGCGAAATTCTACGGCGAACGCTACGGGGTCGACCTCGACCCGCAGCGCGTGCTGGTCACTCCGGGCGGCTCCGGCGCCCTGCTGCTGGCCAGCAGCTTGCTGGTCGACCCCGGCCGCCACTGGTTGCTCGCCGACCCGGGCTACCCGTGCAACAGGCATTTCCTGCGCCTGGTGGAAGGCGCCGCGCAACTGGTGCCGGTGGGGCCGGACAGCCGTTACCAACTGACGCCGGATCTCATCGAGCGACACTGGGATTCAGACAGTGTAGGCGCTCTGGTGGCGACGCCGGCGAATCCGACCGGGACCCTGCTCGATCGCGACGAACTGGCCGGCCTGTCGGGCGCCTTGAAGGCCCGCGGCGGGCACCTGGTGGTGGACGAGATCTATCACGGCCTGACCTATGGCGTGGACGCCGCCTCGGTGCTGGAAGTCGACGACGACGCTTTCGTCCTGAATAGTTTTTCCAAGTATTTCGGCATGACCGGCTGGCGCCTGGGCTGGCTGGTGGCGCCGGCAGCGGCGGTGCCTGAGCTGGAGAAGCTGGCGCAGAACCTCTACATCAGCGCGCCGAGCATGGCCCAGCAGGCCGCGCTGGCCTGTTTCGAGCCGACCACCATCGCCATTCTCGAAGAGCGTCGCGAAGAGTTCGCCCGCCGTCGCGACTTCCTCCTGCCGGCCCTGCGCGAGCTGGGTTTCGGGATCGCCGTGGAGCCGGAAGGCGCCTTCTATCTCTACGCCGATATCAGTGCGTTCGGCGGCGATGCCTACGCCTTCTGCAAGCACTTCATCGAGACCGAGCACGTGGCCTTCACCCCGGGGCTGGATTTCGGCCGCCACCAGGCCGGCCACCACGTGCGTTTCGCCTATACCCAGAACCTGCCGCGCCTGCAGGAAGCGGTGGAGCGGATCGCCCGCGGCCTGAAGAACTGGCGGCCCTGATGCGTTTCGAGCAGCCACTGGAAGAAGGCCGCCTGCTGCGTCGCTACAAGCGTTTCCTCGCCGATATCAAGAGCGCCGGCGGCGAGCGCCTGACCATCCACTGTCCGAATACCGGTTCGATGCTCAATTGCATGAGCGAAGGCTGCCGGGTCTGGTTCAGCCGCTCCAACGACCCCAAGCGCAAGCTGCCGGGGACCTGGGAGCTGAGCGAGACCCCGCAGGGCCGCCTGGCCTGCGTCAACACGGCGCGGGCCAACCGCCTGGTAGAGGAGGCGCTGCTGGCCGGGGACATCGCGGAGCTTGCCGGTTTCACCGCTCTGCGCCGGGAAGTGGCCTACGGCGTGGAGAACAGTCGCGCCGACTTTCGCCTGGAATACCCCACGGGCGCACTGTTCATCGAGGTGAAGAGCGTCACCCTGGGCTTCGACGAAACCGCCGTGGCGGCCTTTCCCGACGCGGTGACGCTGCGCGGCGCCAAGCACCTGCGCGAACTGGCGGCGCTGGCGCGGGAGGGGATCCGCGCGGTGCAGCTGTACTGCGTGAACCTTTCCGGGGTCGAGGCGGTGCGCCCCGCCGACGAGATCGATCCAGCCTATGGCAAGGCGTTGCGCGAGGCGGCGCAAGCGGGCGTCGAGGTGCTGGCCTATGGCGCCGAGGTGACGACGGAAGGATTGCACCTGGCGCGGCGCCTCCCGGTGCGACTCTGAGGCATGGCCGCGCCGTGGGGCGCGGCCACTCGCTCAGCGGCGTTCGAGCAGGACGCCGCTTTCCATGTGGTGGGTGTAGGGGAACTGGTCGAACAGCGCGCAGCGGCTGATCCGGTGCGTGTCGTGCAGTTGAGCGATGTTCTGCGCCAGGGTTTCCGGGTTGCACGAAATGTACAGGATGCGCTCGAAGCGCCGGGTCAGCTCGCAGGTGTCCGGATCCATGCCGGCTCGTGGCGGATCGACGAAGACACTGCCGAAGGCGTAGCTCTTCAGGTCGATGTCGGCCAGGCGGCGGAACGGGCGAACCTCGTTCAGCGCCTGGGTCAGCTCTTCGGCCGACAGGCGCACCAGGCTGACGTTGTCCACCGCGTTGTCGGCCAGGTTGGCCAGCGCCGCATTGACCGAGGACTTGCTGATCTCGGTGGCCAGCACCTTGCGTACCCGGGTGGCCAGGGGCAGGGTGAAGTTGCCGTTGCCGCAGTACAGTTCGAGCAGGTCGTCGTCGCGCTGGCCGAGCGCCTCGTAGGCCCAGCCGAGCATCTTCTGGTTGACCTCGCCGTTGGGCTGGGTGAAAGCCCCCTCGGGCTGGCGGTAGCGGAAGCGCCGGCCGGCGACCGACAGTTCCTCCTCCACATAGTCGCGTCCGACGACGATACGCTTGCCGCGCGAACGCCCGACCAGGTTCACGCCCAGTTCCGCCGCGAGCTTTTCCGCTGCCTGTCGCCAGGCGTCGTCGATCGGCCGGTGGTAGCAGAGGGTGATCAGCGCGTCGCCGGCCAGGGTGGTGAGAAACTCCACCTGGAACAGCTTGAAGCCCAGCGCCGGGTCGGCCCAGGCCGCCTTCAGGCGCGGCATCAGTTCGTTGATGCGGCGGCTGGCGATGGGGAAATCCTCGATCAGGATCGGCGTGTGCTTGTCGCCCTGCTCGAACATCGCGTAGTAACGCTTCTCGTTGCCGGTTTCCCGCCACAGGCGGAATTCGGCGCGCAGCCGGTAATGCTCGCGCGGCGACTCGAAGACCTCCGGCGCGGGTGCCGCGAACGGGGCCAGCAATCCGGCGAGGCGGGACTTCTTGTCTTCCAGTTGCGCGGCGTAGGCGCTGGGGTCGAACTGTGGACGGCTCATGCGTTGAAGAAGCCCAGCTTGATCACGAACAGGACGGAGAGGATCACCAGCGCCGGGTTCAGTTCGCGCCAGCGCCCGGACAGCACCTTGATCGCGGTCCAGGATATGAAGCCGAAGGCGATGCCGGTGGCGATCGAGTAGGTGAACGGCATGGCCAGCGCGGTGACGACCACCGGCGCGGCGACGGTGATATCTTCCCAGTCGATCTCTGCCAGGCCCGAGGCCATCAGTACGGCGACGAAGAGCAGCGCCGGGGCGGTGGCGAAGGCCGGTACGCTGCCGGCCAGCGGGGCGAAGAACAGCGCGAGGAGGAACAGGATGGCGACGACGATGGCGGTCAGGCCGGTGCGGCCGCCGGCGCTGACGCCCGCGGCGGACTCGATGTAGCTGGTGGTGGTCGAGGTGCCCAGCAGCGAGCCGCCCATGGCGGCGGTACTGTCGGCGATCAGCGCGCGGCCCATCTTCGGCATGTGGCCGTCCTTGCCCATCAGTCCGGCGCGCTTGGCGACGCCGATCAGGGTGCCGGAGTTGTCGAACAGGTCGACGAAGAGGAAGGCGAAGATCACGCTGACCAGGCCGATGTCCAGCGCGCCCTTGATGTCCAGTTGGAGGAAGGTCGGCGCCAGCGACGGCGGCATCGAGACCACGCCGCCGAACTGGGTCACGCCGAGCAGGATGGCGATGGCGGTGACCACCAGGATACCGATCAGCACCGCGCCGGTGACGCTACGCGCCTCCAGGGCGACGATCAGGATGAAGCCGAGGGTGGCGAGGATCGGCGCCGGCTTGGTCAGGTCGCCCATGCCGATCAGGGTTGCCGGGTTGTCCACCACGATGCCGGCGTTCTGCAGGGCGATCAGTGCGAGGAACAGGCCGATGCCGGCGGCGATCGCCGAGCGCAGCGGCAGGGGGATGCTGTTGATGATCCATTCGCGGATGCGGAAGATCGACAGCAGGAAGAACATGGTGGCGGAAATGAACACTGCGCCCAACGCGACCTGCCAGCTGTGGCCCATGTGCAGCACCACGGTGTAGGTGAAGAAGGCGTTGAGGCCCATGCCGGGGGCCAGGGCGATCGGGTAGTTGGCGATCAGGCCCATGATGGTCGAGCCGATGGCCGCTGCCAGGCAGGTGGCGACGAACACCGCGCCCTTGTCCATGCCGGTCTCGCCGAGGATGCTCGGGTTGACGAAGAGGATGTAGGCCATGGTCAGGAAGGTGGTGATCCCCGCCAGGATCTCGGTGCGCACCGTGGTGTTGTGCGCCTTTAGTTGAAACAGCTTTTCCAGCATGTTGGATTCCCCTGAATGTGCTCTGCAACGATCCCCATGGCGCCAGCAGAAGTGGCCGGCCGCGGAGCCGGCCGCCGACCAGGGAAAACCGAATTTCCGCGTGGCGGGCGTTGCATCGCTGTCTCGTCGGCGCGGTATCGCGAACGATCCCGGCAGACGGCTGAGTCCCGAAAATGCGCGAGCCGCATGAAACGACCCACGCACGCCAGGGGCCTCGCGGCGGCCTGCGTGGGGTTCATACGGCTCGAAAAGGCGCGCATCATACCAGTTCGCGGGAGATGGGTGAATTTCCGCCAGTCTAGTCGATCGTCGCTTCGCGGAAGGGCCTGCTCGCCCGCCCGGCGCGGGCGGCGTTAACATAGGCGTTGGCGTCCGGACGGACGCTCCGCCCAGGTTTTCTGCAGTACCTCATCATGAAACGCTCGAAACTCGCACTCCTTCCGCTGGGCCTGGCGCTGCTGCTGGCCGCCTGCGCCAGCGATCCGCTGCCGATCCCGCAGCACAGCTTCGGGGTCTATGCCACCGCCTGCACGCCTTCCGCGGCGTTCCGCACCCTGGCCGACCCGCAGGGCAAGGCCATGCTGGTGGCGCTGAAGCCCAGCCTGACCCAGGCTGACGTACTCCGCGCCGAGGTCCTGTACGACCAGAACGGTCGACCCGGCGTCGAAGTCACCTTCACCGAACCGGCCGCCCGCCGCCTGGCCGCGCTGACCGGCGAGGCCCGGGGGCGCACTCTCGCGGTACTGGTGGACGGGCGCCTGCGCCTGGCGCCGCGGGTGCGCGAGCCGATCCGCAACGGCAAGGTCTATCTCGACGGGTTGGCTTCGGTCTACGAGGCCAGGGAACTGGCCGATCAGTTGAATGCGCTGGGAAGCCAGCCGGGGCGCTAAGCGCCCGGCTGGCGGCGAGGCTCAGAGCGTCTGGGCCTTGAAGGTATCGCAACTGGCCGGCGAGCCGCTCTCGAAGCCGGTCTTGAACCAGCGCATGCGTTGCGCCGAGGAGCCATGGGTGAAGGAATCCGGCACCACCATGCCGCGGCCCTGGCGTTGCAGGCGATCGTCGCCGATGGCGTTGGCGGCGTTCAGGGCTTCTTCGATGTCGCCCGGCTCCAGCCAGTTCAGCCGCTGCTGTGCACGGTTGGCCCAGACCCCGGCGAAGCAGTCCGCCTGCAGTTCCTGGCGTACCGACAGGCCGTTGGCGCCCTCCATGCGCGCGCCGCGCTGGCGGGCTGCGTTGATCTTGGCCGAGATGCCCATCAGGTTCTGCACGTGGTGGCCGACCTCGTGGGCGATCACATAGGCCTGGGCGAAGTCGCCGGCGGCGGAGAAGCGCTGTTCCATCTCGCGGAAGAATTCCAGGTCGAGGTAGACCCGGCGGTCGGCCGGACAGTAGAACGGCCCGGTGGCCGACGAGGCGAAGCCGCAGGCGGAATTCACCCCATTGCTGAACAGCACCAGCTTGGGCTGTTGGTATTGTGCCTGGCCGCTGGCGAAGATCTGTTCCCAGGTGTCCTCGGTGTCGCCGAGGATCGAGCGGACGAACTCGCTCTGCTCGTCATTGGCCGCCGGGGCCCGACCGCCGGCCTGCTGCTGGGTGGCCGGCGCCGGGCTGTCCATCTGGCCGAGCAGCGACCCGAGGATCTGCATCGGGTCCTGGCCCATCAGCAGGCCGACCACCACCACGATGGCCACCCCACCCAGGCTGAGGCCCTTGCCGCCGATGCGCATGCCGCCACCGCCGCCTGCGCCTCCTTCGCCCCGGGCATCAATCACGTTGTCACTGCGTCGTCCTTTGCGCCAGAGCATGGCGGTTCTCCTGTACGTTTCGCTTCTTCAGTGTTGTCGTCGTCCGCCGCCAGCGCCACCCCGACCGTCAGGCCGAGGTCAGCAGCTCGGCGCGGGCGAGCAGTTGGACGTGGCCGCCGACCCTGACGCTACCGTCTGTCGCGACCTGGACGTCGAGCCGGCTCGGCCGCTCGAGGAAGCGTCCCTGGTGCAGGACGAAGGGTTCGCCGCGCGCGGCAAGCCCGTATTCCACCAGGTAGGCGGCGACCGGACCGGCAGCGCTGCCGGTAGCCACGTCTTCCACCAGCCCCAGGCTGTCCCAGGTGCGGCCCTCGCGCCCGTCGACGTCGAGCAGATAGACAAACGCCGCGCCGAGTTTATCCAGGGCTTCTTGCAAATCGTTGACCTGACGGGCTCGACCCAGCGCCTCGGCGGTTACCGGCAGGAGCAGGTAGGGCAGGCCGGTGCTCACCACCCGCGGTGGATGCCCGGACAGGTCGTTGGCCGATAGCGAGAAGGCTTCGGCGAACCAGCGGCAGGTCCCGGCGTCCGGGGTGGCGCCGAATTCGGCGCGGCCCTGGTCCATCTCGGCGTAGAAACCGCTGCCCGCCCGCACGCTGCGCAGGGCCACCGATTTGCTGGCCAGGTGCAGCGTCCAGTGCTGTTCGTTGTCGCCGCCGCGCAGGTGATGGAGCAGGGCGGCGGCGCCGAGCAGCGGGTGGCCGGCGAACGGCAGTTCTTCCTCCAGGGTGAAGATCCGTGCGCGGAAGGCCCGTGGGTCGTCGCCCGGTAGCAGGAAGATCGATTCGAACTGGCGCAGTTCGCGGGTCCAGGCCTGCATGGCGGCGTCATCGAGGGCGCTGGCGTCGTCGAATACGGCCAGGCCGTTGCCGGTGAGCGGACGCTCGGCGAACACATCGAGTTGCCAGTAGCGTCGGGACATGGGCCTTTTCCTGTGAAATGGAATGAAAAACGCGAGGGGGGACTCGACAAGCAGCCTATCGGCCTTTATGTTCGCCGACAAGAAAGCGCCTGGCTGGCGCTTTCCAGGCCGCCGCAGCGGCCGGCGTCGCTCGGACGGTTCCGGGCGCTTACGTTACTCCGAGGACAGCATGGCTGAATCACGCCCTGCGCGCCGTTTCGCGCGCATCGACCGCCTTCCCCCCTACGTTTTCAATATCACCGCCGAACTGAAGATGGCCGCTCGTCGCCGTGGCGAGGACATCATCGACCTGAGCATGGGCAATCCCGACGGGCCGACCCCGCCGCATATCGTCGAGAAGCTCTGCACCGTCGCCCAGCGCGAAGACACCCATGGCTACTCCACCTCGCGTGGCATCCCGCGCCTGCGCCGGGCCATCTCGCACTGGTACCGTGACCGCTACGACGTGCAGATCGACCCGGAAAGCGAAGCCATCGTCACCATCGGCTCCAAGGAAGGCCTGGCGCACCTGATGCTGGCGACCCTCGACCATGGCGACACCATCCTCGTGCCCAACCCGAGCTATCCGATCCATATCTACGGTGCGGTGATCGCCGGCGCCCAGGTGCGCTCGGTGCCGCTGGTGCCGGGCATCGATTTCTTCAACGAGCTGGAACGGGCGATCCGTGAATCGATTCCCAAGCCACGCATGATGATTCTCGGCTTCCCCTCCAACCCGACCGCGCAGTGCGTCGAGCTGGACTTCTTCGAGCGCGTGGTGGCGCTGGCCAAGCAGTACGACGTGATGGTCGTGCACGACCTGGCCTATGCCGACATCGTCTACGACGGCTGGAAAGCGCCGTCGATCATGCAGGTGCCGGGCGCCAAGGACATCGCCGTGGAGTTCTTCACCCTGTCGAAGAGCTACAACATGGCCGGCTGGCGGATCGGCTTCATGGTCGGCAATCCCGAGCTGGTCTCGGCCCTGGCGCGGATCAAGAGCTACCACGACTACGGCACCTTCACGCCCCTGCAGGTGGCGGCCATCGCCGCTCTGGAAGGCGACCAGCAGTGCGTCCGCGATATCGCCCGGCAGTACCAGCAGCGCCGCGACGTCCTGGTGAAGGGGCTGCGCGAGGCCGGCTGGATGGTGGAGAACCCGAAGGCCTCGATGTACGTCTGGGCGAAGATCCCCGAGCCCTACGCGCATCTGGGCTCGCTGGAGTTCGCCAAGAAGCTGTTGCAGGACGCCAAGGTCTCGGTGTCGCCGGGGATCGGCTTCGGCGACTACGGCGACGATCATGTGCGTTTCGCCCTGATCGAGAACCGCGACCGCCTGCGCCAGGCGGTGCGCGGGATCAAGGCGATGTTCCGCGCCGACGGGCTGCTGTCGCCGCAGAGGAAGGTCGATAGCCTGGCGGAGTGATCCTCACGTCCTGCTACAAGGAAAAACGCCGTTTTCCCTGGGGAAAACGGCGTTTTCGTTAGCGTCCCGGGTACTCCGCCAGTACCGAGGCCTGGCCGCTCCTGGTCAGGCCGACGACCTGGTAGGCGTCCTGGCGGTCGCCCATTTCCATGCCCGGCGAGCCGACCGGCATGCCCGGTACGGCGGCGCCGACCAGGTCGGCGCGTTCGCGCAGCTTGAGGATGTCGGCTGCCGGCACGTGGCCTTCGACGAACTTGCCGTCGATCACTCCGGTATGACAGGAGCCCATGCTGTAGGGCACGCCGAGACGGCTCTTGACTGCGCTCATGTCTGCTTCCACATGGTCGGTGACCTTGAAACCGTTGGCTTCGAGGTGCTTGATCCAGTCCTTGCAGCAGCCGCAGTTGGCGTCGCGGTGGACGTCGATGGCCAGCGGTTCGGCGGCCTGGACCAGGGAACCGTGGAGCAGGGTGGCGGCCAGGACGGCCAGGGGTGCGAAGCGGCGCATGGGATTCTCCTTGCTGCGAGCGAATGCCGGGAGCATACCGCTGGCACCCGCCGCCACCCAGCCGGTGAGCTGTATCCACTTGTGACGAAGCGATGCGCTGCCCGCCGCGCCGGGTTGCCGTTGGGCAGGGACGGATTGTCGCAGCGAACTCGTCGGCGCGGTTTGGGTCTGCTGTCCTTAGGGTTGCCGGGGCGTTCGCCGCCGGTGTCGAACTGACCGCTGGGGCAACAGGCCCGAGGAGAAAGGGGATGCTCTTCGCCCGTTTGGTTTTGCTGGTTCAGGCGCTGGTATGGGGCGCGCTGGGAGTGCTGTACTGGGTGCGTCCCTACGAGATGGCCAATCTCAGTGGCATGCTGCTGATGGAGCCTTCGGCGGTCAGCGATGCGCGGGTGTTCTATGGCGGCCATCAGTTTGCCCTGGCGTTGTTCCTGCTGTTCGCCCTGCGCCGGGCTTCGCTGGTGCAGCCGGCGTTGATCCTGGTAGTGCTGCTGCAATCGATCCTGACCCTGTCGCGGCTATTGATTGCCTGGATCGAGGGCGGGATGGAGGCCGACGGCAACCTGTTCGGCCTGCTGTTCCGCGGCGCAATGGCTGCCCTGGGGATCGCCGCCCTGTGGTGGCTGCAACGGCGGCCGCCCCGGCTGTCGGCACCCGGCGAGAGCGCCGAGCGTCGCGAGGACGACTTCGACGGCCTGTGACATTCAAGGTTGACTGCGACTCGGGAAGTCCTTCAGCAACTGCGCGACGCCGCGGTCGAACGCTTCCTGGGTCAGCGCCGGATCGTGCAGTTGGCGGCTCAGCACGCTTTCCAGAAGGACCCTGCCGTTGCTTTCGTCAAGGATGCGCAGCGCCAGCCTGGCCTCGGTGTCTTCGGTCAGTTGGGTCTGGGTGAAGACGCCATCCTGGGTGATCACCGGGCGCATTTCCAGGCCCGGCTGGCGTTGCAGGCCGAGGGCGTAGATCACCCGCAGGTCGCCGTGTTCCGCCTGGTAGCGATAGCCCTTGGCCTCCAGGGCGCGGCGCACGGCCGTATCGAAACGCTCCTCGAAGTCGATGCGGTGCCCCTCGGCGCGTACCGCCTGGATGAAGAAAGTCCGGTAATCCGCCGCTGTTACGCCAGGGGCGAGCCGTACGGGGCCCGGTTCATTGCGGCAGGCATAGAGCAGCAGGCCGAACAGGAGCAGCAGGACGAAGCGCAGGCTGAATCGGCGCATGGCGCGTTCCTTCCTCTTTTTTATCTTTGTGCCGCAAGCCTAGCCGTTGCCTCGCGGCTTGCCGCCCATCCCCCGTTGGGTCAGTCGTCCAGCTCCACCCAGAGGCCTTCGGCGTCTTCCCGGCAGGGCAGGGCGCGCAAGCGCTCGCCAGCGCAGGGGCCGGCGACGCACTCGCCGGACTCGATGAGGAACAGCGCGCCGTGGCTGGCGCAACGGATCAGGCTGGCGCTGTCGTCGAGGAAGGCATCGGGCTGCCACTCCAACGGGATGCCGCGATGCGGGCAGCGGTTCAGGTAGATGTAGGCGCGGCCGTCGCGACGCACCGCGAACAGCCGCCGCTCATCGACGAGGAAGCCGCGGCTGTTGCCTTCGGCGAGATGGGAAGAGGGACACAGGTGGATCATGGGCGCTCCGTTTGCCGGGATCATTATCCCTGATCCGGAGGACGGCTTTCACCTGTGGCATGGAAAGCGCCCGGCATGGCCAGGCGCTGGGTATGGGGGCACTTCCGTGTGCGAAGGGGTAACGGGTCAGATGTCCCAGACCAGGTTGACCGCGAAATTGCGGCCTGGCTGGGACAGTCGGTCGATGTTGGCCGGGGCCAGCGCCGAAGCCTCGCCGACGCTGTCGTAGCCGCGCACGTCATCCCACAGCCAGTATTTCTTGTCGGTCAGGTTGTAGAGACCGGCGTTGAGGGTCAGGTCCTTGCTCAGCCTGTAGTAGGCGCTGAGGTCGAGGACGCCGAAGCCCGGGGTCTTGAACTGGCTGGCGGTGCCATCCGGGGTGTGGAAGGTGCTGTCGTCGACGCGATCCTTGCGTTTGACCAGGGTCCAGCTGAGCAGCCCGCCGTAGTTGCCGTCTGCTTCGTCGTAGCCCAGGCCGAACACTCCGGTGAGTGGGTTGACGCTGTTGATCGGCTCGCCGTTGTCCTTGTTGCGACCGTAGGCGTAGGCCACGCTGCCCTGGGTGTAGAGCCCCTGCGGCGCGCCGAAGGCGCCCAGCTCCAGGCGGCCCTTGAGCTCGACGCCCTTGATCACCGCCCGCTCGATGTTGTTGGACTGGAAGGTCTGGCCGTTGCCGCCGGTGCTATCGGTATTCAGGGCGTCTTCGTCGATGAAGTCGCGATATTTGTTGTAGAACACCGCTACGCCGAAGCTGCCTTCGTCGAACTTGCCGCGCAACCCGGTCTCGAAGCTCTGGCTCTTTTCCGGCTTGAGGTTGGGGTTAGGCTCGATGTGGTAGCCCGCCTGCAGGTTCTCGAATCGACCGTACAGCGCCTTGGCGGTGGGCGTGCGGAAGCCCTGGGCGTATTGGCCGTACCAGGTGTAGTGCTGGGCGAAGTCGTAGGTCACGCCGAACTTGGGCGAAACCCGGTGCCATTTCTTGTCCGACTCGTCGACCGCGGTGTTCTGGCTCTGCTTCATGGTGCGCAGGAACTCGTCGGTGATGTGCGGCTCCATGCGCGTGTAGTCGTAACGCAGGCCGGGAGTGAAGGTCCAGTCGTTCCAGCTGATGCTGTCCTGGGCGAACAGGGCGTAGGTCTTCACCGTCGGATCGGGAAAGTCGCTGCTGCGTTCCAGGGCATCGCGCGGGCTGTCCGCGCCGGTGTCCAGGTTGGTGCCGGTGCCGCTGCGCATGCCGGTGACCTTCTGGTGCTTGAGATTGATCCCGTAGCTCAGCAGGTGCTCGGTCTCGCCGATGGCGAAGCTCTTGTCCAACTGGCTGTCGAAGACCCACAGGCGTTCCTTGTAGGTAGTGTCGCGGGTACGCAGGACCTTGCGGGTGATCGGGTAGTAGAACTCGCGGGTCGCCTGGTCGGTCTTCGCCAACTGGTAGTTCAGGCTCCACTGGATGCGATCGGCGACCGGGCTGTCGAGCAGGAAATGGTGCTCCAGGCCGTAGCGCTCGCGAGTCAGGGTGTCGTTGCCCTTGCGCCACTGGTACATGCCGCCCGGCAGCATGCTCGGCGGGATGGCCGGCTTGCCCTTGTCGTACGGGCCGCCATAGGCGCTCTTCTGGTCGGTATCGACGTCGCTCTTGTACTTCTCGAAGACCAGCCCGAAGCGGCTGCCCTCGGCGTAGTTCCAGCCCAGCTTGCCGAGCAGGCTGTAGCTGTCGGCGTCTTCCGGGTTGGCTTCGCTGCGCGAGAGCCCGGTGCCGCCGTGGCCGCCGTTGGATTCGGTCTCGTGGCCCTGGCGGTAGCCATAATGCAGCAGGCCGTCGAAGTCGTCGGCGCGGCCGGCGACGGTGGCCGAGGTCAACCAGGAGTGGCTGGCCGACTCGTAGCCGGCCTTCAGCCGGGCGCCGACGTCCTTGCCGTCCTTGATGATGTCCGACGGGTCGAGGGTGAAGTAGCTCACCGCGCCGCCGATGGCGTTGCTGCCGTACAGCGCCGAGGCCGGGCCGCGAAGGATTTCCACGCGCTTTACGATGTCCGGATCGACGTAGTTGCGGTGGGTCTGCGCGTAGGGGCCGCTGAAGAAGTCGTTGGGCAGTTCGACCCCGTCGATCTGCGTAAGGATGCGGTTCCCGTCGATGCCGCGGATGTTGTAGCCGGTGATCCCGGCACGCTGGCCGGCGCCGCCGACCGAGACTCCCGGTTCGTAGCGCACCAGTTCCTTGATGTTGTTGACGTTCTGCCGGTCCAGTTGTTCGCGGGTCTGCACGCTGACGGTGCTTGGCACCGAATCCACTGCCTGCTCGGTACGGGTGGCGGTGATGGTGGTCGGGGTCAGCGGGACGGCGTTCCCCGCCAGGGCCAGGGAAGGGCTGAGCAACAGCAGGGCCAGGCAGGGGCGCAGGGCGAAGGGCGGGGAGAGCGGCATGTGGGACTCCTTGGGTCGGGCCGGTGGCGAATAGCCAGGGGGACGTCGGGCGCACAAGGTACTGCCAGAAAAACGCTAATGCAAATAATTATCAAATGGATTCAGATATGCGTTTTGTGGCAAAGTTCACCTGTTTTTGCGCGTAGCGCGACCGAACCGGATATGCCCGAGGAACCGTCGATGAGCAGCACTCCCAGCCTTTCCCATTCCCCTGCCGAGCTTTACCGCGCCTGGCAGGACCTGCGCGCCGAGCGACCGCAGCTACGCGCGCGCGACGCCGCCGCGCTGTTGCAGGTCAGCGAAGGCGAGCTGGTCGCCAGCCGGGTCGGCATCGATGCCGTGCGCCTGCGGCCGGACTGGGCCGCCTTGCTGCCGGCGCTCGGCGAACTGGGGCCGATCATGGCGCTGACCCGCAACGAGCATTGCGTCCACGAACGCAAGGGGCCGTATCGCGAAGTGACGGTCTCTGCCAATGGGCAGATGGGCCTGGTGGTCTCGCCGGATATCGACCTGCGCCTGTTCCTGGGGGGGTGGAACGCCGTCTTCGCCATTGCAGAGGAGACAGCGCGGGGTACCCAGCGCAGCATCCAGGTGTTCGACCAGCAGGGCGTGGCGGTGCACAAGGTGTTCCTTACCGAGGCCAGCGACGTCCGCGCCTGGGAACCGCTGGTCGAGCGCCTGCGGGCTGCCGAGCAGGATGCCGTGCTGGCGCTGCACGAACCCCGCGCACCGGCTGCGGCGCTCGTCGATGCGCAGATCGATGCCGCCGCCTTGCGCGAAGGCTGGGCCGCGTTGAAGGACACCCATCATTTCCACGCCCTGCTGAAGAAGCATGGCGCGCAGCGCACCCAGGCGCTGCGCCTGGCTGGCGGCGAATGGGCCGAGCGCCTAGACAAGGGCGACCTGGCGAAACTCTTCGAAGCGGCGGCCGAAAGCGGATTGCCGATCATGGTGTTCGTCGGCAACGCCCACTGCATCCAGATCCATACCGGGCCTGTGTGCAACCTGAAGTGGCTGGACGACTGGTTCAACGTGCTCGATCCGGAATTCAACCTGCACCTGAAGACCACCGGCATCGCCGAGCTTTGGCGGGTGCGCAAGCCGAGCACCGATGGCATCGTAACCAGCTGGGAGGCCTTCGACGCCGACGGCGAACTGATCGTGCAACTGTTCGGCGCACGCAAGCCCGGCGAGCCCGAGCGCGACGACTGGCGCGAACTGGCCGAATCCTTCAAGGCGCTCTGAGGAGAGATCATGCGTATCGATCGACTATTCAACGGGTTGGCGCTGGGCATCCTGCTCGGCACCGGCATGGCCCAGGCCGCCGAGCTGCCGCAACGCTGGGTGAGCGCGGGCGGCTCGCTGAGCGAATGGGTGGTGGCGCTGGGCGGCGAGAGCAAGCTGGTCGGGGTGGACACCACCAGCCAGCATCCGCAGGCGCTGAAACAGTTGCCGAGCGTCGGCTACCAGCGCCAACTGGCTGCCGAGGGCGTGCTGGCGTTACGCCCGGATATCCTCATCGGCACCGAGGAAATGGGGCCTCCGCCGGTACTCAAGCAGCTCGAAGGCGCCGGCGTGCGGGTCGAGACCCTCTCCGCCAAGCCGGATCTGGAGGCACTGGAAAGCAATCTGAAGAAGCTCGGCGACTGGCTCGGCGTGCCCCAGCGCGCCGAGGCCGCCGAACTTGACTATCGTCAGCGGCTGCGGCGCCAGGCGGACTGGATCGCGGCCGCGCAGAAGAGTCAGCCGGCCCCGGGCGTCCTGCTGGTGATCGGCAACGCCGGGGGTCAGTTGCTGGTAGCCGGGCGCAATACCGGCGGCGATTGGGTCCTGAACCGAGCCGGAGCACGCAACCTGGCTACCCATGAGGGTTACAAGCCGATCTCGGTGGAAGCCCTGGCAGCGCTCGATCCGGTCGCGGTGGTGATCGCCGACCGCAGCCTCGAAGGTGATGCGGCGCGTGCCGCGCTGCTCAAGCAGAACCCCGGCCTCGCCGCGACTCGCGCGGCGCGTGACGGACGTCTGCTGGTGCTTGACCCGACGCTCCTGGTGGGCGGCCTCGGTCCGCGCCTGCCGGATGGCCTGGCGGCTCTCTCCGCAGCCTTTTATCCTTCCGCGAAACCGCTGAGTACGGAAGCCGCCCATTGAAATCGGTTGTTCGCCCCCGCGCACTGTTCGGTGCGCTGGGGATTTCGCTCGTGTTGGTCCTCTGGTTGTCCCTCGCCCTCGGTCCCGTCAGCCTGCCGCTGGGCGATACCCTGCGCGCCGCGCTGCGCCTGGCCGGGCTGCCGCTCGATGGAACGGGCCTGGCCCAGGCGGAAATGATCCTCGGCCAGATCCGCCTGCCGCGGACCCTGCTCGGCCTGGCCGTGGGCGCGGTGCTGGCGCTGTCCGGGGTGGCGATGCAGGGCCTGTTCCGCAACCCGCTGGCCGATCCAGGGCTGGTCGGGGTGTCCAGCGGCGCGGCCCTCGGCGCGGCGCTGGCCATCGTGTTCGGCGCCTCGCTGGGTGGCTTGCCGGCGTTCCTAGCGCCCTACCTGCTGTCGCTGTGCGCCTTCGGCGGCGGCCTGGGGGTGACCTGGCTGGTCTATCGACTTGGCCGCCGCGATGGCCAGACCAGCGTGGCCACCATGTTGTTGGCAGGGATCGCCTTGACCGCGCTGTCCGGCGCGGTGATCGGACTGTTTACCTATCTCGCCGATGACGCCACCTTGCGTACCCTGACCTTCTGGAACCTGGGCAGCCTGAACGGCGCCAGCTACCCACGACTCTGGCCGCTGCTGCTGGTGGCGCTGCTGGTGGCCTGCTGGCTACCGCGCCGGGCAGATGCGCTGAACGCACTGCTGCTCGGCGAGTCCGAGGCCCGTCACCTGGGCTTCGACGTCGAGCGATTGAAGGCCGAACTGGTGCTTTGCACTGCCCTCGGCGTCGGCGCCGCAGTGGCGGCGGCGGGGATGATCGGCTTCATCGGCCTGGTGGTGCCGCACCTGATCCGTCTGGTTGCCGGTCCGGATCATCGGACGTTGCTGCCGGCCTCGATGATGGCCGGCGCCATTCTCCTGCTGCTTGCCGACCTGCTGGCGCGCCTGGCGCTGGCTCCGGCGGAGTTGCCGATCGGCATCGTCACGGCACTGATCGGCGCGCCGTTCTTCCTTTATCTGCTATTGCGGGGGCGGGCCTGATGCTGCGCGTGGAGAACCTGTCCATCCGCCGTGGCGGAAAGACTGTACTGGAAGGCCTCGAACTGGAGCTGCGGCCTGGCGAGATGCTCGGCGTACTCGGCCCCAACGGCGCTGGCAAGAGCACCTTGCTTGGCGCTCTCTGTGGCGAACTGGAGCCGGCCGAAGGGCTGGTGCTGCTCGACGAGCGCGGCCTCGACGACTGGCCGGGCGTCGCTCGCGCGCAGCGCCTGGCGGTGCTGCCGCAGAGTTCGTCGCTGGGCTTCGCCTTTCCGGTGGAGGCGGTGGTCGGCTTCGGTCGGCTGCCCCATTCCAGCGGCCGCGAGCGCGATGTGCAGATCGTCGCCGAGGCCTTGGCGGCGGCCGACGCCAGCCATCTGGCCGGGCGCAGCTACCTGGCGCTGTCCGGCGGCGAACGCCAGCGCGTGCACCTGGCGCGGGTGCTGGCGCAGCTGTGGCCGGGCGAGCCGGGGCAGGTGCTGCTGCTCGACGAACCGACCTCGGCGCTCGACCCGCTGCACCAGCACACTACCCTGCAGGCGGTGCATGATTTCGCCCGCCGCGGTGCCTCGGTGCTGGTGATCCTCCACGATCTCAACCTGGCCGCGCGCTATTGCGACCGCCTGCTGCTGTTGCAGAATGGTCGCCCGCACCTGCTCGGTACGCCCGAGGAAGTCCTGCGCCCCGAGCCGTTGCGCGCGGTGTTCGGCCTCGAGGTCCTGGTCCAGCGTCATCCCGAGCGAGGTCATCCGCTGATCGTCGCCCGTTGAAGGAGTCGCCATGCGCATTCGCCTGTTCGCTTTCTGTCTGCTGCTGGGCGGCTGCCAGTCCCAACTGCCGCCGCTGCCTGATTGGCAGAGCCCGGAAGGGCGCGACGATCCGCAGACGGGACGAATCGTCGAATTACGCAGCGGCGTGACGCTGAGCCCGCAGCAACTGGTCGCACGCCTGGCGGCCGCGCCGCGAGTGATCGTCGGCGAGAAGCACGACAATCCCGATCATCATGCCGTGGAGCTGTGGCTGGCGCAGGCCCTGGGCGAATACCGGGCGCAGGGCAGCCTGCTGCTGGAAATGCTCGATCCCGGCCAGCAACCACGGGTGGATGCGGTCCGCGCACAACTCGGGAACGGCAAGCCGGTGGCGAACCTGGAGCAGGCCCTGGACTGGCAGAAACGTTGGGACTGGACGCAGTACGGACCCCTGGTGTCCTGGGCGGTTGCGCAACCCGCGCCGTTGCTGGCGGCGAACCTCCAGCGAAGCGAGATCATGCGCATCTACAGGGAGCGACCGCCGCTTCCCGGAACGGCCTCCAGGCGTGACAGCGTGCGCCTGCCGCTGCTTGCGCAGATTCGCGAATCCCACTGCGGCATGCTTCCCGACGATCAATTGCCGGCGATGCTCGCCGTCCAGCAGCAACGCGACCGCCGCATGGCCGAGCGTCTTCGCGATGCGCCACTGCCGGCGATGCTCGTCGCCGGCAGCTTCCACGCCCGACGCGACCTCGGCGTACCGGTCCACCTGCGCGACCTTGGTGCGGAGAAGGGCACTCAGGTACTGATGCTGGTCGAGGCCGGGCAGGCGGTAACGACGCGTGAGGCCGACTACACCTGGTACACGCCGGCACAGCCGGACAAGGACTATTGCGCGGAGATGAAGAAGGCACGTTGAAGGAAGGGCGCGAGGCCTGGAGCCGCGTATCGCGCTACGTTTTCGCGGGCAAAAAAAGACCCGGCAAAGTGCCGGGTCGAAACCGTGATTAGCCTGATGAGGAGATAATCTGAAGAGTCCGACTGCTTGGTCTCTCAGCTTACCTGCTGGCCTCGCGACCAGTTGGTGTAATAATAAATATTCTCATTATCAGGTCAAGCCGGTTCTCATTCATTCCATCGCCAGCCGATGAACGGTCGTCTCCGGCCGAATCGCAGGCAAAAAAAGACCCGGCAAAGTGCCGGGTCAAAAACCGTGATTAGCCTGATGAGGAGATAATCTGAAGAGTCCGACTGCGTGGGTCTCTCAGCTTACCGGCTGATCTCGCGACCAGTTGAGTGATATAATAATGATTCTCATTTCCATGTCAAACGCTTTCGCCAAACTTTTCTGCTAGCTAGTCGCGAGCCCTCTGGAATGGGCCTCAGGCGCTGCGGCGCAGGCGCAGTTGGGTCACTTCCCGGTTAAGCAGGTCTATCCGCCGGGCCATGCCTTCGATCAGGCTATGGGCGATTCGCGGGTTGTTCTGCATAAGGCCGAGGAACTGCTCCTTGGGAATCACCATCACCGTGCAGGGTTCGCTGGCGACCACCGTGGCGCTGCGTTTCTCGCGAGTGAACACGGCCATGGCGCCGAAGATCTCGTCCTTCTGCACATCGCCGACTTTCTGGCCGTCCACCAGCGCTTCGGCGTGCCCTTCGATGATGATGAATACATGATCCGCATCGTCGCCCTGGCGGATCAGCGCCTCGCCCGCGGCGAAGTGGCGGAAGCCGGTGGCCGGGCGGACTTCCGGCTGCTTCAGGTGCGCCAGCGCATCGCCGAGCAGGGCAGTCTGTCCGATCAGGTACTGCAATAGCAGTTCCTGACGTTCCTGGTCAGCATGGATGTGCTGGAGCAGCGCATCGCGCGAATAGGGCAGCAGGCGGATCGGCTCTTCGTTGGCATGCCGGCAGGCGGGGAGCTCGAGTCCGCGTCGAAGTCCGAGGAGGTCGCCTTCCTGGAGGTAGAACAGTGGGCGTTCGTCGACCAGCGCATGCAGCAGGCCGCTTTCCACCAGGAATACCTGGTCGGCGGGCAGCTCGCGTTCCAAGTCGTCGCTACGTTCCAGTTCCAGGGCGGGGCCGCTGGGTGCCAGGCCTTCGAGCAAGCGGTGAGGGATTCCCTGCAGGCGATTGATCAATTGGTCGGCATACGCCGGTTGCTCGCCGAGTAGATACATGGCCATTTCCTTGAGCTGCCTGGTCGGGAGAGGAGGTACGAACGTCCACGAGACGATAGGTGGGCGCCCGGGGGGGAGTAAATATCTTCCCGTGGCAGGTGTGAGCTAGCTCTTGTTTCGCACGGGGAAAGTCTCCAGCTCGCCGAGCAGTGCGGCCTTGTGGTCTGGGGACAGCTCGTTCCAGTGAACGTCGAGGAGTGCGCCTTCGATGGCATAGAGCAGGACTTTCGAGGCTCGGAAGCCGCGCGCGCGGACCGCGCGATAGGCTCCCACCGAGCCGAGCCGACGCAGATCGGTGGCGCTGTGGATACCCACGGCATGCAACCATTGGGTCGAGGTTTTCCCGAGGTTTTTCAGGTTCAGCAGTTCGTCGTTCATCGTCGGTCCTTGCGATGCCGCTCAGAAGCGTGATGGCGCGGAACTGCCTGGAACCGGTCCGGAGCCGACAGGGCCGGCGCGATGGAGCGAGATGGCCGACGCGAGCGGCCTTCGCCCTTACGATCCGGCGTAGGCGGTCCGGGACCGATCCTCAGCCGGCCGGGTACCTGCCAGAAGTGTAGCGGCCTCCCGGCAAAACGTGGCCTGGCGTGGTCCTTCCGCTTCTCAGGGCTCCGGCAGGTAGCGCAGGCGGGTGCCGAAGTTTACCGACATGCGGATCTCGTCCGGCGCCAGGCGCAACGGGAAATACGTACCGGATATCTGCGCATGGGCCAGGCTGGCGCCCTCCAGGCGCGCCTCGCGCAGATCCACGCCGCGCAGGTCGGCGCCGCGGAAATAGGCATCGCTGAAGTCGACGCGGGCGGCATCCAGCAGACGCAGGTCGAGGCCGCGGAAGTCGCCGCCGGCCAGGTCGATCCAGCCGTCGGCCGGCTTCTGTCGGTTGAAGCCTTCGATGTCTTCGGCGTGGAGCAGTTGGTAGAGCGGCGAGTCGAGCTGACGGGGCGAGTTCATGGGCGGCGTCCTGCGCAGAAGGCTCGCCGTGAGTATAGAAGAGCAGCGGCACGGCGCCCGCCCTGGAGGGGCGGGCGCCGTGGCAGTTCGTTCAGAGACCGGGCAGGCGCTGGCGAATGCCGTCGACCAGCCCGTCGAGGCTGGCCGCGTCGTGGGTGTCGACGCGCTTGCTCTGGACCGTCTCCGCCGCTGTCAGCGGCTCGCGGGTAGCCTGCTGGGTGCGGATCACGTCGAGAGTCGCGTCGGACGGGTCCTTGCCTTCCGCCTGGCGTTGCGCAAGCCAGCCGGCGATCACCGCTTCGGGCGCCTGGCAGTCGAGGATCAGGAACGGCACGCCGGTTTCTTCCGCGATGTGGCAAGCGGCCTGGCGCTGATTCTGCTTCAGGTAGGCGGCGTCGATCACCACCGGATAGCCGGCTTGGAGGATCTTCGCGGCCAACTGGTGAAGGTGCGCATAGGTCGCTTCGCTGGCCTGGCTGCTATAGATGCCGGCGGCGAACTGGCCCCTGTCGTGTTCCGGCTGCTCGCCGAACAGACGCTTGCGTTCGATATCCGAGCGCAGGCGCACGGCGCCCAGAGCCTCCACCAGACGCATGGCCACCTGGCTCTTGCCGACCGCGGAGACACCATGGGTGACCGCCAGGAAGCGCGAGGGAATGGCGCTGTAGCTTTCCGCCAGGTTGGCGTAGTTGCGGTACTGGCGCAGGGTCGCGGCGCGCTGCACGGCATCGGTCTGGTAGCCGAGGCTGAACAGCGCGACCTTGGCGCGGACCATGGCGCGGTAGGCCTTGTAGAAGTTCAGCAGTTCCAGGGCCTGGTAGTCGCCGGTGTGTTCCAGATAGAGGCTGACGAAGCGTCGAGCGTGGCACTTCAGGCCGCGATCTTCCAGGTCCATCGCGAGGAAGGCGAAGTCGGCGCAGACATCGGTGAAACGGAACGGCTCGTTGAATTCGATGCAGTCGAACAGCACTACCCTGCCGTCGATCAGCGCGGCGTTGCCCAGGTGGATGTCGCCGTGGCATTCGCGGATGAAGCCCTTCGCCTTGCGCTCCTGGAGCACCGGCAGCAGGCGTTCGAAGCTGCTTTCCGCCCAGGCTTCGAGGGCATCCAGCTGTTGCAGGTCGGCCTTGTCCTTGAGCAGCGGGCGAACCTGCTCGAAATTCTGCCGCACCGGCGCCATGCAGGACTCGGCGGTGCCCAGCGGGTGCTCCAGCGGCACCTTCGGAGTGTTCTGGTGGAAGTGCGCGATCTGCTCGGCCAGTTCGTCGATATGCTGGTTGGACAGTTCGCCGCGGCCCTGGATTGCCGCCAGCAGGTTGTCCTGCGGGAACTGGCGCATCTTCAGCAGGTATTCGATTGCCTCGCCGTCGCCGCCGATCCGCGGCGCCTCTTCGCTGCCGGTGATCGGCAGGACCTCCAGGTAGAGATCGTCGGTGAGGCGCTGGTTCAGGCGCAGCTCTTCGTTGCAATAGAAGCGGCGCTTGTCCAGGCTGGTGAAATCGAGAAAGCCGAAATCCATCGGCTTCTTGATCTTGTAGGCGTAGGGACCGGTCAACAGGACCCAGGAGATGTGCGTCTCGATGACCTCGAAGCGCTCCACCGGGTGGGGGTAGAGGGCCGGGTTCTGCAGGGCGGCGATCAGGGTCTGGCTCACGGGATATCCTTGCCTCTGAAATATGCGAAAACCCGCATTATGGCGGGAAGGGGTGACAGTGCAAACCTCGCTGGCGGATAGCAACCATTTGCCGGATCGCCGGTCGAATGCGCCGCGCTGCCGCCGCGCCTATCCACCGGGGCCGCGCAGACCGTGGATGCCGCCGATGCGGTGTCTGTCCGCTGTGGATAAAGTACGTATAATGCGCCGCCATGACGCGTCCCCGATCCCCCCGTTCCCGTAACAGCAAAGCACGCCCGGCACCCGGCCTGAACAAATGGCTCGGCTGGGCCCTCAAGCTCGGCCTCGTCGGCCTGGTGCTCCTCGCCGGCTTCGCCATCTATCTCGATGCCGTGGTGCAGGAGAAATTCTCCGGCCGGCGCTGGACCATCCCGGCGAAGGTCTATGCCCGCCCGCTGGAGCTGTTCAACGGCCTGAAGCTGAGCAGGGAAGACTTCCTGCGCGAACTCGACGCCCTCGGCTACCGTCGCGAGCCCAGCGTGAGCGGCCCTGGAACCGTATCGGTGGCGGCCAGCGCGGTCGAACTCAATACCCGTGGCTTCCAGTTCTACGAAGGCGCGGAACCGGCCCAGCGCGTGCGCGTGCGCTTCAACGGCAACTATGTCAGCGGGCTGAGCCAGGCCAACGGCAAGGAACTGGCGGTGGCGCGCCTTGAGCCGCTGCTGATCGGCGGCTTGTATCCGGCGCACCATGAGGATCGCATCCTGGTCAAGCTCGACCAGGTGCCGACCTACCTGATCGACACCCTGGTCGCGGTCGAGGATCGCGACTTCTGGAACCACCATGGCGTGTCGCTGAAATCCGTGGCCCGGGCGGTGTGGGTCAACACCACGGCCGGCCAGCTGCGCCAGGGCGGCAGCACCCTGACCCAGCAGTTGGTGAAGAACTTCTTCCTGAGCAATGAGCGCAGCCTGAGCCGCAAGATCAATGAAGCGATGATGGCGGTGCTGCTGGAACTGCACTACGACAAGCGCGACATCCTCGAGTCCTATCTCAACGAGGTGTTCCTCGGCCAGGATGGGCAACGAGCGATCCATGGCTTCGGCCTGGCCAGCCAGTATTTCTTCAGCCAGCCGCTGGCCGAGCTCAAGCTCGACCAGGTGGCGCTGCTGGTCGGCATGGTCAAGGGACCGTCCTACTTCAACCCGCGGCGTTACCCGGATCGTGCGCTGGCGCGGCGCAACCTGGTGCTCGACGTGCTCGCCGAGCAGGGCGTGGCGACCCAGCAGGAAGTCGACGCCGCCAAGCAGCGCCCGCTCGGCGTTACCCGGCAGGGCAGCATGGCCGACAGCTCCTATCCGGCCTTCCTCGACCTGGTCAAGCGCCAGTTGCGCCAGGACTACCGCGACGAGGACCTGACCGAGGAAGGGCTGCGCATCTTCACCAGCTTCGATCCGATCCTGCAGGAGAAGGCCGAGACCTCTGTCAACGAAACGCTCAAGCGCCTCAGTGGGCGCAAGGGAGTCGACCAGGTCGAGGCGGCGATGGTCGTGACCAATCCGGAAACCGGCGAGATCCAGGCCCTGATCGGCAGTCGCGACCCGCGCTTCGCCGGCTTCAACCGGGCCCTGGACGCGGTGCGGCCGATCGGTTCGCTGATCAAGCCGGCGGTCTACCTGACCGCTCTCGAGCGGCCGAGCAAGTACACCCTGACCACCTGGGTGCAGGACGAGCCCTTCGCGGTGAAAGGCCAGGACGGCCAGGTCTGGCGACCGCAGAACTACGACCGGCGCTCGCATGGCACGATCTTCCTGTACCAGGGCCTGGCAAACTCCTACAACCTGTCCACCGCCAAGCTCGGCCTCGACGTCGGTGTGCCCAACGTGCTGCAGACCGTCGCCCGGCTGGGTATCAACCGTGACTGGCCGGCCTATCCGTCGATGCTGCTGGGCGCCGGTTCGCTCAGTCCGATGGAGGTCGCCACCATGTACCAGACCATCGCCAGCGGCGGCTTCAACACGCCGTTGCGGGGGATCCGCAGCGTCCTCACTGCCGACGGCCAGCCGCTCAAGCGCTATCCGTTCCAGGTCGAACAGCGCTTCGACTCGGGCGCCGTCTACCTGGTGCAGAACGCCATGCAGCGGGTCATGCGCGAAGGCACCGGGCGTTCGGTGTACAGTCAATTGCCGTCGTCGCTGACCCTCGCCGGCAAGACCGGCACCAGCAACGACTCGCGCGATAGCTGGTTCTCCGGTTTCGGCGGCGACCTCCAGGCTGTGGTCTGGCTCGGTCGCGACGACAACGGCAAGACGCCGCTTACCGGCGCCACCGGTGCCTTGCAGGTGTGGGCCAGCTTCATGCGCAAGGCGCATCCGCAATCGCTGGAAATGCCGATGCCGGAGAACGTGGTGATGGCCTGGGTCGACGCGCAGACCGGGCAGGGCTCGGCGGCGGATTGCCCGAATGCCGTACAGATGCCCTATATTCGTGGCAGCGAGCCCGCCCAGGGCCCAGGCTGCGGGAGCCAGAACCCCGCCGGCGAGGTGATGGACTGGGTACGTGGCTGGCTGAATTGATCCGAGAGGACCTGACGTGAAGAAGATTTTCGTATTCGCCGCGCTTGCCGGCAGTGCCGTGCTCGCGGGCTGCGCCAGCCCGCAGCACGGGGCGATCCCGGTGGTGGATTCCGGTACTCCGGTGTCCAACCAGGAAAGCGGCGGTTTCCGCATCACCCGTACCCAGGTACCGCGTACCCAGCAAGGCGCCGCCACCCAGGGCATTCCCCAGGGCGGCGACTCCGGTGTGGTGGTGATGGTGCCGCAGGGCGCCAATTCCGCACCGATCCAGACTTTCCCGGCGCAGTCCGGCGCCGCGCCGATCAGCAGCGCTCCGCTCGGCACCGGCACCCAGTACCAGGCTCCGCCCAGCAGCGCCTCCACGCCACCGCTGGGTGGCAGCTACAACATGCCGCCCAGCGGCGCCAGTCGTTCCGCGCCCACCGGCATTCCGGCCTCCGGCTCGGCCGGCAGCCTGGCGGCCGACGAGCAGTTGGACGGGCCGGTCCTGGCGATGCTCACAACCGCCCAGCAACAGCAGGGCAGCGGCGACCTGAACAGCGCCGCCGCCAGCCTCGAGCGAGCCCAGCGCATCGCTCCGCGCGAGCCGCAGGTGCTCTATCGCCTGGCCCAGGTGCGCCTGGCCCAGGGCGATGCGGCCCAGGCCGAGCAGGTCGCGCGCCGTGGCTTGAGCTACGCCAATGGCCGGCCGGCCTTGCAGGCCGGGCTCTGGGAACTGATCGCCCAGGCTCGGGAGAAGCAGGGAGACTCCGCCGGCGCTGCGCTGGCCCGGCAGAAGGCCAAGGTCAGCTCCTGATGGATCGACGGGTCTATGCGCTGGCCGACCAGTTGTTGCTGATCGAGCGTGAGTTGCGTGCCCTCGGCTGGTGGAGCGAAAGCAGCCCCGCCCCGGAAGCGCTGGCCAGCCCCGAGCCGTTCTGCGTGGATACGCTGGCGCTCGAGCAATGGCTGCAATGGATCTTCCTGCCACGGATGAAGCTGATTCTCGAAAGCGACAGCGCCTTGCCGCAAGCCTCGGGTATCCTGGCCATGGCCGAGGTGGCCTATGCGCAGCGTGGCGAGGAAGTCGCCGGCCTGCTGGCGGCGCTTGGCGAGTTCGACCGGCTGATCGGCGGGTCGTCATGAAGCTTCGGCAGTAAAGAAAAACCCGGCTACAGGCCGGGTTTTTCTTTGCTTCAAGCAAGGCGGAGAGCCGGGTCAGCCCCATGCTGCGGGACGGGGCTGTGTTCGCCTCAGCGGCAATTCTCCTGGATCGCCTTTTCGGCCTTGGCGATTCGCTCCTGGCGTTCTTCCTCGCCGAGGCGACGGAGTTCGCCCTTGCCTTCGTCGACCCTTACGCGCGGGTTGTTCTTCAGTTGCGCGAGGTTGTTGCGGGTCTCTTCGCAGAACTGCTTGCGCTCGGCCTCTTCCTTCGCCACTTGCTGCTTCACCTTGTCGTCGATCGCCTTCTGCTCGGGATCGGCCGGTTTCTGCTGGATGGTCGGTGCCGGGGTCGAGGGGGGCAGGGGGAAGTTGTCCGGTGGCGGGGCGGTCTGGGTATTCACCGTGGTCGCTTGCGCACCTTGCGGCGGTTGTGCGCCGAAGTGGGTGACGCCCTCGGCGTCGACCCATTTGTAGATCGGGGCGGCCATGGCGAAAGAGGAGAGGGCGAGCAACAAGCTGGCCGGGAGGATCATGCGTCGCATGCGGAGTCCTTGGAATGCGCTAACTGCGGCTAACTATAACCAAATCCGCCAGCGCGGCATGCTGCACGGCATCACAACCGCCGCCGGAGACGGCCTCGCCGTGGCAAGTCCTCGCGGGAATCATGGGCATTTTGGAAAAGTTTGCTCTAAATCGGAATTTTCTAGCCATAAAATCTGTTTTTGGTCATTGATCAGCTTTTTTATGGAAGGGTATGGCAGCTTCCTTGGAATTTTTTTTGATAATTTTCAGAATAAAGCTTGACTTGCGTTCGACGAATGCGAAGAATCCAAGCTCGCTGTAGCGGGCCGTCTGCAACCCAGTCCCCTCTCCGGCAGACCATGAGGTGCCTACCCGCGCCGAAAGTTACACCCTGCTTCGCGTTACCTCGCGCTGGGTGGAAGAGCTCCGTAACACCAGGCGCCCTTCCAAGTTTGCTCAATCGGCAGTTGACGTAGCCGGTGACTACCGTCACCCATGCTCTGCCGGGCAGCCAACCGAATTTCGGTCGCCCGCCCTTGGGTGGCCGTATAGCGTTCTAGAGGTGAAAACGTGGAGCTTTTATCTGGCGCTGAAATGGTCGTCCGCTCGTTGCGCGACGAAGGCGTTAAGTACATCTACGGGTACCCGGGTGGTGCCCTCCTGCATATCTACGACGCGCTCTTCAAGGAGCACGACGTGACCCACATCCTGGTGCGCCACGAACAGGCGGCTACCCATATGGCCGACGGCTACGCCCGCGCCACCGGCAAGCCCGGTGTCGTGCTGGTGACTTCCGGCCCGGGCGCGACCAACGCCATCACCGGTATCGCCACCGCATACATGGACTCCATCCCGATGGTGATCCTGTCGGGCCAGGTGCCGAGCAACATGGTCGGTACCGATGCGTTCCAGGAAACCGACATGGTCGGGATCTCCCGGCCGATCGTGAAGCACAGCTTCATCATCAAGCATCCCTCGGAAATTCCCGAGGTGATCAAGAAGGCCTTCTACCTGGCGCAGTCCGGTCGTCCGGGGCCGGTGGTCGTGGATATTCCGAAGGACATGGGCGACCCGACGCAGAAGTTCGAATATTCCTATCCGAAGAAGGTCAAGTTGCGTTCGTACAGCCCGGCCGTTCGCGGTCACTCGGGACAGATCCGCAAGGCCGCCGAGATGCTCCTGGCCGCCAAGCGCCCGGTGGTCTATTCCGGCGGCGGCGTGATCATGGGCAATGCCGCGGCGCCGCTGACCGAGCTGGCGCAGATGCTCAACCTGCCGGTGACCAACACCCTGATGGGCCTCGGCGGGTATCCCGGCGCGGACCGCCAGTTCCTCGGCATGCTCGGGATGCACGGCAGCTTCACCGCCAACCTGGCAATGCATCACAGCGACGTGATCCTCGCGGTCGGCGCGCGTTTCGACGACCGGGTCATCAACGGCGCGGCGAAGTTCTGCCCGAACGCCAAGATCATCCACATCGACATCGATCCGGCGTCGATTTCCAAGACCATCAAGGCCGACATCCCGATCGTCGGCCCGGTGGACAGCGTTCTCACCGAAATGGTCGCGATCGTCAGGGAAATCGGCGAGACCCCGAACCAGGATGCCCAGGCTGCCTGGTGGAAGCAGATCGACGAGTGGCGTGGTAACCGTGGGTTGTTCCCGTACGACAAGGGCGACGGCAGCATCATCAAGCCGCAGACCGTCATCGAGACGCTCTACGAGGTTACCCATGGCGATGCCTTCATCACCTCCGATGTCGGCCAGCACCAGATGTTCGCCTCGCAGTACTACAAGTTCAACAAGCCCAATCGCTGGATCAACTCCGGCGGTCTCGGCACCATGGGCTTCGGCTTCCCGGCGGCGATGGGCATCAAGCTCAACTTCCCGGACGACGATGTCGCCTGCGTGACCGGCGAGGGCAGTATCCAGATGAATATCCAGGAACTGTCTACCTGCCTGCAGTACGACCTGCCGGTGAAGATCGTCAACCTGAACAATGGTGCCCTGGGCATGGTCCGCCAGTGGCAGGACATGCAGTACAACAGCCGTTATTCGCATTCCTACATGGAATCCCTGCCGGACTTCGTCAAGCTTGCCGAAGCCTACGGGCATGTCGGCATGCGCATCACCGACCTGAAGGATCTGAAGCCGAAGATGGAGGAGGCGTTCGCCATGAAGAATCGCCTGGTCTTCCTCGACATCCAGGTGGACGCCAGCGAACACGTCTATCCGATGCAGATCCGTGACGGCGCGATGCGCGACATGTGGCTGAGCAAGACGGAGCGTACCTGATCATGCGACACATCATTTCCCTGCTGCTGGAAAACGAGCCAGGCGCATTGTCCCGCGTGGTCGGCCTGTTCTCCCAACGCAACTACAACATCGAAAGCCTGACCGTGGCGCCGACCGAGGACCCGACCCTGTCGCGTCTGACGCTGACCACCGTGGGGCACGATGAGGTGATCGAGCAGATCACCAAGAACCTCAACAAGCTGATCGAAGTGGTCAAGCTGGTGGACCTGTCGGAAAGCGCTCATATCGAGCGCGAGCTGATGCTGGTGAAGGTCAAGGCCACGGGCGCCCAGCGCGCCGAGGTCAAGCGCACCACCGATATCTTCCGTGGGCAGATCGTCGACGTCACCAGTAGCGTCTATACCGTGCAGCTGGCGGGTACCAGCGACAAACTGGACAGCTTCATCCAGGCCATCGGCACCGCGTCGATCCTGGAAGTGGTCCGCAGTGGCGTCACCGGCATCGCCCGTGGCGACAAGACTCTGAGCATCTGAACTGAAAGCAGGCCCGCGAGGCCTTACTGAAGGGGAATTCCCATGCGCGTTTTCTACGATAAAGACTGTGACCTCTCGATCATCCAGGGCAAGAAAGTTGCCATCATCGGCTACGGCTCCCAGGGCCACGCCCATGCCTGCAACCTGAAGGACTCCGGCGTCGACGTCACCGTGGGCCTGCGTAGCGGCTCCGCCACCGTGGCCAAGGCCGAAGCGCACGGTCTGAAGGTTGCCGACGTGAAGACCGCCGTCGCCGCAGCCGACGTGGTCATGATCCTCACCCCGGACGAGTTCCAGGGCCGCCTGTACAAGGAAGAGATCGAGCCGAACCTGAAGAAGGGCGCCACCCTGGCCTTCGCTCACGGCTTCTCCATCCACTACAACCAGGTCGTCCCGCGCGCCGACCTCGACGTGATCATGATCGCGCCGAAGGCACCGGGTCACACCGTGCGTTCCGAGTTCGTCAAGGGCGGTGGCATCCCTGACCTGATCGCCATCTACCAGGACGCTTCCGGCAACGCCAAGAACGTCGCCCTGTCCTACGCCTGCGGCGTCGGCGGCGGTCGTACCGGTATCATCGAAACCACCTTCAAGGACGAGACCGAAACCGACCTGTTCGGTGAGCAAGCCGTTCTCTGCGGTGGTTGCGTCGAGCTGGTCAAGGCCGGTTTCGAAACCCTGGTCGAGGCCGGTTACGCGCCGGAAATGGCCTACTTCGAGTGCCTGCACGAGCTGAAGCTGATCGTCGACCTGATGTACGAAGGCGGCATCGCCAACATGAACTACTCCATCTCCAACAACGCCGAATACGGTGAGTACGTAACCGGTCCGGAGGTGATCAACGCCGAGTCCCGTGCTGCCATGCGCAACGCCCTGAAGCGCATCCAGGACGGCGAATACGCGAAGATGTTCATTACCGAAGGTGCGGCCAACTACCCGTCGATGACTGCCTACCGCCGCAACAACGCCGCTCACCCGATCGAGCAGATCGGCGAGAAGCTGCGCGCGATGATGCCGTGGATCGCAGCCAACAAGATCGTCGACAAGAGCAAGAACTAAGCGGCTCCGGCGACAGACGAAGAAACGCGGCCCCGGCCGCGTTTTTTCGTTCTTGCCTGGCGATCTGGTATAAAGCCTGGGCCGGCGGAGTTGTCTTCCTAGTCAGAAGAGCTGTCGGCATATTCGTACCCCATCAGTTCCCAAGGAATTGTCCATGAGTGAACGTCCCGAGGAGCCGAACAAGGCCTCCGACGAAGAAAGCCTGCTGCCCATCGACGAACATATAGAAGAAGGGCACGACGCCGAAGGGCGGAAGGTTCGTCACCGCGGTATCTACCTGCTGCCCAACCTGTTCACCACGGCGGCCCTGTTTTCCGGCTTCTACGCCATCATCAATGGCATGAGCGGCCAGTTCGCCAACGCCGCCATCGCTATCTTCGTGGCCATGGTCCTCGATGGACTGGACGGCCGCGTGGCTCGCCTGACCAACACCCAGAGCGCCTTCGGCGCCGAGTACGACTCGCTGTCCGACATGGTCGCCTTCGGTGTGGCGCCGGCGCTGGTCGCCTTCGAATGGGCGCTTGGCAGCCTCGGCAAGGTCGGCTGGATGGTCGCCTTCATCTACGTTGCGGGCGCCGCCCTGCGTCTGGCTCGTTTCAACACCCAGGTCGGCAAGGCCGACAAGCGCTATTTCATCGGCCTGGCCAGTCCGGCCGCCGCGGCGCTGGTGGCGGGCACGGTATGGGCGTTCAGCGATTTCGAGATCCAGGGCGCCAAGGTTGCCTTCCTCGTCGCCCTGCTGGTCGCCGCCGCCGGTGTGCTGATGGTCAGCAACATCAAGTACCACAGCTTCAAGGATCTCGACCTGCGCGGCCGGGTGCCGTTCGTGGCGATCCTTATCGTGGTGCTGGCCTTCGCCGTGGTCTTTACCGACCCGCCGCGCATCCTCCTGTTGCTGTTCCTTGCCTACGCGGCCTCCGGTCCTGTGCAATACCTGCTGCAGCTGCGTCGCCGGAAGCAGCCGAGCTGATGTAATTTCCAACGGGCTCCGTAGTCTACTGGCACAAAGCTGGTCATTGCGGAGCCCGTCATGCTGATCAAGATTCCCTCCCGTTCCGACTGTTCCGAGTCGGAAGTCACGTCCGAAACCCTCTACCTGTCCCGTCGGCGTCTGCTCGGTGCTTCCTTCGCCGGATTGGCGCTGGCCAGCGGCCTGCCGCGCCTGGGCTTTGCCGACGAACAGCGCTATGCCGGCGTCGAGCCGGTGCAGGCGCCGGGCTGGTTCGCCGAAAAGCTACCGCAGACCCGCTGGCAGGCGGTGGATGTCCAGGGGGAGGCGATCACGCCATTCAAGGACGCCACCCACTACAACAATTTCTACGAATTCGGGCCGAACAAGGGCGACCCGGCGGAAAACGCCTCGGCCCTGAAGACCGAGCCCTGGTCGGTGGTGATCGACGGCGAGGTCGGCAAGCCGGGTACCTATGCCCTCGAGGATTTCGTCAAACCCTACCAACTGGAAGAGCGCATCTATCGGCTGCGCTGCGTGGAAGCCTGGTCGATGGTGATCCCTTGGCTGGGCTTTCCCCTGGCGGACCTGCTCAAGCGGGTCGAACCCAATGGGCAGGCGAAGTTCGTCCGTTTCGAAACCCTGCAGCGTCCGGAACAGATGGTCGGCCAACGCTCCGGTTTCTCGGTGATCGACTGGCCTTATATGGAAGGCTTGCGCATGGACGAGGCGATGCATCCCCTGGCAATTCTGGCGGTGGGCATGTACGGGCGGCTGTTGCCCAACCAGAATGGCGCGCCGTTGCGCCTGGTGGTGCCGTGGAAGTATGGCTTCAAGAGCATCAAGTCCATCGTGCGTATCAGTCTGGTCCGCGAGCAGCCGAATACCACCTGGGAAAGCATTGCCGCCAACGAGTACGGGTTCTATGCCAACGTCAATCCGCAGGTCGACCACCCTCGGTGGTCCCAGGCCCGCGAGCGGCGCCTGCCCAGTGGCTTGTTCAGCCCCAATGTACGGGATACGCAGATGTTCAATGGCTACGGGAGCGAGGTCGCTTCCCTTTATAGCGGCATGGATCTGAGGAAGTACTACTGATGCGCTACTGGTATCTGCACCTTGCGGTATTCCTGGGGGCGCTGGCGGTGCCGGCCTGGTGGTTGTACCAAGCCTGGATCTTTGCCCTCGGACCTGACCCGGGCAAGACCCTGGTCGATCGACTGGGGCTGGGCGCCTTGGTATTGCTGCTACTCACCCTGGCGATGACGCCACTGCAGAAGCTGAGCGGCTGGCCGGGCTGGATCGCCGTGCGTCGCCCGTTGGGGTTGTGGTGCTTCACCTATGTGCTGCTGCACCTGAGCGCTTACTGCGTGTTCATCCTGGGGTTGGACTGGGGGCAGTTGGGCATCGAATTGAGCAAGCGTCCCTACATCATCGTGGGAATGCTTGGATTCGTCTGCCTGTTCCTGTTGGCGATCACTTCCAACCGCTTCGCCATGCGCAAGCTCGGTAGCCGCTGGAAGAAGCTGCATCGCCTGGTCTACCTGATCCTTGGGCTCGGCTTGCTGCACATGCTCTGGGTGGTGCGGGCAGACCTGGAGGAGTGGACCCTGTACGCTGTGGCTGGTGCGTCGCTCATGCTGCTGCGGCTACCCTCGATCGCTCGCCGCCTGCCCAGGCTTCGAACTCGTCACGGTGTTTCGTAATAAAAGTTTCAAATAAGTGTTGACGCCAGTTTCTATCTCCCTATAATGCG